>JBEKWR010000018.1:0-37606 GCA_049512935.1 Bathyarchaeia archaeon
AACCTTAAGCTACTCGGTTGACCGAGACACTGCTTGGGTAGGCTACAGCTTAGACGGCAAAAGAAACGTCACGGTAAGCGGAACCACCGAACTGTTTAACCTGACTCAGGGCAAACACAGCATAATTCTGTACGGCAACGACAGCGCAGGCAACATGGGCGCCTCTAACGAGGTTTTCTTCTCGGTGAATTCGCTGCCTCCCGACATCATCATGGTTATGCCGCTCAACCAGTCTTACGGCGCAACGGACATACAGTTGATTTTCACCCTGGATGAGAACGCGACTAAACTGGCTTACAGTTTAGACGGAGCGGCAAACGTGACCATACTTGGAAACGTAACCCTGCCTGCCCTCTCCAACGGTTCACACCGCATAACCGTTTACGCTACTGACGCGTACGGAGTCGAAGGTTCAAAGACAGTTTACTTTATGATTGCGCCGTTCCCGACGCTTACGATTGTGGGAATCACGGCTTCAGTGATCATAGTTTTAGCGTCCGGATACCTGCTTATACCGCGAAAACCAAAACCACCGAGCAACAAGCGAAAACTGCCCGTGTAAACGCTGTCCATTCAAGTGCTTAACATAGCCCAAGAATCCAAAAGAAGGGCGGCGGCGCATCCAATAGGATGATTCCTCTTTTTGGGCAAATTTTCGCTAGTATTGAGCTCAAAATCAGTTTAGCTAACGACCAAAAGAAAAATCGAAGCAAACAGGCGACAACCGATGCGCACTGACGCTTCACTGCTTGTTTGTGGCGAGCGACTTGACCCACTCACGTTTTTCCCACAGCGCGCAACCATGGATTTCTTTGAGTTCCGCGTGGTTCTCCCGAATCGTCTTTAGCATTTTGGACTGCAGTGCTTCCCGAAGCGGGATGTCCTTGAGGTTAGTGTCTGAATAGGCTATGAACGGGCACGGCTCCACGTTTCCCTCTGCGCTTACATGCACAAAGCCCCGTCCAGCCGAGAGGCACCCGCCAATCTCGTCTTCGTCCCAAGGCAGGGCAATAAAAAGGGCTTTGTACTTTTTGCGGAAGCCGTTTCGGATGGGGACAACCGCAGCTTTCTGCTCCGCCGTCAGAACCCAATCTTCGGTTCCAGCCGTCACAGGCGTGTACTCGACACACATGAAGAATTTGCATCCCGCATCGACAAGCTGCCCGATGAAGGCGTCGTCGGTTACCTCGTCGAAGTTGGTTCTGGTCATGGTCAGGGTGGCTCCCCAGAAAAGCCCCGAGCTTTTCAGTTTGCCCATGGACTTGAGCAGCTGATTGTAGACTCCGCTGCCGCGTCTGCCGTCCGTGTCAATCTGGTAGCCTTCAAGGCTCAGTAGCGGAACAATGTTCTTGTTCTGCGCCATCTGCTCCAGCACACTGTCGTTCAAGAGAAGCCCGTTTGTGAACATCAAAAACATGATTTCAGGCGTTTTCTTGCTTATGCTCAGCACGTTGGGGCGCATAAGGGGTTCGCCGCCTGCAAGCACGATAAAAGAGATGCCGAGCTCCTTCGCTTCGTCGACAAGCCGCTCGATGCGTTCGTCACTCATCTCCGCGTCGGTCTTCGCCCTCAGCGCCTGGTGGTAGCAGCCTTCACAGTGCAAGTTGCACTTGCTCGTTACGCTGATGACCAGAATCGGCGGCACATGAAGCCCCTCAAGCTCCAGCCTCTGCCGCAGCTTCGCGGCTTGGTTTTGCCAACGCAGCGTTCGCAAAAAGAAAACGGACTGTGATGGGCTGGTGAGGGCGATTCGCACGGCGTCTTTGAAGAAGACTTTTAACGCGTCATTGACGATTTTGTTAACGTTAAAGTTCAAGTTGTCTTCTGACTGCTCGGTTTTGCTCATGCCTCATCGCTTTGAAAGCTGGGTAAGGCAGCCTATTAACCTATGCGTTTGTAACTATTTAGAAAAAAGCTTAGCTATATATTTTTTGAAGAAAAAAAGGAGACTGCAGAGTTTTAGCGTAAACGCGAGGATGCTTGTTTTGCGGGGGATTAATCTAATACGGTCCATTTAAACCGTCTCAACCCCTGTACCCGAAACCGTGGAAAAAGCAAAAATGCACGCTTATTTATTGCTTGCCCGTTTTTGCTTCATGCTTCGCTTTTTTGTTGGCATTCTTCTTTTTTAAAGATGGCATACTGCCTAAGTGTGCAGAAGAAGCTAAAAAGACTTTTCACCAAAACCACTGTTTTGCGTTGGGTTGGATTGGTTTGAAATTTTTTGTGAGACCTTTGGCGTGCCGTAAGTTGAGACTTTTGTGTTTTGGATTAGGTTATTTGCTAAGCCCTCGAAATTTCACTCTTCAAGAAGCTGGTTTTTCAAATTTATAAGGTGAGTTTTGCATTCTTATGCTGTAGTGGTCTTTAATGGCTAAGACTGTTCATTTGGATGAGGAAGATCGTAAGCTTCTCGTTGAAACCAAGCAAAAGCTTGATGAAGCTACCAAGCTTATGGGGGAACTGATGGAAACCTTCGAGATTTTAAGCGACCCCGAAATGGTAAAGGCTATCAAGGAAGGGCAAGAGGACATTAAAGCGGGAAGAGTAAAAGAGTTGCGCACGCTTCTGAAGGAAGAAGCCCGTTGAAACCCAAGTACAAGGTTGTTTTATCAGGACAGGCAGAGCATTTCTATAGGAAGTTAGAGGAAAAAGTCAAAGGTCAAGTTCGAGAGTGCTTTATCAGTTTAGAAGAAGATGCTTACAGTGGAAAACGGCTACATGGAGACTTAAAAGGAAAACAGTTTACGCGTGGGAAAGAACCTGCGCATAATCTATAAGGTCTCTGAGAAAAACAAAATTGTTCATGTTGCAGCCCATAGGCCCAAGACGAAATGTCTACGAGTAATTCTTGCACCAAAACATTTTAACCGTTAATTCTATGCCAGTTGTTGATGATGATGGAGTATTTTCTTTCTTTTCCCAAAACAAAACGTCTAGCAGAAAAATCAGGCAAAACTGAAGAAAAAACCAAGAAAAGCGAATTGCCGCGGTTTATTCGAGTATTATTCTTGCGTTGAAGACAAGTGCCGACATCTTGAATTTTGAAAAAATCCTGTTGGTTATCATTTGTTTTCTATGATTTGAAGAAATGCATTCACTGAAACTAGCTGCGTTTTTTTGTAGCAAACTACTTTGAGGAGATGCTTGTCGCCGCTAACAATGTAATCTGCTCCTGCAGCTTGGGCGCATTCAATGAACTTATTATCTGCTGGATGTTCCACAATAAAATTAATCCTTTTTGTAACTTTGACGAATTTCGCAATTTTCAGCACCGCCTCAATTAAATCTTCAATCTGTAGTCCTTCAGCTTCGCAGATATTCGTAAACTTGGGGTAAGCCAAAACCTGACTGATTTCTGCAACGATTTCTTCAGAGGTCAGGATGCTGACTTTGTTCCGTTCGGCTGCTTTTATGATTTCTGCAGGTTTGCCGCCCCAGAGCATTGCCGAGATCCAAACGTTTGTGTCAAGAACTACTTTTGGCTCTTGCTTGGTCGATGAGGGCGTTTATGTCTTCCTCCGAAAGGCCCAACTGCCTAACTTTTGCCCAAACTGGCTTCATGGTTTCTTCAAAGGATTTATCAATTATTTTTTTTAGAACAACCATGTCATCAATGGCTATTGCCATAAGCTTCTCGCCTTTCTTGATGCTAGCTGCCTTGCGCACGTTCGCTGGGATAACCACCTGCCCTTTAGAGGAAACTTTAGTTGTGGACGCCTCCACCATGCTCTCACCGCGCTGTAGTAAGAATATTCTTACTTATAACAATATTGCGAAAACAGCCTCGACTTAACAGGAAAACCCCTGAAAACGGGAGTTTGATTTCAGTCCAGTTTCCTTTCTACTTCAAAATACTTTTCCACATGACGCCTAGTAGACTCAAACGGGGCAGGGGGAACTGCTGTTTTTTGATAAAAAAAACAGCGCAAAAATCGAAAACAAAAAAACAAGAAAAGCCGATTTGGCGCGGGTTTATTCAAGTATTATTCTTGCGTCGACGGTTTTTGCGCCTTTCTGGTAAGCCAGGACCGGGTTGAGGTCTAACTCTTTGATTTCCGGGTTTTCCATCACGAGCCGCGAGGTGTTCAGCAGTATGGCGACTAGCGCGTCGATGTCTGCGGGGGGCGTGTTGCGGAACCCTTTCAGAAGCGGGTAAGCCTTAAGCTGCGTTATCATTTCCTTCGCGTCGTCAGCGGTTATGGGTGCGATGCGGAAGTTCACGTCTTTAAGCACTTCAACGAAGATTCCGCCCAAACCGAACATGATTGTCTGCCCAAACTGCGGGTCCTTAATCGCGCCGACGATGGTTTCCGTTGACTGCGGAGCCATTTCCTGAACGAGGATCCCGACGATTTTCGCGTTGGGATTGTAGTTTTTGACGTTTTCAAGGATTTTTTTGTAGGCACCCTCTACATCCTGGGGGGTCTGCAGGTTCACCATGACGCCGCCCGCGTCGGACTTGTGGATGACATCGGGAGAAACGATTTTCAAGACGACGGGGTAACCGATTTCACTCGCGAACTGGGCCGCTTCAGCCTCGCTGGAGGCAACCTTGAACTTGGTAACTGGAATACCGTACTCGATGCAGACCTGCTTGGCTTCCGGCTCCAGAAGCGCGCGCCTGCCCTCTTTTTTCGCTTGACTTATGATTTTCTGAGACTCGTTCAAACTACACATCTTCCATTTACAGCACAATCTTTTTGTGTAGTGACATAACTCATTGCTTTAAATCCGTTGCGATGCAACCACCGACTTTTCAAAAAACCGCCGCCCATATTGTGTAGTCGTGTTCAACACCCCAACATTAGTGTTTATTGAGACATAATATTTAATAAGCGAACGGCATGAACCCTAATACAGACCCACCATGCCAGAGCAAAACTTCAAAGAAAAACTCACAGAAACATTCGCCAAGCTAAAGCCAAAGAAAAAAGCAACCAAACCAACAAAAGCAGCATCGGAAAACAAGAACACAGAGAAAAAAAAAGACGACGCTAAAAAAAGATTCAAATTTCCAAAAATAAGCCTAGGCCTCACAAAGAAAACGCTTGAACCAGAGCTCCCAACCGTAAATAAAGCCTTGCCCAAATCCTTGAAAATAGTTGACAAATACTCGCTCTACGAACCATTCGCGCAGGTTTTCATAGTCCAAGAACCCAAAACTGGCGAGTACAAGTACATTTTGGATGAGCTTCAACTCGACAATTTTGAGCGGGGAATATACAACCGCGTCCTGGAAATATTGCTCGCCGAAATCGAGTCACCTAAAGAAGAAATCGCTGACCCCAGAAAGTTCTTCGCTCAAGAAGCTAAGAAAATCGTGGATAAATACCGCATTAGCCTCGGATGGCTGCCTGACGTTTCATGGTACAAGATCCTTTACCATGCAGAGCGGGACCTTGTAGGCTTCGGCAAAATCGACCCTTTAATGCGCGACCCCAACATTGAAGACATCTCTTGCGACGGCGTTAACAAGTCAGTCTACATTTGGCACCGAACCTTCGAAAGCATTGAAACCAACGTTCAGTTTGAGAACGACGAAATCCTCGATAACATGGTTGTAAAACTTGTCCACATGGCTGGGAAACACGTGAGTTCCGCCTTTCCAATAGTTGACGCATCGCTGCCAGGAAAACACCGTCTTGCTGTCTGTTACCGCCGAGAAATCACGCCCTTCGGCACAGCGTTTACCATCAGAAAATTCAGGGATGACCCGTACTCAATCATCGACTTAATCAACATCGGCACTTTCACCGAAGAACTCGCCGCTTACCTCTGGATTTGCCTTGAAAACCGCGCTTCAATCATGATTCTCGGCGGAACAGCTGCGGGGAAAACAACGGCGTTAAACGCGATGGCGTGCCTTATCAAGCCTGGAAGCAAAATCATCACCATTGAAGAAACTGCTGAGCTAAACTTATCCCATGAAAACTGGGTTTCACTTATTAGCCGTCAAAGCTATGGGTTGGGCGGAAACAGCGTTGGTGAAGTTCCCCTTTTTGACTTGGTAAAAGCGTCGATGAGACATCGCCCTGACATGTTGATTGTAGGTGAGGTCCGAGGACAAGAAGCGTACGTCCTATTCCAAGCCCTAGCGACAGGTCACGGTGGCATGTGCACTATGCACGCTGAAAACTTGGATTCTGCCGTGAAGCGGTTAACTCAGAAACCCATGGAAATCTCTCCCGCTTACATTCCGTTAATGAACTTAGTCATCTCAGTTCAGCGTGTTCACTTGGTTAAATCCGGTGTGAAGAAGGCTTACCGACGTATTCTTTCTACTAATGAGATTGCAGGGTACGAAAACTACGTGAACATTTTCACTTGGGACCCGATTGCAGACGAGCAAGTATCCTTCTTAAGCAACAGCCCATTGTTTGCGTCTATTGCCAAAAAGACCGGCATGACAACTGACGATCTGATTGAGGAATCGAAGAGACGAAGCGCAGTTCTACATTGGATGCGGCAACAAAAAATCCGAAGCTACAAAGAAGTAGCACACATAATCTCGGAGTATTACGCAAGGCCAAAGGAATTTTACCAAAAAATTCAAATGAGCAAGGAGGAAAACCCTGTTGCCGCTGTCCCAAAAGTTTGAGGCTTTCTCTTATCGTCTGTTCGGTCGGTTTGCTCCTTATTTTCAAGAACACGTTTACCCGATTAAGGGTTCCTTGGAGAAGGGACGGGTCAGAATTTTTCATGACGCTTACATTTCGATGATGTTCTTAGCTGTCCTACTTACTCTTCCTGTTTCAGTATTGGGTATAGTGCTTGTTTTGCTCACCCACGTTTTGCCCTTGCTGATTCTGGTTCCAATTCCCGCTTTTGTCGCTGTGGGATTCTTGTTCATGCCATCGTCCAGCGCCAGCGATAGAGCTACAGGCTTGGAGCGTGAGATGCCTTTTGCGGCTGCTTACATTAGCGTCATGGCGTCAGGAGGCATTGCGCCGTACACGAGTTTTAAGCGTTTATCTGAAGTTGACTTGATGCCTGCTATGCGTAGAGAGGCAAGGGACATAATGAAAGACGTGGAAGTTTTCGGTGTGGACCCTCTGTCAGCTCTTGAGCAGGCTGCAAAAAAGAATCCGCTTGACATATTCAAAGACTTCTTGGGCGGCTATGCTTCAACCGTCGTTATTGGCGGTGACATCGGGCACTTTCTTGAACGCAAAGCAGAAGACATATTCAAGACCCGTGCATTGCGTGTCAAAGCGGCTGCTGAACGTCTCGGGATGCTGCTGGAAACTTTCATCATCGTCATGGTCATGATGTCGCTTTGCTTCTACATTCTTTTCGCTGTACAGCAGATTCAAGGCGGATCTGCCCAAACTAATACAAGCCTTTCAACTTTCTCAGGAATCCTCATGTACACTTACCTTTTCACGCCGCTGCTATCGGTAATGTTCATTTATATGGCCCACACCATGCAGCCGAAGACACCTGTGATTGAGATGAAGCCATACAAAATCTTCGCCGCTTCCTCTGTCGTAGGAATATTCGTATTGCTGCTACTCACCAATTTCTTTGGCGCCGCACAGCTGCCCCTCTTCACCACTTTGATCAAATGGGGTCTTGACTTGCCAATAGCCATAGCTGCCGCCCTTTGCATCTCCGCGGCCCCAGCGGGAATCGTGCACATGAAAATGGCTAAGAAACAAGCGAGTTTAGAGGCGGGGGTCACTAGTTTTCTGCGTGACCTAACAGAAGTTCGAAAAACGGGTCTTTCACCTGAAAAATGCATAGAAAGCTTGTCCAAACGCGACTACGGATCCTTCAGCAAAGAACTGCGAAAAATCAGCGCTGAAATTTCCTGGGGAATTCCTCTGAAGCGGGTTATGATGGATTTTCTGCATCGGACGAAAAGCTGGATGGTTCAGATAGTTATGTTTCTGCTGGTGGAAACTATTGACGTAGGCGGGGGAACCATCGCCATGATTGAATCGTTGGCCAACTTTAACAATTTAACTGATGAAGTGGAAAGAGAAAAGAAAATGTCGGTTCGCCCGTACATTATGATGCCGTATTTAGCTGCGATTCTTCTTGTCGCCACCACTACGATGATGTTGAGTTTCACAACTGGCTTCAACGCGACAGCGACAACTGGTGTTTCAGCAACAAACGCAGCGGCAAGAGGCTTGGCGCAGACAATATTCCTTACTTCAGTGGTGTTCAACAGTTACCTCATCGGCATAGTCGCCGGAAAAATCAGCGAGGAATCTATCGCTGCCGGATTCAAACATGCCGCAATCCTCGTTGTCATCGCGGTAATTGCAGCAAAACTCATCCCCATGTTCATAAAGCTCTAATGGAGGACTAAAAAAAGCTGTTTAGCAAAGCTCAAAAAAGAACCTTGCGAAAAAATAAGCGCGCGGTTACTCCTGCAATTTCCACGATTATCATAACCGCGGCTCTTGTTGTTTTAGTCCTTGTAACCGTAAGCTTTGCCGACAACGAATTGACCATTCAAATGGCTCAAGGAGAATTTAGCTCAAGCAAAAATTTCATGCAGTCAACAGGAACTCAGATAGACAACGTAGCGTGGACTATTGGGAGAACAGAAGCAGTTGATTACATCGCTAAATACGGGGATGTATCGTTCACACCTGGAGTCCTAAATTACACTTTCGAAGTCAGCTACAACGATGGAGCGTCATGGCAACTTATCTACAACTGTACAACCGGCATGATTATGTACAACATGCCAGCAAGCGTCTACAGTATAGGGAATGATTGCTTCAGCAGGATAGTGCCCGCGAGCAGTGGTTCATTCTTGCAACAGGGCGTTTCAGCGCCTGTCTACCAAGTATTTGAAGTAGAAAACGCGGTTGCTTACGGAGCCTATGCGAGAATAGTAACTGTGCCCACTGTGAGAGTGATCAACTCGACCCTGCCAGGTGAAAGCTCCAGTGAAAGCTACTACGAGTTTTACGTGCCCTCTCTCGTGACTGCTTCAAGCCCGTATCTTTCGCAATCGCTCTCACTCACAGGAGCCGGGTTGAACATGGCGGCAGCCAGCAACAGCGCGCAGAGTAGCTATCAAGTACGAATAACGGCGACGATTCCCATGGGTGTAATTCCATCTGGTTTCAAAAGTTTCAGTAATTCATTCTTTAACTTTGACCATACCACAGAAACTTTGTCTGTTCCTGCTGGATCTTTTGTAGAAATTTACAACGGTAACGTAAGGGTTTCGATAGGATTAACTTAGCGAGAGGTGTGATGAAGTGGTCAACGTAACAATCGAGTATATGATTTTGATTCCGCTGTTGATTCTTCAGATATTCCTGCTTCCATTCGCTGCAAGTATGATGATGAATTATTGGTCGACTTCAAGCGAGACAATTGCGCTTCAGGACGCAGCTAGCCAACTTGGCAGTGCAATCCAGCAGCTGTATCTATTCGTAAATAATCCAGCCTTGTCATCCGCCACGGTAACGAACGATCTTGGAATCCCAGCGTACATAAACGGCTACGCTTACACTGGCACTGCAACCTTAACTTCCGTTTTTGGCTCCGGCTCAGAGCAAACTTTGAATTTGACTCTCTCGTTGACTAGAACTTCGGTTTCGGCTTCAGCAATCGTTGTTTTGGGACAAAACGCCCAGTGGAACTCCAGTCTCAGGACTTTTACGAGTAACTCTGCTAGCACCAGTATTAACGCCCACAAATACAGCAACAGTATGATTCTGCTGTATTTTGCAACATAGGAGGACATGACGTGTCAGGAGTATCTGTAGACCACGTGGTTTCGATTATAGTTTTATTAGCTGCAATCGTCCTCTTCGTGGGTCTATTCGATCAAACGCTTTCTGTTGCAGTAGACTATCAGCGTAATACGACAACGGCGAAAGAGTGCGATGACCTTCTGGATGAAATTTTGTTGACTCCGTCGACTCCATTAAGCGGCACTCCTACCTTGTTCGGAATGCAAGATTCAACGTTATCCACCTATAATCTTGATCCATTTTCGCTTATGCGTTTGGACTCTTCAGTTGGAACCCCGGTAAGTTACCAAAAAACTGGTGAAACGTACAGCGCGGTAAAGACAAGCCCCAACAATTATTTACTGTACCCATACTCTGACATGATTAATTATTCCACAGCTTCCGCGCTGCTTGGATTGCAACGTACTTATGGATTTCAGCTTTCCTTTTCACCGACAGTTAATATTACTGTAACTCAGATCTCAACAAATCCTTTAACCTTGTCACTAACAGCTAGAGGAACGGGTTTTCCACTTGCAAATGCCACGGTAAACTACCTTCTGCTGCCGATTACGCTTAGCACGAACTATCCAGAGTTCGAAACGATTGTCAATCAAATGGGGAAAACTCAAACTAATCAGCTGGGCACAACTTCTGTGACGTTCTCAAACTTTTATCCGAATCCAAATCTTTCTTACGCCTTCGTCGCTTGTGCATATCTTGATGGAATCTCAGGAATAGGCTACTACGTGGATACTCCAGTGGGGAAAGAAAGCATTGTTCCGTTTCTTGATCCACTCTCCACCCTGAATATAACTTTGGCGAACAGTAACGACGTTCCTGTTACTTCAGCAAACGCTGATTCCCTGTCTTACAATTCAACCTTCATTTTCGAGAGCGGAAATTACGCGTTTGAACAAACTTCCGTTGGAAGCTCAAACTCGTTCGGCTCAGTCAAGTCAGGCTCTGGCAACTTGCCAGTTTCAATTACTATGAGCAGCTATGCGCCTGGAATTCTTGTAATAGCTTACAAAAATGCCGGCAATAGCGGTGTAGTTATGGTTCCATGGGGTTTTAGTTCACTGGGTTTTTCCTTGACCTTCGGGGAAACCTCCATCAATCAAGAATGGATCGCGACAGATCTGCGGCAAGTCGAAATCAACGGCGTTTCTTATCAAGCGACACTTTCACTTTGGAGCATACAAAGCGTTCAGGAGGTAGGTTAACATGATGCGGACAGTTGAGGCTCTGCTAGTCATTATTCTTCTGGGAGGTGCCTATGTCGCGGCTTCATCCTTGATTTCGCTTCCATCTCCAAGTCAAGTATCTCCCGTAAACTTGGACAGGCTTGCTTTAACTACACTTCAAGAACTGGACTCCCGTTATGATCTAAGCGCTGCAGCCTTTCAAACCGATAATCCCGCAGAATGGAGTCATCTTCAAATCGCACTTGCAGCATCATTGCCTGCAAACATAGTTTATAACATAACGGTCTATGACGCAAACGCCGCCTCAAACGGGGGGTCTCTGTACGTTCCTGTCGATTCGTTCTCAGACGCAACTAACATCGGAGTAGGCTCCGATGATTCCTCTTACTTAGTAGCCTCATCCAATGTAAGCTACGTTTCAACTCCGCAGCAGATCTCAACAGACGGAGCTCCCATAACTCTTTATATTTTGAACTGTAGCGACACTGCTGGTTGGTGGATTACCGGTTACACACCTTGCAGTTTAGCTCAAGAGGTATACAACCTTCTGTCGCCTTACTTCAGAACCACAATCATGGTTCAAAATACAAACCAATTAGCCAAGTTATTAGACGGTCATTCAATACAGAAAGAATCAATCAATAATGCGGTAATTATCAATACATGCGGCGAAGCAGTGCCGATACCTACGGCTTTCAGCAGTTCTGGACTCAATTCTACTCAAGGCTACGACCCAAACACGGGTTCTTACGCTATGTACGACTACACGTTAGGCAAGGCTACAGAGCTATACAACTGGACCTGGGTCAGTATCGTAGGGTTCCCCTTTTACTATGTAACGAACACCGGTTTTCTCAACACAGCTCAAAACAGCTGGGGCATTTACGGCATGGAAATGGTCGGTTCTAATGGGCTTAGCGCTTTTATGGAAGGATTAGACAACCAACCCTACCTCTACACGGGATCATCAACTGGGGACATAGGCGTCGTTTACTTATCTAGCCAAACGCTGAGTTTATGCAATTATTATGGGCTATACCCTGCCTCTTACCAAACATCTACACGGGCGTTGCCGACTTCGATTTTGGGTCAGTATGATTTGGTAGCAGCCACCAATCTTTTTAGCACTGCTAATGATGGTGGATACAATCCTGGAGCGGTTTACCGTCACTGGACCAAGGAGGTAAACGGCGTAAAGTCGGACTATCAGGGCGGATTTTTTGCGCTTGGAATGGCAAGAATTCCAGATATCAGGCTGGCGGCGCTTGGGATTTTATGTGATTATCAACCCGTAAGGTACAGTGCTGCTTACGCAGCTTCAGGAAGCAACCGAGTTGTAGTATTGCAGCTGGGCATTGTCGGAGGCAGCTGAAATGAATAATCGAGGGCAATTCTCGATAATTGCGGCTTTGCTTGTGGCAATAGTTCTGATAGGCACTATGATAGCAGTTTACGCCATGATCCGCTATGATTCAAGCCAAAATCAATCGCCTCAAGTATTAACTGCCACTGATGAAACAAACTCGGCAATTCTCAAAGCTTTAGGTTTTACTGTCGGTTATTACAGTTCGATTCTTCAAGTGACAGGCAATCAAACATTCGCTTACACAAATGCCACAGCATACATGAATGATGCTTTGCAGTATATTGAAAGCATGAATCCCTCTTGGGGCGAATTGATCAGCATGACGACGCTGAATCTACATAATAACTGGTTTTCGGATCCTAGTGTTAGCCAGGGTCAGCTTTCCGTAGTTTATGATCTAACCGACCTGGGCATTTACGGCATAAATTACACGACTTCCTGCAGTTTAGGTGTTCAAATCTTTAATTCGCCGAACAGCAATCAGGTCTGTTTAAATGTAACTCAAGACTTGACCGAACCTTTGACTGGTTTAGGACAACAGAACTTTGCCTTTTATTTCTATAATTATTCAACTAGCAACTGGCAAATGGTAAATCCAGCCTTAACCCCGATCATTTTCACCAACGGTACCTATTTGATTAACACTCCTGCCGGAATAGGCAATTCTGCATTTATGGTTCAAGTCACGGATTCGCGGGGAATAATGGTTGAAGCATCTTCCTACAGCGGTTATAACCTGGGCTTTACATTTGGCAATCAATCAATCAATCAAAACAGCCCCGTCATAGTGGAATTACTGCAAAACGGCACGATGCAATGTTTTGGACAAGATTTGGTTAATACTACCCAAGCACGTCCGATTCCCCCCGTTCCCGTGAAGGCTCTGCATTTATGTCAAGCCGGCTCGACTTCGGATATTCCATTTCAAGTGGAAGATTGGGCGTCTCAGTACCAGATTCCGTTAGGTTTGACGAACAATTTTACGATATTTGGCAATAGTCAAATGATTGTTTTTGAAGTAAGTCCATCCGTTTCGCACCTGACATTGTGGTGGAATGGAAGCGACACGGCAGTCCAGCCGTCCGCAGCCTACGCAGATACTTATTTCAGTGCCGACAACTCTGGAGCTGCAACTCTTTCAAATGGAAACATGACTCTACAATTTAGTTATCCAAACGGTGTTTTTCAGGTGACTGCAACCGTAGGACAAGTAACTAGCACCGCAGATTTTATGCGCATCAACGCTGACCATCCCAGCATTGGATCAGGTTCGCCTGCATACATAATACAAAAAGGAGCTGTAAGAGATATCGTTCAGGAAGAATCCGAATGGGGCGGTGGAGTAACAAACTGTCCAAACGTTTACTCCCAAATGGTGATAACGCTCCCTGCGAACGCAACTTACTACACATACCAGCTTAGATTAATTTTCATAAACTCATCCATTTTTCGGTACATCAACGATATCAGTCCAATTCAACTGACAACTTCAGTAAGTCAGCCGCAAGCTATGACCGAGAACGGAACCATAAACGGAATTCCGAATGTTACAAACGGCACTGGACTCTTTTTTAACTACGGATTCTCGAACGGGACATGGACCGCGCATCATTGGAGCCAGCTTATAAACTCAGGATTGCAGGGGGCAGGAATAATGTTCACAGACTCTGCTAATCAGGAACTCTACACCTTTGATTTATTCGCGGGAACACCCACTGGCGCCCTAAATGTGAACAATAACGCTCCCTCCATCGAACTTGACCCAGTAACATCTCTGGGCTCAGTCGCCTTTAGCACACCGCTTGACGTGACTTGGTACGGGGCTGTAGCGACTTTCTCGGGAACAAACCCAATATACTCGAACAGTGGAAACTCAGCAGGACTATGGCCGCTTGTCGAGCAGCCACCTACAATAACTGTCCTGCAGGGCAAATCAACTGGTTCTTCAATCACACTCTCTCCAAATATAGGTCGCGTTGGAACTCCAGTAACGGTGTCTGGATGCGGATTCAACCCTGACTCACCAATAACAATCACCTACGATGGAAAAATCGTAGCCAAAACTGTTGCGAGCAGTTCAGGCATCATCCCGCCTGGAATCACATTCAACGTACCTGCTTCGGTAACTGGGTCATCTTACACAGTCAGCGCCACTGACATATTTGCAAATAGTGCCTCAGCGACGTTCACAGTTGGGCCCATAATCACGTTGACCCCAAACAGGGGGATTGCCGGTTCAAATGTCGAAGTGACTGGCGCTGCCTTCGCCGCCAACTCTTCAATCGCAATAAGTTTTGATGGAGTTAACCTTAACACAACACCTGCAACAATTACTTCCTCAAGTGCTGGAGGGTTCAGCGCAACTTTCGTAGTTCCATTATCATCCAGCGTAGGCTTACACACGGTAGTTGCAACTGACGGTACAAGCTATGTTAGCAAAACCTTTACTGTTATCCCAAGCAATTTCAGTAGTGCAGGCTATTCCTACGAAAGAATCATAACCGTTCAAAATAACGTGGGTTCAACGCTCAAGTCTGGCTACACTGCGCTTTTAACGATGGATACTTCAAGTCTGATTGCGTCAGGCAAAATGCTTCCTAATGAAAACGACCTTAGAATTGTTTATCAAGACGGCTCCTCTCTTGTCGAATTGGATCGCGATGTTATAGGGATTAATACAGATTCGACTCAAATTTACTTCAAAACCCAAGCAGACATCCCCGCCAACGGTGCTGAAAGCAATTATATAATGTACTATGGTAATCCAACCGCAAGCACTCCGCCAGACAACAGGAGCAACGTTTACTTGTGGTTTGACGATTTCAACAGACCAAATGAGGCGGACATTACTAAAGAAGCAGCTTATTCCGTCCAGACAGGAGGAGGTACGTGGTCCATTCAAAACAACACACTTGTGAACGTTGGAGGATCAGGAGATCCAAACAAGCTAATTATCACTGCCCTTGGGAATGTTAACAGCCCCGTGGATATGCTTGCCCAAATTGACGTCACCTCTTTCGCCGGTGGCGATCAAAGCCGAATCGGGCTGTCTTGTTGCATAGATTCTCCAGATGGAGAAGGATACTGTGCTCTGTTCCATCAAGACACTAACAGCTTAGATTTCTTAAACGATTTGCGAAGCTGGGGAACACATACGAGCTTTAGTTGGTCCACAAACACTTGGTATAACATGGAATTTGAAGTGCTTAATCCAGCGAGCGGACAAGGTCAGGTCAAGATATGGCCAGTTGGAACACCTGAACCAAACGCATGGACTGTTCAGGGCAATTTCGGAGGCGGCCAAGCGAGGAACTTCGGTGAATTAGGTTTCGGAGGATCGAGAAACTCAGACACCACGTACTTCAAGAATATTACAATTCGATACGTCACGAGTCAACCGCCTACGGTTTCACTTGGCTCGGAAAAGAATTTGGAAAGCTAACTGTAATGCCTACGCATGAATAGCTACTTTAGCATCTCATAACCAATTCTACGCCTTTGAAGCTCTTACTCCCGAATTCACGGGGAGCACTAGAAGCCGACTCCTCAACTTAAACAACCTCAAAGACCCATTTGACATTAGCCTTGTTTCTTACCAAACCGCCTTGGATGTGGCATGGTATGGCGCGATGAACCTTTGATGGCTCCACTCCAAATTCTTTTGGTTTACACAATTGACACAGTCTGTTGGCTGATGTGAAGCCTAAGCGTTTCGGAGCCCTGAAAATATGACCACTACGTCCCCTGTATCTGGAATAAGTATTTAATGTTCATATTTCATAAATACTAATCACAGATACTTTTAGCTAAATCGAAAGAAACACAGGAAGGGGCTAAATTGAACTACCAATTATTTTTCGTCGGGTCACAGGTGGCGATTACCGCAGCCTTCCTTGTTTATTCGTCATGGAGCGACTTCAAAACCCGAGAAGTAAGCAACCGCGTCTGGGCAATCTACGCGCCAATAGCCCTCGCCCTTAGCTTGTCGGATTTCCTGCTCTTTGACCCTTCAAAGCTTCTCCTCTTCGGCATCAGCGCAGGCTTCACAGTCGGGTTAGCCTTTCTGCTGTTCTATTCAGGCGCGTTCGGCGGCGCTGACTCAAAAGCATTAATGTGCATCGCTTTTTCCTTACCTTTCGCCCCCGTGGCACTGTTCACGCCCATCATAGCAAACAGCTTGTCGCCTGTCTCCCAAGTCATATTTCCCATAACCATCTTCAGCAACGGCGTCTTATTCGCAGCAGCCAGCGGCTTGTACATGATACTGCACAATTTTGTTTGGCACAAGAAAAATCGGAAAGAAATGTTCACCGGAACACTCGCGCATGAATCAGCATGGAAAAAAATTCTCATCCTAATAACCGGTTACAAAGTTACCATTGGAAAGCTAAAAGAGAAATGGCACGTTTTCCCGATGGAAGACGTTGAGGCAGGCAACGAAAACAGTTTAAATCGGAAACTGGTGGTTGTTCCAAGCGAAGATGGAAGAGACGGAATCGTTGAACGGCTGTCTACCGCTGTTCAGTCTGGAAAAATCGACACTTACGTGTGGGCGACCCCAGGTTTGCCCATGCTTATCTTCATAACCGCAGGGTTAATCGTTGCGTTGCTGTGCGGAGACATAGTTTGGTTGATAGTCAGGTCTATCCTCATCTAGATGCTCAAGAAATCCCGAAACTTAGGTTTCAACGTAAATGCTCTTGCCGCGTCTTGAATAAGAAACAAAAGCAACCAGCGTAAGAACAGAACCAAAAGCAACAAGCGCAAGGCTGAATCCTTGGTACGGATAAGCGAGAGTCAGCGCCACGTTGCTAGTTTGGTAAGAATAGAAGAACGCGCTTGCCACAAATAGTGAGAGAGCAAGCGAAAGAAGACAAACTTCCGTCTTAAACTTCAAATTCCCCAACTTCTAATCCCCTCTACCCCGCGATGAAAACATTTTAATCGTCTGGTTATTTTAGCTTTGTGGAAAAACACCCCGAGGTCGCCTGGTTATGTCCATCTCAGAATGCAAAAAAGAACTGGAAAACTTTGCCAAGCAAAAAAAGAAAGAGTGCAAAGTCGCAGTTTTACCCGATTTTTTCCTTGATCGACTCATAAACCTGAACTGGAACCCAGCTGAGTTTTCAAGTTTGGTCGCTGGCGTGGCAGATCGCAAAGGGGGCAGCCTTGATGGCATCCCTCAGACTGACATGCAGGGTGGAAACGCCATAAATGTCGCGTCAGCCCTCGCAAATCTAGACGCTGAGGTTACGCCGATTGTTTGCACGAGCCAGTATGGGCTGCAACAAATCAAGTATTATTTTCGGGAGACAGCGATAGACACTTCCCACGTTAAAGTTCAAGGCAAGGCTTCAATAACGACCGCTCTTGAATTCAAAAACAAAAATGAGAAAGCAAACGTAATGATCCGCGACCTAGGAGCCTTAGCCGACTTTGGTCCCGAAGACTTGAACGAGAGCGACTACGCCGCCATAGAGGGCGCGGATTACGCGTGTCTTTTCAACTGGGCTGGCACACTGAAAAAGGGCACAAGGCTTGCCCAAGCAGTTTTCGGGAGAGCAAAGAAAAACGGGACGTGCAAAACTTATTATGACACCGCCGACCCCACGCCTAACAGATGCGCCATCACCGATTTGATGGAAAAAGTCCTTCAATCCAGCTTAGTGGACGTTTTGAGCTTGAACGAAAATGAAGCCGTCGTTTACGCAAGCCTGCTTGACAAAACCATGCAGGAGAAAAAAGAGCACACGCCGCTCGCGGAGTTGGCGATGGAGGCGGCGAGGGTTCTGGCGAAAAACTTGCGGTCAAGAATCGACTTGCACACCACAGCTTTCTCAGCCACGTTAAATGGCAAAACGGAGGTTGTCGTACCCACCTTCAAGGTCAAAGTTCTGCGGGCAACAGGCGCGGGCGACGCTTGGACGGCGGGAAACATCATCGGCGACCACAACGGTCTTTCAGACCAGTGCCGACTGACCTTGGCAAACGCGGTTGCAACCTGCTACCTCTCAAACCCAGAAGGCAAACACCCAACATGGACAACACTCTCCAGATTTCTCAGCAGAGCATAGCATACCAGTTTTTTTGAGCTGCCGGGTAAAGCGCAACCTATTTTTTTACGTTGAAGCAGGCAGGGTTTATGCGTTGAACAATTGCATCGGTTTAGCGGTGAGTGCAAAATCTTATTAGGGAACCAAACAATCAGTAATTGTTTGAGAAAACCTTGAGAGGAAACAACATCGAAACAAAGGTTTTTGGAAAAAAAATCTCGGTTAAACCATCAATCTGGGATGTTTATCCCTAAACTGTATGACGCCTTTTTAACGGGCTCTATTCCAAATCCTCTCTCCACATTGACGCCACACCAGACCCAAGCAAGGGATGGCAGGTTGGCTTCCACTAACAGTCGGACGTGAACAGAATGGGTGAAGAAAACGAAAATGATGAAAAGAAGAAGCAAGAAGAGAAACAACTTGAGAAAATAAAGACCTATGTAGGATCCTACCTTTTAGCGTCTTTGCTTGTGCTGATAGCAATCGCCGGCACCGTTTACCTTATGCACCTAAGCAGTGTACTCCTAAAAACGGTCTTGTACACGGGAGTTGCTGGGGGAATCGGCGGAGTATTCTACGGCATCAGAGGCTTCGTCTACCACAACGCCGAAGACGACTTCAAAACCGAGTGGGACTGGTGGTACATCTATCAACCAGTAACAGGATTCATAGTCGGCTTGTTCTCATACCTTTTGATCGTAGGCGGATTACTAACGTTAGGCACCGTTTCGACAGCGGATTACTCAAAAGGACTCGTGATCTACCTTCCAATAGCATTCCTAGCAGGATTCGCCACGAAAAAATTCAACGAAAAACTCGACGAGTTAGCCTCAACTTTGTTTTCCGCAGGCCCCGATTCAGCCACATCCAAAAGTCCAGCACCCGCCGTATCACTAGCCTTTTCTGACTTTCCAAATCCAGCTACCGCAGGCACCCCCGTTTCCTTCAAGGTTATTGCGAAGAACGCCAAGAAAAAAACCGCGGCAGGCTACACTGGGACGGTTGCCTTTACATCGGATGATAAGCAGGCTGTTTTGCCGCCTAGCTACACGTTTGAAGCCAGCGAAAAGGGCGTTCACAAGTTTAAGCAAGCCGCCACTTTCAACTCCACAGGTTCCCACACGATCACCGTCACAGACTCAAAGGACAGCACAATCACGGGCTCACAAACGGTGACGGTTAACCCGCCGCCTACCCCGCCGCCAGCGACGCAAACACCGCCCACAAAATAAACAACCCGCAACAAAAGAAAAGCAGCCCCGCACGCCTTTCCCCACCTTTTGGCATCTTTCCCAACCTTTCCGTATCTTTTCGTATCTTTTTAGACCTTCCCGCACCCTAACCAGAACCAAATCGAAACCCCAAACCAAAAAAGCAACACAAAACACAAACACCCAAAAACCGAAGAGGACCTACTATTTACAACCAAAAGCCAACGCAAAAACATCCTAAAAAGCCAAGCGACACCAACAAAACCCTCAGCGTCCATGGGCGGAAGTAGGAATCTTTTAACGGCGCGCAAAAGAATAATAACAAAAAGCAAACAGCATTAAATAGCACAGGCAAATTGAGGCTGAAATGAAATGAAAGCTGTACTACTAGCGGCAGGCGAAGGCGTAAGGCTCCAACCGTTAACCGCAACCCGACCCAAACACCTAATCAGGGTAGGCGGCAAACCGATTCTCCAGTATTGCCTAGAAGCCGTCAAAAACGCAGGAATAGATGAGGCGCTCATCGTCACGCATTACATGGGCGACGCGATTCGCCAGTACTTTGGAGCAGGCGAAAAACTAGGCTTACACATCACCTACGCCGAGCAGAAAGCGGTGCTTGGAACTGGAAACGCCGCCAGCGTAGCCGAACCGTACGTGAATGGCGACTTCGTCCTCGTTTACGGCGACTTATTGTTCGGGTTAGACGCAGTAAAAAATGTACTACAACAGTTTGAGCCTGGAAAAACAGCCGCAGTAGTCGCCGTGGTTCCCGTTGATAAGCCTGAAAACTATGGAATAATCGAATTGGACGAGAAAGCAAGAGTTAAACGCATAGTTGAGAAGCCTACCGCGGAAAAAGCGCCGTCAAACCTCGCAAACGCTGGAGTTTACGTGCTCTCACACGAAATTTTCGACAAAATACGGCAAACCAAAGCTTCCACCCGAGGAGAATGGGAACTAACTGAAGCTGTAACGCTACTTGCCAACGAAGGCAAACCTGTTTTGGCGGCGCAGCTTTCGAAAGATGACTGGTTTGACGTGGGCAGGCCATGGGATCTGCTGGACGCTAACAATTGGGCGCTCAAACGCATGGAACACAAGGTTTTAGGCACCATTGAGCAGGGAGCGCACCTCATCGGTCCAGTCACAGTTGCAGAATCAGCCCGCATTCGTTCAGGCGCCTATATTGAAGGCCCCGTCTTCATCGACGAAGAATGCGACGTTGGACCAAACTGCTACATCCGCCCAAGCACAAGCCTCGGCAAAAAAGTCCGCGTTGGAAACGCCTGCGAAATCAAAAACAGCATCATCATGGCAAACACGCACATTGGGCACCTCTCGTACGTTGGCGACAGCATTCTTGGCGAACACTGCAACTTGGGCGCAGGCACCATAACGGCTAATTACCGACTTGACGCTGGCTCAATCAAAATGATGGTGAAAGACCAGCTGGTTAACACGGGAAGAAAAAAACTCGGCGCTGTTCTGGGCGACAACGTTAAGACAGGAATTAAATCGCTGCTTATGCCAGGCGTTAAGGTTGGCGCTAACAGTTGGGTTGGACCAAACTTCATGGTGGAACGGGACCTGCCCGCTAACACAATGGCATTTCTAAAGCAAAACTGCGACATACAAGAAAAGAAAACCTAAAAAATCAAAGCAAGAATGAAGTAAGTTGAAAACATCAAGCCGCCAATCGTTTTCTTGTGTCACGAGTATATTAAAGATAAATAGTGGTAGTGCAATCTCGTATCCGTAAGGAGAAAATAAACTTGTCCGTAGCGCAAAGAAAGTATTTCACTGAAGTCGCAGCGTTGGCAGATAAAAACGTGTGTGTAGTGACGACTACTGGAAAAATATTCAACGGTACACTCATCGGTATTAACCAGGACAACATGAGTCTTTGCATAGCTGACGCTAAAGATGAAATTGGAACCTTGCTTCATCGAGTTTTCTTAAATGGGAACGTGGTTGCTCAAATTTCAAGCGCTGAAAAACCCTTCGACCTCAAAGCCTTAGCTAACAGACTTGAAAAAGTCTTCCCCACCATGGTTAAACTTTATGACGACAAGGGTTTCATCTGGGTCATGGATAAAGTGAAACTAACCGAGAAAGGCGTCGTTGAAGGCTCAGGTCCAGCCGCCGACCGAGTGCAAAAAGTTTACGAGCAGTTCATGAGTGAAGTTAAACCCTAAATAAACCAGCGCAGTTGCTCTTCCTCTTTCTTCTTTTCTTCTGTTATGCTTCTTATGATGCCGAATGATTCTAAAATCTTCTTAATCTCCCCGCCGCTTTCCTCAATCGTTGACAGGTCCACGTTGAGATTCAAGTATTTTCCAAGAGTAATCAAGGCGTACCGTGCAGCGTTCACGTCAGGGTTCATGCCAGGCGTGTCGACAAGCAACGAGAAGCCCTTCATGTTTTTTATCCTTGCTAAACCAACAGATAAGCCAGCGATGCCGAAAACGTGCCCAACCATCACTTTTGTGCCTAAATCAAGCGCTTCCTGCATCGTTTCCAAATCCGTTGCGGTGCTGTAAATTCCCGGCACTGGTTGAGCCTCGTCTTTCTTGAAGCCGCCGATTGAAATTACCAGTCGGCACCCGTACTGCTGAGCCAAATCAAGCACCTTGCCCACAAGCTCGTATTGCCCAACCGTCGTCAGCGCCTGAGTGTTACCGTACCAGATGATCAAGTCGCGTCCGCCATCCGCCCGCCTGGCGTAGTAGAGTTCGTTGATGGGTGAAAGAGCCCTGCCGTTTGCGGTTGTAACAGCGAAGTCCTGAAATGACGAGGAGAAGATTTGGACGAACCGCTTGGCTTTCAACTCTTTTATGAGGTGTAGCGCCGCGATGTTGGCTACGAATCCTATGCCTGGTAACCCTTCTATGAGGATCGGGTCGTTTAGTTGCGGTGTCTCGCTGATGTCTACTGCGCAAACCATGGTTTAACATCTCTTTTGCCAACTATAGACAAACATTGCGATATAAGGATGCTGACCACACCGCATTTGGCTGGGTCAGGCTTAAAGCTGCGAAAGAACCCCTGTCGGGCGGCAAAAAGAAGGAAAAAACTCGTATCATCAACAACAACATCAACAACAACTTTTGGGGTTTACGAAAAGGAAAGAAGGAAGCGGCGAACGTGGAAAACGGCTTTGCATGTCTGACGCAGCCCTTCAACGGCGCCTGCAAAAAGCAACGGTTGTTTTTCTTTGGTTGCAACATGCGGCAAATGCTAGAAAGGCATATAAGAGTTAAAAGTTAAACGGTAGGCGATCAACCATGCGTTCACAAAAGACCAACGCTGCCCTCTTCGTTCTCTTAACGCTGATGCTTCTTGCAACTTTCGCGCCCTTTTTAGCTAACAAGGCGTACGCGCAGACCAGCGGGAACTACTGGATCACGGTGAAGCCGACAGGTGATTCCCAATTTTACACCACGATCGGAAGAAACTGGACGTTGTCGTTTGAGGCGGTGTGGAGCTACGGCAGCAGTTCAGGTCAACTCGTAAGCAACGCGATGGTTGCGATGCAGGTTTCAGGAGAAAAAGAAGGCGCGTTAGGCAGTCTTGATCTAAATTCGACGTCTGGCGAGTTCTCATTCAATTATTCTTCAACAACCGCCGACATCATAACCTTCACGCCATCAAAGGTGGTGACGCAAGATGGAACCCAATACAGTTCAGCCCTCATGAAAAACAGTGGAAATCAAACGTACGGTCTACTGGCGAAGTCAGTCACCGTTTGGTGGGACACATTCCAAGTTTCCCTCGTAAATTACAACACTGACGCAGCGGGTACCGTGTCGGTCACGGTGAACGTTACCTACCTGTTGCTTCCCGAGGCAGGCTTAACCCTCCCAGCGCAGGACACTTATTCAAACCAGACTTTTCTTCCCAAGATAGCTAGCCAAGCAAACGTAGCCATCAACGGCATAACAGCCCAAGAAACGTCGGTGCCTGGCGAGTATTCAGCGACGGTTTCCACGGCGTTCCCCACGGCATACGTGCTTGTAGCCGCCTCACAGAACGGTTGGACCACAACCCACACTGCCTTTGGCTTCACGCAGAAAGCAAACGAAACGCTCTGGGGTTACGGAGTAATTATCGGTTTAATCCTTGTGGCTATCTTGGCGTCGATATTTTTGGTTATGCGTAGAAAACCAGCGGAGCCTGCTGCCTTTGGGAGAAAAGGAAGGTTCCCCTTGATAGGCGGCGTTTTGCTGTTGCTTACTTCAGTTTTTAGCCTTTACTGGGGTGCCGTCGCGGTGGAGGCTACTTTACACGGGTTTAACTGGGCAATTATGGCGGTGGCGGGTTTGGGCGCCTTCGCCTTCGGTGTTTTAGGCGGCGTTCTGTCGCTGAAAAAGAAGAACGAAGCGCTGGTTATCTTTGCCGTGTGCACACTCTTGGTTGTTAACGTCGTTGTGCTCAAATACGCGTTTGACACTTACGCGCTAACGGTTCCTTGGCTGTTTATCTTAGCAGCAACAGCCGTTTCTATAGTGAGCGGAGTTTTAATCACAAACTCAGACGAACAATTCTCCAAACAAACAACCCACGACTCACCAGTCTAAAAATCATGGCGCCCGACAGATTCCGCAGCAAGTACGCATCAGCAGAAAGCGTGCACTCATAGAAGCCATCAAAGAAACCCATCGACAACAAAAAGCGCCTGCCTAGCAAAGATCCAAGCGGAAAACGCCAAACTCAATCCTATGCAGTCATGGCTTTCTTCTTCAAGAAAATTGCATCTACCAAGTATCTCTTATGACCTTTCTCTGTCTTACCTTCTACGTGCCTTTGACAAACAACTTCAACACTAGTTTGCTCTGCCGCCTTTCTTAACTTCACCAACGCAGTGTTGAGGCTCACAGAAATATTCAGAACCAACTTTGCCGTGGAATTCTGGCTTTCCTCAAACTCATCCACTATCTCCTTCCAAGTCCCCTCTGGAACCGGTGAAGACTCCTTTTCTTCGGGCAATTTTGCTTCAAAATCGAATTCCCATGGTCTCTTATCCGCCATTTTCCATCTACTCCAAGTTAACCCATTATGACTTCCAACAACCAACTATATAAAACATTTATGGCATGACATAAAAACCACTTAAAATCCCACAACCAATAATTCCATCTTCCTTAAAAGCAGCCGAGAAAACAATCAAAGGGCGTGAGGCTGCTCAATTCCCTTTTTGATGCATTTTATGCAAGAACTATTCTTGATAGTCGAGTAGGAAAATTCTTTAGGGTAGTGCTGCTCTTTTGGCTATTGAGATTGAAAATGACCTTTGTTGTAAAGGTTACCCTGAAAGGTCAAGCAACCATTCTGTCAGACAATCCGCATTTTGACGTAATACCGGAAACCAAGAGAAGCTGGATCTGAGAAAACCCCAGCCATCCCTCGATTTTTGAAATAATGGTGCCGGGGGTGGGACTTGAACCCGTAAAGCACTGCGCCAGAAGATCTTGTCCTCCTCTATCTTGGGTAACGGGTGGGTGTCTAAAGATTTAGTGCAAGCAGGACGTCATCGGTTGTTAAGGTTAATTCATTCGAATTCTCTAAATGCAAACAATGCCTTGGTTGTCTTTTTTTCTATAACAGCTTTTTTTGGCGAAACGGTTTGTTGTCGTGAAAATGTAAAAACTTTATTAAGATTTTTGTAGCAAATAAGCAACCATTGCTTGAGGTAACCCATATTCAGAGTAGCGATAACTCAAAAAGTAGTGTCTTTCCACTCCCCGTAGACCTAATCAGAACAGTCGCCATAATACTGGTCGTAACATATCATGTTGTTAACGAGTTCACGGGAGGAGTACCGCCGCTAAATTCTACAATGTACTTCGTTTATTGGTCAGACCTCTTTCTGCCCTTCGTTGCGCTTGGTGTCCCTTTGTTTTTTATGTTAAGCGGCTCACTACTTCTTCAGCCATCTAAGGTCGACGAGCCAATCAGGGTGTTTCTTAAAAAAAGGTTAGCTCGCATTGGAACTGCTTTTGTTTTTTGGAGTGTCATCTACTTCATATGGGACTATTATGCGAATCATGTAGCGTTGACCCCTTATTCCATAACTCAATCGCTTTTGCAAGGAGGCGCCTATAACCAATTCTGGTTTATTTATGCAATCATGGGTCTATACCTGATAACGCCTGTCCTGCGAATGGTCGTTAAAACCGCCAACAGAAACATTCTGCGGTACATCATAATCCTATGGTTTATGGGGGCAATTGTTCCACCGTTTGTTCAGTTGGTAACAGGACTAAAAATTGATAATTCCCTGTTGCTGTTCGGTGGATACATCGGATACTTCGTTTTAGGCTTATATCTTATGGGCGTTAAAGTTAAAACTAAAATTCTTTTGGCGCTTCTGGCGGCAGGCTTAGCCTTAACTTTTGCTGGACTAATATTATTGGAGGTCCCTTTCAATAAATTAGGAGTCGTCTACGGAAACAACTTTTTCTTCGATGGCTATAGCTCCGTGACTGTGGTTTTGTCTTCTGTTGCCGCTTTTCTGCTTCTAAGCAAGTTTCCAAGGAGCTGGCCTGGGAACAGCAAACCTTGGTTTAGCAGACTGGTACGTTTTATAAGCGAAAACACTTTGGCAATCTTTTTCATGCATCAAATAGTTTTGCAGGTACTCAACAGTGGGACATTAGGAATACGAATTAGCGTGCTAAATATTCCCTCACCAATCGAAATTCCAATAGCTACCGTATGCACTCTCTTTATCTGCTTAGGCTTAATTGCGGTCATAAAAAAAATTCCTATTGGCGGAAAATTAATTGGATAACTGTTTTTGCCAAAATCTAAATTAGGCTCATTGGAGAAAGCTACTTCATATGGCTCTAAGCAAGCGAAAAACTCTTCTTGCCGCAGTTGTCCTTATAGTCATATTGGCGTCCCTATCTATTTTTGAGTTTTACGAATTGCATGTTACTAGCCCTATACGAGTTGCCTGCATTGGAGACAGCATAACACGAGGTACAGAATACACGATTGATCTTTGGAAGTCACTTGGACAGAACTATATTGTATGCGATTTGGGTGTTGGCGGAGCCGCAGTGGCTCAGGTCACTGGCATGAGTTATGCCCGTCAGGCTGCTTTTGGAGTCGCATTGAATTTCAAACCAAACATAGTAATCATTATGTTGGGAACTAATGATGCAATAACTTCTCTAAACGAAACCAACGCTGCCTTTATCGCGGACTATTCGTCTCTTGTTCACAGTTTCCAATCACTTAGTACAAAACCCACGGTTTGGCTTGTAGAGCCCCCTCCAATTTACGATAACACAATGTCTTATAGTAATGGCATTCTTATCAAAAACGTAATCCCAAACATCATACAAGTCGCCAACCAAACACATACTCACCTTATCGATGCTTATACGCCGCTCCTCAATCACCCAGAACTTTTTGTTGACGGCATACATCCCAGCGCCGACGGTGCCAAAATAATCGCCCAAGCAGTCTATACAGCATTGATTTCCCAAAAATAATTGTTGCGGTGGGGCTTAACGTCCCTCGTAAGCGTTACTATCGGGGGCAGTTGCTTTTTGGTGGCTGAGTGGGACTTGAAGACGGGTACTCAGCTTGCGAAACTGTTGTCCTACCGAACTATACTATAACCGCGCTTTGCCGTTTTGTTAGAGTTGCGCCGACATATGGTTTTGTGGTATTTGTTATCTTACCTTAAAAGTCTCTCAGCATCAACCGTGTAGCCGCAGTTGGTGAGTTCACGTATGAGGGTAAGCTTCCAACTGTCGCGGTCATCTAGGGCTGTGAATTTAACGCCTTCAAAATCTATTGGAAAGGCAAAGTTTGAGCTTTCCCGATAGAAGGCAAGCACCTTATCCTTCCCAAGTTTCCCCAATAAGAAGCCAAACATCAAAGTCACGTCTTGCTTTGGGATGCGTTCGCGTTTTGTAGCTTCTTCACCCTTCGGGTAAACGTAAACGTCAGGCGAAAGCAACACCAAAGCAAAGCCCACATCGGCGTAGTCTGCGAAGCGGTCGACGATTTTTTTGCCCTGGACGGGTTCTTCACTCATGACTATGGCGGCGAGACCGAGTTTTCTCAAAGCTCCAGTGATGGTTTGCTTCATTATTTCATCTGTTCCAGAAACAACGATTATTCGCCGCGGTATGCCACTTGGGGTTAAAAATACGGGTTGAGCTTGTGTGGCTTGCGCCGATTTTTTTTGGGTAACAGCCACAAATTCCTCAGTGCATAGGTAAACGCCTTTGACTTTGCCTTTGAGGATGTTGTCGATGAGGTATTTTTTGTCTTTAGCTGCTATGAGGCTTTCATGGTTGGGTAAGTGCAGTTGGTCAGCTGTTTGGTAGGACCAAAAGATAACGATTTTGGCGACTTTGATTGGGTTGAGGAGACGTCCCATAAACCAGAAGGGTTCGCTGTTGGCAAATGGTTCTTGGATTTTCCCTATTAGTTCTGCGTGGGAAACGTTGAAGCGAAAGCCAGACTTGTCAGGCTCACTGTACTCGATGTAGATGTGATATTTGGGCGTCTGCACGTTAATCAAGCGTAGTGTGGGTGGTCTAGGCACTAAAACGTTGCCCTGTGCCTTCTGCTTGTGGCAGTCTCCACAAACAGCCAGCAACTCTTAGCAATTCTAGGCTTAAATACAAGAACCTAGATGACATTCGCTATAAACTACTGAGGATGAATCGGGAAAATGCTTGCTTTAGAACTGAGCAATGTTTCCTCTGGCTATAATAAGCAAGTTGTATTGCATGATATAAGCTTTAAACTGCAAGAGCCATCAATCTACGTTGTTTTGGGGCCAAACGGCGTGGGCAAGACAACTCTTTTTAGGACAATCGCGGGTATTCTGGAGCCATTTAGCGGCAATATTCTTCTTGACGGACAAAACATAACTAGCTCACGTGAAGCCCGTAAAAAGCTGAGTTTCTTCTCCCAAAACGCAATGCCTGAAGAGATGACAGTGTACCAGGCACTCAAGTTCTATTCCAACTTGGAGGGAGGAGACCCAGACAAGGTACTTGAATTGCTCGACCTCAGCGAACTGAGGGATAAACGATTTTCAGATCTTTCTCAGGGACAAAAGAAGAGGGCGTCACTAGCGAAAGTGTTTTTGTGCGAAAGAGACCTCTACCTATTAGATGAACCCACGGCAAATCTGGACCCAGTAGTTTCAAAAGAAATTCGTGATATTATATTAAAGCTAAGCAAGGACAAAATGATTCTGTACTCTTCGCATAATCTTTATGAAGCAACCGACATCGGCACTTACCTGGTCCTAATCAAGAATGGCTCAGTTTCAACGTTTGATAGAATCTCAAACATCAAGCCCAAGAATTACCGTGTAGGCATCAAAACCCAAACGGACATAACAAAAATTGTCGATGCCAAACGCGAGGGCGACTACTACGTCTTAAGCGTATCCAGCCCTGAAGAAGCAGGACTTACCCTCAAAAAACTCGTTGAAAAAGGCGTCTTAGTCACTGAAATGCGCCAATTAGATAATCCATTGCAGGAACTATTTGAATCACCCAGCACTCAAAACGCAGGGAGGCATGAGAAATGAACAATACGTTGGTTTTTGTAAAGCGTAGCCTCAACCTAAGTAAAATATTGACAGGAATGGGGATGGGTCTTGCAGGCCTTGGGATCTTTGTGATATTTGCCCTATCTCTTCTTGCAGGAAGTTCAAGTGCGGCGGTCTTTGTCCTTCCGGTCTCGTTTATGTCTCTTGGGCTTCTAATTTTTGCAACACCGGTTACACTTCTTTACGTTTATGATAAGAACAACGGTGTGTTGGAGTATTTGCTTTCTCTTGGTTGGAATCAAAGCGATATCTTCAAGCAATACCTGAAAGCCGCTCTCTTCCTTGCCCTAATCCTCTTCATAGGCGAAGGCGCCGCGATTCTGATTGCAGGTGCTATTGCAGGGTTAATGGCGGTCTTTGCTTTGGATTTGTTGATGCTGTTTCTAACGGCATTTATGGGTTTTTCCGTGGTTTCGTTGGTTACTGTGGCTATGATGGCTTTTAGCTCGTTACAGAAGCAACGAGTGGGCGCTAACACTCCTCTCGGCATGGCGATTGGCGTCCCGTTCATATTTCCGACCTTTTACCTTTCTTTCCTCGGATTCAGCCCAGAACTGATAATTTACCTATTGCTTTGCACTTTAGCCGCTGCCCTGTCAGTTGCGTTGCTGCTTCTGTCAAGCAGGCTTATTAGAAGAGAAAAAATGCTACCATAACATAGAAAGAGTTGCCAACTCATCAAACAGCGGTCGTTTTTTAAGCAAGATGTTATATCTTCTGCGCTGAATTTGGCGGGGGAGCACATGCTCCAGGCTATTCTCTATCCGCCCCCCTCACCCAAAAGTTGGGAATGCGGTTTTCTAAATTGACCCATAAACGAGGCAGAAGAAACCTTAAAACTCACCTGTTGAGAAAACCCGGCTTTTTAGTGGTGCCGGGGGTGGGACATAGCCCACGAAGCCCTGCGCCAGAGGATCTTAAGTCCTCCTCCATCAAAATGTTGGAAGGTTATCAGGGAAAGGGAAAGCTTAAGAATTTCCAAGCTCATATGCAAACATATGCTCAGATATAGGGTTATAATTGAAAAGGATGAAGATGGCGTTCTTATCGCTAGAGTTCCCGACCTGCCTGGATGCGCTACCGAAGGGAACACAAAGCAAGAACTTATGAAAAACGTTAGGGAAGCAATACAGGCGTACCTTGAGGCGCTAAAGCAGCACGGCGAGCCAGTTCCTATTGAAACGGTGCAAATCATTGTTTAGATTAACGCCTGTTAATTATGATAAAGTAGTCAAGGCTCTCGTAGGCATCGGCTACACAGTTAACAATCAGAAGGGCAGCCACATAGTTTTGCGACTTTCAGACAAAGAAAAATACATTTCATTGTTCGGTTGTAGAAAAAATGAGACCATGATAGTTGTTCCTGCACACAAACCGCTTGGGAAAGGAATGTTACGCACCATTATCATGGAAGCTGACCTTTCAGTTGAAGAATTCAATAAACTGCTTTGAAAACCAAGACACTCCGTAGTTAGCATTTTTCTTTTTGAGTTTATAGTGGTGCCGGGGGTGGGACTTGAACCCACGACGCATCAACCGCAAGAAGCATAAAACGCAAAGCCAAAAAATCAAACCTAGAAAACTAGCGACCCAAAACCCGCCCATAACCGACAATAAGCTCAACATGGAGTCAACATGGAAAGTCGCATCCCGCCCATACGAAAGTCGCAACAAGCAAACAGCTTCAAGCCCCAAACCAAAAAAGCAACAGGGAACGCAAACTGCCAAGGTGGAAAGTCGCAACTTTCCCGTAGCGGAAAGTCGCAACTTAAAAATATCTAGAAAAAGAAAACCGAAAAACCTCCAAAAACCCAATCAGACCCGAAAACCGTCAATTATGGAATAAGCTTAAATTTTCAGGCTAACAGTGGGTATTCGGGTAAAAAAACTTGCGGAAGCTTGCATGCGCAATCCTGATAACTGCACTAATCCTCATGGGACTTCTGTACGCGGAAAACGTCCACGCGGATTCGCTTGAAATCGGAACCATAAACACAAGCATGGCATGGACAAGCTCAGGAAGCCCATACACGCTCACGGGAAACGTATTTATCGAAAACGGCGCGACATTAACCATTCAGCCAGGAGTAACCGTAAACCTGGAAAGCTACCAAATCCAAGTGTACGGCGTCTTAAACGCGCAAGGACAAAACGGCAACCCCATAGTTTTCCAAGGCAACAGCGGCAACTCCGCAAGCATAACCTTTAACACGGCATCTTCAGGCTCCACAATAAGCTACGCCAACATCTACTCAGTTTCAATCAGCATCACGCAGGGTTCACCGACAATAAGCAACAATTACTTCAGCGGAACCCAAACATCCCCAATAATCACCATAAACAACAACCAGTTTTCCACAACTGCAATAACGGGCAACAGCTTAAACGTCGCTTCAACCGACGGAATCGACGTGGAAAGCGGCTCAGCTTCAATCACAGGAAACCTAATCGTAGGCCAAGACTATACAGGCGTCTACGGAATCTACACCGCAGCCTCAACCAGCGTCGCCATATCAAGCAATAATATAACACACTGCTTCTCAGGCATCTGGACATTAGGCTCATCAAGCATAGAGCAGAACAACATCATGAACAACGATAACGACGGAGTCTGCAGCGGCCCAAACTCTGTTTCCACAATTGAATACAACGCGATCGCCGATAACATCTGCGGAGTCAGCGGTTCAGGAACTATCGAAGACAACACCATCACAGCAAACTCAGCGGGACTTTGGAGCCCTTCAGGAACCATAGAATACAACAACATATTCAACAATTACAACTACACTGGCGGATACACCCAAAACATCCACTTAACTGATTCAAACAACCTATACGCTGCAAACAACTGGTGGGGATCAACCGACATACCAACAATTAACCAAACAATCTGGGACAGCAAAAACGACACAATCCACTTAGGCACAGTAACTTTCGAACCAGCTTTGAACGCGCCAAACCCAAATGCACCAACAGTCCCATCTTTCATTTCTACCCCAACACCACTGCCAACGTCAACTCCCACAAGTACCCCGATCTACACAACACCATCTCCAACTCCATACGTCGAACCCACCTTATTCCCGACACCTATCCCAACTTCCCCGCTTCTGCAACAAGAGACACCACATGCAATAACAGGCAACCTCAACAATTCAAACATAGACAGCATCCTCGTCATCGCGATTGCCTTCATTTTAGCCGCCTCAATAATTGTCGTCCTGAATATAAAATTCGGAAGAGCAAAAGCATCCCAGCCGACCAAACGGCGAAAACGCAAACGCAAAAACGCCAAAGCGGGCTCAGCTAAGCCACCCGTCCAATCTTCTCAAGGCTAGTGTTTTTTATAAGCGAGCTGTGATTCTTGTTTAGGCTTCAGCTTTGAGTTCCTTTGAAATTAAACAGAAAGACCTGCTGGGCAGAATAGGCAAACTGAAAACGAAAAGTGGAACAGTGGAGACTCCACTTCTTTATCCAGTAATCAACCCCAGCATCCAGCTTGTCACGCCTCGAAAGCTCAAGGAAACCTACGGGTTTGAAGCCATCATAACTAACTCGTACATACTCAGAAACCGTTACGGCGACCGAGTCGTTAACGAAGGATTGCACAAGTTTCTAGGTTACGACGGCGCAGTCATGACGGATTCAGGAGCCTACCAGATTCTTGTCTACGGCGAAGTTGAAGTCAGCCAGAAAGAAATCGTCGCTTACCAAGAAGGCATCGACAGCGACATCGCCACCATGCTTGACATCCCGACAGGATGGAAAATAACCAAAGAACAAGCGCAAATGACCGTAGATGAAACCCTAAGCAGGGCAAAAGACTTCTTCCAAACCAAGACGCGGGACGACATCCTATGGGTTGGACCCGTCCAGGGCGGAAGACACTTGGACCTCGTCGCAAAATCAGCGGTTGAAATGGGAAAACTCCCCTTCCAAATCCACGCACTCGGAAGCCCAACAGAAGTGATGCAAAGCTACCGCTACGATGTCTTAGCAGACATGATTTTAACCGCAAAAAAAGGCTTACCCATTGAACGCCCGCTGCACCTTTTCGGCGCTGGACACCCATCCATGTTCTCTTTGGCTGTGGCGCTTGGCTGCGACCTTTTCGATTCAGCCGCATACGCACTGTACGCTCGCGAAGACCGTTACATGACTGAGAACGGCACGTGGCGTCTTGGAGAGCTTGATTACTTCCCATGCTGTTGCCCTCGATGCTCATCGGAAACGCCGAAGGGCTTGGTGAAGGAGCCGAAGGAGGAACGGGAGGTTTTCTTGGCTGAGCACAACCTTTACGTCTGCATGGCTGAGATTAAACGCATCAAACAAGCCATAAGGGAAGGCAGGCTTTGGGAGCACACGGAAATGCGGGTTCACGGTCACCCAGCGCTGCTTTCAGCCCTCAAGAAACTCCGCAATCACGGTGAACTCCTTGAAACATACAGTCCAACGGTGAAAAGCAGCGGATTCTTCTATTTTGACTCCGTAGGGCTTGTGCGTCCAGAAATCACCCGTTACCGTAAACGACTAGCCGAACGCTATGACCCGCCGAAAGAAGCCAAAGTCCTTTTCCTCGTGCCACAAACGAGAAATAAGCCGTTCCATAAAGCGCCAGAATTCAAGAAGATAAGGCAACTTTTCCGCAGTTTAGGGGACGAGTTGACGGGGAAAATTCATGTTTGTGTTTACGCTGCCCCGTTCGGAGTTGTCCCGTTGGAGCTTGACGAGGTTTACCCGCTTAGTCAGCATGAGGCTGCGGTGCCGCTTGACGTGGAAACCGTGGATTACGTGGCAAGCCAAGCGGCAGAGTACATCGAACGTTCGTCTTACACAGGCGTAGTTTTGCTGAATGACCCTAAACTCTGGCGTGACACCGTTGAATCTGCAGTTGCGACGGCTTGCGGCACTAAAGGTTTAGCGTTTGAATCGGTTGAAGCAGACGCGTCGAAGAGCAAAGAGATTTTAGTCGGTTTAAGCAACATTCTGCGAAAACAGTTGGGTGAGTAAAGTTGATTCAAGCCGACCTGCATATTCACACTGTTTACTCTTCTGATTCGCTTATTCAACCCAAAACGCTTGTTGACATGCTTTGTGCGCACAGTTTCATCAAGGTTGCAGCCGTAACTGACCATGACAGCGTCAGGGGCATTAAGGCTACGGTTGAGTTGGCTTCTGCTTACCCTGACATCCTAATCGTTCCAGGTGTCGAGATTAGCACGGAGCTTGGTGACGTTCTGGTTTTAGGAACCGACGAGTTGCCGCCGAAACCTTGGACTCCCGAATCCGTGGTTTACTACGCCAGGGGCATCGGTGCTGTTACGGTTGTGGCGCATCCATTCCGCGAGTACGGCATGGGGGATCTGGCGAGAAACTACAAGTTTGACGCAGTTGAGGTTCTTAACGGAAATTCGTCGGCTAAGGCGAACAGCGAGGCTAAAGCTCTGGCGAAAAGCATGGGTTTGCCTGGCACCGCGGGCAGCGACGCTCATCAAGTGTCAGAGTTGTTCAGCGTCAACGCGAAGATTGATTGTTCGCTGAGCGTCGAAGGAGTTTTAAAGGCGATTAAGAAGGGTTCCGTGTCTGCTCAGGTGACAAAGGGATAAATATGTTTTTAAAAGAGCAAAGTTTAATTTCTAAATGTTAAGGGGTAACTTAAAGACAGAACGACAGAGGATTGGTTCTATTTGCAGATTGGATTTTTAGGCGGCGCAAGAGAAGTCGGCAGAATTGGCATAGCAGTTAAATCAGAGAAGACACAGGTCGTGTTAGATTACGGCATTATGCTCGGCAATGAGCCTGGTTTCCCAATGCATGTCCCGCCCAAAGAAGTGGACGCATTAATCTTAACTCATAGTCACCTGGACCATTCAGGCGCGCTGCCGATCTTCTATATCAACGACTCGAAGCCCCTGTACACGAACAGGCTTAACCTTGAGTTAACGCAGATTCTAATTGAGGATTTTATTCATTTGTCAAGTTACTATTTGCCGTTTGAGTATCTTGAGCTTAAAACGTTGATGCGAAGCAACCATCATCTGGATTTCGGCGTGGAGGAAACCATCGGCGACATGAAGATTAAACTGTTTGATGCGGGGCACACGCCTGGAAGCGCACAGGTGCAGGTTGAAGCAGACGGCAAGAAGATTCTTTTCACCGGCGACTACAACATGGAAAATACTATGCTGCTAAAGGGCGCAACAATGGACTACGGCGATTTCGACGCGGTCATCACGGAGAGCACCTACGCGAATGAAGACCACACGTTGCGGCCTGAACTTGAGAAGAGTTTTGCTGAGGCGGCAACCGACATCGTTGAGCGAGGCGGAACTGTTCTTGTGCCCGCGTTCGGCGTAGGACGCGCACAGGAGATTGCGTGTGTGTTGGCGGCAAATCATTTTGAGTTTCCAGTGGTTCTAGACGGGATGGCTAGGGAAGCCAGCAGAATAATAATGGATCACAAAGAGTTTCTTAGAGACCCGCGGCTTTTCACGAACGCTATGCATTCGCTTGACTGGGTTGACGGGTGGCGTGACCGCCGGAGGGCTTCGAAGGATCCATGCGTTATCATTTCGCCTGCGGGTATGCTGAAGGGTGGTCCATCCCAGTTTTACGTTTCCAAGATAGCTAAGAAGGCGGGAAACGCTATTTTCTTGGTTAGCTATCAGATTCCTGGGACGCCTGGCAAACAGCTGCTTGATAAGGGTGTGACGACGATTGATGGGAAAGTGCGTAAGGTTAAGGCTCAGTACAGGCATTTTGATTTCTCATCTCACTGTGGAGCAAGCCAGCTTAAGGAGGGGTTAAGACGGCTCGGAGGCAAACCTAAGGTTTTTGCTGTGCACGGCGCTGAGGGCAACTGTGAGTTGTTCGCGAACTGGGCGAAGTCCGAGTTGGGGTTGGATGCCGTGGCGCCGAGGACTGGAGAAACGTACCAGATTTAGGCTGTTGCTATGAAGATCGGTGTTTTGCCTGTTGGGCAGGTGCCGTCTGAGGTGCTGACCGGGTTAATTCAGGGGTTGCCCAGGGTTTTTCCCGACACTGATTGTTTAGCCGTTAAGGAGCCTTTGCCTGTGCCAGCCGATGCATTTGTCAAAGACCGTAACCAGTACAGTTCCAGCGTGATTCTTAGTCAAATCAGGCTTTTTGCGGCTTCCAACGAGGCGTTTGATCGGGTTTTAGGGGTGGTTGACGTTGACGTTTTTGCGGTTGGGCTCAACTACGTTTTTGGTGAAGCGTACTCTCCTGGTAAGGCGGCGATGATTTCTTTGTGGCGGCTTAAACCCAGTTTTTACGGTGAAACTGCTGGGTTGGACGTTCTGTTTTCGCGGGTTCAGAAGGAGGCTGTGCATGAGTTGGGGCACACTTTGGGTCTGCAGCACTGCGCAAAAGGGTCTTGCGTCATGCATTTTTCTAATTCTGTTTTTGACACGGATAAAAAGGAAAGCTTATTCTGTGGGCAAGACTATTTGCAGGCAATATTGGCGATTGACAGGTTAGGGTTGCATTAATGGCTGAGAATCAGCAGACTGTGGAGCAGCAGAAAAGCAAAGAGCTGGATCGTTTCAAGTTTGAAGTTGTTTATTTGCTTCCTGTACTGGCAAGCATCCTTTTCGGTTTAGGCTGCGCTTACCTTCTGCTGCCTCAACCTCAGTCGTCGGCTCCTCCAGTTACGCCTATAAGCGGCAACAGCCCGTCTGCGCCCGTTGGCAACGCGATTTACTTTGTCGTTCTCGTGGCGATCAGCGCAACCGTGTTTTATCTTCTGCTTAAACGGCGAAGCAAAAACATCATCAAAGGCTTGATCTACGTCGCCATGACCGCGGCGTCCCTGCTGCTGTCGCTGTTCTACATAAACGCGCTTCTCGCCTATGTTCCCAGCTTGAACAGCCTTTTTGTGCTTGTGCCCTTGTCTTTGGTTGTTACGGTGCTGTTTGACGTTGCCGTCTTCCGCTTAGGCAGCCTGGCTCGAAACGTGGCTGTGGTCGGCATCGGCGGCGCGTTAGGCATCTTCTTCGGCTTCGCCATTCCGCTGTGGAGCGCCGTTTTGATTTTGGCGTTTTTGGCTGTGTACGATGTTTTCGCGGTTTATCGTGGTCCAGTGGGGAAGATCGCTGAGTCCTCTGGGGGGCTTGATCAGCTTCAGGGTTTAAGTTACTCGTTTAAGGATATTCAGATGGGGCTGGGTGACTTGGTGTTCTACAGCATGTTGACGGGTTCCATGTTCTTCTACTTCATCCACTCGTACGTTCCCTTCGGGGTTCTTCCATGCCTGGTTTCGGTGGTGGGCATCATGGCTGGCTCAGTCATTACGCTTTTCATGCTTGAACGCAAAGGAATCTTCCCAGGCTTACCGTTCCCAATCATGCTTGGCTTAGCCGGCGGCTTGATTACTGGGCTCGTGATCCTGCCGCTTCTCTAGGGCTTTTGGTTTCATTCGTGCTTTTTGTGTTGGTTTTCTTTCAC
>JBEKWR010000019.1:0-35181 GCA_049512935.1 Bathyarchaeia archaeon
GCCCTGGCCAGAAAATTCTGTCGCCCCAAGCAATTTCAAGAGCGGGCAGCAAAGTCAAAGATGCTGCCAGCAAAATTGCGACACCGAGAGCTATCGCGGTTCCAACGTCGCTGAAGATCGGCACGTTCGCAACGGCCATTACGATGTAGGCGACAATAACTGTGATGCCTGCAGTAAGAACTGCTTGCCCCGCCCACCTGAATGAGATGGCTACACTTTCATCAAGTGATTTCCCGTTCAGCCGCTCTTCTCTTGTTCTCCGAAGCTGCAGGACTGAATAGTCAACCGCCAAACCCAGCATCAACAATATAGTTAACGTTGGAGTCAGGAAAGTTAGGCTTCCGTGACCGATCTTTACAACTCCTTCGTAGATTGCGGCAAGTGCGACTGAAATCGAAACGCCTCCCAACATAACAGGAATAAGCGCCGCGAGTGGCGCCAAGAAGAGCAAGCCTACAATCAAAAGTGAAATCGCAATGCCGGGTCCTATCGTGACTTCTAATGCGGGTATGAAAGCCTTGGCAACATCTTTAGTCAAAACTGAACCGCCAGTCACGTAAACTGTTCCGTAATTCTTCAGCATTGAATTTTCCACATCAGACTGCACATGAGCAATTGTGTTATCGGATGGGCTGGATGAGAAACTGAAGACAATTAACATGGTATCGTTCTGAGAGTTAACAAAGTTGCCTGTTAACGCTTTGGAAAGGGCGTATGGGTAGTTTTGGTATGATTGAGTTGCAATCACGTTGTCGACGGCTCGGTTCACATCGATGCTTGTGGCGTTAGGTGAAAGCGTGGATAGAAGGCTGCTCAAAGAAGCACTGTTCACGGTGAACGTCGGCGACTGCGTAAATGATGTTTGGGTAGCATTGGCGACAAGGTCGCACGTCAAATCCCATGTCTGCGATAGGCTCGGCGCTGAACCAAGCTGATAGGCAGACTGCAACAGGTCAGCAACCGAAAAACCTTCATCCGAAGCGGTCAGGTTAGAATAGCTTTTCTCTAAAAGGGTGATCGCGTAGTTTCCAAGCGTCGCGTTGGATGGGGAAGGCCCGAAACTGTAGAGTTCATCCACCACGCTCGTAGGTGAAGCGCCAAGGGCGGCTGAAAGAGATGTGGGAATGCTTGAAACCATGTTGGTAATCGTCAAGTTCTCAATTGCCGCTGCTTGATCCCAATTTGCAACGGTAAGGCCTGAAGCGACGAGACCGATCATTTGACTTGTCTGAGTATTAAGCTGTGGATTGTTTAGGAATGCCGTGACAGCCTCGCCTATGGCGTAAGATTCACGGTTAGAAACCGATGTGCTGCTGGGGAGGGTCAGGTAACTTGCGTTCCAAGCGTTGAAGAAAGCCGTGTAGTAACCAGCGGATTCCGCGTTGCCTCCGAAGTTGTCGGTAACGCTGTACATTGTGGCGTTCGCTTGCGCATTGGCGTCAAACGGGTTCGTATCACCCATGGCGACGAGTTGCTGGGATACTCCCTGCCAGACGGTTACGAATGATGCTGGAACACCGTAAACCAGTTGGGCTGTTTGGTTGATGCCGTCCTGCAGCTGGAACAGACCAATGCTGAACGAGGACAGGTTGCCCTGCAGAGAATATAAACCCGAGTTTATCGTGACGATGTTTGGCTGAAGAAGCGCCGTTTGATTAATGATGGCAGGCAAGGACTCGTTAAGAAGAGTTGCCTCCAGCCAGTAAAGACTTTGTTCACCCGTGTAATTGCCCACGTTTAAGTCTTTGTACAAGGTTCCGTTGAGACCAAGAATGACCTGCCTCAGCGCCTGTGAATACACCGAGGCATTCTGCACGACAACTATGATGTTGTTATCGTTGCTTTTCAAATTGGGAAATTCAGCCTGAATGATGCCGGCTGTTTTGGTCGACATCGTGTTGGATGGACCGCCGAAACCGCCTGTGATGTTGTAGGAGACAGAGGCGAAGAAACTGGGTATAAGCAAAAGCGAAAACAGAACAACCACTACCCACGCCACAATAACCCACTTGTACCGTCTTCGAATGAAATGATTCAGAGAATCGAAAAGCGACTTCGACATCTTACCAAGCTCTTATTGAACAAACCTTCTAAGGTCACGTTTCAATCGTTAATTATAGCATGTGCCTTTTGCGTCGCCTTTCATAAGGATTTCCCAAAATAAGTTCCTAATCTAACGAAAAACACTGCATCTTAAAACGGGCGAGGTTTAAAAGTAGTGGCTAATCCCTTTATGTTCTAAGCCGTTTAGTGTCGGCGATTCTGAACCAAGACTGAAAAAATTGGGTTGACAATAAGGTCAAACTGGGTTGAACTTAAGTTGGTTTCCTACGATGTTGCTGTGAAAAGTTGCTTCATTGTTTCTACTGTAAAGCTGTTGTCGTGGAGATACTGCATTTGCGCTGTGAATTCTTGTGGAGTGATGGCTGTGTCGACGTTTTCATAATCTATTTTGTGATAGTACAATATGACTACGCTTGAATTGTTTGCGCTATTGACAATGTTCTCAAAATCATTAATGGTTGTGGTGTTTTCCATTGTGTAGGCAGGTAAGTCATATCTATCGAACGGCTGAGACATGTTAAGGCTTACAGGGTTTATTCCACGCGCTGCAACGTAGTACTGCTGAGTCAAGCTTTCAACCGTAGCGTTCCCAGCCCCACCACCGTCTGGATAAACTAAAATTGGAGCATTAATCCCATGGTCTTCTAAGTCTTGCTTGCTCTCAGCGATTTGATAAAGAATTGACGCGCTAGACAGCGTGGCTAGGTCAGGATGGCTGTATGTGTGGCTTTCTATGTCATTGCCGTGGTCTGCTAGCGTCACAATTTCATTCCACGTCATGTATGAGAGCCCTTCGCTGCTCCCCCATGATGTTCCAACGTAACTTGTTATTATTGCAAAGCTTGCCTTGTACCCGTAATAGTTCAGTATTGGAAGCGCATCGGTGTATTGGGTTTGCCAGCCATCATCGAAAACTATGCAAACAACTTTTTGTCCAGCTTGAGGAATATTTAGCTGGTACTGGTAGTTCGCCATGTCGTTAGCTTTAAGAGAAGCCGCTTGAGCCCCGGGATTTGGGGGTTGATGTAAAACGGCAGCTACAGTAATCGGCGCAAACAGCATGATTATTACGAAAGCAGCTATTTTGTAGCTTACTACTATTCTGCTGGACTTGCGTTCTTTTTCAGTCATTTTTTCTTGTCACATCTTGTTACCCATCCGCCCTTCCAAGGCGTAATCCAAGCATACAGAAGTACAGTAATGCTCATGAAGAACGAAACGAAGACAAACAGCGTTCTATACAGTAATGCCCGGAAATCATATCCGAAAGACCACAGGTTCATGCCTTGAAGCAAACCGATGTATAATGTTCCAAGCAAGAACCAAACCGCACTCAATATGTTTCCAGTTAGGGGCGTAATTATAAGCGAAGATACGATTGCGAATGGGCAGATGACGGTTAAGAATTGGTAAACGAAGAACAGTAGCGGAACCGGCATTTTCTTTTTCCAGATGAAGCGGCTTGCCAGAATGGATCCATGTATCCATGAACGACTCCACATCAGTTGCTGTTTGAAGAAATGCTTGTAAGTTTCAGGTACAAGAGTGTAGGCTATCGCGTTTGACTGGTAGATCACTTTTGCGTTGCGTGTTCCATCTTTAACTTCTCCTAGGCCTTTCCATAGAACCAGGTTGGTGAGTTGTCGGTCGTCGCCGATGTAAATGGGTCTGCCTAGGAATTTTTCGTTTAGCCAACTGTTCATCAGGGGCTCGATTGATTCTCGGCGGTAGCCTGCCAGAATTCCTGAGCAGCATGAAACTGCGCCAAGCTGGGATTCCATACCTTTTAACAGTCTGAACATGTCTTGATACCAAAAGTGCTGCAGTTTGGTGAGTAAGTTTTTGTTTATGTTTGAGGCTTTACCATGTCCGCATACGCTTACAACTTCTTTGTCTTCAAAGGGTTGAACAACAAGTTTGATAGCTTGCGTATCAAGTAAGGTGTCGCTGTCTACGCAGATAACAATCTCATTTTTCGATTCATAAAAACCCGATGCGAAAGCCGCTCGTTTCCCACGGTTTTTCTCAAAATCCAACAGTTTTATTCTAGGCGAATTTATTGCTCTTACAGCATCCGCTGTTTTATCTGTGCTTCCATCGTTGACTACAATGATCTCCAGCTTATCTTCTGGGTAATCGCTTTGAAGTAGTGCATTCACCGTGTCAGCTATGCCTTTCTCTTCGTTCTTTGCAGGTACAATTACCGACACCCCAGGTCTATAACCCCTGTCTGGTATGGGCCTGTAACTCACAGTGAGCATGCTTACAATGATTAAGAAAGAAGTCATTAACACACTATATATCCAAAATAGGGAGGCAGTAAAACCGTCAATTCTTAGCAACATCAGAACTGCAAGCGAGGCCACGGTGATCGTTGTTGCCAATAAAACCTTGGATTTCGGATTTAGCGACAGCATTACCTGCACCTCACCGCAGTTTGGTTTGCGTTAATTCGGGTGGTGGACAATTAAGATGAGACAGCGCTGTAAGCCCACCTCCCAGCACAAAAGCAATCCTTGACTGGTTTATTTTAAATCCAGAGGTTTCCAAGAGAAGTTTAGACTTATGTCTTAGCGCAAGTAGCCCAATGTTCTCCAATCTAAGTATAACGACTAGTTGCATTCTCCATTTCTCCCGTTTCGTTGCTAAGTACCTGTGACCTGTCTTGATTCCTAAAACTCGGCTCAGAAAAGTCTTCGGAAACTGAAAACACAGCGATGCATAAACTAAAACGCTAAACTCTGCATCTTTATGCTTCACAAGTTAACGCTTAAACGCCAACTTGGATAGGCCACACTGTTTCCCCAAAAAGCTGTGTTGTACTCCTTCGCTCACATACTCCAAAACGCCAACCAGCAGGGAAACGCTAGTTAACCTATCAAGCGATTGACGAAAGCGAGCATAAAAACGTTTGTTGTAGCACCTAAGCAACCACAGAAGACGCCGCTTGTCTGTCATCTCCGACATTGCGGACATGGCGATTTTCCTGAAGATTGTTCAATAAAATCACGATGATCCCCGACGGCAGCTTCCTGTTCAGCGTACAAGCGTAGACACAAAAGTCAAGCGCTGATTATTTAATCCATTTTGTGATTTCTGGCTTGTTTCTTTTTCCTTTGCCCTGCGGCGTTTTTGGGTGTCCTAAGATGAAGGGTACCATCATCTGGAGGTTTTCGGGAACCCCGATTTTCTTGAGTACTTCTGGCTTGGCGTTTAACAGGTTGACGAATCCCATGTAGCATGTTCCAAGTCCCAGTTCGTAGGCTTTCAAAAACATGTTCTGGGCTGCGAGCACGCAGTCGAGCAGGTTGAGGTTTTCCCACTGTTTGTCTTTTTCTGCGCATACCAGTATTAGCATGGGTGTGTCATAGCAGATGACGTCCTGTTCAGTGTTAAACTGCTTGGCCAGCGGCGGCATGTGTTGTCTAACTAAAATTTTGGTTTCATCCGAGACAACCTTGATCGCCTTCTTGTCTTCGATGACTATGAATTTCCAAGGCTGCCTGCTCATCCCTGTTGGCGCCCAGGTGCCCGCTTCCAAGATTGCCTCAACTTGTTCTTTTGAAACTGGTTCATCAGTAAAGCTTCTAACGCTTCTTCTACCCTTAATGCAAACATCAAGTTCCATAACTAAACCCCGAAAATAACAATGAGAATTCAGATATAAACTTGCTTAGAAACGCTGAAAAATGTTGTGGTGCCAAAAGCTGGATTTTAGACACTTCTGAACTATTAAAGGTAGGCTTAGAGGTTTAAGTCCGTTTAATTGGGAAAATGTTTTATTCTTTTATAACAGAGCAATCCATAGTGGCTGAAAAGTGCAAGGCATTACTCAAGAATATTTTTCAATCTTAGATAACTACTTTGGGGAATGCTTCAAAATTGCAAAAAGAGACAATTTTGTAAGAGACAGTTATTGGAAGAAAATAAATGGCGTTTATGATCCAATTACCATAAATTCATTGATGGATTCTCTCTATGAGGATTTATCCAAAATCAATTGGAGCTTTCAGGAAAACAGTATACAAAATAGCTGCGGGCTGAAAGTAGCGTATTCTGGCTCTGTTTTTGGATATTCCCAAGAAATTTCTCAGATTACTAGTTTTCTAAAAAAGACTGCATTGTACGCCGATAATATACTAATGAATGATAACATCTATTCAGAGCTTTGGTCTTGGAAAAAGAAAGGCCAACTTGGCTTCGAAATTTCCTTTTCCCTAATCTGCTTCAACGCAATAGATCTCCTTTGCCTCAAAGATTTCTTCATATCTGATTCTGAAATACCAGTTTGCACATTAACGCCGCCGATGATGTGGAAGTTCAATGAAAGGCATCTGGAAACAACAATAGATGAATCGCTTTATCAATCAGAAGTAACAAAAGCAAACCAGTTCTTTGGCAAGGATTTCTCCTCTCGAAAAGAACTTCAAAAGTTTCTGGGGCAGTTTGATAATCCAAAGGATTTCTTCATCAACTCAAAGAAACCGTTTTTACTCCAAGGTCCAAATGGAAAGCCTCTTGGGGCAAAGGATTTTTTTCAAATTCGACAGAATTTTGAAACTAAATACTCCCGATCATTTACCAATACAGAAATTTATGAGTCATTGCTGAGGAGTAACCTTTCAATGGCTATATACGATCTTACGTATAATGCTAATTTAGATTGTGCATTTGGTACCGATTACAGAGGCGTTTGGAATAGTTTGAATTGGATTATGAAAAATACCTGCATTTTACCCTCATCGACTAAAAAAATAGCATCTAAGGATTCGGCAGTTTTGCATGCGATTCAAGAAGATGAGTTCAAATGGTTAGGTAACGTCCCACTAGATAGAATTAAAGAAATCAGAGAAAGAGGAGAGTTGCGAGAACTTAGAGATGTTCTTGCAGAGAATATAGAGACTGTGGAAGAAGCAGAGGACACGGAATTCTCAGAGGTAAGCTTGCAAGTTCGGTACAACCTAACAAATGCTTTTAAAAGACATAGTGCCGAAATCCAAGATTTGAACAGGCTATATAGGGATAAGTTTAAGCTTTCAACTTCATCTATAGTTGTTTCAGGTGCACTTGGAATATCAGCTTTTCTTTATCCACCCCTTGCTATCGTTGCAACTATTGTTGGAGGGGCTTCATTAAACAGCATACGAGAGAACTTCTTTGAAAAAAGGGAAAAAATGAAAGAACTGCGGAGAAAACCCGTGGCTATGCTATTTGATGCGCATGCCTAGAAGGCAATTGGTTAAATGTAATCAGCAGAGAATTCTGAATCTTTTTGTCGTTTTCGGGTTAAGCGGGTATCATACAGAGCAAATCATTGAAAATAGAACCGTAAATTCAAAAAAAAAGTTAAACATAACGATTATCCTGAATTTCGAAAAACCTTCCTCTTAGCAAAGGTTCTCTTTTAACGAAATAGCAATTTGTGGTGCCAAGGGCAGGGTTTGAACCTGCGACGACTCGGTCTTCAGCTTCGCCCTCAGCTACCAGATGTAACTGGGTCGAGCGCTCTCCCAGGCTGAGCTACCTTGGCATTTTCTAAAGCGGTTTTAGATAAGTTCCTGAGAGGCTATTAAGTTTTTGTCACGGATACTTATTTACGTTTTTGTGGGACACATGGTTGGCTGCCATGGTCAAAACGAAACGGTCGGGTTCTTGGTAAAAAAAGGTTGCCTTTAAGGAATGAAGTTTATGAAATGCATCAAAACGTAGCCAATAAGACCGCTTGCCAAGAAACAAGCGAAGATCAAGGTTCCCTCGTGGGTTTCAACGAAATCATCCAGTTTTGCTTTCAAGTTTTCGGCACCTCTTTATTGTTTGCTTTTCTAAGGGGAAAGGTTTTATGAAGGGAGAATACGTAGTTTGAATTCAGCAGCTATCCGTATTGGGCCGTTAGTCTAGCTGGCTAGGACGTCGCCCTCACGCGGCGAAGATCACCGGTTCAAATCCGGTACGGCCCACCAATCCCTTGCTTCTCCCGACAAAACGATGAACAACCCGTCTAATAAGGAATCGCCTTTTTGTTAAATCTGGCATTGATGCGGTTAACTGGTTTGCCAACGAGGAGCCTGCTTGACGGCAACTTCCCAACGCGAGATATGCACAAAAATCCCAATTACTACCCTCGGAACGGGAAAATTACAACACAGCCTTCATTTTAGCAGCAATAATAGAAGTCATCTTCATAGCCCTTTTCGTAATAACAATGTTTTACGGCATAAACCACACACATCCAGAACATTGAAACCGACCGCAACCACGCATTTTCTTGGCAGGAACTCGCTAAAAAAGCGGGTGCAACGGACGAAAATGTTGCTGTTAAAAGTTCAAATCACAAATTTTTTAAAGCAGTTCAACTGTCAATGCCTTACGTAAACACAGCTTTTTTCGGGAGGTGTAATTTATGCCTGAAACATCAATCAACATAACTGAGAAACTTCAGAAGATCGGTCAAACGGTTCAAGACTACAGGGAGGCCGTTATGAACCAATTCAAGGACATGGAAGTTGAAGTGAAAGACTGGAACTTTTCAGTTGGAAAAGCTGAAAAAGAATACACAGTTGAAGTCAACCTTAAGCTTGGCATTCGGCCAAAAAAAGCTTAAACACGAAAGTTCACTTTAACCCTACCCCTTTTCTTTTAGAAACAAATCTTTTCGCCTAAGGCATTACTGTCTTGATCAAATTTTAGACATTATTTCGATTTTGCCGCTTCGCAATTTCTCAACCAAAACAGATAAAAACTCGACTTGCATCCATCAAGGCTACTGGTAGAGGAACACGTATGCCTACTGAAATTACTGATGTCGATAAGTTTGTGGCTCTGAGCGCGAAGGCAAAGTACTGCTCAGTTCAAAGACTCAAAGAAAACGTTAAACTGAAGCTGCGCACCCCCAGTCAACTTTACACGCTAAAAATCGAGCCCCTAAGAGTCGAGGAAATCTTAAAGAAACTCCAATGCGAAATCCACGAGAAAGAAAAGTAAAACGGCTTACCGTTAACTGGTCATTTTTCCATTTTTAACCTCGCTAAAGGGTAAAACACCAGTTTTCACCCTTCAAAATCCTTCTCGTATACAAAAGCATCACCAAAACCCAATTTTAACCCCACATGCTTTCAAGCTTAAACGCCTAAAGGCTCAAGCGCCTCGAAAACAAGCGAACCTTAAATATTCATACATAGAGAAAAATCAACTTGAATAAAAGAATCGTGATTGCGAGGATTTAGTTGCCTTTTGAGGAGAAATTTTAAGGCTAAAGACGGCTTAATTGTGTCATGGAACACTAAAAACCGCTTTTCTAACGTGAAATCGACCGCTTGTCAACGTCAGCGACGCAGCCTTAAGCCGCAAACTCGCCTTAAACCTTCGCAAAGTTATCTCTAAAAGGCTTCCCACTGACCGAAAATTAATCGTTCGTTCAATTTTTACACGTAAAAGTTAAAAAAATCCATAAGTCTCATCCGAAAATTACTTAATTCTGATAATTTTTCCATGCATGTTTCTCTTTCTATGTGCTTCGGTTGACGAAGGCTCGTATCGTTTGGTTTTTGTGGAGAATGAAGAAGATATTTCTATGAGCCGATGGTAACTCTCGGGGAGGAGTAATGAAGGCATAGTGCAGGGTCAAAAGATCAGAGGGTATAGGGAAGAAACTTCTCAGCTGACGAAAGAGGGAGAGAAAATGGGTTTTGTTGATGCTTTTGTATACCGATTGGAAGATTCGCACTTAACGGTTTTTCTTTTCAGGCAATTTACGGTTCTTTTTGCCTGTTTAATGTTAAATCATTTAAGGGATAACAATGAGTGTTGAGTGCAAACTGTTAATTTCTCTCTTGAAATTAACAAAGGAAGGGCCTGCTTTAACTGAACTTGTCAAAAGAGAGGCACACTTGCCGTCTGCCACTACGATGAAATTGCTGGAAAAAATGCAAACCGAAGGTCTCATTTATTTGAAAAAAGGCAGCGTCGAAGTACAGAACGGGAGCAGGCTCTGGCTTGCAGTCCAAGCAATCTCTTTAGGCGCAGATTTGGAGCAAGTAAGCAACTTGTTGCGTTGGCAAGAGTTTGAAGAAATTACCGCCGTGGCTTTGAGGACCAACGGTTACGCCGTCTCAAACAACGTTCGTTTTAAGCAGCCACGTCGAAAATGGGAAATAGATGTCGTCGGCTGCAAGAAACCCCTGGTCATCTGCATCGACTGCAAACATTGGGGGCATGCAATTGCGCCCTCAGCGTTAAGGAGAATCGTTGATTCCCAGATTGAACGAACCTGCGCCTTTGCAGATTCTTTGCCGAACCCCGCGTTAAAGCTCGAATGCACAAGGTGGAGCGACGCCAAGTTTCTGCCAGTCATACTATCCCTAATACCGAGCTCATTCAAATTCTACTATGAAGTCCCTGTCGTTCCCATACTTCAACTCCAAGACTTTCTCAATCAGCTGCCTGCCTACATAGAGAACCTGAAGCTTTTCACCAAAACCTTCAACACTCTTAAGCCATAATCTTCAAAATCGAAGCTCGAGATAGCCTAAACGCTGGGTAAAGGCTCAAAAGCAGGATTCCTGCTAAGGCTGCAAAAAGCAACCCAGCTATCTCCAATATCATGAAGGCAGTAACTATCGGCTGCGGCATCAGGATAAGATAAGTAATCATGGTACCAAGCGGTAATCCGATTCCGAAGCTTGAAAGAAGCAAAACTGCGCTTTGGATAGCCAGAACTGACAGGACAAATTTCGGTTTAGCGCCGATAGAGCGCAAAACGGCGAATTCTTGACGTTGCTCATCAGCGGCAAGCATCATGTAGATTACCATGCAGAGGGCTGCTGAAGCCAAGGTGAAGAAGGGCATTATCATTATGGTTTGCCAATTTGACGCCAAGAAACCCGTGTCCTTTTCAACAACGCTGCTCAGTGGGAAAACACTCAGGTCAGGGTCAACGCGTTGCAGCAGGGTCGTAATTTGTGCAATGGCTGCCGACTGGTCAGCAGAATTCTTAAGCGTAACTAGGAGCAAGTTGGGGCTGATGGTTCCCGTCGCGTTTTCAAGCGTTTGTATGGGCACGTAGGCGACAAAGCCATTGTTTAACGGGTCAACGCAAACCCCGACAATGTTGAACGTTGTATTTTCAAATGTCATGTCTTCAACAAGAGGGTTAGCCTGAGCTATACTCAAACTTGAATCGGGCGTGTAGATTGTTTCGGCGACTGAATCACCTACAACCACCTGGTACTGGTCACCTGAATTCAAAAATCGGCCCTCAACATTCCATTTGCTTGAAAGCTCTGAAAGGTTAACGCCGACAACTACTGCGTCTGTTGTCCTGTTTCCTCCAACGTAGGCTTGGGTTCCAGCTTCTCCGTTAAAGCTGAAGTTTGCTACCTCTTGAATCTGCCCTTCTAAGACCAGGCGGGAATTCACTAGGCTCACGCTGGGCAAGGCGCTTAACTGGGCTGCGACGGAGTTTGGAATCGCCAGATTTGGGCTGGAATAGTTAAATCCGCCTGTTATTGATGTTCCTGAAAACTTTGATAAAAGCTGTTCGTACTGGTTACCCATGCTGTCCGCAGCTATGGCAATCGTGTTTTTGCCTGTGCTGCCCTGAATCCAAGATGCAGTTGTGTTGCTTGCGATGATGCCTCCTGCAATGCAAACCGTGAGAAGAATGAACACTATTGAAAGCAAGATTAAGAGCCGAAAAGTCGCTGATTGGCGGCGAAGCATGCTTCTGCTGACGATGCTCCAGGTTATTCCCGACTTTGACAACGCTTTATGCTGGGCGGTTGTTGTTAAACCATGATAAGTCACCGGAGAAAGTGCCTTTATTGGCGACATCCTTGACGCCTTAATGATTGGCCAGACACCGAAAATTAATGCCAAAACAAAAAAGATGAAAAAAACGATCAGCCCCAACCATAAATTCGGCAGTTTGTACGTTGAAAAAACGTAGTTTGAAATGCCGTAGTCCATCAAAAATCCGGCAATTATGCCTAAACCACAGCCTGCAATAGTTACGGTTAACAATTCCTGGATGAAGTAGCCAGCGACGAGGCTGTTCGGGCATCCAGCTGCCTTTATCAAACCGAAATCCCGCGTTCTTTGAGCCATCATGAAATACGCAATGAAGGAAGTTAACACGGCGCCCACGGCAAAAATGAGTATGCCGATGAAAAGCAGGAACTGTGAAAACAGCGAGGTTATTCCCATCGTAAGAATGTTATTGGCTGATGTTAAACCGTTTAAACGGCTGCTAAACAGCAGCAGAAACGTTGTGGAAGCGACGCTTAACGTTAAGGTTAATATGGTTAAGCTTGTTTGAAGCCTTCTTCGAAGCAAATCGTTGATCGGAAAAGCCGCGCTACTCATTTGTACCCGCCAATTTGCCTTCTTCCAGACACAAAACCTGGTCTGCCAACTGCTTTATCTGAACATCATGGGTTGCGACAACAACCGTTTTCCCCTTCTCCTTCAACATTTGAAGAACCTGAATGATTTTCTGCCCGTTCTTATCATCCAAATTACCCGTCGGCTCATCCGCAAGAACAAGCTCGGGGTCGTTAGCCAAAGCTCTCGCAAAAGCCACCCGTTGCTGCTCGCCGCCGCTAAGCTGAGATGGAAAATGGTTCGCTCTGCTCTGTAAACCCACAGTTTCCAGCAGTTCACTTATGCGTTTTTCTATGCCTTCCATGGGCTTTCCAGTCCACTCCATGGGAAAAGCGATGTTTTCGGCAACCGTTAAGGTTGAAACCAGATTGTACGCTTGGAAAACGAAGCCGACACTGTTGCAGCGGTAATCTGACAGCGCATCTTCGTTTTGAATCGTCAAGTCTTGGTCGTTAACAAAGATTTTTCCCGTAGTCGGCTTATCTATCCCGCCTATGATGTTGAGAAGTGTAGTTTTTCCCGAACCTGAAGCACCGCTGAGCACCACAAAGCGTGCCTTACTGATGGAAAATGTGACGTCCTTTAAGACCTCAAGTTTTTCGTTGCCTATCTCGTAGGCTTTTCCTAAGGCCTGCGCATAAATGGCAATGCCTTCTTGCTTCTCCATTCTCTCTTTGCCTCTTGGGTGTGAAAAATGAGTTGTACGCGACTAATAATATATGTTGAGGTACAATCGCTTTCGTTTCTCAGGCGTAAGCCGTGTCCAGATTAAGATTTCCCCTATCCCGCTTAAGAATACGCACCTTTTCAGGCAACTTGTCCTTCTCCCAATCCGCCCAGCTTATCTCTTTAAAAAGCCACCTCTTGCCCAAATGCGCTGCAACCACGGCGTGTTTATGCGCGTTGTCGGCTGGGATGAGCTCGTTGAGGAACCTGAAAAGCTTGTCGATCTGCTGCTTAGGAAAGTACGCATAGTAACTTGCGTTTTTCACTTCAAAAGCGTACATGTGGCCGCCTCTTCTCGCCATGATGTCAGGAAGCGGGTTGAGGCTTGGGTTGCTCACAGGCACCCGAACGGCGTTGTATCCTTTTTTCTGCAGGACCTTGACCAGAACTGACTCGCTGTAGAAGCCTCTTTTGCGCCAGCGACGAAGCCTTATTCTGTCAATTTCTTTGCTCATCAGCCTTTGCTCCAACTTGCTTGCTGTCTTATCAACCTTTAGAGATAAAAATTGTTGCCTATGCGCGCCGCCGAAACTGGTTTCGTTTATGCTTTTGTATACACTGAATCGGACCCGTTGAACCCGTGGTGCATTGGTGATGGTCATAACCCACGATATTACAGCACCCACCAAACCCACTGAACACGTAACAGCGCTCATTGACTCTGCAAAAATATCACTCATATAGCCTACATTAAGCACTTCAAAAGCAGCGGCTGACCTCCTGAAGGCATCGAAAAAGTTGCCTAAGAGAGAAAATCCGCACACCAAATTTCTCTTAAAGACCGAAAGAAAAGTCAGCGGTATACCGAAGCATCTACAAAACACGCCTCAACACCAAATTTAGCCAGTTAAAACCGCAAGTCCACAGTAACCGATTTCCGGAGACCACCAACCTTTGACCGCTCCTCATTGCCAGAAACCTACACTCGAAGCAAACATCAGCCGCTCAAAGTTCCCCAGTGACAAAGTCAAAGACAAAAAAGGCAGACCTATTTTTTTTCGTACACGTTTAGGCAAAATTTTTCGACAGTGGACTGACAAGATACACGAGCGAGAGAAAGTCGTAAAATCGGCAAAGTTTCATCAGTCCTCTAAAAACCAGGCAAAAAGTTCGAAGCTTAGCCGAAAAAACAGGCTTTTGTTTCGTATGGAGATTTTCGGAGGTACTTATATGAGGCTCTGATATTCCCCATGCCAGTGCTCTATAGGTGGCATAGAAAAGGCTGAATTCAGGCTATTTTGACATTATAGGCATGAATCTGGGTTTTAAATTATCGCTCCCATAGAAAATAATTGGCTGATTTTTTATCGTTCCAGTTTCGCACAAAAACAACCACGCTCCATGCAATTTACGACAAAATAACCTCTAAAATCACGTATTTTATCAAAATGTGACAAACGATAAACCGTTTTTAATAACTTAATTGGGCGCAAAAAAATTTTGCGTTTTTAACAATTTTTTTGAAAAAGCTACGGCTCACACTAGCGTTTGGGGTTGGTTATGGCGGCAAACCCTTAGCCGCATTGTCTCTCAGTGTTTCCAGCCAAACCTGGTGCTGCTTCACCATTCGATTTCCAGCCAACACTCTTACTAACCGTGTAAGAAAACCACGCTGCCTTTCCTCAGTAAGAACACGGCACCCCTTCTCGGTCTTCTCTATAAGCCAAGCTTGATAGCCAGAATCACCTGTACCGTGAAATTCAAACGCAAGACGCTCAGGCGGCAGAAATTCCACAACTTCGCAATCCACAGTTACACCAAACGCAGTAGCCTTCCCTGTATCAGGGTTGAAGAATCCAGTTTTCCACTTAAATCGCGTGCCCAAAGCAAGGTCCGGAGGTTGTCCCTCAACGAAGCGCATGTTGGCTGAGTTCGGATACCACGTGGGCCAAAGCTGCGCCCGTATGAGCCATGCCCACACAACTTCTGGATCCAAAGGCATTTCTAATTCGTTTCGGACGTCAACGTGACAATTTGCTTGGGCGTAGCGCGTTGGCCACAAAATCTGATTTGATTCAGCCATAGTTTGAAACTTGAGAAGTTATATCTTTGCTTTAAGGATAAAAGCTTGTTGCACTTACAAAAGAGACGTTATTTGAAGGGCGCGCAAAGTTTTGTATCTGTTTAAACTGAGTTTCTGAGTTTTGATAAACGATCAGATTGTAATTTTCAGAAGGCGAAATATTGGCAAAAAACCCAAATTTTTGCTACTTAGTGGACTTAGGTTAAAGTGCAAATGATTACGCTCTTTGGTTGCCAAATTTTAGGTTGTTATTTTTCTTGAAAAGTATTTTCCCTTCAGGATACAGCGTCCCTCACGAGCTGAAGGTAGGTGAGTAATTGTTACTTAAAACGGCTTTTTTCCGCTTTTATTTCCAAGCACGCGTAATATTGTATGTCTTAAGCCTGTTTAAACGGCTCTAAATCTTAGCGAGCGCTTGATGGCAAAATTGTAGCTGGTGAGTGCAGTGGCGTTAGTATTACTCAGTTTCTTAACCGTCACATGTGACAACCACCGGATAAGAAAGTTCAAAAGTTTAATAAAATAATGAGCGAAGAGGCAGATTAAACGCTAAGTTCGCAGCATTTGAGAGTTGATTGAAAACCTTGGCAACAGACTTTGCGAAATTCTCAGCCTATAAGGAATTAACTTCTTTACCTAAAAACAAGTATAAATGCCCACTTGTATACGAAAGCATCAACAGAACACACTTTAATGCGCAGGTTCCTGCGTTGATTTCAACCGATTAAGCGCTTGCACCTTCGAAGGTAGGCGAACCTTAAATATACATGGTTCAAGCTCACTAAAAGAAAACAAATTCCCAGTTCAAAACCAAACATTATCCTCTTAAGTTGAAAAATAATCAAATAACGGCGTAAAATCGGAAGCGGTCACCATTAAAATTAGCAGTTTTCTGAAGCAAACTTGGTTTTTTAGGGTCAGGACGCTATTTTTAGCCGTATTACCTTGGATTCATGTTGAAGACTGGAGCATTTTTGATAACGAAATGGCGTTATTATGTACATTTTGTACAATTAAATGTCAAAAAACGGTTAATGGTTTGAAGAAATTGTAAGTTGCATGGCAAATTGTGGGTTTCTCTCAACCATTTTAGAGGTTTCGGGTGACGAAAGTTTGCCATTTCAACCTTTCACGAAAAACTCAGGATTACAATAAGCGCGGCTACAAAAAGCAATAGTTGTATTCGAAATGTTTTTCAGCCTTTTAGATGATTAATGTTAGCGGAACAGCGGAACATGTCAGACTTTAGGGTTGTGAACAAAAGCTTCAGCTTCACCACAAGAGGCGAAATAGACTTCGTAGACTTATCCGACAAGGTGCAGGAAGAAGTCTCAGCGTCAGGCGTAAAAAACGGCGTAGTCCACGTCTTCGCGCCGCACGCAACAGGCATACTGATTCTAACTGAAAACGACGACGCGTTGCTCGAGGACATCAGGGCGCTTCTGGAAGAGATTGTGCCAAAACACGCTGCTTACCAGCATCCATCAAACGCTCACTCGCACCTGCGCTCCATGCTTCTCCCACCCGACAAGACACTGCCGATCGTTAATGGGCATGTGATGTTTGGAACTTGGCAGTCGCTGTTTTTTGTGGAAACAGACGTTTACCCGAGAAAACGAACAGTAATCATCCAAGTCATGGGCGAATCATAAGAAAGGCCGCTGCCGATTTTTTCAGTTCTAAATCGCCGAGTTTTCTTTTTCGCAAATCGTGAGCGCAGAAATAGAGCTGAAACCATTGCTTTTTAACGATTTAATGGTAATTAAGCAATCAAAGGCTTAGCTATTTAACTATTTGTTGTAAAAATTTTCCATTCGAAATAATTTCGTAAAGCGACACGGAGGCGTGAGCAGCTTTCAGGAAGTTGCAGCAGCCAAAAGTAGTCCCAACTAGCAGAGTTATCCCCGAAAACGCCTTGCTGAGGCTCTTTCAAAGCGGTTTTTTATGGTTTTGACCCTTTTGATGAGCCAAGCCAGCCTTATTTTCCTGCTTTAACCCATCAAACCCTTGGCAAGGATCTGTTTTCTTTAAGTTTGCTGCATGATTATATAAGGTTCGTTGCAGTTCGAAGAAAACTAGCCCTCATTTCTCGGTTTTAAGCCTCTTAGTTGAGTCCCTGGGTCGCATGCGAGCCTTCTTCTTCACAAGTGCTCTTTCAGAGGGCTTATCCTCCATGACGTCGTCTTCCTCTTCGTCCAAGGACAAGGTGTCAACTGCATCAGGGAAGTCAGCTGTTGTCGCCTGCGCCGCGCCGCTCTTCAGCATCAACTCCACAGCCCTATCCACGTCTCCTGGCTCCGCGTCGATGCCTCGGGTTGCATCCATAAGAACCACGGTTTCATAACCAAGTTTACGCGCGTCAAGAACCGTGTTTAAGACGCAGTAGTCCGTTGCCAAACCGCCTATGAAAAGCCGTTGGATATCGCGTTCCTTCAATTCGCCGGCGAAGTTGGTTCCGTCAAAAACCGAGTAGCGTTCCCGCATGGGGTCCGTGGCTTTATAGACAACCACCGCGTCTTTGGGAAGGTTAAGTTCTGGGCTGAACTTTGCTCCTTTAGTGTCTTGGACACAGTGAGGCGGCCAACGTCCGCCCTGCTGCTTAAACGAGCAGTGATTCGGCGGATGCCAATCCTTAGACGCGAAAACCTGCGCTTTGGCTTTCTGGAAAAGCTCGGCAAACTCGTTAAGGACAGATATGATTTCGTCGCCTCCCTCGACGGGAAGCGCGCCGCCTGGCAGAAAATCGTTCTGGATGTCTGTTATCAAAAGGGCGTCGGAACTTGTTACGTTATAGGTTTTGCTCATTTCAACATACCTCGGTTTGTTTTCAAGAATGCACCTTTGAAAATTCAGGTTTATTAGCGCGATACTATTGAATAAACCTTTTTGCCGCTTTGAAAAAACGAAAGTTTGGCTTTAGAAAAGAAATAGAAATCTTCCTCTAAGACGGTACAGGCAAAGGTTGATCAAAGAAACCCAGGCAAGTAACCATTCAATAAGAATGAAAATGGGGAGTTTTGGTGATGCTTTTGTATACCATTAAGTAAGCCTTATCTTGTTACCTGCGTCAATAAAATACGAGGCGTCAGAATGACAACCAAAAACAACCCGATCACAAGCATGGAAATGCGTGCCCTCGAAGCCAACGCCGAATACTACGGCGTAAGCCTGCTTCAACTAATGGAGAACGCTGGACGCGGCGTCGCCCAAGAGGTAATCGAACGTTTTCCCAATGGCAAGAAGGTCGCCGTTTTCTGCGGTTTAGGAGGAAACGGAGGCGACGGCTTTGTCGCAGCCAGGCATCTCTTGTCAGCAGGCTACGATGTTTCCGTTGTTCTTGTGGGCAGAAGCAGAGACATAAATCATGAGGCAGCTAAAAGAAACATGGGGATTCTCCAGTCGCTACAGGGCAAAATCCCATTAACGGAAGTGACTGACAGCTCGGCTATGCCAAAGTTGTCCTCTGAAGTCGTCGTGGACGCTTTACTGGGAACGGGAACGAAAGGAAAAATTAAGCCGCCGATAAGCCAGGCAGTCGACTACATCAACGCTTCGGATGCCTTCAAAATCGCTGTTGACGTGCCCACGGGAATTGATTCTGACTCGGGCGAGGTCTTAGGCACAGCGGTAAAGGCGAACTTGACAATTACGTTTCACAGGTCAAAGCTAGGGCTGGAAAAAGCCAAGAAATACGTTGGCGAACTCGTCGTCAAGGACATTGGGTTGCCCGTGGAAATGGAGCGGTACACGGGTCCAGGCGACGTTTACCTTGCGACTGTTCCGCGGAGCCCAAACGCTCACAAAGGCGACTCCGGGCGGCTGCTCGTCATCGGCGGAAGCGAAGTTTACTCTGGAGCGCCAACTTTGGTTTCGCTGGGCGCCATGCGCACGGGAGTCGACATCGTCTATCTTGCTGCGCCCTCAAAGACGGCGTACGCGATTTCTTCAATGTCCCCTGACTTGATAACGATAAAACTTGGAGGCGCCAACCTGAAACCCAGCGACATGGAAACGTTGCAGCCCTATTTTGGCACGGTTAATGCGGTTGCGATGGGTCCTGGTTTGGGTTTGAACCCTGAAACCGTCGACTTCGTGAAGCTCTGCGTCGAAGAGGTAGAGCGGGCTGGGAAACCCTTGCTTTTGGATGCTGACGGACTAAAGGCGTTTGCCAAGTTCAAACGACCTCTGAAGGTGCCGCTTGTTCTTACGCCTCACGCTGGCGAGTACACGATTCTTACGGGTGAGACTTTGCCTGAAAACATGGAGGAGCGAGCCTTGGCAATACAGGAAACCGCGAAGAAACTCGACGCCGTGGTTCTTGTAAAGGGCAGAGTTGACTACATTTGCAGTCCCGAACGAGTCAAGTTGAATTTCACTGGCAACGCAGGCATGGCGGTCGGCGGCACAGGTGACGTGCTCAGCGGCATAGTCAGCGGTTTAATGGCTCAGAAGGTTGACCCATTTGAAGCTGCGGCGGCTGGAGCATTCGTTAACGGCGCAGCAGGCGACTTTGTCGCAAGCGAACTTGGCTTTCACATGGTGGCAACAGACCTTATCGACTGGATCCCCAAGGTTTTCAACGACCCGATGAGCCACGTAAAGGTGCGCAACCAAGTTGGAAACTGACTCAGAAAACCAAAAACCAGCTTTCCCCGTGAGGATAACCATTTACCATGCGGCTCAGGATGACCCCAAGAAAAACACTGCCCTGAGGCTGAAACGCCGCGGGTTCGCAAGGATAGTATCGAAGGTTAGGTTTTTGCCTAAGCGCGCCATCGTGCTGAACCCATTTGGCGAAATCGCGTTTTCCCCAGCGGACAGGGAACGGCTTTCGCAGTTTGGGTTGGCTGCTTTGGATTGCAGTTGGGAACACGCCCAGAAAGTCATGGGAAAACACGTCAAAGGCACCAGCCGATGCTTACCCATCCTAATCGCAGGCAACCCCGTCAACTTCGGCAAATTAACAAAGCTGACCACGGCTGAAGCCATCGCCGCCGCTCTGTACATCGCAGGGTTCAAGAAAGAGTCGGAAGAGCTTCTGTCGATTTTCACCTGGGGACACACGTTCTTCGAGTTAAACGGCATGCTACTTGACAATTACGCATCGGCGAAGGACAGCGGCAAAATCGTGGATATGCAGGCAAGGCTTCTGAAGAGGAAAGAGATGTGAATGAAACTGCTTTTGGATGATGCTTTTGCGTACAGGCACGTTTGTAAAATAGGCTAATTAACCACGAACACTTTATCCCTCTAAACTCAATAAGATTTGAAGGCAGAGAGCATGGGGGCAAAACAGGAAAACCCTGATGTTGAGCACTTTAACCGCAGGGCGGCGACTTATGAGACTGCAAGCAGCCAAGGATACTTTTTCGACAGGATTCAAAGAAGAATCCTAAAATTAGCCAAAACCCAAAACCCCCAGGTCATATTGGATGTCGGCTGCGGAACAGGCAGACTGCTCCGAAAAGCCAAGCAGCAATGGCCCGATGCCCATTTGGTGGGGGTTGACGCAGCCGAGAAAATGATACAGCAAGCTACCGAGCTTTTTCCCGAGGCAGAATTTCATGTTGCTATGGCTGAAGCGTTGCCTCTGCCCGACGCCTCAGTGGACCTTGCCTTCAGCACCATGTCGTTTCACCATTGGGCGAATCAAGCTCAGGGCATTAGGGAAGTCGCTCGGGTTCTGAGACCGCAGGGAAGGTTTGCACTCGCAGATATTGTGGTTCCTCGTTGGATGATGTTTTTCGTAAGACATTTTAAGTATAACAGCCCCGCCAAGATTCGGGAGATGTTTGTTCAGGCAGGCTTACCCGTGGAGTTGCAGCAGAAGCCTTGGCGGTGGTCACGGGTTCTGCTTATAACGGTGGGCAGGAAGCCTTGACGTGATGGGGCAGGTTTAAGGGTTTATGGTTTTTATAACAAACGAGTACGTGTTCTTCGCTTCGGTTTTTGTTATTTCCTTCTCAGGAGTCCTGATGCCTGGACCATTATTCGCCGCCACAATTAGGCAGGCGACAAAAAGCAAATTCGCAGGTGTCTTAATCGCCTTGGGACATGCGATCGTGGAGATTCCGCTGATGGTACTTATCTATTTTCTTCTCACACAATTCACGATTCCAAGCATCGTTCGGTTCGCGGTAGGATTAGTCGGGGGCTCTTTGATGGTGCTGATGGGCATTCAAACGTTGAGAAACAGGAACAAAGACCAGGAAACGCAAGTTCCCATAAAACGCGATTCATTGCTGGCCGGAGTCTACACAACCGCGGTGAACGCTGGGTTCATTCTATGGTGGCTAACAATTGGAACAACGCTCCTACTGAATGCTCAACTGTTCGGGTTGATAGGTTTCTCCATTTTCGCGGGCATCCACTGGCTATGCGACCTATCATGGTACACCGCAACCGCTATGGTTGTTTTCAGTTCCCAACGCTTCTGGACAGCTAACACACGGTTGTGGATAACGCTTTTCTGCGTCGCAGTTTTCGTCGGCTTCGGCGTTTACTTTATGTGGTCGGCGCTTTGGCCATTAGTTAGCAATGTTATATAGACAAGCAGAGGTGTGTTAATACTATGGAATTCAAGGTTGGAAAAGCCGTCGTGGAGATAATCAGGGGAGACATAACGGAGGTTGAGGCAGACGCGATTGTGAACGCTGCGAATTCGTCGCTGATGGGAGGCGGCGGAGTTGACGGCGCAATACATCGCAGAGGCGGACCCAAAATCGCTGAGGAATGCAGACGCATAAGAGAGACGGAGTGGCCTGATGGTCTTCCAACGGGGAAAGCCGTGATAACCTCGGGCGGCAACTTGAAGGCTAAATTTGTCATTCACACGGTTGGTCCAGTTTGGCTCGGAGGGTTCCATGTTGAAGCGGAACTTCTTAAGCAGGCGTACAGAAACTCGTTGAAACTTGCCGTTGCTAAGGGGCTTCTGGTCGTTGCTTTTCCTTCTATCAGCACGGGAGCGTACGGTTACCCCGTTGAGGAAGCCAGTCGCGTAGCTGTCGGAACTGTGAAGGATTTTTTGGAAAAAGAGGGCAAGCTTGACAGGGTTGTTCTTGTCTTGTTTTCTGAGGGTGATTTTCAGGTTTACTTGGAGACAGCGAAGTCGATTTTGGCTGATTAACTACTTTTTCACGGATAGCTCTTCTGTTTCCATTATTGAAGCGACTGGTATATCGAGCTCCTCCATAGCCCTCTAAAACTGCGTCTCTGCTTAGCGCTTCGATGGCGAAAGCAACCCTGCCTTCTGGACCGCAGCAGTAGCACGATTTCATTTCCACATTCTTGCACATGTATGCCTGCGCGAAAAAACCAGAACCCCTCTTAGGAAAGAGGGAGATAGGAAGTTGGCGACGCATGTCCGCTGCGAAAGATGCGTCATGTTTTGTTTTGTTGAACAGTTGCGTTGGGCTTTTGGGTTTTAAGAATGTTTATATATTGAGTTTTACGATATGCCATACTAAGCTCTGTAAAACAAACAAAGATGGATAAAATGACGCAAACTCAGCGGTTGATAACTCCTTCCTGGTCGTTCTTGATGAGCAGCGAGCCTGTTGATGTGAACTTCGAGGTTGCGGTTGCGCAGGCAGTAGACGATATCTTGTCGGCTTTAGGGGAGAGAGCCAAACAAGCCATCTACGTCCACCTGAAAAACGGGTATGGAATAAGCAAAGAGGAAATTCCCCGCAAAATTGAAGCCTTCGCGAACGCCATTGAAGAAATTTTTGGTTCAGTGGCGAAGTTGATTGAGATAAAAATAATCGAGAGACTGCATTATCAATACGAAGATTTCCGCTACGTCCCGAAAACTGACGAGTTAGATTTCGTCAACTATGTTTCTGACCTGCAAAACCTGCTAGAGCAAAAAGCGTGACCATTCAAGAGTTAAGAAAAGTTAGCCGTTTGTGGTTTGCAGTTGAATCAGCGAGTAGACGTCGTATTTGTTTTCCACCACTTTTCTGCCTTGTAAGTAGCCTAGTTCAATGAGGAAGCCTAAGCCCACGACTTCGCCGCCTAATTTTTCAACCAAGTCAATGTTCGCCTTCATGGTTCCTCCAGTCGCCAGCAAATCGTCGATGAGCAGAACTTTCTGTCCCTTCACAATCGCGTCTTCATGGATCTCGATGGTGTCTGACTCGTACTCTTTCTTGTAGGTTAGGTCAACGCATTTGGAGGGCAACTTGCCTTTCTTTCGTATCGGCACGAAACCCACGCCTAACTCGTAAGCCACCGCGGCGCCCACGATGAAGCCTCTTGCCTCGTTTGAAACCACCAGGTCAATGGGTTCCTTGCGGAAGTGGTCAGCTAGCAGCTTAACGCTTTCATGCAGGGAATCCTTGTCCTTCAAAAGCGGGGTGATATCCCAGAAAACCACGCCTTTGAACTGTGGGATCCGTCGGACTTTTGATTTTAGGTCCAGTTTTGCTTTGGGTTTACTCATGCGTGATTTCTCCTTTTAGACAAACGCTCCTTTTAGGGCTTCGCCGCATTTGCAGGCGCGTTCACTTGGCATTTTGGCGACGGTTTCGGCGATTATGCGTTTTACGTTTTCAATGTTTGTCTTCATTATTTTGATGATGTCGTCTACGCAGACGGGGTGGTCTTTCCAAACGTCGTAGTCGGTCACGGTGGATATGGAGGCGTAGCATATTTCTGCTTCTCTCGCTAGCACGCATTCGGGAACCAGGGTCATGCCGACGACGTCTGCGCCCCACTGGCGGTACATTTTGGATTCAGCCTTGGTGGAGAAGCGCGGTCCTTCGATGCAGACGTAGGTTCCTGTCTCGTGCATTTTGACTCCTAATTTTTTGGCGATCCCAATGACGTTTTCCCTCAGCTCTGGACACATCGGCTCGGCGACGGTTATGTGGCAAACCCTGTCCGCTGTGTAGAATGATTGTTCCCGTCTTGTTGTGCGGTCGATGAATTGGTCGCAGAAGACGATTTCGCCTGGATGATATTCTTCCCGCAGTGAGCCGACCGTGGATGGGGCTAAGATGCGGTTTACGCCGAGCTTCTTGAGGGCGAAGATGTTAGCTCTGACGTTGATGTCTGTTGGCCTGATGGTGTGTTTTTTGCCGTGCCTCGGCAGGAAAGCCACGCATTTGCCGGCTAACTCGCCCACAGTTATGGAGTCTGACGGCTTGCCGTAGGGCGTTGCCACCGTTACTTCTTGGGCGTTCTTGAGAAGTTTAGGGTCATAGAGACCTGTTCCGCCGATTATCCCGATTTCTGCTTGCATGCTCATTAATTCTCAAACGTTGAACTTATAAGAATAGCGACTAGAATTTTGCTTGAGGCATTTTTTTCTCTGGATAGCCAGCGTTTTCTTGAAACAAGAAAAAGTCCATCATCAACATCATCAATCGCAAATGGCTTAAATGTTGACTAAGGTAGGAAGCCGAGGCTTGAGTGACGGATGTGGATTTTGGATTCAGATTTCTAAGTCGTAATCATATTATATATAAAGGGTCAGAATTGGGTAGCAAGACCCAAAATAAGGAGACAGGTGAAAACCCCCAAATGGCGCTTGTAATGGATAACGCTGAACTGATGAAAGTTTACGATAAACAGACTGACGCGTGGAAACTGGTCAAGAGGGACCAGACTTACAACAAGCAGATTTCATCCATTGAAGACACGCTGTCAAAGTTCGGCTTGCTCAAAAACGAGATCAAGGTTTACTTGCACCTTGCAAGGGCAGGTGAAAAGAAAGCTGGGGAAATAGCGGAGGCAATTTCGCTTCACCGCACCGAAACCTACAGGATTCTTAGGGATTTGGAGAAGAGGGGAATCGTTTTTTCCATCTTCGAGAAGCCTCTGAAGTTCACCGCTGTCCCGTTGGATAAAGCGATTGACTTGCTTGTGGATGCGCAGAAAATCAAGATTAAGCTGCTTGAACAGGAAAAGGCAAGCGTTGTGGAGCTTTGGTCGTCTATGCCTCAGCCGAAGGTGTCGGACTCAAAGAAAGAGCTGTTTCAGATGCTTGAGGGGGAACAGCAGGTGCTTATGAAAGCCAACGAGCTGCTTGAGAGAAGCCAGAAAGAGTTTAAGGTGTTTGCTTCAGCCGATTACCTTTCGCAGCTTTACTACAGTGACTTTTCTGATAAACTGAAACAACATGCGGACAAAGTGAACGTCAGCGTGGTAACTGACAACTCGTTGAAAAGTTCATATTTCATAGGGCAGCTTCAGTGGTTAAGCGATTCCAGCCGGGTTGTTGATGAACAAGGCTTGCCCTGCTTCATGATATCAGATGACAAAGAAGTCTTGATTTCGTTTCACGAGAAAGAAACAGACGACGAAGATGCTAAAAAGAAATTCAAGACAGCGGCAATATGGACGAACTACAGTGCCTTCGTAAAGCTTCTGCGTACCCTGTTCTCAAAAATGACTGAAACATAAAAAGCAACGAGAAAGCAACTGGGCAATCAGCTCACCATTTCTTTACATGTTTAGGAAAAATACGCCTAAAATTCCCTCTTAACCCTATTTTAACTAAAAAATCATGATTGGCTTAGAAACAAGCGTTCGAGAGACGAGCCATTCAATTTTTCGCCTGCCGGCTGAACAAAATTTTTTCGTGTTTGCCGTTGTTTCTAATCTTTTTTTCTTCGGGCTTTAACGAAGACCAACGCGACAAAACAGGCTAGAAGAGCTAACAATGCGCCCCAGTTATACTCAGGGAAAACGAATATCGGTGGCATTGAAGGAGAGTCGGCAGGTGTTGGAGACACTGTTAGCGAGGGCGTCGCAGTTGGTGTTGGGGTTGCTGTGGGTGTTGGAGTAGCCGTCGGCATGGGCGAAGGGGTTGGCGTTGGGGTTGGCGTTGGAGTCGCGGTTGGAGTAGGCGTCGGTGTTGGAGCAGGGGTTATGATTGGTGCTGAGGTGGGGCTGTCTGGTGATTGTGTGGTTGGTGAGGGGCTCGGCGAAGTTGTCGCGGTCGGGTTGTTTGTAGGCGTGACTGTTGGGCTGGCTGCGCTGTTGTTTAGGACTACTATGGGTGTTCCTGTCAGGTCCAATGCAGCAATGTTGCCGATGACTGTGTGTGGGGCCTGAAACGTGGTGGCGACGGCGATCCATTTGGTGTGGGCGGCGCTGTAATAGTACATGGTGCTGTACATGTTGAAGTCAGGGTTCGTTATGGCTACTTTTACCATTACGTCAGGGGTCAAGGTCATGTTCGTGCTAACCTTCACATCGTAGTAGCCTGCCACAATTTTGTTATCAATTGTTATTAAGCGGGCGCCGTCATCTTTAGGGACGACTGTGCCGCAGTTTGTTGTCGTGACAGCGAAGTATACGTTGTCAGGCAACCAGCTGTTTGATGTTGCGTTTTCGCTGATGGTTACGACAATGCCAGTGGTGCTGCTGTCGTCTACAAGTACAGTGTGATTTGTCGGGTACAACTTGGTTGTTTGGCTTATCGGTTGGGCGGCTGGGCTCTGACCAGGCAGCGCCAAGTACGAGACAAATAGGAAAGCCACTATTGCGATTGCCAAGATTAATAGGATAGCGGCTTCTTTTCTTCGTAGAAGTCGCAACCTACTTTCAGTTGACTTCGTAGGCGTAATGCCTGGTTCCTCCCTTCTCTTCCCTATTGCCCCGTTATCGCTAGTCACGGATTTAAATTACCATAGAAAAACCATGCATGTTTTCCATACTGGTTCGCCCACATTTTAAAAGGCAACGGTTTCAAAGTTTAACTTTTTAGTATCAGACGTTGGTGCATGTGACATTCGCGCAAATGAGAATCCCGCGTTGGTCCAGGCAATGCATTGAAGCGACCAGCGGGTCTCCCGGCTGCAGTGTTTGGGCGTTAAATGTGACTGCGTAGGTTCCGTCGCCATAGTCCGTTATGCTTGGAGAGGTTGCCTGCGTCCAATTCCCGCCTGACACTGCATCTTTGTAGTAAAATTTGAAGCCTTGGGCAAGGGCAGGTTTGCCTTCGTTGAAGACTTCTACTCTTAGGTTCACTTGATTTGAAGTGCCGTTAACTTGAATGCTGCTTCCGCTTAAGTTAACCTGCGAGGTTACGTTCAGTGTGCATTCCAAGCTGGAAGTAGATGATGCACCCGTGGAGTTAATGCTTAAAGTGACGATGGCGCTTGAGGTTCCTTCGCCGTTTATTCCCGTTGAAACCCAGACGCCGTTTTGGTACAGACCCTGGTTTAGCGGAGTGAAAACCATCTGCAGTATTGACTGGTATGACTGGGAAATTACTGCCGACTCCAGCTTGTTCAGGTCAACGGTTAAAACGTCGGGGTTGCCGCCGTTCGTTATGTTTGCCAGAGCGCTGATCAAGGTGCTTCTTGCCGCCTGCTGATACGAGAGGAAAACGTTGTTTGTGCCTGCGCCGACTGTAGGCACGTCTTTTTCTGTTTCAATAACGTAGATGGCTGTGGAAAGCAGAACCATCGCAACGAGCAAAGCGGTGATTACGATCACTTGGCCTGAGCTGTCCCGCCTAAAGTTGCGGTTTTTCATGTGGATCCTACCTGTGACAGCTGCAACTGCAGTATGTAGACGGCGAACGTGGAACTTTGGCTGGCGCAAACGTAATCCAATGAAACAATCTTGTCGCTTACTTCGCCTCCGCTGGAGATTGGGAAGCCTTTGTTGAGGACGTTCATGTTTTGGTCGTAAACGGTCAAGTTGAACCAGTCGGTTAGGGGAAGTGCAGATGCTACAGAAGCTTGGAGACCCACCCAGTCGCGGCTGTCAACCATTGCTGCCAGGTGCCCGTTGCTGTCTAAGCTCAACAGGACGTTCTGGACTGTTGCAGCAAGAGTTCCCGTTGAATCATTCAAGTTTGGCTGGGCGGGAATCATCGCGAGACAGGACAATAGCAACAGCGAAGCTAAGAATGCCTCTATTACGCGAACTACGCCTTTCTTGTCTTTCATCAGCCTCACGAGGCGGGACCTCCTAAACTTACCTCAAGCTTGTAGAGGACACCGTTTATTGTGACGGTGTAGCTGAAGACGTTTTGCTGTGAGCCAGAAAAGTCTGACCCTGCCTTAAGGGGCACTTGCGGGTAGGAAACCCATTGTTGAAAGTATTCGCCGCCGTTGGAGCCGCATGCAACTATGATCAACGGGCTTTTGTCGACCAAGTTTGGAATTGCACATTGCGTAGCACCAGATGTGTATGCGAGGGGTTGCTGGTAAGCATACGAGAAGACGTAGCTGTTTTGAATTGTTAAGTCTGAGGAGTTCGTGATGAAGTTTAATTCGTGATTAAGGGGGCTTAGGGTTAGGAAGTTGCTGTTTGTGACGGTTTCTTGGGCTGAATCGGCAAGGTTGTAGATTGCGTACGATGTTATTCTATCGTCGAATGAGGCTCTTGCAAAAACAATAACCATAGCGTTGCCTGTCGCCGCAGTTGGAATTTGAACCGTGTCGTACCCGCTTCCAACGTTTGAGGTGCTGCTTGTTATGTTGAACAGATAATCGTTTGCTACGACGTAAGAGTTTAGGCTGGCGCTTACGGGTTCAGAATCGATGCTGGTTGAAACTGCAAAGGTAAAATACACCACGTTGCCCGATGCGTAGTTGGCAGCCGGTTCAAGGTTTATGTCCATAATTTGAGAAACCGTTATGCCTAGGGCTAGATTGTTCAGTTTGGCGGCGTTTTCCAAATCAAAGTACGAGATGGAATCGTTGTTCAGGCTGTTTAGACGGGTAATCTTGTCGGCATCTAACGCGTACGTAATCGTGGAGGGGCTTGCTGCTAGGCCGAAGTCGGTTGGGAGTTGGCCGCTCGTTCCCCAGTTGCCTGGTGTCCCAGGGCTTGTTACGATGTTATCGGCTATGGCTTGGAGGTAACTTTGCTCGTTTATGTTTTTGGTGTTGTCTATTCTCGTCTCCATCGTTGAGGTTACGAAGCCAGTTGCTATCAGCGCCGCTGCCAGTATGATTGTGCACGCGAAGAACGTGTCAAAGGAACTGGTCGGCAAAGCGGTACTTCTCCTTTAAGGGCCTGCATTAGGGTTTAATCCGAATTTGATTGGCATGAATGCGGCGCCTAAGATGATTTGGGATACGATAAGTGACACGTAGGCTATCGTGGCTAGCAGTGCTGCGTGTTTAAATCCAGCGCCGAAGTTTCCTTCGCTGATTTTTCCGATGAAGAAGCCTGAAATCCAGCATTGAAGGATTATGCCTACTGAGAAGGTTTTGAGTTGCCCCGTGATGGCTGTTGAGGCGACTGGCAAAACGGTGGTGCTGACGACGCCTGAAATCATGCTGCTGGTGAGGGCTACTATGGTTGTGGTGACGGCGATTAGTACGCTCCACATAACGGCAAGAAGCAAGTAGGGCTTCAAGAGTTCTCGGCGGTTAATCTGGAGTTCACGCTCTTTCTCGCTGTACTCTGAAAGAATCTCCAGCGATTGGATTGAGTTGCCGCCTATTTCAACGGTTTCGACGACCAAGGCAAAGTTAACTACGACAAACCAACTTCGGATTTCCTTGCGTATGTTCTCAAAAGTTTTTCTTAAAGGAATTCCCCATTCTATTTGGCTCCGCATTAAGTCCAGAAACTTCGAGAAGGGCCCGTAATCCTTTCGTTTTGTGGCTTGCACTATGCTTTTTTCAGGTGAAAGCCCTGTTTTCTGTGACTCAGTGATGTCGCGGATGAAGGCGGGGATTGAGTCTTCGGCGTTGTAGTTGATTTTGGCAATGCGGTAGTATTGGAGAGCAATTGGAATTGAAGAGGCGACTAAACAGATTGTTGTGACTTCAGGTAACCCTATTGGACCGAGTCCGTGCGACAGCGAAGGAACCGCTGCGAAGGCACCTATCACGGCAAATGCGGGGACGAGAAACATTATGGCTTTTCTGTATAGGTCTTTTAAGTCTGGGAAGGCGCTTTTTTGCAGGTTATGCGCCATCATGATGAAGACAACAGACATCAGCGGCATGAAGACGAAGGCGATTAGGTAAGACAAAACTGGGGAAAGTGCTATTGAAGCGCCTCCCATCAGCTGCCCAATGTTTGATGCTGCTAAAACAACGAAGAGAATGTAAGTGCAAAGCACGACGATTAGCATAACGGAGTAGGCTTCAACCAGCGTAACGATTCTTTCAATCGAGCGGTTAAGGCTGTTAGTTCTCAGCTCAAAGATTGCTTTAAGCTCGCTCTTCATGTAGTCAACAAGTTTTCCGCCGCTTCTGATTGAGGAAACAAAGCCGCCCAAGAAGTTCCTGTACGATTTCGACTGCGTGGTTTCGGCTCGAAGCAGCATGACGGTTAAGGGGTCTTTGCCTAAAACCTCGACTTGACGCACAACCTCATCTGCTTCCTTCTTGAAGGTCGGCAGGAAAGATAGCTTTCGCATTTTCTTCCAGCTTTCATATGGTGAGACGCCGCTTGCAGCCAGAAGAGTAAAAACCATCAGTGCAAAAGGCAGTTCCGACTCAGTTTTCTCTTTTTCTTCGCCGCCTGCTTTGCTGAATGAACCAAAGATTTTGCCGATGAAGCCGCCGGGAGCCGCCATCTTATTCTTGCTCCTTTGCGGATTCTTTCATTGCCAACTCTGCAAGGTTAAGTGAATTGTTCAGCGCCTTGTGCACGCTTCTGAAGTCGCGGAGGTTTTTATCAACCATGTTCAGCAGAATCTGTTTTCTCCGCTCAAACTCCTGTTCAACAACGCTTGGGGGCGCGTCAAGGTTTTTGGCGATTTTATTGAAAAGGTAGCTTTTATCCAGAGTTTGCTCGAAAGTGTCTGTGGACATGTTCCAGTTGAAAACTTCGATTGGGGCGCCGTTGTTGTCGATTTCAGCGATTTTAACGAATTTACGCGTGGAAACTTTTCTGTTCTGCGGGTTGCTGCTCAGCGCCTTGACTTGCTTGACAACTATGACGCAGTTCATCAGGGACAGAATTGTCTGCGGGATGTTCATAGGCGGCTGAGTGAGTCTTTTTATGACTGTTTCCACGTCGTCAGCGTGCATTGTACATAATCCGCCGTGACCCGTGGCTAAGGCTTGGAAAAGCACGTATGCTTCTTCGCCTCTGATTTCGCCTACAAGAATCAACGCAGGTCTGTGCCGAACCGCGGACTTGATCAGGTCGTAAAGGGTGACTTCTCCTTGGCTGTCTCCGCCGAATCCTGTTCGTGCGATGGTTGAAACCCAGTTTTCCTGGGGAAGATTGATTTCCTGTACTTCTTCAACTGAAATCATCTTGTAGTCTGGACGCACAAGGCATGCGATGGCGTTTAGCGCTGTGGTTTTTCCCGCGCCTGTAGGACCCACAATCATCACCGACATCTTGTTTTCCATCAGCATCCAAAGGTATGCGCCGATTGACTCGTCGATTGTTTCGTTCATTATCAGATCGACTATTGTGAGCGGGTCTTCTCTGAATTTTCTGATAGTGAAGCTTGTCCCAGCAGGAGTTGTTTCTTTTCCGAAAGAGATTGCAAGCCTGTGCTTCCCCGGAAGCGTCAAGTCGACTATCGGGTGGGCTATACTCACGTGTTTGCCTTGGCGGTGGACAACGCGCGTTACAAAATCGTCAAGTTCTTCCTCGTCCGAGTAGATGATGTTAGTCCGCGCGTTGGCGTATTTTCTATGGTAAATGTAAATGGGCTTGTTGATGCCTAAGCAACTTATGTCTTCTATCATCGGGTCGCTGATTAAACCGTCGATTTTTCCGTAGCCGATCAAGTCTTTTTCAAGGTAATAGACGATTTTCCGCATACCCACTTGGTTAGCATCTCCAAAAACGTTTTGATGTTCCGCTATGATCAGTGGAAGCTGCCTGTGAAATGAATCAGCCAAGGTTTCATCCACGCCGGGGGCTTTGAGTTCGTATTCGAGGATGTTTTTAAGCTGCTTGTAGGATTCCCGCTCCTCTTGTGTTAAGGCAAGTTCGTCGACGGCGTAGAAGTAGCTGCCTTCCGAGTCATCTTGGAACACCCAAGCGTAAGAGTACGGCGGGTTAAGGGGATAACTTTCAACTTGAACGTAGCCTTCAGGCACCTGGTAACCCTGAATGCCCAAGTAAGCGACGAGTTCCTCGTCTGAAGTCTTAACTGTAGCTTCCGTCTCTTCCTGATTCTTTTTCCCTAACTTCATATCTGATAATCACCCGATAACGTTAAACTTACAGTTTGATTCGCGCTGCAGCACTCCAGACAGGGGCTGCCGTAGCTGCTGACGAAAACTCCTGAAGCCGTGACCTCAGCCGGTATGTATATTTTTGGTTGATTTGAACTGACGGTTGAACCGAAACCCGAGGAAACCCACGTTCCTGACGAGTCGTTTCCGATGCAAACCCAATACATTTGGTTCCCTACCGAGGGCGGAAGATCCAGAAATTGAGTGAAATTTTGGCTATCTTCGGCTGTGCGGGTTATAAGCTGGAGGCTTTGGGTTGCAACCGCTTGATCGATGTTGGTCAGCTGCTGCTCCGTCGCTTCATTTTTCACGTTCATCGTGACGAGGGTACAGGCTGAAACTATGATGGCGCCAACGACGAGGGCTGCAAACAACGTGTAAACGTACCCTGGAATTATAGACGGCAAGGCTTAGGCAACGCCCTCCTCAATTGTTATGTTAGAAACAACGATTTCCACATTGATTATCGAGCCAGCCTGCGTGCTTGAAATCGGCACCAAAACACTTCCGACAGCGCCGTTCAACTGCGAAGTGACCGTGAGGTTTCCAGGCTGAGAAGACTGAAATGTTTCAGTTGTCAGCTGGGTGTTCACGCAGGAAATTTGCAGGGGAAGCTCGCCTCGAAGCGCAAAGGGAGCTGAAAAGTTCAAGTTCACGATGTAAATGCGGATGTCAGTGACGTCTTGGCCATTTTCCGCTCCAGCAGGCGCGTAGGTGACTGCAGGGCGATATCCGAGCTGAACTTGAGGTCCCTGCAAACCGCTAGCTAGGTAGAGCTGGCTCAGTGACGCGCCGCTTTGGTTCGTTATGGTTGAGCTGTCGCCTTCCAGGTAAAAGTCCATGTCCGCGGTTGTGAAGGCTGGGAGGTCATACACGACCTGCCCCGTTGAAGAATTGAAAATCACCGCGTTGATCCCACTGCCGTCGGTAACGGTCAAAGTCAAGTTGTTGGACGATGGCTCAACGTTTAGTTGGCCGCCGGAATCCCTAAAATCAAGGGTAGCTGTGGATCCCGGCTGCGAAACTACGGATAGGACTTGGTTGTCCAGCGAGGTCATGTCCTGCTTTGCAGTCAACACGTTAAATGACTGCTTCTGATTGTTGACCTGCTGAACCGCAAAAACGTAGGTGACTGAGACCAAGAGCATGGTGGAGACAAACAGAATTAGGTAAGTCACTGGCAGGGCTAAGGCACTCTTCGATTTGAAGAACCTGACGCGTTTGGTTTTCTGGGAAATCGTCGTCAACTCTCTTTTCAGCCTACCCGTATGCTAATAGAGGTCTTGGAAAAAGCATTAAGTTGTTTGTGCGTAACAAGAAGTACATAAGAAAAGACCTGATAACGAAAAACGCTGGCTTCTTGAGGAAAGCAGGATTCGTGGCTCCAAATGTTAGAAAAGGTGTTTTATTAGTGCTTAATTCAGGAATGCCTTCCGACGCCTGCTGTGAAGGAGTCGTAACAATCATCACTGACAAAATTTTCGCTACTACGAGAATATGTTTTTACAATAAAAAGGAAAGTGGGGGGCCCCAAGTTAGCTATTCTTAGCCTTATAGGGACACTGAAGTTGTCTGAACGTTTGTCTCAGTATAGTACATCGCTTGCGACGTGAAGACAGTCATTCCGATGGTTGTGCCTATGTCGTTTATGCTGACGCTGGTGGGTGCAGTGATATAGACCGCCATGGTGCTGCCAGAAGTTAGCACTAACGCGGTGCTGCCGCTGGCTGGTAGCGCTAAGCTGTTTGAGTCGCTGCTAAATACCTTTGTGCCAGCAACTGTTGCCTGTGCAGATAGGCTGGTGGGTACTGTGCCGCCAACGTTTACTTCAAAGTAAACGTTTCCGCTATGACTTATGGTTGCAGCTATTCCGCGTATCTGTATCTGATTGATGACTACGTCACGTCCGCCAGTATTCGTGATTATCATCGCGGCTTGAGCGTTTCCAGCTTTGTCAACCCAAACACTTGGGCATGAAATACTCAAGCTTTCCTGTTGAACCCGTGTGCTGACGACGTTGATCGCAAAGTAAGTTACGACGCCTGCGAGAAGCACTGAAACGACAAGGATAATCAGCGTAGTTACGACAGTACTGAGAGCCAAACGATTCTTTAGTATTTTCCTCATTTATTTTTAAACTCCTTGTTGTGCGTAGACAAATAAGACACATAACAAACCCCACCGAAATCATTGAAAAAGTGAGGCCTCTTGCTATCCCAAATTACGATAAAGATTGCAAGGCGAATTTGTAAAAATTGGAAAAAACAATAAAAAGAATATTGGGGGGATAAGTACCTGTGTTAGGGTATCTTATGATGTGGGCAGAGTCGTTGTGGTTCCTTGGACGTTTGTCTCAGTATAGTACATTGCGTTAGTGGTCAAGACGGTGATGCCGATGGTTGTGCCTATATCATTGATACTGACACTGGTGGGGTTACTAATGTATATCTCTAGCATGCTGCCGGAAGATAATGTGATAGGTTCATCTCCTACTAAAGCAGATGCGGCTAAAGTTCCTTTTGCTGATAAGTCGCTAGCAGTTGATGTTGTATAATTGTAGACGTTTGTGCTATATGCAGCTGCTATTCCACGCACCTGTATCTGGTTGATGACTATATCTCGCCCGCCTGTATTCTTGACGAGTACTGCAGCCTGAGTATATCCAGCTGCGTCAACCCAGACATGTGGGAAAGACAGCTGTACGCTTTCCTGTTGCACTCGTGTGCTGACGACGTTGATTGCAAAGTAAGTTACGACGCCTGCGAGAAGCACTGAAACGACAAGGATAATCAGCGTAGTTACGACAGTACTGAGAGCCAAACGATTCTTTAGTATTTTCCTCATTTATTTTTAAACTCCTTG
>JBEKWR010000020.1:0-34312 GCA_049512935.1 Bathyarchaeia archaeon
ATAATTGCGAAGCAATTTATGTTTTTTGGAGTCTAACGGTCAATATTCGTGATACTAAACGTTTTAATCTTAATTCATGAAATGTTAAGGTGATTTGTAATCGGAACTTGTGACGCTTAAACGGAGAAAAGATGTGTATGACCAGGACTAGGACTATTGGTGTTGTAACTTCAGGCGGCGACGCCCCAGGAATGAACGCTGCTATCCGAGCTGTAACGCGTATTGCGCATGCTAAGGGCTTTCAAGTTATAGGTTTCGAGCGGGGATGGGACGGGTTACTCACGAATTCTTATAGAAAGCTGACTCCACGAAGCGTCGGCGGCATCATCCAGCTGGGCGGAACCATACTGCACACGTTGCGTTGCCTAAGCTTCGAGGAAGAAGGCGGCGTTGAAAAAGGGGCAGAAACGTTGTCGATCAACAATATTGACGGTTTAGTGGTTATCGGCGGCGACGGGTCGTTCAAGGGCGCCTTAGACCTGAGCAGGGAAAGCGACGCCTTGATGGTTGGGGTACCCGCCACAATCGACAATGACGTTTATGGAACTGACGAGACGATCGGTTTTGACACAGCAGTCAACACCGCAGTGGGCTCCATCGACAAGATCAGGGATACGGCGATTTCTCATGAAAGAATATTCATCGTGGAAGTAATGGGTCGAAAAAGAGGCTTCTTAGCGCTGGAGGTAGGCATCACAGTGGGCGCAGAAGTGATTTTGATTCCCGAGAGACCGATGAGCATCACCGACGTCATTAAGTTTATGGAGGAAAACGCGAAAAGAGGCAAACGAGCAGGAATCATAGTTGCGGCTGAAGGCTGCGGCAACACACACAAGCTGGCTCAAGAAATGCAGCAGCAAACCGAATCCGAAATTAGACTATCAATTCTCGGGTACTCACAGCGTGGAGGAAGCCCAACAGCGCGCAGCAGGCTGCTAGCTAGTTTGTTCGCGGAGAAAGCTGTTGATGTAATCTGCCAAGAGCAAGGCAACAAGGCAGTCGGCTTACAGAACGGGGCGATCGTGAGTTATGACCTTGAGAAAGCAGCCAAAGAAAGCAAGCCGATAGATTTGAGGCTGCTAGAAGTCGCTGATATGCTTGCAACCTAAACCAAGTTTTCCATCTTGGTTTCTTTCGCGTTTAGAGCAATGACTCGTAGATTCTGCTGGTTTCCTCAGCGACTTTCCGCCAAGTAAAATACTCAATAACCCTTCGCCGCCCGTTCTCACCCCAGTTCCTAGCCTTTTCAGGGTCAAGAAGCGTCGCGTTTATTCCCCACGCTATGTCCACTGGGTCTTCACCGTTAATGTGCACCCCGTTTTGGTCAGGTCCGCTGTTGACTACTTGTTCTTTGAAGCCAACCACGCCTCTTGCGCCAACCACGACGGGTTTCTCCATCGCCATCGCTTCCAAACTAACTATGCCGAAAGGCTCGTAGGTTGAGGGGAAAACGCAGACGTCTGAGGCTGCGTAATGCAAAATACGTTCCTGTTCAGGGACGAAGTCGAATCGATAAACGATTTTGTCTTGAATTCCTAGGCGTTCGGCTGTTTCGGTTATGTCGGTTTGTTCGTCGCCCTTACCTAAGATGACAAGTTTAGTGTTCGGGTTCTCTTTCAAAACAAGGGGCATCGCCTGAAGGAGGTTGTGGACGCCTTTTACCCAAGTTAGCCTTCCGACAAAAAGGAGCATGTTCCAACCGTCAGGAATGCCATATTTAGCCCTGATTGCGTTGATCTCTTCCTCGGTTGTGTGTGCTGGATTGTACATTTCTGGGTCAACACCATTCCAGACAACGCTTATTTTGGAGGGCGACCACCCGTGTTTCACAAGGTCCTCCTGCATCCCGTAGCTAACGGTTATTATTTTGTCTGCGTTTTGCGCCATCGCCCGTTCCAAATGAGAAACAACTTCAGAGCCTCCTCCACCGCTTCTTCCCCACTCCGTGCTATGCGTGTGGAAAACAACTGGTATCTTGGTTTCATTCTTGATTACTAGGCCTGCGATGCTGCTGAGCCAGTCATGGACGCAAACGACGTCGAAATCATATTTTTCCTTTTTGATTAAGCTGTTTATGAATTTGGTAGCGCTTAGAATGTTGTAGATGAAGATGTCGTTGAAGAGTTTGATGTTGGTGCCCCATTTCTTTAGGTCGTCAACAACGAAGAAAGGCCAGATGTTGCTTGCGTCCGCAATTTGGGGACGGTGCACTTCCACTCCTCGCAGGATTTCTCTTGTTTTCAAACCGTTATTGTTGAGCGTGAAGACTGAAACGTCATGCCCAATGTCAACGTACTCATGAGTTATGTTTTCAGCGTAGGTGCCTAAGCCGCCTACCGTCTGCGGCGGATATTCATAAACGAAGAAACCTATTCTCAAACGTGTCACCAAAACTTAACTATCCTATGGCTAACACGATATTTATACTTTAAAAAAAAAGTTTTTGTGACACAACAACGTGCTGAAAAATGAATTATTAGAGCGTTAGCGTGTACACAAAAAACGCTCGCAAAGGTCTTTGTTTAGGGAGACGCATAAGAACATCGATTTTACACAAAAATGCAATGCACACTTTTGAATAACTCAGCCGAGAATGACCTGAAACTGCGCAAGCCGCCAACAAGTCTAAAATACCGCTTACCGTCCAGTTACAATAGAAGATGGAGGGGACAGGTTTGAAGTCAGCTTTAATCATTTATTTTTCAAGCACAGGAAACACTGAGAAAGTTGCGCAGGCAATTAAGAGCGGATTAGAGGCTGCTGGGCTAAAAGTTGAGTTAAAGAAGCCGCAGGAAGCCGCCGAATTGGATTTCTACAGCTACGATTTGGTCTGCGTCGGCTCACCTTCGATTGAGTGGCAGCCCGCCAAACCGATACATGACCTTTTGAAGGCAAAACTGAACCTTTACCGAAGCCAAGGAAAAATCAAGCCTTGCGCTCCAAAAGTGGCTGGCAAGAACGCATTGGTTTTTGTCACGTATTCGGGTCCACACACTGGGATCGATGAGGCGACGCCTGCTGGGAAAACGATGCGGCAGTATTTTGAGCATTTCGGCTTCAACGTTGTCGGCGAATGGTACGTGGTCGGCGAGTTCCATGGAAGAGAAGACAATAGCACACTGGGTAAGCTCGGCGACATCCGTGGGAAGCCGACGGCGGAGGTTTTGGAGAAGATTAAAAAGAACGCGGAGCAAATAGCAAAAGACATGCAGGAGGGTAAAGCATGAAGACGCTTGACCTGCCCGACAAAATCTACGACGACCTAGCTAAAGCATCCGAAGAATTAACTTTGATGGCTAAAAAGCCGATTTCAAAGTCAATGGCTATCAACCTTCTGATCGAGGTTTACCATGCACACCTCAACAACCGCTGCGCGCTTGACGCTTTCAGCCAGCAGTTGCAAAGCTTGGACATTATGTCGCCTGAAGAATTTGACAAGTACTGGGATGAACCGTCGAAACCTCAAAAGCCAAAAACAAGGGCAAAACCAAGGAGCAGCTAAAGCAGCTGTAGCAGCGTTGGGAAGGCGTATCGTAAACCTTCAGATATTAGAAAAGATAATTGAAAATACGTATAGTTATGACTCTACTGCGATATTACTTGACGATTCGCTAGCTTTATTTATAGTGCCCTCAATATTGACAGGTCAGATAAGCGGGGGATAAATAGTTTGGCGAAGAATCCACAATCAAAAGATGATTCACTAGAAGCCTTAGACTTCATAGTAAACGTCCTAAAAGAACACGAAAAGGACCTGGACAAGCTAATCAGCGAATTAGCAACCGTAACTGAACAACTCGGAGAAACAGGCGACCTCGGCGGCAAAGTGGAAAAAGTGGAAGAAAAAATAACCAGCCTGCAAAAAGAAGTTACAAACCTGATGAGCTACATTTCAGGAGTCGGACCCAAAGAACCATCACCCGCCGCGCCAAAAGAAAAATCAACAGAAAACATGCTTGGACCTGCACCGGCAGCCTCGCTAGGAGCGTCGGGTCCGTCAGTGATTTTGCGGTGCAAGCAGTGGGAAGACTTCCAGACTTTAGCGTTTCAGGCTCAAACGCTTTCTTTCACCTTCAAGGAGGACGAGAAGACTTTTCAGGCTGACGCGCTTAAAGGCAACCAGATAATCACCTACAACGGCGCACTTCCAAAGTTTACCCAGATCTTAAAAGCATGGCTGTCAAAGGAGCTGGGAATCCCCGAAAATAGGGTTCTGGAAGGCGCCTTGGATATAGGCTGAATCTGTATTTTCAACCCTTATTTTTGATTCAGAAGGCTTATATGCACTTTATAGTATCTTAAGTCTTGTCAGTGATGGAGGGCTAGTTAAGGTTGAAGGCTAAACAACTCAAGCCAAAAACTTTTTTCCGTTTTCGAAGCCTTCTCCTTTCTCCTCGATGACGGATGGCTATGGGTTAGCCAACACACAAAACCAGCCCTCCAACACCAACACTTATCATAAAAGCCCAAGCGCAGCAGCCAAGCTGAACGACTCTGCCGCGCCAAACAATCTACGCCAAAACCTTATATCCATTCGACGGGTAACCTAGTTGCAGGTTGATTTGTTTGGCTGTTAACGTTTCGAGAACAAAGAAACCGAAGCTGCCTAAAAAGCGGTTGCTGAAGAAAATAAACAGAAGATAAAGCGCTGTGTCGATTCCGGGCTTCTGCAAGATTCTAAATTGGTAGTCGGAAACATGCAATCAAAACAGGGATTTCCTGCGTCGTTGCCTTGGATCTTGTTTTGAAGCAGGCAAAGTCCACAGCTACAACTATGCTCCTATGTTCAGCCGATCAAAAAGCAGGCACTTTCTTGATTAGCAAAGCGTTTTAAGAAAGAAGCCGGAAGGTATGGTGGCACGTAAGTATTTTGCAAGGAAAAGCTGAGCGGTTTTTAACCGCGAATTACGTTTCTGTTTTTGGTGTTGTTAAGTACTTGAGGTGGAACGGTTTGATTACTATTCCAGCTTTCAAGTCAGCATGGAAAGTTTGGCTCTCCACAACCCACTCAGACAACTCTGAATCGTGCGCTCTAATGAACTCGGCAAAGTTTGAGAAGTCTTCATGGAGCGAGATGCAAACAGCATCCCAACCCATGCCTCTCCCATCCGAAACCATTATGACGTTGGGTTGTTTCAAGTACCATTCTTTCATTTTTTGAAGTGCTTCCGTTTTTTCCTCGCCTGTTTTAAACTTTAGTTTGCTTTTCAGAAAGGTGAAGGCTGCTATTTCAAACCCGATTTGCCCGAATTTTGGGATAACCGTGTATCCTTCGATGAAGTTTTCTTCAAGCATCGCTCTTCTTCTAGTGACTGTAGGTTGGGAGACTCCGAGGGATTTTGCTAGCTGCCTATCGCTTCTGTGCGAGTCCTTCATCAATTCAAAAAGTATTTTGTAATCTATTGGTTTAAGTTCTTTCATTGCAACCAACTTTTAACCATTCATAGGCTTTTTAGCACTATAATATATAAACATCATGATTCAAATGTTGAAATACCGTCTATAATGTTTAGGGCAACATCAACAGATACTTTTAAGAGAAAAAAAGTATTCTTAGAACCTCTAAAGGAGCTTGAAAAGCGGTGTCGCCTCAAAATTTCAACGAAGTTGAGGAGGAAGTAACACAACTCCTCATTAACCTGATACGGATAAACACAACTAACCCACCAGGCAACGAGACTGCAGCGGCAAAATACATAGCAAAATACCTGGGGAAGGATGGGTTTAAAACAGAAATCGTGGAGTCCGCTCCTGGCAGAGGCAGCGTAATCACGCGGCTTAAGGGAACAGGCGAAAAACCCAGCCTTCTTTTACTATCACATCTTGACGTGGTTGCAGCTAACCCAAAAGAGTGGACCGTTGACCCGTTTGCTGGAGTAGTTAAGGATGGTTACGTTTACGGCAGAGGAGCCATCGACATGAAATCCATGGTGGCCATCGAAATCATGGCTATCAAGCTTTTAAAGAAAAACAATGTCAAACTCAAAGGCGACGTGGTTTTCGCAGGGACTCCTGATGAGGAGCAAGGCGGGGAAGAAGGGGCAGGCTATCTTCTGAGGCATCATAAAGAAAAACTTTGGTGTCCCTACGTTATCAACGAAGGGGGAGGACTAGCTTTTCCCACAAAAAAGGGCTACGTTTTTCCAGTGCAGACAGCGGAGAAAGGAATTCTATGGCTCAGAATTAGAACAAAGGGAACTCCTGGTCACGGCTCGACTCCTAACATGGCTGACAACGCCGTTTTGCGCATGAACAAAGTAATCAGTAAGCTTGAAGAGTACAAGCCGCCAACAATCTACGTGCCTACGCTTAAAGAGTTCCTTGCTGAAATGGGAAAGCAAGACCCTGAACTACAGGAAACCTTTTCACGTTTGCTTGGTAATCCGACGCAAAGTGAACAAATCCTTGATGAATTAGCGGAAAAGGACAGGTCTTTAGCTGAGGAGATTAGGCCTCGGACGAAAATGACTATTGCGCCAACGATGATTCGCGGCGGGGTTAAAGAGAACATTATTCCTTCCGAGTGCGAGGCAGTCTTTGACTGCAGAATTCTTCCTGGACAAAGCGTGAAAGAGACAATTGACTTAATCAAGAGTTTGCTGAAAGATGTGGGGCTGGATAAGCTTAGTTTTGAGTCTATTCAAGCGCACGATGGGTCCGAGTCACCAACGGACACGCCGCTTTACAGCGCAATCACGGGCGTTCTAAGCGAGCTCGAACCTGGCTGCGGTGTGACGCCATCTCTTACCACAGGTGGCACTGACTCGCGCTTCTTCAGGGAAACTGGAAGCGTATGCTATGGTTTTCAACCCCAAATTCCTGATGAGCCTAACGATCAGCTGGAAAAGAGGATGCATGGAATAGACGAACGTATTACCATAGAGAACCTTGTCTTCGGAGTAAACATGTTGTATGAAGTGGTGAAGAAATTTAGCACTTAAAACTTAAACACGGCATTCTTAATGTGAATTAATTCTATTTTTCTGGAACCTCGCGCCTCAATTTTTTGTCTAATTTGGTCGCTTCCGCTTAGCATCTTTTCGGGGGCTAAGTAGTGAACGGAGGCTGCTGAAAGACAGGTACAGAAGGTAGACAGCGCTGAAAACAGTCAACCCGATTTCAGAGTTCAGGATTACAGGGTTTTTTTCTATTCCCATGAAGGCACCGTATTTGGAAATGCTGAGAAAGACCAAAAATTGAAGAAATACGGCTCCAGCCAAACTGCTAAGACCTATGCTGTGAAAAACCAGACGCAGCCCAAAAGCACGTTCAGTCGGCTTGAGTTTTGCCATTGCTTAAAAAAATCCCCTGATTGTGAGAGAAAGAATAGTTACTGTAATAGAGGGTAACTGTTGTCATAAAGATTTGTTGTAGTCAAATGTTACTCACTTATTTCGTAAGAAGCGCTAAGCCGCCATCGATTGGGCAAAACTACAATATTTTTGCTTTACAATTGTTTGATTTAGAAAGTGAAATCAACTTTTGAAGAATAGGCTTGTGAAAAAGAACGACTCGAATTGTGTTTTAAAAGAAAGAAAAGAAAGAAAATAAGGATAGTCGTGTTGTTTATTGCTCAACAACGGCTGGGTGGGATTTCTTGCGTCTTCTTATCAGCAGCACCGTTGCGACTATTACGACTACGACGATTACGACGATTATTGTGACGTAGTACAGTGCTACTGGAGTAGGTGCAGGTGTTGGAGATGGGGTAACTGGCGGTGTCGTTGTGAACTCGATTTCCACCTGGTGAGTGCTGAAGTGCGTTGTGAACCACACGTAATAGTTGCTTCCGTCTTGGCTATAGCCTTGGTTTGGAGCTACTTGGCCGTCGATGTACACTATTGGATACGTTCCGAAGGGTATCACAGATTTTGGAAGAGTCATGTTGATGAAGCCCGTGGTTCCGTCTTGACCAGTTATCGTGAAGGTTACCGCAGTTGTTGAATTGCCTGGGTAAGGCGTGATTGTCAGGTTAGACAGGGTTGCATTGCCAGTGACTTGGATGCTGTAAACGGTGTTGGTTGATGTTAGAGTCGCGCTTACCGTGAAGACGGCTGAGGCGCTGATGGGTGCAAAGCTCGCGGTGATTGTTTGACCAGCGTAAACATTTCTGAAAGTGTATGAAGACGGGCTGCCGACTGAAGAGCCGTTTACTTGCACATCACTGATGTAGTAGCCAGCGTTTGGAACTATGCTGAAGGTCTTGCTTCCACCGTAGTTTACCGTGGTGCTGGCAGGACTTATTGCTCCGTTACTGGATTGGGTCACAGTAATTGGGTAGGTAATTACCGCGAAGTTGGCAGTGACCGTTCCAGCCCCGTTTATAGTGACCAGCGAGGAGGTGGACGTCGGGTTTGCTACTGTGAGTGTTGGGCTTGACAATGAACTGAAAGAGTAGCCTGTGTTAGGCGAGGCTGTTACGGAGACGGAACCGACTGTTTCCCATTGAGTTCCTGATGGGGATATTGAGCCGCCTCCTGAAGGACTAACGTTGAAGGTAACTTGGTACTGGTGAGCGTAGACCGGTGTTACGGTGACTCCGCTTGCGATTGTTCCGCTTGTGCCCGAACTGGCGATCCACTGTTGAGAGCCGCTGACTATGGGGCTGTTGGTGGTCCAGCTTGCGCCTGCGTCAAGCCACACAGATTGTGCTGTAGTCGTCAAAGCCAAAGTGTAAGAAGTGCTGCCGAATTGAGTGCTGGATAAGACCACGCTTGCGGAAGGTGTAGAGCTGTCGGAAGTGCTGTAACTCGCGGATATTTGGTATTGGTTATAGTAGGTTGGGTTCACTGTTGCGGAGGCAGATGCTGAGGACACGGCTGTGTATGTGCCGCTGTCGCCTGAGGTGACCATCCAACGTTCGGTGCCGCTGACGATTGGGCTATTGTACTTGACTGCTGAGGCTGCGTCTGCCCAGACCGTTGTTGTGGCGGTAGGAGCTAAAGTTGGCGTAGCAGTTAGGCCCGCAGTGCCGAAGCTGGTGTAGGATACGATGTTGGTCACTGTAGGTGACCCGGCAGGCGTGTTGCTGATGGAATATTCCAGAGTCAGTAGGTACTGGTTGTAGTACTTGAAGGAGGTTGTTTGAGCTGCGGAAACCGTGCCTGAAACGGTCTGGCTTGTTTGCCAGCGTTCAGTGTTTCCTGAGCCGGTTAGCGGGTTGGTTACGCTCCATGTGGCACTGTTGTCAAGCCAGTAAGCCGTAGCTGTGCCCGTCAAAGTCGGAGTGTAGGCAACGCCGAATGCTTTGGACGTCAAAGTTGGAGCGGTCGGAGAGCCGCCACCACTTACAGAGTAGCTTAGCGTGACAGCGAACTGGTTATAGTATGATGGATTCACTATTGCCGCGGCAGTAACTGATGAAACAGCAGTGTACGTGCCGGTGTCGGCTGAAGTGACCATCCAGCGTTCAGAGCCGCTAATAATCGGGCTATTGTAATTGACCGGAGAGCCTGCGTCTGCCCAAACCGTACTTGTAGCTGTTGGAGCCAATGTTGGAGTGGCAGTTGCAGCGCCGCCAAAGGTTGTGTAGGAAACTATGCCTGTAACTGTTGGTGAACCAGCAGGGCTGTTAGCAATCGAGTATTCTAGAGTCAGCTGGAACTGGTGATAGTACGATGGATTCACTACCATGGCAGCGGTAACTGATGAAACGGCAGTGTACGTGCCGCTATCAGCAGACGTAACAATCCAACGCTCAGAACCACTGACGATCGGGCTACTGTACTTAACTGCAGAGCCTGCGTCTGCCCAAGCCGTACTTGTAGCTGTAGGAGCCAAAGTTGGAGTAGCATCTTGCCCAGAACCAAAGCTAGTGTAGGATACGATGTTCGTAACCGTAGGTGAACCTGGAGGAGAGTTAGCAATCGAATACTCCAAAGTCAACTGGAACTGGTTATAGTAGGACGGATTCACAGTCGCAGCAGCAGTAACTGATGAAACGGCAGTGTACATGCCGCTATCAGCAGACGTAACAATCCAACGCTCAGAACCACTGACGATCGGGCTACTGTACTTAACTGCAGAGCCAGCGTCAGCCCAAACCTTGGAAGTAGGAGCTGTGGCAGGGGTAGCGGTAGCAGCACCACCAAACGTAGTATAGGAAACAATGTTGGTCACTGTCGGTGAGCCAGCCGGTGTGTTTGCAATGTTGTACTCCAGGGTCATCAGGAACTGGTGATAGTACAGTGGCGCGATGGTTACGACGTTGGTGTACGACAGGACGCCCGTGTATGCCTGGACAGTCTGCCATCGTTCTGTGCCTGAGCCTGCGACGATTGGGTTAGTCATCGACCAAGTGGAGCCGGCGTCAAACCAGTAGGGTGAGGATGTGGTGGTCAGCGACTGTGCGGTTGGTGAACCGAACTGGTTGGCTGTGAATGCTGGTATAGATGAGGGCGTGGAGCTGTCAGATGTGGAGTAGCTGAGCATCTCGTTGAACTGGTTGTAGTATGTTGGGTTAATCGGTGATGTAACTGGACCTACGCTGGCTGAAACAGTCGATTTGCCGCTTGAGATTGCCAGGTTTGTCTGCCAGCGTTCGCTGGAGGTTGAGCCAGTTAGAGGATTAGTGTATGAAACGGTTGTGCCTGCGTCTACCCAGTCGTTAGCCGAGTTTCCGGTTGTGGCAGTCATGGTTTGAGCTACACCGAACCGCGTGTAGTATGCGGTTGGGGCGGATGAGCCTGAGGCGCCGCCGCTCACTGTGTACTCGAATACCACTAGGAACTGGTGGTAGTAGTTTGGAGATATCGTGGCTGCGCCGGAGATAGTTCCTGATGTGCCTGATGTTGCGTCCCAGCGTTGGTTGCCGCTGTTAATTGGGTTGTTGACGCTCCAAGCTGATCCTGCGTCAAGCCATACAGCTTGCGGGGTGGTTGTTAGGGTCAAGGTGAACAATGAGTTCCCGAACTGTGTGCCTGATAGCACGACGTTTGAGAATGGTGTGGAACTGTCTGTGGTGCTGTAGCTGGCTGAAGCTTTGTACTGGTGATAGTATGATGGGTTCACTGTTGAGGCAGCAGTGACTGATGGAACTGCTGTGTAGGCGCCGCTGTCTGCGGATGTAACCATCCAGCGTTCGGTGCCTGAGATTGCGACGATCGGGCTTGTGTATGTGACTGCTGTGCCTGCGTCAGCCCAGACCTGCGATGATGTAGCAGGAGAGAGAGCAGGAGTAGCTGTTGCAGAGCCTCCGAAGGTCGTGTAGGATACTATGTTCGTGGTTGTGGGTGAGCCTGCCGGTGTGTTTGCAATGTTGTACTGTAGAGTCAACTGGTACTGGTGGTAGTAGAGTGGGGCGATTGTGGTTGCGCTGGTTACGGTTCCTGATGTGCCTGATGAGGCGTCCCAACGTTGGGTGCCGGCTGTGATCGGGTTATTCACTGACCAGGCAGTTGTTGCGTCGAGCCAGACGGTTTGTGGAGAGGTTGTCAGGGTTAGAGTGAATCCGGTGTTTCCAGATTGGGTTCCAGACAGAACGACACTGCTGTATGGTGTGGAGCTATCAGAGGTGCTGTAGCTTGCCGTCGCCGTGTACTGGTGATAGTATAACGGGGCGACAACAAGGGTCACGGTAACAGTTCCAGAAGTGCCTGACGTGGCAATCCACTGTTCAGTGCTGGAAGCAGTAATTGGGTTGTTGACGCTCCAAGCTGTTGCCGCGTCTAACCAGGCGCGCTGGGGAGTGGTTGTCAAAGTTACGGTTAAGGGGTTGCCTGACTGGGTTCCGCTTAAGACAACACTAGCTGACGGAGTGGAAAGGTCACTGGTCAAGTAATTCATGGATACCCAGTACTGGTGATAGTATAACGGGGCGACAGCTGTAGACGAACTGACAGTTCCAGATGCTCCACTTGTAGCAATCCATTGCTGCGTGGTTGAGGCTGTAATCGGGTTATTCACGCTCCAAGCTGTGGTTGCGTCAAGCCAGACGTTCTGGACCGTCGTTGTTAGGGTGACGGTGAACGCTGCGTTGCCGGATTGCGTCCCGCTTAATGTGACGGTTGCTGACGGTGTAGAGCCATCTGAGGTGCTGTAGCTCATTGCAACTTTGTACTGGTGATAGTAATATGGATCTATGGCTGTGAATGAGTAAACCCAGCCTGAAGTGCCTGAGGTGGCAATCCACTGTTCAGTGCTGGAAGCAGTAATCGGGTTGTTGACGCTCCAAGCTGAGTTTACGTCAAGCCAGACGTTCTGGATACTGGTTGTCAGAGTCACGGATATGGGGCTTCCAGATTGAGTGCCGCTTAATGATACGGGGTTCGACGGAGTGGAGCCGTCGCTTGTTGTGTACTGCATGCTGACTGAGTACTGGTGGTAGTACAAGGGTGCAACCGCTGTTGACGAACTGACCGTTCCAGAGGTGCCTGAGGTGGCAATCCACTGTTCAGTGCTGGAAGCAGTAATTGGGTTGTTGACGCTCCAAGCTGTTGCCGCGTCGAGCCATGCGTTCTGGGTTGAAGTTGTAAGCACCAATGTGAATGGATTACCGGATTGAGTCCCAGATAGCATTACGCTGTATGTTGGTGTGGAGTCGTCTGACGTGCTGTAGGTTGCTGAGACTTGGTACTGGTGGTAGAACAGCGGGGTTAGTACAGTGTAGGAGGTTACTGTTCCGCTGTTTGAAGAGGTGCATATCCAGCGTTCAGTGCTGGCGGCGCCTGCGATTGGGTTGTTGAATGACCAGCCTGTGTTGATGTCAAACCATGTGTTCTGTGATGTAGTTGTCAAGGTCAGCGTGGAAGGGGCGCCAAACGCGGTACCTGAGAGGATGACGGCTTGGTATGGTGTGCTGCCGTCGGAGGTGCTGTAAAGCGCTGACACTTCATATTGGTGGTAGTAGGATGTTTGCGCAAGCGTTCCTGCAGATGTGACGTCGTGGTTCTGCGGGGAGTTTATTAGCGCCCACCGTTCAGTTCCTGAAGTCGCAGTTACGGTTTGGTAGTCTACTTTGCGTGCGCCCGCGTCGACCCATGTGCCTACGGAGGGCAAAACGCCGTTGCCGACGCCGGTTGAGGTGATTGGTTCCGCATTGCCGAACCATGTGTAGTTTCCAATTACGAGGCCGCTGGGAACAGATGACGCATCGTTTGAGACTGAGTAGCCGAATGTGATCTTGAATTGGTGGTAGTAGTTTTGTTCGGCGATTGTTACGGAAGAGGAGACTGGGTAGTTGTTGGTTCCTGCCAGTAATGCCCAGCGTTCCGTGTTGGCGCCGTTAGTCCAAGTTGTATAGGATACTGTCGCGCTTCCCGTGTCGACCCATGCGCTTGCGGGTGTAGCTGACCCGTAGGTGATGCCGGATAGTATGGTGTTGCCGGCGTTGGAGCCGAACTGGTAGTATGAGCCTATCAGGTTGCCGCTTGGAATTGCGTTAACGATGTCGTTGACGGATGCATAGCCGAAGGTGATTACGAACTGGTGATAGTAAAATGGGTCGGCTGTCATCGCACCCGCATTTACTGAAGCGATTACTATGTGGGTGCTTACGTCAGCTGCGTTAATCATGTATCTTTCTGTGGAGGATATCATGATTGGGGAATTGTACAGGACAGCTGTGTTTATGTCTGCCCAGTCGCTTGGCATGGAGAGCACGCCCAAGTTGTCGGTTGACAGATACATCGTGTTGCCGAATTGTGTGTAGGTGACCATATTTGCCTGGTTTGCTATGGGTGTGTCGTCGTTAGTTGTGTAAGTGAAGGATACTAGGAACTGGTGGTAGTAGCCTGTCTGTATGATGGTTGTTGTGGGTGCGACTGGCGCAACGCTGTAGCTTTGCGGTGATGGAGATAGGGCCCAACGCTCGCCGCCATTCGTGTAAGTAGCGTAGGTGACGGTGTTGCTGCCCACGTCAACCCAGTCTTGATCATATTGACCATCGCTCCAGGTGTAGGTGTGACCATACCCTATCCACCAAGCTGAAGAAAGCGTCACGCTTGAACCGAACTGGCTGTAGTAACCAATAGGTACGTTGCCATAATTGAAGATGGTGCTGCCATCTTTGGTGGTGTATCCGAAGGTGATCATGAACTGGTGGTAGTAGTTTGATTCTGTAACCGACGTGGTAGAAGTTGTTACGTCGTAGTTGTTTGTGCCTGTGCTGAGTGCCCAGCGTTCAGTGTTGGCGCCGTTTGTCCACGTAGAGTAGCTTACGGTGCCTGATCCGATATCTACCCAGTCGCTGCCTAGCGAGGTTGCGCCGTAGGTGCCAGTGGAATCGATTACGCCTGTTGACGAGCCGAATTGGTAGTAGGAGCCGATCTGGTTTCCGCTGGTAATTGGGGTTGTGATGTCGTTCACAACGGAATAGCCGAAGGATACGTACATCTGGTCATAGTAATTACCAGTGACGCTGTAGCCTGGACCCAGATCAACGCCGGAAAAGGTGTCTGTTCCAGCAGAGGGGGGCAGAGCCCAACGTTCATTACCGGAAGTGATTGTATAGTAGCTAACTGAGCCAGCAGCATCTACCCAGTCACCAGTTCCTTCTTCAGTCCACCAGAAACCATAGTAGCTGGAACCATAGACAGTGCCATAAAAGGAAGTAATGGACTGAGTTGAGCCAAATTGGGTGTAGGAACCAATAATAGTATAGAGTGGAGTGTAACTGCCATCCTGCGTTGAGTAACCGAAGTAAATGTAGTATTGGTGATAGTAACCGCTCTCAGTAATCGGTGCAGAAGATAAGACGTTGCAGTAAGTGCCTGCATAACCTGAATACGGAGTGTCTGAAACCAGAGCCCACTGCTCGGTTCCGGAAGAAGCAACAGCTGAACCAAACCAAACGTTGCCGTAGCCAGCATCAAGCCAAGTGGTGCCAGCTGAGGTTACGCCGTAGGTGTCGCTGGGATTCGAGTAAAGCGTCACAGATGAACCGAACTGCATGTAATAGCCGATGGCTAAGTTGCTGCTAGCGCTGCTGTCCCAAATAGTGCTGCCGTCATCGGTTGTGTAGCTTAATGTCACGTAGTACTGGTGATAGTATTCTGGGTTAATGTAGTTAGCTCCGTTTACGGTGTCTACGACTGAATAACCGACTGAGACAGGCAAGTTCACCATATAACGTTCGGTGCCGGAAATACTAATTGGATTGGCGTAATAGACGCTTGAGGCTGCATCAGCCCAGTCTTGGAATCCAGTTGCATGGTTACCTATGACGGCACTGCCGAACTGATAGTAGACGACCGCTGGAGGAGTTACGGAGCTGCTGTCTGAGGTGTAGTAGGTGAAGGTTACCAGGTATTGGTGATAGTAGCTTTCTATGTATGCTCCTGTGCCCACCACGTCTTGGTAGTCGACGCCTCCGATCATGGTGTTCGTGGCCCAATGCTCCGTGCTTGAGGCAGTTAGAAGGTGGTAAGCGATGTTGCCTGAGCCTGCGTCAACCCATGTTGCTGCTGAAGGTGAAACCGCGCCTGCGCCGTCGGATGTAATCAGGTACCAAGAGCCAAACTGAGAGTACTGGCCGATTATTCCGCTGGGAACATAACTGCCGTCTTGGGTGGAGTAGCCGAAGGTCACTGAGTACTGGTTGTAGTAGCCTGGATTTACGGTGCCTGAAGAGCTTATGGTTCCGATTAGTGATTGGCCGTAGATGTCGATGGAGAGGTCCATCTGCCAGCGTTGGCTTGAAGTTGAATCGGCTACAGGGTTATCATAGGTGATTGGTGAGCCGTTGTCAACCCAAGCGGTTGCGCCTGTTGCTTGAATGTTGTCTGACAAGCCGAATTGGGTAAAGTAAGCGTATGGTGCATCAGCTGGTAATCCGCCGTTTATCACACTGTAAGTGAAGGTCACGAGGAACTGGTGGTAGTACAGTGGGTCAATGTTCAATGTGGATCCGCTGACGCTGGAAACAATCACTGATTCGCCGCCGGAAACAGTGTAGTCTGCTTGCCAACGCTCTGTGCCAGATGCGCTGATGGGGTTATCGTAGGATACTGATGTGCCTGCGTCTACCCATTCTATCACATGCTGGTCTGTGGCGGCTACCACGGTTTGTGATACGCCGAACTGTGTGTAGTACGCTGTCGGGGCGCTTGGAGAGCCGTCAGTCACTGAATACTGGAATATGACGCTGAACTGGTGATAGTACTCGGGGTTGGCTGTCATGCTGCCTGCGCCGACTGAGGAGATTACCGTGTTGATGCCTGAATCTCCTGAAGTAATTATGTACTGCTCAGTGCCGACTAATCCGATTGGGATTGGAGAGACATAGGTAACTGATGTTCCTGCGTCAGCCCAGTCGCTCGTCAAAAATAATGTGCCTGAGCCGTCGGTAGACAGGTACATTGGGTTGCTGAACTGTGTGTAAGTAACCATGTCGTTTTGGTTGGTTATCGGCGAGAGGTCGTTGGTGGTGTAGCCAAATGAGACAAGGAACTGGTGAACGTACCCAGACTCCGTGATTGAAGTGGATCCGGTAACATAAGTTGTGTCAGGTGAGGTCAATCCCCAGCGTTCCGTGTTTGAGTCAGAGACAGATGTCAAGTATGTGACTGTGCCTGTGCTTGTTACGCTGTTGGAGTCTACCCAGTCGCTTGCGGGGCTGGTCACGCCATACCCACTGCCAGGAGCTGAATAGATGGACGTGCTTAAGCCAAACTGGTCATATGCCCCAATGCGTAAGCCTTGGTTTAGAGTACCTTGAATCTTTGTGTTGTCGGATGTTGTGTAGCCGAAATCTATCATGAACTGGTGATAGTACAGGTAGGCTGTGGTTTGCGTAGCTGAAACTGTGCCTGAAACAACTTGGTTAGTTGCCCATTGCTCAGAACCAGTAGAGCCAGTCAACGGGTTAGTTACGCTCCAAGATTTGCTGTTGTCAAGCCAGTAAGCCGTAGGTGTACCTGTTAAAGTCGGGGTATAAGCACCTCCAAACTGTGTGGAAGTTAAAGTTGGCGCCGTAGCTGAGGAGCCGTCGCTGGTTGAGTAGGACAGAGTAAACGCGAATTGGTGGTAGTAACCCTCCTCGGTGGTTGTCCCTGCACTCGTAACTGTCAGGGTGAGGTCTGGCGAAGTTACCAGAGCCCACTGCTCAGTGCCGCTTGTTGCGACTGCAGTGTTGAATCTTACGCCTGTTCCTTCGTCAACCCAGCCACCGCCTGTGGGTGTAGCTACGCCGTAGACACCAGTGGCGTAGATTGTGCCTGCTGGTGCGCCGAATTGGTAGAAGGTGCCGATGGCCAAGTTATTGGCGATGGCGCTAAGATCTTGGGTTGTGTACGCGAATGTTACATAGTACTGGTGGTAGTAGTTTGGTTCTCCTATCGAGCCTGAGCCCTGCACGTTTATGTAGTATGTTGAAGGCAGAGCCCACCGTTCAGTGGTAGAGGTAGCGGTGACTGTTATGTAGGCTATGTTGTTAACGCCTGCGTTAACCCAGTCGCTGGTAGGTGTAACCGCGCCTCCGGCTGCAGAACTAATGGTCAATAAAGTTGCAAATTGGTAATAGTGGCCAATGACATGGCCGCTCTCGATATTGCTGCTGTCGACGGTTGTGTAGCCGAAATTCACCATGAACTGGTGGTAGTACTCTGGGTTCGCTGTTACTGCGCCTGTGCCGACTGAGGAGATTACCGTGTTTAAGCCGCTGTCACTTAAAGTTATCTTGTACCGCTCAGAAACAGAAATCGAAACAGGAGAAACATACGTAACAGCCGTGCCCGCATCAGCCCAATCACTCGACAAAGACAACACACCCGAACCGTCAGTAGACAAGTACAAGGTACTGCCAAACTGCGTGTAAGCAACCAAATCAGACTGGCTTGCAAGAGGAGAATCATCATTAGTGGTGTAGCCAAACGAAACCAAGAATTGGTGAGTGTACGCTTCCGAATAGGTGCCGCCGCCTGCCGTTAAAGCGCCCGTAGAAGCAGTACTTGGAATCGCCCAACGCTCACTGCCAGTGCTTTCGGTAGAAGTTGCTGGGAAAGTAACCGCGTAGCCGTAGTCACTCCAAGCCGTAGTGCTCCATCCATTGCCGGTATTGAGCGTAACGATGGTTGAGCTGCCAGTCCCGAAGTATGTGCCTGTTAAAGCAACACTGTCACTGCCAGAAATGCCCGTAACGGTAAAAGTATTTTGCACCTGATGATAATACAGTGGGTTAGCAGTCACAGCGCCAGAGCCAACAGAAACAATTACCGTGTTTGTGCCCGCGTCAGCTGGAGCAATCTTGTATCGCTCGTTCGCATTAATCGAGATAGGAGAAACATAGGTAACGGCAGTGCCTGCATCAGCCCAATCACTCGACAAAGACAACACACCCGAACCGTCAGTAGACAGGTACAAGGTGCTGCCAAACTGCGTGTAAGCAACCAAATCAGACTGGCTTGCAAGAGGAGAATCATCATTAGTGGTGTAGCCGAACGAAACTATGTACTGATGATAAAAGCCTGTTCCCCAAGCATAATCGGTCGTAGCATAGGCAGTATTGGCAGAGAAAGATTCAGTTCCAGCAGACAGTGCCCAGCGTTCTACACCTGAGCCTGCGGTAACTGTGGAGAAAGTGATTTGGGTGCCTGCGTCAACCCAGTCGTTGTAGGGATTGCACGCACCCCAGAAACCGTAGTAGTTACCGGTAGATGCAATATTTTCAGTATTGCCGAACTGATAATATGAGCCGATAACGATACCGTTTGGAATGGCTGTATTGTCGTTAGTCGCGTAATAGAAATATATCTCGTATTGGTGGTAGTAGCCGGCCTGGGTGAGGGTTTGGGAGGATGAAATGCTGTATTCAGTTGTCCCGCCGACTAAGAACCATCGTTCAGTGCCAGAAGAAGCCGTAACGTCGTAGAAATACACCGAATACGGAGTGCTTACAGTGCTTGCGTCCACCCATACGCTGCCGAGTGAACCGGCACCGCTTGTGCCAGCTGAATCAAAGGTTACCAGACTGCCAAACTGGTAGTATTGACCGACTTCAAGTCCATTTGTTATTGAGGAGCTGTCTATGGTTGTGTATCCCAGAGACACTGGATACTGGTGATAATACTCAAAGTTGAGTGTCGCCGCGGAAGTAATTGGACCCTCGTTGGCACCTGGAGCAAGCTGGTACCGGTCACTGCTGCCGCCGGTCACAGATACAGGAGTGACAGAGTAGGCTGTACCGCTAGAGGAAGCATCATACCAAACGTTAACTGTAGAAGTACTCAACGTGGTGACCACGGGCAAACCGAACTGGTCAGCCGTAAACGTAACCGCTGGCGAACCATAGAGTGCAGTGTTGTCAGAAGTGCTATACGACAAAGTCAAGTAATACTGATGCCAATACTCTGGAGTTACCGTAATTGGTCCTGTGACGATACCGCTTGCTGTAGCTGGGTTTGTAACCGCCCACTGTTCAGTCAATGAAGGCGTATAGATTGGGTCATCAAAAGAATATTGTGTCGTTGCATCAAGCCAAACACTCTGACTTGAAGCAGTGAAAGAAAACGGAGTTTTAACGCCGTACTGATACCCAGAGAATCGGGGTGCAGGGGAAGGAGTTGAACTGTCAGAAGTTGTATAATAGTAAGTGACATAAAACTGGCGGTAATAGGTGGGATCCAGAACTGTATCAGAACTTGCGGTTCCGCTCAAAGTCGCATTATTCGTCTGCCAACGCACTAAACTGTTGGCGTAAGCGGGATTGGAGATTGACCATGAACTACCGGGTGAGACATCATAGGTTGTTGGGCTGGTAGTTAAGGAAACAACCTGAGCACCAGTGTTATAATCAACATAGGTGAAAGTCGGCGCGGTAGTTGGAGTTGAACTGTCAGCCACCGAGTAGCTTACGGTGAAATTATAACCTGCAGTAGCTTTTACTTGATTTACACATAGATAACTGATTGAGAATAGAGCTATTGTTAAAACCAATATTGTTAAGATTTTCATGTTTTTTTGCATTTTTTAATCCTCTTCCTTTTTGTTTAATTTGTAACTGTTTTGTTTGTTATCGAAACTTAATCTAAGTCTACCGAGAGGTGAGACGCTCATGAGGGAAGCTGTCAGGGAAAAATTGTTGTTAAAGATGTTCTGGGTTGAAATTGTTTCCAAAATTTCTGAAGCGCTATTGTCCCTTCTCATCGCTCGTCATACCTCTTAGCATGTAACTGTTTGGATGGCTCTTATCTTAAAAGTAGTATATAAAATATGTGGATGAAAGATACAGGGAAATTTGATGAATTCTATAATGAAACAAGTACGTAATATTCTCTATAAATATCATTCATGGAATTTGATTATACATTTGATACATCAGTATCTACCAAAAGCTGAAGCTTGCTTGCTTGCTACTAGCTAAACCGACCGCTGGCGGATGTAGAAAAATAACATTTTTATGTTAAAAAATCTGGGCTCCGCTCTATGCAGACACCATAATGAATCGATTTTATGACGTTTTATGCGTAAAAGAAGCATCAGGCAGGCCGAAACATGGGTGCAGCTTGCTTGGTTGCCTATTTAGTTTCACATCGAGATGGATCAGTATGTGCAACTTCTTTTTACCTGTTCTTTGGAGTCATAGAAATCCTGACAACCTTGGCCATTGTCTGGTACGCGTGGAAGTGGCTCATAACGCGCGCTATAACCGAAAACCCTAAATCAAGACCCGCTGTATTAACTTATGTCACTGTGGCTGACAAAATGTGTCGCTGGGGCTGACAAAATCAGTAGCTGCAGGTGTTTTGGAGTGTCTAAAGACAGACGTATCACGGAGATTTCGCGTGGCGCACTAAATAGAGACATCACCTATCACAAAAAAGCGGAGTTAGCGATAGCTAGTTCTGGAGAGAATTTTAAGGCTTATGTTGAGTATTCTCCTGTTGCAGTTTTTGTGGCTAATTCCGAGGGAAAATATGAGTATGTAAATGAAGCTGCTTCTAAGCTGACTGGTTATTCCAAAGAAGAATTGTTAACAATGAGTATACCACAATTACTCTTCAATGTAGCCGAAGGTCTCAAGAAATTTGGTGAAGTTAAGGAAACAGGTCGGTTTTTGAGCGAGATAGCTTTGAAGAAAAAAGATGGACTACCTGTTTATGTTATTTTGAACTCTATAAAATTGCCCGATGGGACATTCATTGCTTTCTGCGAAAATGTCACTGAACGAAAAAAAACTGAAGCTGCACTAAGAGTGTCAGAAGCGAAATTGCGGAGTATTGTTGAAAATTCAAGCGACCAGATATTCATGATAGATAGGACCTTAAAGTATTTATTTGTAAACAAGGTCTTGGCAGATATTTTAGGAAAGCATCCTGAAGATATTATTGGCAAGTCAATATTTGAAGTGTATCCTGTGGAAACTGCGGATCAATTCTCAAGTAATACCAATAACGTATTCGCCACTGGCAAAAGCATGTTGCTTGAAGAAAAAATGGTTATTAACAATCAAGAATCGTATATCAGTTCCAGCTTGAATCCTATCCTAGATGCTGAAGGAAATGTGATAGCAGTTACCGGGATTGTTAGAGACGTAACTGAACGCAAGAAAACAGAAAAAGCGTTGCAGGAGAGCGAAGAAAGATTTAGAGTAATCTTTGAGGGAGCAAACGACGGCATTCTTGTTGCTGATGTTAAAACACAGAGATTTGTTCTTGCAAATCCCCAAATGTGCGAAATGGTGGGGTACCCACTTGAAGATTTGCTCAAGATGAGTTTGCCTGACATTCATCCCAAAGAAAGTCTGGCTTATGTTGTTGATCAGTTCAAAAGAAGTGCGAATAAGGAACTACTTCTTGCCAAAGACATTCCTCTTCTCAGATCGGATAAACAAATAGTTTATTGTGAAGTTAGTTCGAAGCTCTTAGAAATCTGGAAACAGCAATGTTTGGTAGGATTCTTTAGGGATGTCACGGAACGAAAGAAAGCGGAAAAAAAATTGGATGATTCTTATCGCGCGCTTGAGAAACAGCTGAGCGAGATAAGCATGCTGCAAAAAGAACTGGAAAATGCCAATAAACTCCTTGGGCAGTCAAACGTTGACTTGGAGAACTACACCTATGTGGTGTCCCACGATTTGAAGGCACCTCTACGTGCCATCAGATCTTTCAGCGCATTCATTCTTGAAGACTATAACGAAAAACTCGATGAAACGGGAAAAGACTACTTCCAAAGAATTATCGATGCCTCAACGCGCATGGACGCACTGATCGAAAACCTGCTGCTTCTCTCAAGAGTTGGACGCAAATTCATGGAAGTCGAGACAGTTGACCTAAACCAGCTTTTAGAAGAGATTGCGACAGACCTCGAACCAACGCTTAAGAAAAACAATGGAAAGATTGTCTTCCACAATCTCCCAAAAGTCACTATTCCGAGAACTTGGATGAAACAAATCTTCATGAACCTGATAGATAACGGGCTGAAGTTCAATAAATCAAAGACGCCGACAGTCGAAGTAACATGTGAAGACAGGGACACAGAACTTCTGTTTAAGGTGTCTGACAATGGCATAGGCGTTGAAGAGAAGTATTTTGACCGGTTGTTCACTCTTTTCGAAAGGTTGCATACCCAAGAAGAATACCCCGGAACAGGAGCGGGATTAGCCATATGCAAGAAGATAGTCCAACAGTTTGGTGGCAGAATCTGGATTGAAAGCCAAGTAGGCAAAGGCTCCACCTTCTTTTTCACTCTGTCAAAAAACAAAAATCCCACGTTGGGAGCCAGCTGAATATGTTGCCAAGCACGAACTCACATTACATGCTACCGGAATACCCAATTCTCTTGGTGGAAGACAACCCAGACGACGTTTTGATAACTGAGAGAGCTATGGCAAAAGGCCGAATAAGAAACAAACTGTACATAGTGCATGACGGCGAAGAGGCTCTTGACTTTTTCAAGAAACAGGGAAAATACAAAGACGCTCCTACGCCGACTCTTGTTCTGTTAGACCTGAAAATGCCGAAACTTGATGGCTTCGAGGTGTTAAGAGAGGTAAAAAGCGATGAAAAACTCAAGAGCATACCGATAATAGTGTTAACCTCTTCTGAGAGAGACAAAGACATAGACCTCGCCTACAAGCTTGGCTGCAACAGCTACATTATGAAACCTGTGAATTTTGACAACTTCATTAAGACCATAATATCGATAAAGTATTATTGGCTGACAATTTCGAAGATACCTATGCCCTAAAAAAACATTTTAAAAATGAGAAATAGTGAGACGAGAAAAAACTTGAAACTCCGTATTCTGTATGTCGAAGATGATCCGAACGATCAGTTGATCATGAAACATGCGCTAGAGAAAAATCTGCCAATCGACTTCGACTTGACGACAGCGAGTACTGGCCAAGAGGGTTTAAGCGAGGTTGAAAAGAAAAAATTTGATTTGTTACTGCTTGACTACATGTTGCCAGCCATGAGCGGTATAGAACTCCTTAACGAGTTGCAGAAACGTAAAGTTCACACGCCAATAATTTTTGTCACTAGCAAAGGTAGCGAGAAAATAGCAGTTGAAGCTATAAAACTCGGCGTTATTGATTATATCGTCAAAGACGAGATCGGCACGAACCGTCTGATCAATAGCATAATGGAAATAGTAGGCACACGCACTAAGTCGACTAAGGATTTTGACAAAAAATTCATCTTCTACATAGTGTTCGCCGTTGTTTACGGATTTGTTTTCATCAATTATATCGATGTGCTTTCAGGGGGCTATGGAGGGTACCACCTTTGGCTTGTTATCATGTATTTTTTCCCATTCGCCACCCTGTCAATGTTCTTTCCCAGAAACTTTGAATTAACCGTGGGGCTGGGGCTTATTGTGTCGCTTATGAACGACGTGTTCTATGGGGTTGTTAGAAACCTGATGGGGTTCCCTTATGATTTAACGCGGTATTATCATAATTGGCTCATTCCAGGCAATGCCACTCTGTTTCAGTTAAATCTCGGTTTCGTAGTTATGCCTGTCTTTTCATGGATGATGGCGCTCTCCATCTACATTAGAATAATCGCTATATTCATCCTGTTAAGAATATGGAACGTTCAAGGAAAAATCAGATACCTAAACCAAGCACAAATAATAAAAAAGGATAAGAAAGGTACAGTAGCAAACTTGTAAAAAGCCAAAACTCAACTTTCTGTAGAAGAATATAGGTCAAAGTCTTGGCACACTGATTTGGGCTCTAAACCAAAAAAAACAACCCAAAGCTACCCCTACAAACAACCCGCCCACCCAGGGATGGGGTCTAGTATTTGTGGTCAGATTCCATCACAAAAATGAAGCATGTGGACTCGCTGCAAATCAACGCGCGACCCTATAGGGTAGGCTACTATTAGTGACAAAAATCAACCACAAAAAGCGCCATGCAAAGCCAGCGACCCTCAGCCGCCCCGCCCTCACCCGCCATTCACAACCAAAAAGCAACGCAAAAAGCGGGACAGCCAAGGGCCAGGGTCGGTACTAAAATTTTTTATACTCACATTAACCAATGTACCAGCAAGAGAGTGCAAGTTCGTTGTCCACCGGAACCGGGAGCATGCAAGCCTTAAGCAACATCAACTCGGCAAACTATGAACCGACCAAAACAATCGGCTTAACAGCAGACACACACATACCCAAAAGAGCACTCACCACCCCAAAACGCGTCCTAGAAATCTTCCAAAACGCCGACTACATCATACACGCCGGCGACCTCGTAGAGCTGTCAGTCATCGACGAACTCGAGCAAGCTGCACCTGTCCTCGCGGTCCACGGCAACATGGACAGCCTTGAAACCTGCGACGCCTTACCCGTGCTTAACTCCCTCAAAGTCTTCGACTGGAAAATCGGCGTTATGCATGACCCAGAAGTTCTAAACGGCTCAGAAAAAATGAAGCAGATCGCCAAGGAAATGGGGTTTAACGTTTTCGTTTACGGGCACACGCACGCGCCCAGAATCAAGTGGGAAGGCGAAATCCTCTTCATCAACCCTGGAAGCCCAACTGACCCAGCGTCTTTCCTCAACAAACCGTCGGTAGGGTTGCTTACGGTAACCAAGACGGTGATAACGCCGCAGATAATCAACCTTTAACCCAGCAGGACAAGCCAATAAAGAAAGACGTAGAGGGCAACTCCTAAAGGCAACGCGGCAAACCAAAGCGCCATCGCGGCAGCCACAAACTTTTTCCTGCCCCCGAAAAACTTTGCAGGGCATAAATCTTCACTTTCACTCACCCCTCCCCTGCAGCAAACGGCAGTTTCAGCAGCTGCCTTAAAAGGCAAAACACCGAAAAACGACCTTCAGAGGAAAAAACATGGAACATTGTAAAAACCCTTGGAAAGACGACTGCAAAAACGAAAACATCAAACTGTACATTCAGATAAAAGGCGAAAAACTGCCAATATGCCAACAGTGCTGGAACAAGATAGCAGACCAAGAGCACGAGTGGTGAACCGGCATGGAAAGCTTTTGCGCTAACAGCGCCAAATCCTACATCGGCAGAAACGTCAACTTGCACCTGAAAGACGGCGCCGTCATCGTCAACGTGCAACTAACCAGAATCCACAAAACCTCAGGAAAAAACAACCAGATCGAATACACCCTTGGCGGAAACAGAAAAACCAACCGACTACCCTTAAGAAACGTCGCGTGGGCTGAGCTTCTGAACATGAACTTCCTGCAGAAAGCCGCCTGAACCGGCAGAATGGGGACAAAAGGAAAAATAGTACCAGAATAATTAAAGCTTTATGCGCTGTTCAAACTGCGGCGTTTGCTGCACCGAAACTGAGATGCTTCTCTGCGAAAAAGACATCGAACGCTTAGTGAAACGTGGATTCAGCAAAACCTTCTTCGCAAGAGTCAACAGGGAAGGCTACGTTCAACTTAGGAACCGAGGAGGCTACTGCGTTTTCTACGACCCAAAAAAACACGTTTGCAGCGTCTACGTTGACAGGCCTTCCGGATGCCGAGTGTACCCTGTCATCCTTGACGAAGAAAAAGGAATCATCCTTGACGAAATATGCCAATCGAGAAGCACCATAACCGACGCGGAGAAAGCCGTGAAAGGCAAACGGGTCATTAAGCTTCTGGAAAGAATCGATTGCGAGGCGGAAAACAGGCGTTCTTGAAATCTTGGTTTTACATTGTATTTCCATGTTTACATTGGCAGCAAACTATTCTTTTACTGTCTTGAGCCTTAGCCTCTTCTGCTGGTACGACGCATGTTCTCATCAGTTTGCCGCAATCGTCGCAGATGAACTGCACTTCAGCAACGCGGTCGTTGCATTGAAGAATCTTAATGGGCAAAAACTAGAGTCCTTCTTTTGAAGCCTTATCCTTCGCAAGCAGGTATTCAACGTACTCTCTTATGGTGCGGTTGGTTTCAGCCGCTTTTTTCCTGATTTCTCCATGAACTTTCTCGGTCACAGTTATGCATTTGTACCCTCTTCTCGGCAAAACGCGCCATCTCCTTCCGTACTTTACAGTACAACGAAATATATATTTGACGGTGAATCGGGAATATTAATAAAAACTTATATTGGTGTACGCCCGCTACCTAGCTTAAGAGGGGAAAGATAACGCCGAAAAAGGGCTACAAAACCATCACTGTGAAGACGGAAGTCTACGATTATTTTTTCGGAGAATGGCTTAAAATCAAAGAGGAGTACGCCATAAAGAAGGGTATTCGCAGCTTTTCGGGGTTTGTTACTTACCGTTTGGCGCAGCTTATGGCTGAAGAGAAGAAGCACGCGAGTGAACGTAAGCCACCTTAGGTGCCCTACAAGTTTAAATACGCTTGCGAAGACTTGTCAACCGTGAACAGGCATGCCTTGCACCGTAATCGTCGGCGCCTTCTGGGGAGACGAAGGCAAAGGGAAGATAATTTCTTACTTAGCACTCAAAGACAACCTTGATTTCTGTGTCAGAACCGGCTCAGTAAACGCGGCTCACACGGTTTGGTTTGAAGGAAAAAAGTACGCGCTGCACATGGTTCCAGCCGCTTTCCTGAACCCTAAAACACGCCTGCTAATCGCTGCGGGAGCGAACGTTCACGTACAAAAGTTTCTTGAAGAGGTCGAGCAGACGAAAGTGATGGGCAGAATCGGCGTTGACCAGAACGCATCAATCATTGAGGAGAAGCACAGCGCCCAGGATAAGGCAAGCGCAGTCAACAAAGGCATCGGAACCACAGGTTGGGGCGTAGGTCCAGCCATTGAAGAACGCGTAAGACGCACGGCTAAACTTGCCAAAGACATCCCTGAACTGAAACCGTTCATTACCGACCAAGTACAAGAAGTCAACGACGGGCTGGATGAAGGAAAAAAAGTTCTTCTCGAAGGCACCCAAGGCTTCATGCTGTCGCTTTTCTTAGGCGGCGGGTACCCATACGTGACGGGTCGAGACACAGGCGCGTCAGCAATCGCGTCAGAGGCGGGTGTTGGACCAACAAGAGTTGACGACGTTCTCATCGTCTACAAATCATTCATAACACGGGTCGGCGGCGGACCGTTGCCTGGAGAAATTTCCAAAGAGGAAGCGCGGAAAAGAGGCTGGTTTGAAACCGCCGCGGGAACCGGAAGAGATCGGCGCTCAGCTCCTTTTGATTTCGAGTTAGCTAAGAAGACTGCGAGGATAAACGGTGCCACGCAAGCGGCGATGACCAAGCTTGACAGCCTTTTCCCAAGCTGCCACGGGGTCAAGCAGTTCAGTGATTTGCCTAAGGAAGCAAAGGATTTCATAAAGGAAGTTGAAAGCCGAACAGGTGTACCCGTTGTCTTGATCGGCACTGGTCCTGAAGCCTTGGAGATAATTGATCGCAGGTAAACGATACTTTTATTTCGAGTTGGGCAAATTCTGTTCTGAGGCGTAATGTCACCGTGTCGACCAGGGGCTCTGCTAAAGCGTCAGCCGCCATTCTAATAGTTCTGTTTGTGGCAGGGTTACTTTTCGGAGGATTAGCAGCTTACTATTTCGTCAACAACCAATTCAACGGCAAGCTTGACGGAATGAGCAGTCAAATCGCAATTTTAGAAAGCCAAGTTTCAAACCTTAAAGGCTTCCAAAACGCAACTTACCAAAACATCACTATCCTTCAGAACGGCACCTCCCTCACCAGCTTATACGACGACGTGCGCGGCTCAATTGTTCTGGTTGAAGGCGACACCAGCAGCGGCACCCAGCAGGGTTCAGGGTTCGTCTACAAGTTTTCAGCCTCTACAGTGGTGTTAACTAATTATCATGTTGTCCAAGGCGTCACAGGGTTAAGCGTAACTTTTTCGGATGGACGCGGCTACTCGGCTGAGGTTCTCGGAGAAGACCCGTACTCCGACCTAGCTGTGCTTTCGGTTGATGCACCCGCGTCAGAGTTCAAGCCGCTTGCCATCGTGAGTTCCTCAACGTTAGCGGTAGGCGAACCCGTCGTTGCCATCGGAAACCCATACGGCTTAGTAGGCTCAATGACCACGGGCGTCGTAAGCGCGCTGGGCAGAACCATAACTGAAAACACGTCGAACGGGTACTCCATAGCCAACGTAATCCAAACCAGCACGCCGATAAACCCTGGCAACTCGGGTGGTCCCCTCTTGAACGCGGTCGGAAACGTGGTCGGAATCACAACGGCGATTGTCAGTAATTCGCAGGGGTTGGGTTTCGCTGTTCCTTCGGACACCATCTTGAGAGAATTGAACGCTTTGATAACGACTGGATCCTACGGTGGGCACTCTTATTTGGGCGTGGTTGGAGAGGACATGAGTTACAGTTTGGCTCAGCAGAGCGGCTCTAACGTGACTTACGGCTGGAAGATTACTCAAGTTGTGAGCGGAGGTCCTTCCGACGGCAAATTGAAGGTCGGCGACATAATAATTGGCTTAAACAATCAGACAGTAACTAGCGAAGATGATTTGGCAAGCTACTTGGAAGAGCACACTTTGCCAGGCGATTCCGTGGTTGTAACAGTAGTCAGAGGAAACTCGCTTGTCAACGTTAACGTCATTCTTGGCTCAAGACCTCCGCCTTCATCATAGGTTTGACCCACGGCTTCCACGTTTCTTATGCCATCCAATGGAAGCCTTTGTTTCAGCGGTTTTTCTTGTCTTGCTTCTTTCCCGCTTCTTTCTCCTTTTGCAAGTCGAAATGGTCTCTTTCAACCGCCAAATAAACTATCTTTCTGTAATAGCATTTTGAGCAGTAATTCTTTTCTCCGATTTCGTAAAGAGTAGTTGACACGGCACCGATAATCTCATCGCACTCGGCACATTGAACAACCTTGTTTTCATGGTTAGTTTTTTTACCTGCTTCCCTTTCATTTCTAAAAATGTTGTTCTTCGGTAGGAAAAACTCACTGTCCCAACCCATTCTTTTCCTTTCCTCCAGATTGAGACAGAATGTTTACCACGTTAGAGGGTAAAAAGCTTTCCACATTCCCCCAGGTAAACAGAATTTCACGTCCAAAGTTAAACGAAAAAATTTCGGAAAACGAGCTTAAAGTTGCTTAAGCTGGCACTTTTGACGGAGGATTTTTGACGGGTGAGCAAGAAATATGCAATTTTCGAAGATAATTTAAATTTTTCGCACAGTCTACCTATACGGTCTTCTAGATGTCCCGAATAGAACGCTATTAGATACTTTGAAAAGTCTCCCTTCTTCCAGTTGCGCAGCTAAGTTAAACTTTAAATCTTGCTTATGTTCCAATTGCTGAAAGAGAAAACGAAAAAATGCCCGTCATTGAAACCCACCAATTAACCAAAGCCTACAACTCGTTTAAGGCAGTTGACAACCTGAACATAACGGTTGAGCCAGGCGAAATCTTCGGGTTGCTTGGACCCAACGGCGCGGGCAAAACGACAACCATATCGATGCTCTGCACAATTCTTAAGCCGACATCTGGCTCCGCGACCGTTAACGGCTTCGACGTTGTCAAGGAAGCAAACCAGGTTCGAAAGTCAATCGGCATCGTTTTTCAAGAACCAAGCATCGACGACCGCTTAACAGGCAGAGAAAACCTGTACATGCACGCGAACCTGTACGGGGTTCCACCGTCTGAGCAGACGGAGCGGATAAATCGAATCTTGAAACTTATTGAGCTTGAGGATAGAGCGGATGATTTGTTGCGCACGTACTCTGGCGGCATGAGGCGAAGGCTTGAGTTGGGTCGAGGCTTAATTCATTACCCTAAAGTGCTGTTTCTGGATGAGCCCACGGTGGGGTTGGACCCGCAGACAAGAGACCACATTTGGAAGTACATCCACGACTTAAAGAAGGCACACGACATAACCGTGGTTTTAACAACCCACTACATGGATGAAGCAGACAGGCTCTCAGACCGCATCGCCATCATGGACCACGGCAAAATTGTAATCTTGGACTCGCCTTCCCAGCTGAAGGAAACGCTTGAAGGAGACGTCGTGGTCGTCAGAGCAAACAACGTTGAAGCTTTATCTGAGCTTGTAAGCAAATGGTTAGGCTTAACCCAGAAACAGGTAGTTGACGGCGCGCTTGAAATCACCGTTCGCAACGGCAAAGTGGTCATGCCGAGAATCATGGAGTTGGCAACCCAGAACAACATCTACGTTGAATCCATACTTCTGCGTGAGCCAAACCTCGAAGACGTCTTCCTGCATTACACGGGCAGAAACATTCGGGAAGACACAACCAAGGAACTGCACGGTGCAGCCGCTGCCCGCAGGAGGGCAATAAGATGAGCGAGCGCCGCGGCTTCTACAGCCTCTGGCTTAGAGAAATCAAGCGGTTCATCAGGGACAGGACGCGGCTAGTAACCAGTTTCGTTCAGCCTATACTGTGGCTCATCATTTTCGCCGCTGCCTTTGCCACGCGATTCGTAGGCTCGTTGCCAGCGGACCTGAATTTCAGGCAGTTTCTTCTCCCTGGAATAATAGGTCAAACGATTCTTTTCACTGCCATGTTCATGGGCATAAACGTTATTTGGGACAAGGAATTCGGTTTCATGAAAGAAATCCTTGTTTCACCAGTTTCCAGATTGACGATTTTTCTCGGAAAAATGGTCGGCGACAGCACAGACGCTTTCTTGCAGGGCATAATAGTCTTCGTCATCGGCTTAGCCATAGGCATCCCAATAAATCCGATTACTCTCCTGTACACGCTGCCTATTTTGATGCTTGTCTCCTTTGGCTTAGTAAGCATTGGATTGACGATTGCAAGTTTCATGAGTAACCTTGAAGGCTTCGGCGCAATCCAAACCTTCGTTAACCTGCCCCTGTTCTTTCTAAGCGGCGCATTGTTTCCGCTTAAAGGAGGCAGCCTCCCAAGCTGGTTAACTGATGTGGCGGCGTGGAACCCGTTAACTTATGGTGTCGACGCGCTACGTCATGTCATCCTGGGGAATTCGTGGGCGCCTCTTCAAGTTCAGTCTTTATGGGTTGACCTTGGATTTGTCGCGTTGTTCGATGGCATAATGGTCATAGTCGGCACTTGGGCTTTCACCAGAATGAAGTAGCAAGTCACACCCTAAACACCGCCTAATTCATGACAAAAGCTCAGGGTAAGCCGTTTTTCATTTATTTTTTTAAACGTCGCGGAAAAGTGGGGTTTTTGATTGGCAAAAAAGCCTTTAAGCAACTTGCAGCCTATAGGTCATTGGTGACAAATATGCGAAGGTTAAGAAGCATAATTTATGTTGCCTTGGTTGCCGCAGCAGGTGCGCTGGCAGCTACAATCAGTCCATTAACGGTTTTGTGGATTTCTATCAGCATGATTGCGTTGTTCGCAATTGCCCGACAAATGAACTTCAACAAGATAGTCATGATGATGAAAAAATGGGCGAAAAACGTTTCTCGCCTGCGCTTCGAAATCAGGGCGAAACTTCACACTGGCTTCCGCGACTACAATGATCCACTTGACGCTGAGGGTTCCCGCCGAAGCGGAAGATGCAGCAGCTACGCAAGATAAAATCAACTTTTCTTCTTGACGGTTTAAGTGGAAATTAAGGCGCTTAGTGGAAACAGGTCTTAGCAAGTTGGATGGCGTTCTTCAATAAAATATTCATTGAACTTGGTTTAAAAATTGGAAAAAGAAAATCGAAGAAAAACTGCTTACTGCTTGTTAGTCATTTCGTTGATTTGCTGTTCCATCGCGTGTCCACGGCAGTAAACCACGGCTTTCTTAACGCCTGGAACAGATTTCGCGGCGACTTTTATGTCGGCTGCAAGTTTGAACGCGATTGGGCAGAATGGGCTTGTCGGAATGAACTCCACGGTGACTGTGCCAGGCTCGGTTTCTTTGACGCTTTGTATCATCTGCATTTCTTCGAATGTCTGTCCAGTCTCGGGGTCTTGAACTTTGCCGACTTCTTCACGCACTTGATCTTCTAATTTGCTCATTTTTCATAAACCTCTTTACTGTTGGTTAACTATGAATTTTCATAGCATATAAACTGTTAGCTTCATGTTCATTGATTAACAAGATTGTCCTGACGAACTGTGTGTCACCAAATTATTTCTTCAGGATGTACAGCGACATGAATACGTGGACGCCGAAGAAAACGCCTGCGGCGATGAAGACGGGAGCGTAACCCACTATTTGGGCTATGAACCCTCCAGCTACTAGCGAAGCAAACTCCGCCAGCCTCATCGGCGCATGAAGAATGCCTAAGTCCACTGACACGTTTTTGCTTTCCCTTACGACTTTCAGCACGAGGTGCTCGAAGTATCCCACGCCGTAGCCTCGGACGAACGCCAGCGTCAAAAGCAAGATGGGAAAGAAAAATCCTGGACCGGCGAGAAAGAGGGACGCAGTTATGCTTATTACTGTCAGGATGGTTGCGCGTTTGAAACTTAGAGCGTGTTCAACGGTGGCCCATGTTGCAATAGCTGATATGGCGTAGTAGAGCATGAAGAGGATTCCGATGTAAGTGTAGCTGTACCTTAGCTGCTGACTCATAAAGACCGGAAAGAGCAGGTTCACAAGTGGATAAGTCGCAAGGCTGTTGAACACTATGGAAACTGAAGCAAGCCAAAACAGCTTAGACCTGCCCTTGGGATTTAACGGTTTCAGGAGGCTTTCAGTCTTAGGCATAGGCGCCTTGACGCTGCTCCTCCAAAGCATCACCGCCGGAATACCGATGGCCAAGGCAACAAGACTCAACACTGCAAGGCTCATTGAAAAACCCAAGTAGTCTATGCCTAGCCCCGCCATTGCTCCGCCTGAAGCCATCGCTATCCAGATTACCGCGTTCATTTTTGTGGCTTCGTGACCTGGGCGATGAGGGGACAGCTGATAGATTGCTGTTCGGCTTACTGCCCAGTAGGATGATTCCCTTAGGGCTTCCACGATTTTTCCCAGCGCAAAGAAGAGAGGCGTGGACGAAAAATAGTAGATTAACGTCGAGAAGAAAGCAGACGGCCAATTGATCAAAACGAAAACATGCGACCACCCCACGTAGTCTGCGACTGCGCTAAAAAACAGGCGGGCTACCAGAAAAATCAGCGGAAAAATCGACAGAACCAAGCCTATTTCCGCCACGTTAACGTGCTTCGCCAGCAGCAAAAGAGGAATCAGAAGGGTAAGTGCACCCGAGACGAAGTAGTTCAAGAAAGTTATGGCGTTTACTCTTCTCAGCTGTCTCTCCCCGCTTCCTGCTTTTTAGTTTCCATTAGCTTTCTCAAATGTGACTTACTGCTTAAAAAATTTTCAACACAGGCGGGCTAACTAGGAAAGATGAAGGGGAAAGTTAATGCGTCAGATGCTACAAACATAGACGCGTGGAAGGTGCAAAGGTTTGGCTTTTGACGAATCGTGCGTTTTCTGCAGAATAGTCCAGAAGAAAGCCGAGGCAAGCATGATTTACGAGGACGAGGCAGTGATGGCTTTTCTTGACATTCGACCCTTACAGACTGGGCACACGCTTGTCATACCCAAAGCACATTACGTTGACATTTTCGACACGCCTGAAGCGCAACTCAGCCAATTGCACAAGGTCGCAAAGCAAATCGCTCTTGCCGTCAAAAAAGCCACCAAAGCCGACGGCGTCAGCATTATCCAGCAAAACGGTAAAGCAGCGGGCCAAGACATATTCCACATACACGTGCACGTTGTTCCCAGGTTCGAAGGGCAAAAGCTGGCGTCTTTCAACGAGCTTAAAGTGGTTGAGAGAGCCAGACTTGACGCGGTCGCAAAAGAAATCAGGCGTTTTTTGAATGGGAACTGATAATCAAAATTCACAGTTAACAATTTTTTAATACTCAAAAGGCGAAATGTAGGGTTTCTGGTGAGGTCTGTTTGAGAGCAACAATGAACACTCTTGAAGACGGAAAACTATCTGTCTAATCTTACCGCGGAGGAATTAAGCACGGAAGTCGTTGTTCCGTGGGGCGACAAGCCAGGCTCAAAAATCACCGTGGAAACTGCGTTGACCCACATGGTTATCGA
>JBEKWR010000021.1:0-33901 GCA_049512935.1 Bathyarchaeia archaeon
CAAAACGCGAACCAGCTAGCCACGCAGCTCAAAGTAGACTACAAGACAATAAGGCATCACCTGACAATTCTGGAAAAAAACAGGATAGTCATCCCGGTGGGCGATCACTATTCCACCGTTTACTTTCTCTCGCAGCCCATGGAGGAAAACTACTCCCTATTCCAGGAAATAACGGGCAAAATGAGCGATGCAAAGAGAAGAACAATCAAGCTGACGCAGAAAATATCTTGATCTTTTTTACGGTTTTTGTGGCAAAAAGGTGGAGGAGAGATGGGTGGCTTCTATGCTTCTAGGCTTGTGAGGGTTGCCGTTGAGTTGCTTGTGGTTACTTCGGGTAGTTGTTGTTTGAGTTTTTTCTCCGTGGCTTGTTCTGCTTCTCTTAGGATTTGTTCGGTTTCTGGATCCATTCTGCCGTTGTAGACTGGTGTGTTGCCGGATTGGATGCTGCTTGTGCAGATGTCGGAGAGTATGTTGCCTATGTTTCCGAGTTCTTGAGTGGCTTCTGGGAAGATGTTGGTCATTTCTGAGCCGATGCTGTTTAGGACGTTTTTGGCGGGTGCGAGTACGGTCACTACGTCGCCTACTTCTGAGACTGTGTTGAGTCTCATTGAGATGCTTTGCATGGCAAGTGAGGCGTGCGTGAGCATTTTTTCGATTTTGCGTATTTCGGCGAGTTCTGTGGCGAAGATGTTTGCTCGTGCCTCGTTTCTTTCTGTGTATGCTTTTATGACTCGGTTGAAGATGTCGGCGTCGCGGGTTTGGAATCTTTGCAGTGCCATGTCGAGTGTTCTTGTTTGGGTGTCGATGCGTTGGATGACTAGGCTGATTTGTTGTTTTAGGTTGTCGGGTGGTTTGACGACGTTTTTGACCCTTGATGCTATGGAGGGTTGTTCCTCTTTCTTTTTCCATCTTTCAACGAAGCGGTTAACCAAATTGGGTCATTCTCCTAATAGGTAGATAACTGCATGTGCATGAAATGCGGAATAAAAGAGTGTTTGAAACATTGCGTGTAAAACTTCGTTGGTTGGGATTGCCGTTTTTAATTTTCTCTTTAAAGCGTTTGTCACTTCGACTTCGTTGGCTATCTTGAGGTTCCGTGAGGGGCATGGAGTGTTGGTGAACTGTGTTTATAAACGGGTTTCTGCAGCGCATGGATGAGGGTTGTTTTTGGTGTTGCTTTTTGTGGTGGTTTTCTGTCACAAATACTAGACCCTCTCCCCTCTCCCTGTCGGGTAGGTCGGGCTTGTTTCATGTTGGTTTCTTGGTTTAGAGCTTAAATCAAGCTTAAAGGATTTCATTTTTCCGTGAAGAAAAACAGAGGACTAGCCAAAAAAACAGGTATAACTCCATTGATACCTGAATCCAGATGCCCCCTCAAACGGCAGTTCGCTTCAGGCAGGGCTTGTTTCGGGCTGCTTTTTTGGTTCAGGGCTTGAAACGCTTTATATTTTTTCCTCTTTCTTATTAAAATTTGTGAAGGATGCAAGAGGCATAAACTAAATACTTGATGCACGTTAGATTTCGGTTTATGGGATTCCAACCTCGGACGCAGCCTCATAGGGAAGCCAGTCGCAAGTACATTAAGCCTCTACGTGAGAAAGGCAAGAGTAGAAAAGCCAGAGGCACGCGTGCAGGCAGATCCAAGCAGGAACTGAGACGCGTCCCAACTGCGAAAGAGGTCTCAGAAGGAACCCTCAAAAGACTGCACACGCTAGGCAGCCAAAAGTTCGGTTCCTCTCCGTTCAGCCAGCATTTCGACCGTTGGCTAACAACCGTAAAAGCTGTCTTGTCGGAGTTTGAGTCTAATCCTAACGTCGGCGTCGATGACCAATTCTTGGGGGAGCGGACACAGATTCTCTCAAGTATTGAGCGTCAGCTCGAAAACAAGCGCCGCGTTGAAGCAGCTCTTGACGAAGAGGAAAGAAACCTTGCAGAGCGCAGGAATCATTTTGAACAAATCAAGAGGGAATATGTCATAGCGGCAACGGAAACTGGGAAACGGAGAAACCGTGAAATCAAACGGTTGCGCAGCGGCATTGAACGCCTGAAAAGGGCTCAAGATGAGGTAATTCGGATGAAGACGGGTTTTTTCCGCGGCGTCTCAAGAAAGGAACGGGAACGGAAAGAAATCGAGATAACCCAAAAACTGGCAGACGCGCAACGGCTGCTTGAATTGGCCACATTGAATTTCAAGGTGGAGAAAGTGAAATTGCGGGAGGAGTACGAAAAGAAAAGCGCGCCTGTAGTTGACGAGATGAAAAAATTCCAGAAGAAACTTGACGACGGCGAAACGGATGATTCTCTGGAGGACAGATGGTTTGCTTGTGAAGCCCTAATAGACGCAGTAAATAATTTTCTGCAGAGAAAGAGCGCTTTGACCGACCCCCAACCTTGAATGTGAAAATTGCCATCCGTTTAGAGTAGATGGGTGTTACACCAAATTTTAGGTCTGACGGGGTGTGCGCAAATTTTATAAGCGTTTGTGGGATGTTTATGTGGGAGAAGATATGTCTACGGCGAGGGTTGACTCAAGACACAGAATCGTCATCGATAAGCAAACCAGATCAATCACACAGATTAAAGAAGGAGACATAGTAATCATTGAACCACTTGACAGCCACAGTTTTAAGGTAAATGTGTTGGATTTCACTGGTAAGCTTGAGGATGACCCAGAATGGCAAGCGATTCGTAAACCAGCCAAGATTAGGAAGTTCATTCCGCCAGAAAAGCTTGAGGAGATAATGGATGAAGCATGGCGGGAATAAAACAGCCTGAATCAAAACCGCTTGCATTAATCGATTCAAACGTCTTGGTTTATGCGTTGGTTACAAATTATCCAACAACGCAACTGCATGAAAAGTGTGTCGCGTTACTGGAGAAGGGGCTCAACGGCGAATTAGACTACATATTGGCGTTAAATCCAATAATTGTGGTTGAAGTTTTTTCGGCAGTTAGGAAAATATTGAGCTGTGACGAGGCAGAGTCCAGAGTTGGGTCGCTTCTACGTTTGAGACGCCTTGCTTTTCTCACTATTTCAAAGGAAGCTTGCCAATCATCAATTGAGTGGGCGAAAGAAAAAAACATACCAGTAAACGATGCCTTGATAGCTTGTTCCGCAATACAACATGCTGAACTGATTTATACAATGGATGAAGAACACTTTCGGAGACTCGAAGACCGTGGAATCAAAATGTTGAACCCCACAAGTCAAACTTTTAAGTTGTAAGTTATTTGTGGTGGCTGGACCGGATTCGGACCGGCGACCTTCTGCACGTCTAGCACATCGTTTTGATTTGCCGTATTTTCGGATACTTGTTAATTCGCATGTGCCTGAAAAGGCTAGGGCGATTTTCCCAACAGTTTTTCCAGCCGTTGCTCAAACAGTTGCCAACGCCGATGTATTTTAATACTTTAGGCTTTTGCTTATCTGGTGGGAAAATTATGCCTGTTGAAGTGCGCTGCCCCAAATGCGGCTCTAAGGAGATAGAGAAGAAAAACAATCAGGAACGCCGGTGCAGCAAATGCGGCGAAATATTTTATTTTGTAACTCCGCAATGCGGTTCCCAAACCGATTTAGAACGATACAACCTCTAACAAAGCTCAGTTGACTTAATCCTGAAAACATAGCCTGTTACTAAAGCAAATGTGGTGGGCCGGACCGGATTCGGACCGGCGACCTTCTGCACGTCAAGCAGATGTCCTAACCAGGCTAGACGACCGGCCCACGCGTGTTTGGTTTATTTTTTAGGGTGTTTTCCTATATAGGCGCTTCGACTTTGAGATAGGCGCTTGTTTCAATATGGTTTATTTATGCTTCCTAAATACCTTATGCTCTGCATTTTCAGTGTGATATTCAAAGCCAAGTTCCATAAGTTTGATTGCGTCTTCTAGCTCGTCAGCAACTTTAACGATAAAGGGATCATTACTTTTTGATAGGTACAGCATTTTCTCTATGTGAACATGAGCCTCAGTTGAGTTAGCGCTTTCATGGCCTAGAATTATTTGAACTCTTTCCCTGCCGTGGAAGTCGTGAAGTTCCTTAGTGGCTTTATACTGTCGGAAGGTGTGAAAGTGTATCTTCAGCAAGTTAGGGTTAGCTATTTTCTCAGCGATCCTTCGCCTTACAGAAAAGAAACAAGCCCTTAAACCGCTGGAGTTTGCGAATAGCCTTTGCTTTTTACGTGACAGATTGCAAAGCATCTCGATAGTTAGGTCTGTCATTTCCAAGAGTGTTAGTTCGCTGCGTCTTTTCCTGAAAAGTTATGGAAAAAACTTATTCATGTATCTGTTTTCCGTTTTCGTCGGGTCAGCGTTAGGACTAGGATTATGATTATAGCCATGATCAAAAGTACAGCTCCTTCAAGCAAACTCATTGGTGAAGTTGTATTGGTAGATATAGGAGTCGCTGTTGGGGTAGATGTAGGTGCCGTTGTTGGCGCGCTTGTAAACGTTGGATAAAACGGGCTAAACAGACTACCCACTGGTTCGGGTGTAGGGGAAGGCGGACTGGAAGTCGGCTGGGGGGATGCAGTTTGAGATGGCGTGGATGAGGATGTGGAGGTGGAGCTGGGCGTGGAGGAGGTGGTTGGTGTGGGAGTTGAAGTTGTCTTAGGGGAAGCTGTTGGACTAGTTGACGGCGAAGGAGAGGCTGTGGGATGGGTTGATGGTGAAGGGGCAGCTGTTGGTTTGGTTGATGGAGAAGGGCGGGCTGTTGGAGAAACTGTTGGTGACGGCGATGGATTTGCAGATGGGCTTGGTGAGGGGGTTGGAGCAGATGCGCCGATAAGTACCATTTGATCGAGGTAAAGTATAGGAGGGGCTGGGCTTGTAAACGCAAACTCAATTATATTTATATTTTTTAGGTCAACGGTTCCAGATGAAGAAGCAGTTGCAAAATTAAGGGTAAACTGCTTCCAACCATTAAAGTTATCCTGAATGAGTTTTGCGTAGTAATTGTGGTTTTGGTCGATGATATCAAAGCTAATGTATGTGCCTGAGCTGGAACCGTAAAGCCAAAAAGATACTCCAGTAGCCGTGGACCAATCTGCGTTGGGATTAAAGACATGATAGAAGCCGACGGTTTGGTAGGTGCCCGCGGTAATCACTTGTTTTAGGCTAGATGAGCCGCTATGCACGAAACTGGTGTCAGTTGTGATTGTACCAACTATGGAGCCTGATCCGTTGTTATAGATTGACCAAAAACTGGTGCCTTGATCGTCAAAAAGCGTGATGTCGGCAAACGCTGGGATAATGAAACTTGATGTTAACAAACATAGTATAAGGATTGTAAGTGCAAAGGAACTTTTTGCGCGTTTACCATTTAATGAATTCATTTTTAGGCTCGCAGATTGCTTTTGAAGTAATCTTATTCTGTGGCAAACGATATAAAAAGTATACGCTTTTCCGATTCATAAAACTGGTAGGTGCGCCTTCGGGTTATATTAACGGGAAATGCCGGCAAAGTGGTTATTTTGAGGTTCCGCACATCAGGGCATATTTTTTGTTTTTGCAACACAGCGGTTTTAAGTTACTTATGTATTGTGTACCAATCAAGGGGCTGGCTTATGGCATCCGATGACGTGCAGTCATTACTTGTGGATTTTATCAACAAGAACTCCAACGTTGCCGATGTCCAGTGGGACAGGCGCATGAGTCCACGACTGCTTTTTAACCCGTACTCGCAGAATTACGACGACCGAAAACTCATCGCCCACTACTTCCTGCTCACCGCGTCAATTCTTGACGACACCGTGGTAGGCTACCCTGAAAACGCCCGCATGCTGCTCTCATACTTTCACGAAGCCTTCGGCAACACCCTGTTCGAAATAAAAAAAGCGCACATTTTCGAGGAAGAAATAGTTAAGTCAGATTTTTACTACGACTTAGGGCCGAACAAGAAGGCGGCGTCCGACATTATGGCTTCCGTCAACTTGTTCGTCAGGAACATCGCGGAGAAGAACCTTCTTGCTTACGCTCAACGGTTCAGCAAGCCTAAAATCTTCGTCGATAACATTGCCCTGAACATCAAGGCGCTAAGCGGGCCTCACGTTGACAAAGCGTGGACTTACATGCGGTGGATGGTTCGGTCCTCGCCTGACCTGCAGATTTACGATCATCTTCTTCCCGGGGATCTGTATGTTCCGTTGACGAAGGAGAACGCTAACGTAGCAACGAGCTTAGGCTTAATTGAGTCCGCTTCTCCGTCACTGTGGAGAGACGAGCAAACCGCCACGGTTGCAAGGCAGAGAATAACCGACTACGCAAAGAAGCTATTCCCGCAGGACCCCGCGAAAATTGATTACCCCTTTTTCCTGCTGGGCAGGTGGCTGAGGCAAAAAACCCTCAACAGATACACTTTGAAAACGGCGCTTGACTTTCTGGAGCGTATGCAAAAAATAACGGGGCAATCCCAAGCGTACTACCAGAAAATGAGCCGTTACAAGAGCGGCTGGGAGAAAAAAACCGCGCTTACCCTTTTGAAAATGCACATTGCCTTTGGTTACGAAACCATCAGTTTCCCCTTGCCTGATAACGAGGTGTACACCCCCGACTTTATTTTGGAGAAGAAGCTTCTGGGGCGGAAGATAATTCTTGAGCCTCATTTTGAAATGACTAAGAGGCAGGCTCGCAAGTATGCTCTGTTCAAAAGAACATACGGACAGGAGTTTTTGCTGATTTTGCTGCTGAAGAACGACTTGATTTCCATGTATCACCAAAGGAAAATTCTAACCGACGACGTCTGCGATGACGTGTGGCCCATAGAGTTTATCCATTTGCTTGCGGAAAAAATTAGAAGAGGCACCTACGGTGAGTGACTCGTCACGTGCCCGTTTTCTAACTGTGTTAATTAACCGGTGAAGCTCTGTATTGCTGACTGAACCATGGCGGAGGACAACTTCAAGCCAGTAGTGGTCTGGCTTATACTTAATGGGAAAACCGAGGAGGCGCTTGGGTTGCTGGCGAAAAACTACGGCGTCAACGTGCCAAGCCTGAAAGTTGGGTTGCCGAAGGGACACAAAATCAAAGCCTTCGGATGCTACACCGCTAAAAACCAGACTATTTCGGTTTTGAACAGCGACATTCTTGCAAACCCATTCGTCGTTATCCACGAGTTCTACCATCATCTGCGCAGCAGAGGGGTGGATAAGATGCATCGGGGAACTGAAGGGAACGCTGACAAATTTGCCCTAGGCTTCTTGCAGGAGTATCAGGCGGCCGTTAGAAATCGGCGGTCCGTCACTTGAAGTCTTCTTCGAAGTCTTCGTCAAATTCTTTTTCTAAGTCTCTTCCAGTTGGCGCTGTAATTTCAATCGTTAACCGTTCAGCTTTGCAGTTGTACGCTGCCACGCAGCCTCGACCCTGAAACGGGTACCCCACAATCATGAGTATTCTCCCGAAAAAGTAATTCATGTCCGTATCGCTGGGTGAAATGTTGCCTGAAGGATGTGAATGCACGGTGCCAACCAAAGAGAAATCGCCGGAGAACATGAATGGATTAAAATGGACTGAGCCATGCCCATGCGCGGTGAAGGGGGCTAGGACAAGGTCGTTTATCTTTATTGTGCCTTTGCTGCTTTTGCCCCTTAAGAGCAGAAAGCTTTCACGCGGGTAAAGACGCTTAGCGCCAGCGTAGATGGCGTCCATTATGTCCTGCGGAATCTCTACGCGTATTGAAGAGGCTGCCATGACGGGGAGAATGGCGACTGGGGGTTAATTACCTTTACCCAACAACTTTGCGTTCTTATGCACAGGGATTTTCTGGTTGGTTCGGTAAACATTTTAAGAGCGGGCGAAATAGAAATGTTGATTCATCTGTATGCCGAGGTGGCAGAGTGGTTAACGCGCGGGCCTTGAGAGCCCGTGGACCTTCTGGTCCGCATGGGTTCGAATCCCATCCTCGGCGCTTCTTCTCTTCTTTCAGTTCAAACGGTGAGACGTTTAAGTTGTAACTTTACATGAAGTTTGTGTTTTCATCAGTGGGTACTGTTCTGAGTCGTAATTCTGTAACGGTTCAAATTGCAAATTCAACCCATTTATACGGTAGAGGTTAGGAATTTGGGTGAGAGTTTGAAAAAGCTTTTTAGCAGATGTTCAGATAGGCGCTAAATTGACTTTAATAATTTCAGGATAAAACTATGTGGACAAATTCTATTGGGAATGGTACCGTGAAGAGGCGAGGGGGCATTAACTGTTGCACCCCTTTAAGCAGGTTAACCCGCTTCACTGGTCAAATTGGAGTTGCCGCCGTGAAACCTTTTTCAAACGCTTCCCAGCATTTACCTATCTCGTTTCGGAAAGAAGCCGATTACCTTATAAAGAAAATGGGACAATGCAGTAGCGAGGTTGCTCGGTTGGCTCCCGCTGCTAGAATGACCACGTTTTACACGTTTAAGCATGTTCGGCGCTGTAGCAGCAGATTTTTCGAAACTAATAATTTGAGGATTGAAAAGCGGCATGCAGGCACTTGACATTCTGATTTCAGTAATTTGGCTCTCCCCTCTTCTTTATCTTTCAATCCTACTGTTCGGAATAGGTTTCAATCACAGGCAAAAATCTAAACTCACAAAGCAAAAGGGTCAGGTTGAGAAAAAAATCGGCAAAATTATTTTTCAGATACCAACTATAGGAAACTTTCAGTCCGTGAACAAGATTTTTGAAACTGTCAAAAGCTACAACCTTTCTGTTCCTCTGGAAACTTGGGCTGTCATCGAAGATTGGGACACCCACAAGAACGAGTACGTCTGCGATAGGATTGTTGTTGTACCGAAAGCTTTTGTGTGCGAAGACTTGTACAAAGCCCGAGCTTTGGAGTATGCGCGAAGGTTAAGGATGCAGATGGTTGCCGACGGAGAGTTGGGTTCTGATTACATGCTGGTTCAAGGAGACGATGACGCCCTACCCAGCATAGGCTTCATAAAAGAAAGCATGGCGGTTAACGCGGACATCACGATCGGGGCTATTTCACCCAGAGTCGCTGGCGTTTGGAGCACTATTCTTGATTATGAACGCTGCGTTGCCTGTGGAATCTTTTGCAATTTTTTCACTAACATAGGTCAACCCCTCTGGGCTCACGGTGAAGGAACAGTTGTGAGCAGCAAAGTTGACCATGAAGTGTCTTATGACATAAGCGATTTCACGAAAAATAAGCAGGAGAAGTTGATTAGCAGTGAAGATTCCTTTTACTTTCATAAGGCATCAGTAATGGGCTTCAACATTTTCAATTCTGAAGAACGCATTTTCATTCTGCCACCGCTATCTTTGGGTGACGCCGTGAAACAGAGGCGAAGGTGGTTTTGGGGACAGTGGTCCCTTTTAAGACTGAAAATGTTGCCGTTGTCGAACAGGTTACGATTGGGTATCATAGGCTTCTCGGGCTTATGGCTTTATTTCATCGGGATGTTAGGGTTGCCGCTGCAGTATTTTCACGTGATTTCCTTAACTGGCGTGCTCTTGCCGATATTTGTTGTCTCAATAGTTCTCTGGTTCGGGATGAGAGCCTACATTATCGGAAAATCCATGGGTTGGAAGCAAGGCATAATTGGCTGTTTGTTAAGCTATGTGACGGTAACATTGAACACGTTTGTTCAGCTTATAGGATTATTGAAAGGCGACCCGCATAACTTTGAAGTCATCCGCAAAGAGTAAGAGTTACAAGTTCGCGCTAACGCGTACAAAAAGCATTGGCGTACGGCTCCGTTTTTAGCGGTTCTGCGTCGGTTCTGTGTTCTTCGTTTTCCTGTTTGACAGAAAATTAAAGTGCATCTTTTGGTTGCTGGCTACTGTTATTACTTCCAGAATGGTTAACGCTGCAACTGAGAAGAGAGGTATCAAGTCGTAAGGGTAAATTTGCGCGGCGATGTTTCCATTAACTTCAGAATGCAAAAATGTGAAGCCTATCCCGAAATAGAAGAAGAACGGCAAATTCGTCACGGCGAGAAACACGGCTGCCCCCGCAGCAAATTTAAGGATTACCTGCCTGTTATACCATATCAGCAATGGTAACGCCAGCAGTGCGGCTCGTGGGTCGAATGCGCCGAACGAGAACAGCAACGCTGAAATCCAAGGTTTTTTGGCGAACCCAAAATACAAAGCGCCTACTAACAGGATCGTTTGGAGAGCGTGGGCGTTTCCTAACTGGTAGGCAAAGAAGTAACTAGGCGAGAAAGACTGGGCATTTAGGCTTGGATAGGGAATGTGCAGGAAGCCTAATCCATGGTAGCTTATTGGGGCTGCGCCGAGGGGATCAATGAGGACAATTACTGCGGCAATGGAGCCGTAGACCAAATTTTTGCCTTTAACAAGCTTGTAAACGAAGAAAGCTAAGGCGGGGATTAACGCAAACTGCAGTATGTCAAAAGCAGCGAGCGCGTTCTGGTAACTTAATGTTAGAAAAGGCGCAAAGAGAATCAAAAATGACGGGGCATACTTGAAGGTTTGTGGCACTGGAAGAATCTGATAATCTCCAGGTTCAGCGCCGCCGTAATAGATTTCTGCTGGGTTGTGGAGCAGCCGCCATTCCCCGATGTAGTAAGCTGAAAAGTCTCTTGCATAAGTGGCTGATTTCGGCAGTTGAAACGCCTGGGGAAAAGCAAGGCAGAAAGTGAACGCATTCAACGCCAAAGCTATGAGAATAACCAGAACAAGTATCCTTTTTTCGGGTGCCATTTGTTTTATGGCTTCATCCCCCATACAGTCAAGGCAGTTGCCACAAGGACTCGTTTGATTAATGATTTATTTTTTGCCCTACTATCACGGGCACGGCTTCGACGTGGGTTGCAGGATTCAGCTTAACCGCAGACTTTGACATAGTTAGGTCCTGATTGAAATTTAAGCGGATGTTCGTCCTGCCGTGTTTTGCAGTCTGCCAGCTGACGGCGTAAAAACGTCCTTCTTCACTTTGCCACGTTCCGCTAATACTTAACGCTCAAGTACAGCAGCACTGATAACGCGATCAGCTCGAATAAGCTTGGCAAAAACGCAAACGGTCCGAGACCGTAAGCTCTAAACCCGTATATCGCAGTTACAAATGGGCTTGAAGTCAAATCTCTAACGAGGAAAACCAGCGCGAAAATGACGAGCCCAATCGTGAATGGTGACCGCGTTTTAAGGTAAATGTTAACGTAAATGACTAGTAAAATTACTAACAGCGCGATGTTAATTGTTGAAATTATCGTGTTTGCAACGTAGAAAAGCTGGAAGTCGCCTGGAACAAAACCTGGCGGTGTAACGTGCCTTCCTAGGAAGGCGTAGTGTTGATGAATCAGAACTAAGGCCCAAATAGTAGCAAGAATCGCAACTATCGCTAATATTACGGCTATTAAGCCAAGTCTTAACCTTTTGCTCATTTGCTTTTCCATGTTCCGTTTTCTCCTTTTTCTACTTTTTCCCGATTTTCTTCATAATCTCCTCAAACATGGCATAGTTGTCTTCCATTGCCTGCGACAGAAAGTATGTGGCACCGTACCTGTCACCTATGGATGTGATTATCTTGTTTTTTTCTAAAACGTCCAGGTGGTGTCTCATCGTTTTATAATCCATCTTCAACGCGATCGCTAGTTGGTTTGCGTTCTGCGGAGTTTCCTTCAAAGACCCAATTATTTTTGCGCGTGTCGGCCCGCCCCTTGTACCTGCAATAAGCCATCCTAACAAGTATTTCAAGGTACGAGCGTTTGCAGACATTTTAGGTCTCCATGCTGAAGAGATTCTTTGAGATTTAAATCGCATTTAGGTAATAAATGTGTTCTTTTACAAATTTCGTCCTTCCACGTTTAGGCTAAAATTGGGTCGAAATCTGGGTGTAATTTTGAAAAACCCCTTAATAATCTGCAGTCCTCGTTCTCTTCGGTAACAGGAGGTGAATAACGAAAACCATGGACAATAAAATCAAGGTTTTGGCGTTAATTTCAATTGTGGTTGCAGCAGCCGTTGGCACAGCAATGGTGCTTGCGTCACAAACGACCGCGAAAGGCGAAACCCCAACTGTTGCATCAGACGTCCAGCCACAGCTTTCGTCGATAAACGCGACTAACAGCAATGGCTTCCAGAATGGATTCATGGGTTTCGCAGGCCCCAGAGGAATGGGCGGCGGACACGGCGGTCATGATGGATTTGGAGGCTTCCAAGGCTTCGGAGTAAACTTCTTCAACGGAACAGCTAACGGATTCGGGCCGATTCAAGTAAGCGCAGCCTTCACGCAGAATGTGACTAACATACTGAACAGCAGCACAGACGTTCAGGCTCTCTTCAACCAAGGTTGGAATGTAACTTCAATCCGACCAATAATCACCACGACCATTGACGGAAACGGCAACGTAGTAACCCAGGCAACAAGCGCCAACGTAATTTTGCAGGGCACAGACGGCAGAGCGCTCGTAGTAGTTAACCTTACAACGGACAAAGTGACCAAGATAGTAACCACAACAATCAACAACAACCCAACATAAACAAAAAAATGAAGCCAACATCTCTTTTTTTCATAGAATGCGCTTCAACAAAAACTACTTTTTTTTAGTTTCCCCAGAACGCCATGATTCTTTTCAGACACGACTAGTCAATTTAGGAGAAAGCGCAAAGTAATTCTTCTAAACCGCCAGATTGACAAGGCGGTGCATCATCGTCGCCACCCAAAACCATCGCCAGAAACCCGCCGTCAAATAGATAGAAAAATGCTTAAACAAACCAAAAGTCGCAACCCACAGACCCTTCCAGCCTCTCAAATTGGAAAACCGAAACCCAGCAAAACTGAATCTGCCGCCGGGAAAGTCGCCGCGCCCGTAACCGACAATGCCGTCAACATGGAGTCAACATTGAAAGTCGCAACCCGCCCATCCCAAAGTCGCAACACTCAAACGCCTTCAAGCCCTAAACCCAAAAAGCAACAGGGAACGCAAGTTGCCAAGGCGGAAAGTCGCAACTTTCACGCAGGCAAAAGTCGCAACTTAAAAAAAACAGGCAAAAAATTGGGGTTAGATTTGGGTAACATTTTGAAATATCGTTTAATAACACTTAAACGATATCCAGGGAAAGGCAGTCACGAAAGAGGATGGAAATCAAGAAAGGCCATAAGCCCAAAATAACTGCCCAAAAATACCCCTTCATCCCCTTTCTGACTGCCTATTTACAATAAAGGTGTCTCCTCTGGGAACAATGAATCGAGCATTAAGAAACATTTCCCGACGAAAGATTCGGGCTTTACTGGTAATCATAGCACTTGGTTTCTCCATGGCAATACTGGTTACAATTCCAGCAGGCGTCCTGGCAAACCAGAAAACCGCCAACAACGTCAACACGGAACTAAGCAGCAACATAAACCAAACAGGCCAAACAATAAACCAGACGCTATCTCAAATCGATGTAACCCTAGCATCAGGCATGTCAGGTTACGATTTTACCCCGCCCGCAGGCAGCACTAGTACAGGAGGCTACGGAGGTTACGGCGGATACGGCGGACACACCGGAACCGGCGGAGGTGGTGTTGTTTATTTCAGGCAATTTGGTCAAGGACAGCCAGCAATGATGAACGAAAGCCAATACAGTGACATAAGCAGTATCAGCGGTGTTGCAGCTGTTGAACCTGAACTCGAAGTCTACGAAGCAACTCACAACGAAACCATTACAAGCACCTTTAACGATCGCACATTCACGGAGTCAGTTCCCACTTACATCATTGAAGGCATACCGTTAACCTCTGATTTCATCAACACCTACGGAATGCTGACGACAAACATTACCTCAGGGCAAAACTTGCAGGTAGGCGAAACCGGCGCTGTCTTGCTAAGCCAAGCCGACGCAACCTACTTCGGCGTGACGGTGGGACAAACAGTCAGCATTTTAGGCGAAAACTTCCAAGTCGCAGGTATCCACGGGAACTCTGCCTTTGGAACGTTCGGCTCCACGGATGCCAAAGTGGCGTACATGGACCTGTCCGATGCCCAAACAATAACTAACAATGCGGGAAACATAACGAGTCTAATCGTTTATGCACAAAACCCCAGCCTCGTTAGCCAAGTAACCGCGGCCATAGATTCGGCTCATCCTGAAGTTACTGCCAACCCACCTTTGAGTGCACGGCTTGAATCTACCCAGGCTAACTCCACCACCGTTGAAGAAAGCGCGGCGAATGCACTTAACTCGTCGAATCAGATGGCGTTAGAGGAAATCGTCATCGTCGTCATCGCAACCAGCCTCATAGTACTCTTTGTTATGCTGTACACCGTTCGAGAGAGAACCCGAGAAATCGGCACGCTAAAAGCAATTGGATTTAGCAACGCCACAGTTATGAGCCAATTCCTAATCGAAGGCATCATCTTAAGCATAATCGCGGGCGTCGTCGGCATAGCTATAGGCGTCTTAGTGGCGCCAAGTTTGGCGGCTTTGTTGGTTCCGATGAATCCGTTGGGAAGCTTATCCACCACAGGTCCAGCCGCCGCAGGCATCGCGAGAGCTGCATCCCAATTCACCGCTTCAGTAAGTGTAAGCCCCGAACTCGTCGCTATAATATTCGGGACAGCAATAGCGCTTGGAGCCTTAGGTAGCCTGTATCCAGCGTGGAGAGCAGCCAAGATTAAACCAGCTGAGGCAATGAAGTATGAGTAAGCCTGTACTGCAACTAGAAAAGCTAGGCAAAACATACATGCTCGGCAAACGGCCAGTCCCAGCTTTATCCAACTTGAACCTGACGGTGAATCAAGGAGAATTCATCGCAATCATGGGACCATCCGGCAGCGGCAAAACCACACTATTAAACGTTATAGGCTGCATTGACAAGCCAACTAACGGCAGAATCGTATTAGACGGCGTAGATGTTACTGAAATGCCCGAAAACAGTCTCTACAAAATTAGAAGAGACAAAATGGGCTTCGTCTTCCAAACATTCAATCTGCTGCCGTACCTTAACGCAAGAGAAAACGTTGAGTTGCCGATGGAAGGCAAAATCAAGTCGAAGGCTGAGCGAAAGAAAAGGGCAAGCAATCTCTTGGCGATGGTTGGTCTTTCAGGAAGAGAGGAACATAGGCCGGGTCGACTCAGCGCAGGCGAACAGCAACGAGTAGCTATAGCCCGAGCTTTAGCCAACGACCCCGCTATAATCTTAGCCGACGAACCCACAGGAAACTTGGACAGCCAGAACAAGCAGGGAATCATAAAGTTGCTGGCGAACCTTAACATGACGCAGGGTACGACGATAATCATGGTTACGCACGACGGTGAAGCAGCACATCACACAGAACGGATGTTGCTTCTCAGAGATGGAAAAATAATCAAGGAAAAGCAAGGCACACACGCGTTGAAAAAGAACAACGTCTGCCCGAACTGCGGAAGCACCATCAAGCCAAGCGACGACACATGCCCAAGCTGCAAAAAACCTATTTATTCCAGCGACGAAATCTTCTGAGTGGAGATAAAGAAAATTCCTTTATTTCTCTTATGAGGTGGCTTAATGGAAACTCCGTCTTTCCCTTCAAATCTTCCCATGCTTCCGCCTCCTGAACCGCGGAAAACCAAACGCATTTCAGCGGTGATTATGGTTGTTCTTCTGCTTGTGGGCTTGGTTGCAGGAGGCTTAATCGGGTACGCAGTGAGCTACTCAGCCTTCAATAGCAAACTCAACGGTGTTGAAAACCAGTTGGCGGGGCACACTGAAAACAACACGTTCAACACTTACCCGAACGCCACCTACATACTTGGCACCAACGTTTCTCTTTCGGCTCTTTACGCTCAGGTTAAGTCGTCAGTAGTCGTTATACAAGACGTCGTGGTAAGCCAAGAATTTTTTGTCGGCGAGGTCATTTCGGAGCAGCAAGGTTCAGGCTTCGTAACCGCGGTCAACAATCAGCTCGTGATAGTAACCAACAACCATGTTGTCGAAGGCGCCACAAACATATCCGTGACCTTCAGCAACGGGGCATCCTACCCTGGAACAGTGATAGGCTCCGACCCGCTGGCAGATCTTGCAGTGCTCACCATCACACCGATGCCGAGCGGTTTGACACCACTTACCCTTGTCAGCTCAGACAGCCTGCAGGTTGGGCAACCAGTTGTCGCTGTCGGTTCCCCATACGGGTTGCAGGGGACGTTAACCACGGGAGTAATCAGCGCGTTAGGAAGAACACTCTCAGAAACTTTGTCCGATGAAAGCCCTGGTCCAACCATCCCGGACACCATCCAGACGAGCACGCCCATCAACCCAGGCAACTCAGGCGGGCCTCTTCTTACCTACGCAGGCGAAGTTGTCGGCATAACCACCGCGGCAGTAAGCAGCTCGCAAGGCTTGGGCTTCGCAATCCCGTCTGACACCATAATTCGCGAACTCCCTTCAATTGTAACCACAGGCTCATACAACGAACATCCGACGATTGACACTCAGGGAACGGACATGAACCTTCAGATTGCACAAGCCATGAACGTCAACGTCACGTACGGTTACCTTGTTCAAAGCGTTTCAACGCAGAACGGCCTAAAAGGCGGCACAGAACAGGTTTCGATTTTTGGGCAGAGCGTCGTCGTCGGCGGAGACATCATCATAGCCATCAACGGTGCAACAATAACCAACACTGACTCGCTCCTCACTTACCTTGAAGAAAACGCCTTGCCCGGACAAACCCTAAACTTCACCGTTATACGAGATGGAAAGACACAAATAGTCCCCGTAACCATCGGCAAACTTTCATAGCCACCGACTTTCTTTAGCCTGCATTTTTTTCGCCTCAGCGAAACAGAGATTTCGATCGACTTCGAACGCGTTTTATTGTCTGAACCGTTTGCGGTACAGTATGAAGCCGCCTACCAGAGCAACGGCAAGCACGATTACCCAAAGCCACCATTGCATCCACCACGGCGAAGTTTGCTGCGCAACATAGTTGCTAATCACGAGGTCTTCGATTTCTGTATGCGAGTCGTGCCCGATGTATATGTCGGTCGGATTCTGCACGGGTCCTGACGGGTCAGTTGTTCCAGCGGCAACCGTTACGTTTTGTTCCACACCGTTAACGTAAATGTGCATTCCCGTGGCTGTGCTTCGCGTGAAGACAACGTGAACCCAAGTGTCGTTAGGAAGAGCCGATGTAGTGTCAATCTCGTTGAAGCCGCTCGGCGTTAAAACGTAGCCGCGCAGCGCCCCAAGAGGTGGAGAACTCGCGTTTTCAGGCGCTTGACCGTTGACGGCGAGCCCAAGCGTCCTCGTCGGCAGGCTGGCGGTGGTCCTTACGGCTTCGATGAAGATGTTGTTGTAGACCACGTCTTTGATTGCCTGAACGTTTACCCAAGCGTCAATGGTTACGTCGTTAGGGGTTAAGATGCTGAGCGAAGGATGCACCATTCCATACGCGTTTCCAGTGAAGTTCAATGCCGAACCGAACTTGCCTGGAACAAGCGCCGGCGTGTAGTTGTAGACGGCTGTTACCGATCCTAAGATTGCAGGGTTGTTGCCTGTTTCGTCAGGCGTCACAAGGCTGGCTTCAACCGTGTCAAGAGGCCATGAAGCGACGATGCTGTTCGGCGTTTCGGTCGGAGTTGAGATGGCGTTTGGAGGGTTGCTCAAGTTCGGCGTTTTGTAGGGGGACATGAAAGGGTAATTATCCGTGTTGTTGACGTTAATCACGTAGGGCGTGTTTCCGATTCCAGTTAAGCCAACCTCTGCCGCGTCAGGGTATCGCGAAGTGTAGTCGCTCCAGTAGTTTCCGCCTGACTGAGCCCCGTTATCCCAGTACTCCACCAGGCCTGCGGAGTTATCGTAGGCGTTGTAGCGGTTATTTTCGAGGTTGTTTTGGTAAATTCTGCTGCCCAGCGGCGCGGTCAACTGCAACGTGACGTAAACGCCGTACTCGTTGTTTGTGATGTTGTTCGCTGAGATGATGTCCTGGGAACCAGCCAGGAAGACGCCTGATTCAGTGTTAGATTGAATGTTGTTGCCGTAGAGCACAGAGTAAGAGGTTCCTAACCCGACCCCTCGGTAGTTGCCTTGAAGGTTATTTTGTGATATCGTGTTTGAATAGCCGTCCATTTCGATGCCTGACGCGGCGTTATCGACAATGTCATTGCCCGAAATAGTGTTTAGGGAGCCGCCGTAAAAGACGATGCCGTTTTTGTGGTTTGATTCCACGGTGTTCTGTGTGATGGTTGTTGAGGATTGAATTGAGCAAAATATTCCTGTGTAAGTGTTTTCGACGATGTTGCCTGTTATTTTACAGTTGTTTCCTTCAATCCAGATGCCGTAAGCATAATAGGTGGCGGTTGAGTAGTTGAGGCTTTCAATGGTTAAACCTGACACTACAATGTTGTCTGCCGCCAAAGTGAGGACTGCTGTTGGACTCGAGCGGCCTTTCCCAATTATCACCGTGTTTGCGCTGTTCTGCCCTTCAATCGTTAACGACTTTGTGATCAAGACGTTTTCATCGTAAACGCCGCTTTTGACAAATATGGTGTCGCCCGGTGAAGCTTGGTTAACGGCTGCGGTTATGGTCGGGTACTGGTCGGGAACAATCAACGTCTTAATCGCCATTGTTCCCTGGATATTGACCATTCCTGCAACGGCGGCTAAAACCGCGATTAGCACCAATCCTTTAACGCGTTCCTCGTTCACGTGTCCCACCACTCACTTTTGAGGTATATACGCCGCAAAGTAGCTTATTACTCTCCCTAAAGAACACACTGTTCCGCGACAAGAACGCCGCCTTTGCTTTTCTCTAGCTGGTATGATTTTGTTCTCTTTTCGGTTAAGGCGGCTGCTAAATCCGTTTGAAATCAAAGTTTTCCTCGGTTACCTAATTCAGCGGCGAAAGAGTCTTCTTATGACGGCGACGATGAATTGTCCGTGAACCGTTTTCACCAGGTTAAAGTGAACCTTCACTGTCATCTCTGCGCCGCCCTTTTGGAGGTGAATCATTTCAAGACTTGCACTGCCTTTCTCCATTACGTTTCGCATAAGTCCATCTAAGGCTGGCTCGTCCTTAGGCGGCAAGAGCACGCGAACATTCATGTTGAGAAACTCATCAAGGCCGTACCCGTACACTTCAGTTGCAGCGCGGTTAGCATACACAAAATCGCATTTGGTGTTGATCAGGAAAATTGCTTCGTTCGCGTTGTCCAGAATAGTCGCCCTCAGCTTCAGCCCTTCCTCCGTTTTTTGTGCCTCTTGAATCTTTCTTGTGAGCTCTTCATTCGTCTTCGCGCATTCAGCCGTGCGCTGCGCCACCACTTGCTCAAGCCGGGACCTGTACCCCGTCAGTTCCGCCTCGATTGCCTTGTTTTTCGTGATGTCTACGGATAGAATTAAGACTCCTGCTGGAACTGGCTCCATGTAAAGTTCAAACCAGGCTTTGGAGCCGTCGGGAAACGTGAACTCGTTTTCCATCTTGTGTGGAACACGGTTTGTCATGCAGTTTCTTAGGTTGCTAAACATCTCTGTCTTGTCAATATTAGGGTAAACTTGCATCATTGTGTAACCTATCAGTTCCTCCTTTCTTTTTCGCCCTTGCTTGGCTGCCGCCGCGTTAACGTAGACATAGCGCCAGTCAAAATCGATGATTTGGCATCCTTCAATCATGGAGTCTAACGAAATTTGAAGTTGATTCTCAACCTCTTTGGACGCTTTTTCTTTTCTTCTGCGCTCCGTCACTTCGTCTCCAGAACTGAGGACGCCCACGGTTTTTCCTTGGTCGTCGCTGACGAGAATGTTGTGAAAATTGAATGTTCGCACTTCACCGCGCCTCGTAATAAGCGAGTATTCACTGTGCACGTGCCGAAGGGAACCGTTAAGCATTTCATGGAAAAGACGTTTAGCCGCATCTCTTTCTTTTTCAACAACGAACTCGTCAAACCAGTTTTTACCTTCAACCTCCAGTTTTGAACAACCCAGGATATCGGACGCCCTCGCGTTTATGTCAGCGACTAACTCGTCACTACCAACCGCAATCATAAAGACGTCTGCTCGGTCAAAGAAAATTTGAGAATTTCTATTTTGTTTCTCCATTGTCGTTTCCCCCAGCTAAATTGTTGTTTGATGCTTGCTGCCCGGCGGCAGGCAAATACATTTGCTCGTTATACTCCATCATCATTCGGCAGGCGTTGAAGGCAGGCGTAACCGTTTTTACGGCTTCTTTAACGATCTGCATCCACCTGCGCGGGATACCTTTGCGGTCGCGGTCATAATAGAGCGGCACGATTTCGTTTTCCAACTGATTGTACAGTGATTCAATGTCTTTTCTGTCTTCTTCTTCAGGTCCGCCCGCGGCTAAATCGCCGATTGCCCACCCGTTTTTGCCGTTGTACGCCTCATCCCACCAGCCGTCCCGCACGCTGAAGTTGATTACGCCGTTCATCGAAGCCTTCATTCCGCTGGTTCCGCATGCTTCCTGCAGCCTTCTCGGGTTGTTAAGCCAAATGTCGACGCCGCGCACCAGTTCACGAGCAACATTAAGATCGTAGTCTTCAACGAAAGCAATCCGTCCTTGAAACCCTTTGTCCAACGCTGCGTTGTACACAACCTTCAAAAGCTGTTTTGACTCGTAGTCGGCGGGATGCGATTTGCCTGCGAAGATCAACTGCACGGGTCTCTCTGCGTTGGTTATGAGGCGTTTTAGCCGTTCAGCATCCGACAGAATCAAGTAGGGTCTCTTGTACTGGGTGAATCGGCGGGCGAAAGCTATTGTTAACGCGTAAGGATCCAGCAGTGAGCCCATGGCGATCACTTGCTGTGTCGTCACTTGATCTTGCGTCCAACGTTGCTGCGCCCTATCCTGGATGGAGGTTATCAGCCTTGTTTTCAGTGTTTGACGAATTTGCCATAGTTCTTCGTCTGGTACGTCGCTTAGGCACTTCCAGTACTCCTGGTTATCTTGTTCCTGAACCCATTTGGAATTAAGGTATTTTTGGCAGAGTGCAGTGATTTCGGGCGCTTGCCAACTGGGCAGGTGCACGCCGTTAGTTACGGATTTAATCGGCACGTCGTTTTCTTTTTTGTCTGGCCAAAGGCTACGCCACATGCGCCTAGTTACTTTTCCATGCAGCTTGGACACGGCATTGGCTTGACCAGCTAAACGCAACGCGAAAGCCGTAAGGTTGAATTTCTCAGGTCCTGACTCCTCGGATTGACCAAGCCTGAGGAAAAGGTCCCTGTTGATTCCCAGCGCTTCCCAAAGACCTCGGGCGTAACGGTCCAGCAACTGAAAAGTGAATACATGATGACCCGCCGCAACTGGCGTGTGAGTGGTGAAAACTGTGCATCTGCGAACGCTTTCTATGGCTTCGTCTAAGGATGCGCCGTTAGCCCGCTCTAGCCGCAAGCGCTCAAGCATCATGAAGGCAGTGTGGTCTTCGTTAGCATGCCAGACAACGGGTTCAATGTGGAGCTCCCTTAGCGCCCGCACGCCGCCGACGCCTAGAACGATGAGTTGGCGAAGCCGTTCTTCCTGGTCAGCCGTGTACAGACGCGCTGAAAGCATCCTGTCTTCAGGCTTGTTTTCATCTACGTTTGTATCCATCAGGTACAGGTTCACGCGTCCGACGTGTGCTTCCCAAACTTTAACGTAAACCACGTGTTCGGCAAGCTGAACTGGGATAAGTGGACCGCACCCGTAAGGCCAAGCGCAAGGCGTAATCGGTGCGTCAGCGAAGTTTAGCTGCGTGTAATCTTCCTGCTGTATGCCTTCAGGGGACATCCGCTGGCGAAAGTAGCCTTGGGGATACATGAACCCGACTGCCACCATGGGCAAACCGCGGTCTGACGACTCCTTGCATATGTCGCCAGCTAGCACGCCTAAGCCGCCTGCGTAGATCGGCAGCGAATTGTGAATGGCGTATTCAGCTGAGAAATAGGCGATTTGCCCGCTTGGTTTTTCCAGGCTTGTGTTGGTGCACCACTCGTGGCCTTTGGTCATTTCCTCGTCGAACTTTGCCATTACAGTGTCGTAAAGCTCCAGAAAAGCGGGGTCTCTGCTTGCCTCCTCCAGCTTTTCGTCGCTTATGCTTCGGAGCTGTTTAACAGGGTTGTGCCCGTTGGTTCTCCAAAGCGCGTAGTCGAGTGAGCGGAAAACCTGCCGTCCTTCCTCATGCCAGCTCCACCAAAGGTTGTTGGCAAGCTCAAAAAGCCTGCTGATCCGTGCGGGAAGATTGGGCGGTTGGTTTCCTTCGTACTCTGAACTCATTTTTTCTATGCATCCTATGATGAAAGAACCGAAAATGGCTTGATCAAAGACGCTTCTGCGTTCAATGTTTACTATTTCGTCGGATGGTTATAAATTTGCTTCTAAGCCCAGTTGAGTCTAAGTTGCGGCTTTCCGCTTTGGTGCGACCCATATTTACAATGGAATTTTGATGTAAATAGTAGACCCCCTCCCCCTCCCTGTCGGGTAGGTCAGGGCTTGTTTCATGTTGGTTTCTTGGTTTAGAGCCTAAATCAAGCTCAAAAGATTTCATTTTTCCGTGAAGAAAACAGAAAACTAGCCGAAAAACAGGTATAAATCCATTGATACCTGAATCCAGACGCCCTATCAAACGGCAACTCGCTTCAGGCAGCGCTTGTTTCAAGGAGCTTTTTACGTTTAGGGTTTGAAGCTTGTTGCGTGTTGCGACTTTGATAGGGGCGGATTGCGACTTTCAATGTTGACTCAATGTTGACGTTATTGTTGGTTACGGGCGCGGCGGTTTTCTCGGCGCCAGGCTCGGTTTTGCCTGGTTTTCGGTTTTCAAGGGTTAACTCAATAGCATTAATAGAACTTGGTGGGTTGCAAGAAATGATAGTTGAGAAACTGTATGTGCAGTAATCGAACGTGTAAAGATCCTAACAGAGGCGTGTCAAGCGGGTATAAGCCATGCCCCATTTGCAAAGGCTGGGGGTTGTAGTCTTTTTAGAATTCTGGGTATAGCCAATTGGTCTTGTTCCTGAGGAAGATTTAGAGAAGGGCGAGGAAATTCAATCATAGCATTTTATGGTAATCTAACGCGAGTAAAATGTCTTATACAATGTAATCGCAGTTTGAACAATGGTACCTATTGTCTTTTCGGTACCTAAATCCATTATGACAACTGTTACATTCTTGTGCCTCATATTCGCATAAAGGATAGTTACTGCATCTGTAAAAGAATCCATACGAATAAGGTCGCTTAATCATTTTACCAATTTCGCAATTGGGACAAAGCATAGATTGATTATTGCTAGATTTAATGTTGACCTTATACTCTTCATTTTCAATCTCTTTAATAAATTCTGAAATATCAAATTCATCTTCAACAACCAAATAAACATGTTTTTTCGCCCGAGTTGTGGCGACGTAAAAAAGTCTCCTTTCTTCAGCATATGGATACGGTTTGTCTTCCTTCGTCGATACTAAGTCTAGTATTGGGTCATCTTCAATCTTGTTTGGAAAGCCGTGTTTTCCGCCTTTCAGACCTACAATTATAACGTAGTCCCTTTGAAGCCCTTTTGACCTATGAATTGTCATATAATCAATTTTCAGTTTTCGATGTGCTGTTTGCAATTTTTTCAGTTCGATAGGCTTTAATTTTTTGTATCGTCCTAGAATTAAGATTTCGTCGCCTTCTCGCTTTTTCTCAATTTTAGAGAGAATATCATCTAACCCATTTGAACCCTCATTTCTTATTACAGAAACTGCAGGAGTGCCTTTATTGTCGCCCATTATACTGGTTATCTTTTTGGGGATTTGGTTTGTATTTTTCAATATGAATTTGGTGGTAAAATCGCATAATGACTGGTCGAACCTAAATGTCTGTGTAAGATAGCAACAGTCTCCACTGAATTCAAAGTTGTTTGAAAATTTGAGCAAAATCGAAACGTCTGCTCCACTGTAACTATAAATTGATTGCCAATCATCACCCACACAAAAGATTTTACAGTTGCTTTTGTCTTGTAATGTTTTTATAAGCCTGTATTGATTTTGGGATATGTCTTGGAATTCATCGACTAGTATGTATTTGAATTTTGGCAGATACTTTCCTTCTTCAGTCAAAGTAATAGCTTCATTTATCATGTCGTTGAAGTCACGTTGTTTTGGTGTGAAGGCGTTAAGATATTCAGAATAGTCTTGCAAAACATAGGAAAATATATCCAGAAAAACCATAGCTCTTTTGTCCTTAGGGCTGAGTCTATTTCTGAGGTCTGTAATTTTTTCGCCAGTCGATTTGTACAAATTGAGAAATTTTGATAATAAATAAGAGAGCGGTGCAACCCTACCTTTCTCAATTAGTTTTTGAAAAATCATTTCATTTGGGATAGGATTAAATTCTACCCCTTTCTCAAGCAGTTTTTCCTTTAAGACTTTTAAAAGAATCCCTTTCTTTTTCTGATAACTATAGGTTTCAATTAGAGTGGTTCCATGTCTCTTATGAGTGTCCCGCTTTTCTAGCATTTGGGTCCAATATTCGTCTGGGTCTTTGTAAATTCGCGAAGGTGTATGATTTTCACCAATTCCAAAATGTTCGATGTATAATTTGTATTTCGGAAGATAAAAGTCGGGGTGATAAGATTTATAGTCAGGTGTGCCTGTTTCGGCTTGGTATAGCGGTTCGTATTCATAATCAATTCCGTTTAAGAACAGGAAATTGGCGATTTCACATTCCTCACAACTTTTGAGTTTCTTACCATCAAGTGTGCGAGGCTCGTATTCTCGCATAAATTCAATGTATTCGTCCATTGATTTGAAATCGAAAAGGCTCCTGTAATTAACTTCTAATTCTTTCAGAAAGTAATCCTTAATTTTTTCTTGAAAATTCTTGTCTTTAGCTCTTTGCGCTATGAAATCTGAGATCTTTTTTCTGAAGGCTATTTTATCTTTCGCAAGTTCAGAGACTGTATAAGAGTCTACGTCTCCACATTCAAGAGCAATGTGTCTTCCAAGACCGTGAATTGTTCTTACGTTTTCACTATATCTTTCACCGACACGCTCTTTAATTGTATCTTTCACTTCAACTCCATATGCAAGGCAAAGAATCTCCTCGGGTTTAATTCCTTTCTTATTGAGGTAGGCAGCTTTTCCAGCAATTGTTGTAGTTTTTCCTGAGCCCGCTCCTGCAATTACAAGTTCAGCATATTCGTCGGTTATTATTGCGCGTCTTTGTTCGTCAGTTAGAGGAAAATCGCCGAAATTGTCAAAAAAATCTTTATACTTTTCTAGCTCTTTCTTGATAAACTCATTGTTGCGTGTCTCGATAATTTGGTCACCATTTTTAAAAATTACTTCAAGATATTCAATAGTTTTTGGCTCTATGCGAAATGAAATAAGTGCTCTGAATTCATCTAATAATGAAGCTATTGGAAACCATGTGGCTATGTAAGAAGATAGTTCTTTTTTGCTGACAAAAGATTCTCTCTTAATCAAGAGGTCAAAATCTTTTTCTGCGTCTAATACCAGTTTGCCAAGCCGAATAAGAAGAGAATCACGAATTGTTTCCTCTTTTACTATTTCTTCATCTAAATCTTTCCATATTAGAAACCCAATTAACGCAATTTTTAGCTTGTTTTTAAGTTTTCTCCTTTTCTCCAAATAGCCTAAGTTATCGTTTAATCGTCTTAGCTGACCAATGTCTTCACCAATCTGCCTCATAATGAAAATCAATTTATCTAAATGAGAAACTTGGTTTAAGTTTTTGCATTGTCTTCATGGTCTAAACTGTGAGGTTTTCGCGCGTGCGTAACGTTTGGCTTTTGCGTGTCCGTTCGGCGCGCAAGCGAGAGCGCAGCGCGCTAACGCTTTGTTTTTCCTTCTCTATTTTAAAATAATAACAATTAGATTGCCTTCGTTAGTAGGCAATAATTATAATAATCAGTGACTTTGAAAGTAGCAAGGGGCACGACTAATAATGGGCGGAATTTTGGACACCCAAATTCGTTCAGGGAAAGACATCCGAGAGCTTTTAAAGTACTATATTGGTAATTCTTTAGCCCCTAATAGTCCTTCTAAAATGCAGTGTACCTATGAGGGTTCAAGGATATGGGAAATCGACTTACGCTATAGACATGGGATTTTTGTTAATTTGAACAGCGAAAGTGAGTTTCTTGATCATGTTTCCGATGCCCTCAGTTGTTGTGGTGCTTTCGATATTTCTTTAAGTATGGATTTGGAAAGCAAAAATCTGAGCGATTCGGACTGGAAGAATTGGTTTCTCGATAAGGTAGCAAGTAAAACTATGGTCGTTGACACCAATTTTGTTATTAGGCATTACTTTTCAAGCATAATAGTACCTCATTTCAGTAAAGAAGAGTTAACTAAAATGTCTCTTCAAATGCCCAGAATGGTGATTTTAGAAATTGAAAGATTGGGTAATGCGAAAGAAAATAAACATGGAAAAAAGCACACATCAGACAATAAATTAATTGAAGAAAAAGAGAAACGGATAGCGTTTTATGCTACAAAGGAAATTTACGACTTAAGAAAACTGGTGAATTATGATTTAATTCCCATGTATGACCCATCCTCAATCGTTGAGTTCGCCGAAAGGGAAGGAAAAGGTTTGGTGATGCTTGGATAAGGAAGGAGATTCATGATATGATTGGGCATCATCATAAGGGGTTCGATTCAGAAAAAATAGTATTATTAACTTGTGATTTAATGAATTCTATGGCAGCCGAGGCAGAAGGTCTTGCTTCTTGCTATTTTAGTAGGCTTCCGAAAAGTGAATTTAATCTGAGTGGTTATGAAGGCCAATTTTCTGATTTCTTTGTCTCAAACGCTGTTATTTTTGGCGCTGTAAATATTGACCTATCGGCAAGTAGCGGAGAGATAATGGATTCATTTAGTGTTGAGGGTGCTTGGAATGGAAAAACAACATCCGAGTGGTACTCTGATTCTTTAAGATTAAAGTGGCGAAAAATTAGTAAAAGATAAGAAAGCGCAAGCAAAACTCGCCAACAAAGGATTGCTATACAGAGCAAACGGAGAGTGTTACAGCCTACGCTGGCTTCTTTAAGTACCAAACACCGTTTAGTTCGCGCTATGTGTCGCAAGTTTTATGAGCAAATAGCAAGAATATGCGAGTAGGCGACCTGTAGAATGAAAGCATGGACAGCGATAGGTGCAATTTTTTCGCTTATCGGCTTTGTGGTTCTAATCGTCGGTGTAGCCAGAATAGTTCAAGTGGAATCACTTTACAATCAATTAGGAGCGAGTCAGTATCTTGGTTCACTAGAGAACACGGTGATTTGGAGTGCCTCCGAGTCTTACATTGTCGGGTCCATTATTTGTTTTATCATTGGTGGCGTTGGTTTTGCCGCAGGTTCAAGTGCAAACTCAAACAAACCCGTTTCTCCGGCTGCTCCACATCCAGTTAATTATTGGCAACCACAACCTCCTCCGCCGCCCCAACAAGTCGGAGCGGTTAAGTACTGCTCTGCATGTGGTTCTCCCAATCCGAAAGAGAACCAGTTTTGTGGACGTTGCGGAAAAAGATTCATAGAACAAAGCACAGAACAAAATACGTTTAAACTTACATAGTAGTCTGCCTCTTGTTTATGGATTGAGGTATCAGCAATCTGGATGGGTATCAATAGCTTGGCTGTTTTTTTAATCGTTGTTTCTTCATAGGCGTTTCGTTTCATCCATAGCATTATGTTGATAATGTTCATATTAGACGGAGATGCTGTTTTAAGAGCGGGGGATGATGTCGCCGTCCCAGTCTGATTGGGAAATATGAAGATTGAAAATTGACAGACCCCAAAAAGATTTTAGAAAAAGGTCGCATAAAGCTCAAGATGCATTCATTTTTTATAATCCCTCACTAATATGCTTCCATCTACTGGTGCACCTGTAGAATGGCGAGGATGCGGAAAAGCGCGGTTCAGATTCGGTTTGAAATCTTAGAGTACCTGTTCTTTAACTCGAAGGCTCAGCTTAGGACTGTGATTTGGCGGAAATCCACGAACCTTTCTTACGACGATTTTCTTAAGCATTTGCTGTTCCTTGAGGATAAGAAGCTGGTGAAGGAGACAGCGGAGGGGTACTGTTCGTTAACTGAGCAGGGCAGGAACTTGTACGTTGACCTGCGCAAGTCGCTTCCGTCAATCTTGTAAGGGTTCACTTGTGGTGCATCAGGTATAAAAAACAAAACAACGGTGAAATAGGCAGGAAACAAAAATGGCTAAAGAAAACCACGAAGACAAGCAGTACCCAGTAAGGTCTCTGCATGACTTTCTTTTCGAGTTAGATAAGGAATGGACTAAATTTCGAAACGGAACCCTAATCGGGCTTGCATCCTCAGCAATCCTGTTCATAGTCGTCGTTTGGCTCATATTGAGAACCCACCATTTCGGGCTTGGATTCGTGGGTTTTATACTGCTAATACTTGCAGCTGTCGTCTTAGGCTACAGCATCTACGCGATGGTCGCGCAGTATCGGTTCCTCAACAAGTGGGAACGCCGCATCGGCTTGCTTCTGCACACGGAAGAGCAGATGCTGTCCGAAAAGCTTGACGAGAACAAAGCTGACAAAGCTTAGTGTACATTTTAGGTGCACATCAAAAGTGCGGCTCCCTTTTTAAAGACGCCACCAAGCTGCTAGTATGGAAGCAGTTTGGAGGTGAAAGATGAAATGGTCACCTTAAGCAAAAAAAGTAAAATCATAATCGCCGCGGTAGCAGCCATCGCAATCGTTCTGATGGTAACCGTGCCCTACGTAAGCGCGCAAACCATTGCCAACAACGCAGCATCAAACATTAAAACTCTGCATGCCCGAGGAAACATCTACCAAAAAGTCGACAGCAACACGTTAAAGTATTATCAAGCCAACTTGACCCTGACTCTTCAGCCGACGTCAACCGGCGGCAACGCAAAGCTTTTTGACGTTACAGGCGGAACACTGGTTGTGGCAAACGGCGTCACGTACACTTTCACAGGCGGAAACGGCGGAGTGTTGACGGGCAGACACGCGGTTCTTTTGCAGGCGCAGGGAACCGACCCAGACGGGCAGCCAGTGACGCTTAAACTTGCAGGGCAATACAGCTACTCTTGGCTCGCAGGACGAGTCGCGTTGAAAATCGGCGCCAAACTGCAAACAGCCGACGCCAACTACACCCTCCTGATGCTTGCACCGATCTAAAACAGCTTTTTTTAGAGCAATTTTTTTCTTTATCGCTCATCGTTTAAAGGCTTCAGCGGCTTCCCAAGTCACCTTTGCTTAAGCCCAAGTTCTTTCGAGACGACACTGCACTTGTCGTTGATGATGAAGATGATGATGACACAATTGTTTTCCACAAACCCAAAGAACTAGCCCCGATGAGAGCTGTTGTTGATGATGAAGGATAGTTTTCCTTCTTGAAAAACTTCAAAGACCAAGCAAACGAAAAGAAAAATGGATTGCGCTTTTCAGGCTTAGACAGGTGTCGGCGTTGACGGCTGAGGAAGAGGCGTTGCCTGCGGCGGCTGTTCCTGCTTGGGTTGAATTTGGAAGAATGCCCATGCTAAAAGCACCACTGCAATCCAGATTATAACGTAGCCTATGAATATTATTGAAAGCAAAGCGCCTATGATTAGCACCAGAGCGGCGGTTGAGAACAATGTCACGCCTGTTTTTGCCGCGAGGCTTTTCAGGAATCGGTTGGCGAAGAAAGATGCAACCACAAGGAAAGCCCACATGACCGCGTTCACCCCGAACAATGCGCCCGCAACCGCAAGTTCCGTGCCACGCGTCAAGTTAGACCTGTCAGCTTTTGTGCCGACAAAAGACGAGATAGTTGACCAGCTTCCGTTCCACGTGGGATAAAGTTCATGAAGTAAATTTGTCAAAGTTGACGTGAAAAAAACCACATAGACAAGCGCCAAAACCGCAACCACCACGCCAGCTATCACCGCTATGAAACTGTACAGAGAATTATTGTACAAGCCTTTCTCCTGATAGACCTTGCTTAAGCCGCCAAGACCGACCAAACCCAAAATTGCGCCCACCAAAACAATCACGCCGCAAGCTACGCTTAAGAAACCTACGCCTGCTAACGTGCCCCCAATTGCAGCCGCTGCTCCCACAACTATGAGTATTGCGCCTGCGCCGGCTAAATTCTTGCTTGAGTCAAGAGACACTGTTTTACACCCATTTTGGGGTTCTTTCTCCAGGAATAAAAGCTTTTGCATGCCGCACCAAGACTGATCCTAAAAGGATGTTGTTCCCTATGCAATAAAGTCAATGAAAGTTTTGAATCCTCAGATCAGTCAGGAAAAACCCCGCGAGCCAGTTAGGCAGCGTATTTTTTTTTCGCGTGAGCCGTTAAGGGATTGCGCGGGTTGCGTGAGGTTTTCTGGCGGCTTTTTGAGTTTTTGGAGTTAACTTAAATTACGTTGTTTGTTATACATGGAATAAGGCGCTGATTCATGTCGGATGAAAAAGGGAGCGCGGTGAAACCTGAGGCGCGTAAATCTGTAGAGTTGCCCTGCGGCTGCGTTTACCAAGACAACGGGTGGATGCTTATGCGGATTAACGAGTGCGAGTACCACAGGCGCAGGCGAACGACCAAGCGTCCGTACCGGCCTAAAGCTGAATGCGTAAGACCATAAACGGAATCTGAAGCCCATGCATCAATACTACAATCGGGGTTTTTCCCACAAGAGATTTAACAGCCAAAAAGGATGTTGAAGGCACATTGACAACCAAAGAATCAGCCCCGAAACAGAAACAGGCGCGTTCAAGAGGGATACTGAGAATCGTTCTCGAAGTCATCTTCATGGTGGCGATCTTAGCAGCCCTATTCTGGTATGTCGGCGTAGGTTCCCTGTACAACGCCCTCCTCCACATTAAAGTCCAGTACCTTCTTCTTGCTTTCCTGATGTATTTTTGTATAAACCTGCTTTTCACGGTGCGGCTGAGACGAGTCCTGAGTAAAAACGGCGTAAAAACAACTTTCGGCAAAACATTGCTCGCCCAATACGGTGGCATGCTGACGAGCGACGTTACTCCTGGGCGGTCAGGTTACATTTTGACGCCCGTTTATTTGCTTGATCAAAATGTTCCAACGTCAAAGAGTCTTTCAAGCGTGCTGGGGATCCAAACGTTCGAGTTTCTCATTAAAGTTATCGGTGGAATAGGCGCTGTAATTTACCTTGTAAAGTTTGTTCCGTCAACCGTTTGGAATAAATTGTTCCCAACCCAGATTCTTGGAGTCAACGTGGCATTGCTGATCGCGGCGCTTGGCATCGCTTTAATGATGACTGGAGCAATCGTCCTTGCGCTTTTCACATGGTCCAAACGTGCCATCTCAATATTTGACCGAATCGCAAAATCCAGATTGCTGAAAAGGTTCACGGGCAGCTTAATGGGGAAGCTTGAAGAATACAAAGCAAGCGCCCACAGCACTGGCAGAGCAATTCCCGAAATAATCATCTTAACCATGGCGTGCTGGATCATAAAAGGTTTTGAATGGTACTTTTTAGGCTACGCATTGGGAATTACGCAGATCCCGTGGATAGCGTACTTCCTAATTCACCCGTTGGTTACCGCTTTGGCATTTGTTCCTATAACTCCCGCTGGTATTGGCGTGCAAGAATTCGGAATTATCGGCATTTTCGGGCTGGTACTTAACGTCCCTGCCAATCCACAACTGATACCGACAATCGCCGCTTTCGCTTTACTTGCGCGTGGCTTGCTCATATTTGAAGACTTAGCAGGCGTGCCCCAAATCGTAAGGTCAACAAGCCTCATTTTTACTCGCAAAAAGCCTGATGGACAGCTGGAACCTAAGCCGGGCGGTTCCCAAGCGAGCCCAGTTTAGAAAGCGCTTTTTAACTCTATTTTTTATTGTAGTGACAGAAAGGAAGTGTCATTTATGACCGCTGAATTTGCGATAAGGCTGACGAAACCAAATGATGCACCCATGCTTAGGGAAATTGCAGTTCTGTCTTTTTCCAAGTTTATGGGGTTCTTTGCCGTTCAAAGCCTATTTTCGGGCGAGGGGCAGGTGCTGGTCTGTGAGGCGCAGGGAAAAGTGGTTGGGTTTGCTAAGCTGATTGATTTCCAAATAGCCCGTGTCAAATTCGGCTGCATTCTCTGGATTGCCGTTCACCCGAGCTTTCGCCGAAAAGGAGTTGCAACTGCGCTTACGGCTCAGGGCATTTTGCGTCTCAAACAGGAAGGTGCGAAAGCTGTGTTTGCTTCCGTCCAAAGAAGAAAAACTGGCGCCTTGACTGTTATGATGCGAAACGGTTTTCGAAGAGTGGGGTTTCGGGAGCTTTGGCGGCTTTTCGGCTGGCGCGTCTTCGAGATTTACGGTGATATTTGGTTGGCTCCGGGCGAAGTCGTCTTGATACATGATTAATCGGCGTGAAGACCGTTCAAAGTTTAGATTTTTTTGGGTCAACAAAATTTATATCTTATGAGACGGTAAAGCAAAAGGTGAACTTTTGTGGCGTTAATGAAAGCGATTCAAGTTAGTGCTCCTGGTGGAGATTTCAAGTTAGTTGAAAAGGAGATTCCTGAGCCGAAGGAACATGAGGTTCTTCTTAAGGTTCAAGCCTGCGGCGTTTGCCATGGAGACGCCATCGTTAAGGAAGGTTATTTCCCCGGGTTGTCATATCCGAGGACACCTGGTCATGAGGTTGTCGGCACCATTGTCAAGTTAGGTTCTGAGTCGCATTATTGGAAGATTGGTCAAAGGGTCGGTGTAGGCTGGCGTGGTGGGCACTGTATGCATTGCAGGTCTTGTCTGAAAGGGGACATTTGGGCTTGTGAGAGTCCTTTGGCGACGGGCATTTCAAGTGACGGCGGATACGCCGAGTACATGGTCGCCCGAATGGAGGTGCTGACCGCGATTCCTGAAGAGCTAAGCTCCGTGGAGGCGGCGCCGCTGCTCTGTGCAGGTGCAACTACCCTTGGTGCATTGAAGAGTAGTCAGGCTAAGGGCGGCGATTTGGTTGCGATCCACGGCTTAGGCGGGCTGGGTCATTTGGCGTTGCAGTTCGCGGTTAGGCTTGGCTTGAAGGTTGCGGTGATTTCTCGCGGAGCGGAGAAAGAGGTGTTAGCCCGTAAGCTTGGCGCGCATATCTACATTGATTCAAACACGAAGAACGCCGCTGAAGAATTGATGAAGATGGGTGGGGCACGAGCCATCTTCTGCACTGCGCCGAACAGCAAAGCCATCTCGGAGCTCGTCGGCGGCTTGGCGCGAAACGGTCAATTGATAATTATCACCTTTGTCAATGAGCCGATGCAGATTTCTCCCGTGCAGCTTATGCGCGCCGTGCGGTCAGTGAGCGGCTGGATCGGGGGAAACGCGGCTGACACCTTGAACTTCAGCGTTCTCACGCATGTTGTTCCGATGGTTGAGGTGTTTCCGTTGGAGCAAGCCGCCGTGGCTTTTGACCGCATGATGACGGCAAAGGTTCATTTCCGAGCAGTCCTAAAGGTAAGTGAGGGTTAAGCATGAGTGAAACGTTAAGAATTATTCAAGAAAGGCAATCCGCGCGGGTACCCTTTGACAAAAACCATCCCGTGCAGAGTGAAGACTTGTTGAAGATTCTGGAAGCAGCAAAGTGGACGCCTACAGCGCATAACATGCAGAACTTTGAGATAATCGTCGTGGATGACGCGGCGGTGTTGGAGAAGATCGGAAATATCAAGTCGCGCATCTCCGAAGAGTTTCTGCGGGAAAACTACGAGCAGCTTTCTTTTTCAAGAGAGGAGTTGCTGAAGAAGAAAACTGGGATTTTGGGTGCGATGTTTCCGCCTGAATGGGTTGACCCTGCCAAAATATCTGAAGCCGTCAAGAAAGCGTCGCCTATGCCAATATCGCAGTCGATTCGAGGCAGCCCGACGCTTCTGATCGTTGTTTATGACTCGAGGAAAAGGGTGCCTGCTTCCCACGGTGACATCTTGGGTTTCATGAGCCTCGGCTGCCTTATGGAGAACATGTGGCTTATTGCGCAGTCTTTAGGCATTGGTCTCCAGATACTCAGCGCCTTCTCTGCTCCGCTTGTTGA
>JBEKWR010000022.1:0-33851 GCA_049512935.1 Bathyarchaeia archaeon
AGGCTTTTTTGCCGATTGACACTTTGAAAGGCATTATTCTCGGTGGTCCTGGTCCTACGAAGTATGATTTTGAGAAGGGCGGCTTCTTGAATTATCAGTTGAAGGACAAGATTTTGGACGTTGTTGACACGGCTTACGTTGAGGAGCAGGGCGTTAAGGAAGTTATGGATAAAGCGCCTGAAATCATGAAGAAAGTCCGCTACATTGAAGAGAAAGATATCATGCAGAAGTTCCTCTACGAAGTCGGCCACGACACGGGAATGATAACTTACGGCGAGGCTGAGGTGAGGCGGCTTCTTCAGGCGGGAGCAGTCCGTTTGCTTATCATGTCTGAAAGCTTGGATTTGGTCCGCGTCACCGTGAAATGCAGCGCCTGCGGCTACGAGGAGCAGCACACCGTGAAGGCTCAGGAAGTAGCGGGTTTCGAGCAAGGGCTCGTCGGCAAACCCTGTGCGAAATGCAGCGCGCCATCAACGACCGTTCTGGAGAAGAAGGATGTTATAGACGATTTGGCTGAGTTAGCTGAGCTTTCTAATACGGATGTGGAGATTATTTCGACTGAAACTGAAGAGGGGCAGATGCTTAAGAACGCGTTCGGCGGTATAGCGGCGATGCTCAGGTTCAAACAGCAAGGTTAAACTGCTTTTTGTGTTGAAATTTTGTCACAAATAGTAGCCTACCCTGATGGGTCGGGAATTGTTTAACATGCTTCATTTTTGTGATGGTTTTTGGTCACAAATACTAGACCCCTCCCCCTCTCGTCGCCAGTCAGGGCTTGTTTTGCGTTGCTTTTTTGGTTTAGGGCTTGAATCGCTTGTAGTCGTAATTCCTTTCGATTGATCGGAATTGATGGCGGGCTCAATGGGCGCTGTAGGTTGCTGTTACGTCTTGGAATGCGCCGTCTTCAAACGCGTAGACCCTTACGGTCGTGCCGATGTACTTGCCCCAATCCCAGCTTGGCCCTAGGTACCTTGAAGGGTCGTTCCACACCGCATCGGATGGGTCCACGTGAACCCAGCGCCCGTTGTAGTAGTCTTCTGCCCAGACGTGAATGTAACTCCAGCTTGAAGTGTCAACAGCCACCACGAGCCTGCTCTGGTAGCCGAGCGCAAGGCAAGCCGACACGTAAACAATGCTCCACTGCACGCAGATGCCGTCGCCGCTAGCTAAAATCTGGAATGGGTTTTCATAGAATCCGTTAGGGTCGTTGGCGAACGTAAGCTTGCTCTTCTCCCACGTGAAAAGGTCAGTTTGATTATAGTTCGGGTTAAGCAGCGCAAGCATTTGGGTTTTTGTTTGGCTTGAATTCAAGTTTTTCATCACGCTCAAATAGCCTTCAGCGAGTGATTTGAAGCCTGACGGCATGCTGTTCAGTTCATTGTTAAGCTGGTTGTTTGCTTGTTTGCTGCTTGTAGGGAACCAGAAGTACGCGACAGCTATCAGCATCGCGATTAGAAGCACAGCAAAGACCACTGCCGCGAGGTTATTGGATTTCTTCTGTTTTCTTGTTGCCTGCGCTTTCTTGACGGGGCACATGCATGTTAGTCAATAGGGTTCCTCGTAAAAAGTTATCCCAATTTTACTCCAGTAACGGCATACTCCATCCTTGAGCAGGTCTTTTGAAAACGAAGAATCCCATCCGTGCCCCAAAAGTTGTTCTGCTGCAGAACAGAAAAGCGGTGATCTTGTTCTGGCGCAGAACAATTATGGCTCATTCTCAAAAAGTTGCTGTTGAAAATCGGTTTTGGGGTAAGGTGAGGGAGGAAACCCCTCTCCCTTGAACTACAACTCTTTACAATTGTCTTAAGCGCTTGTTTGGTTTAAAAGGGATATTTCGGTTCTCGTAATATATCCAGTTCAACGCATCAACAGTTCAAAAGCCGCTCGATTTGGTTTTTTGTTAAATCGTGAACAAACAACTGCTTCTGCCTCGAAGTGGCACCGCTTACAATCTCAACTTTGGCATGCAAAAGCTTTGAAAACTCTTTCGAAATTTTTTTGTTTACTTTTCCCTTGACGGGTTCTTCTGTGCTGTGGACAACGATTTCTTCTCCGTCAAGCTCTACTTTGAATTTTGGGGAGTTGGGTTTGACAAAAATGGTGATGATTGTGCCATCTTTGGTTTCTTTGATGCTCATGCGGTTATGCACTCGGCTGCCTGCGCTTGCGCCTTGTTGCTTTGTAGTGCCCAGCTGAACTTGTTGCGGAGGGTTTTGGGGTAGAATTTTTCGATGTCGAACTTTACTTTTTTCGCCCATTTCACGTAAGCCGTCGGGTCAATGTACGACTTCAGCGAAGTGCCCAAGTTGTACTCTTTGGTGAGTTTCGTGAGGTTTACGTCGAGTTCAGCTTTAGCTATGCGTTTTTCAAGCGCTTCAGTTTTTTTGCCAGCAGCCTTCTTAACCTGCAGCTGCGCCTCAAGAGCCTTGAGGTTGGCTTCCTTCTTCTCCAACCGCTGATCAAAGGTTGGGGGTATTTTCTTTTTATGGTTGGCAACAACCGCGACTTCATAATTGGCAATCTTTGCATGGTATGTTTTCACGTAATCTTGTGAATCTTTCGTGACTGGTTCGTTTTCCAATGGTTGTTGCCTTTTGAGAGCGTCTTCAAGTGTAGACGTACACTTCCACGTGCGAAACACTTTCGCAGTTAGTTTGGGCATCTTTTCTGAGAGGAATCTTGAGACTTTTTTGGAGTCGACGCCTTCGAAAAGGTAATCTTTGCTGGACTCCATTAAGCTTCGGATGTTCTGGATGATTCCAGGCGGCGCGGATACGTCTTTTTCCCATCTGACGCTGTCTTTGCCGAGGAAGTCAAAGTGGATTTTGCCGTCCTCAGGGAAGCTGATGTGTTCTTTCCTAAGTGTAATCGCGCCCACCGTGTCTGCCTCGTCTGGGTCTTTTTCGTCGCCGACCCTCATGTTGACCGCGAAAATCAGCCAGGAAACCGTCGCAACCTTCCGCCTCGACTCATCCTTGTCGTCGAGGTTCCGAAGAATGTGCTGCTCAATGGTTCTGATTTGTTTGCCGAGGGTTTCGGCTTTCTGGAACTTTTCCTTCTCGCGGTTCTGCTTCAGAAACGCGGTGTCGCTGAACCAGACGTACTTGATTTTGCCCGTAAGCTTGTCTTCCCACTTCGCCACGTACATCTTGTCGGGTTCCCAAACAACCCCTTTCCATTGTCCCGCTGGAACAGGCGCGTCAGGAGGTAAGTTCAAAACGATGTCCTGCTCGCTTGGCCCGTTCTTCCATTTTCCGCGCTGCGGATGATCGCCGCGACCAGCAAAAAGGCAAGATGGCTCAGCAGTCCAGTTGGCAATCTCCAGCCGTTGCCCATCGACGTCTGCGTAACCGAACTTTTCTTTGAATTCCAGTCGACGGATTTTGCGTTCTTCAGCTTGTCGCTTTTTGACTTCTTTGGTTAAGGCTTCTTTCTTTGCTTTTTCTGTTTCGATAAAGTTGCAGACTTGGCTGAAGTCGATTTCGTCGGCTTCGCAATTGGCGCTATGGTTTTCAGAAGGATGTACGATGCTGCCCAAGTAGCTTGGGACAAATGAGTCTAAGAAGCCTGCGGAAGGGTTCTCTTTCTTTAGTTCGCTGAGGAACTCCTTCATGAAGTTGAGTTTGAAAACTTTGTCGGGCGGGGACACGGTGGACAGGCTCTTTCTGGTCCATGCAACCGCCATCTGCTCGGTTTTAGGCGTCAGTTTTAGGGTTTGACCCTTGATTTTGACGTTGAAGCCTTTGTAATCGTAAACTGGAACGAATATGCCGTTATGCTTCAGGCTTTTCATAACGTGTCGCATGCTTTAAACCTCAATTTTAGATTTAATTCGGCTTTTTAGGGTTGATTCTGCAACTTCCCAATACGCTTTCGCCGAGACTTAAAAACGTATAGCAGAAAACGGCAAAGTTTTCTCGCAGACGACGGCTACATCAGGGTTCTCTGCTTTCTGGCAGCCCTGTCATTCTGCAGTTTCCTGTAGACGGCTTCCACGTTTTTCCTCTCAACGTACCCTTTATGCGGGCGGAAACCGCCGCTGAAGCCGCCTGGAATGTGCATAAGCTCATGAATCAGCGTTTTCTCTTTGTCTTCCGCCGACATTTTATCGTAAATTTCCGAGATGACCTCAATCGTGTATGACGGCGGCAGGTTCAAAACTCCCTGCCAAATCTTGCCTAAGCCGTGAATGCGCGCGATGGTTCGTCTCGCTTTAGAGCCTCTGCTTCTGACGCAGAAAACAAACTGTGGCACGACATGGTAGAATTCGCATTCTTCCGCTAACTGGTCAACCTGCTTTTTGATTTCTGGCGCTTCAAAATACTTTATCGGCAACCTTATTTCCCTCTTTTCCCTGACGGCTTTGTATATGATGTTTGGGTTATGAAGTTAAATGCTTTTCCAAAGGGCAGGCGCGGGCAAGAGCGGTTTACCCGATTATACGCTTTACGTACGGCACTTTCAGCAGCGGGTAAAGCACAAGGCACGTTACAGTAAACGTTAGCACTGTCATTACTGGGATTTCCAGTATGGTCGGCAAAGAGTAGATGCCTAATCGCCAACCCAAGTAGGTTTCAATCAACTCAAGCAGCATCACGTGGAAAAGATAAATCGGCAACGTGTTTGCGCTGACCCAGCGGAGCACGCGGTTGAAGTTGACGTGTCCGTCAAATCGGTTTTTGGGACAGTGAGCAGAAGCGTGAAAGTGCGCCTGACGCTGCGACGGTGGTGAAGAGTAGTCCTTTTGCGTCTAATTAAGCCAGTTAACCTTGGCATCGTTTTCCGTTCCTTCTTCCGTAATTCCGCGTGTGCGCCAAAGTAATATTTATATTGGCTTGAAAGATATCGAACTGAAACATATCAGCGTAAAAACGATTAACTTTAGAGGTCCGCTAATCTTATGGTTGACTATAAATGGGTTGCTCTTTCAAATACGACTCTCGGAACTTTGATGGCTTCAATAGACGCCACTATTGTCCTAATTGCGTTGCCCGCCATCTTTCGCGGAATCGACATCAACCCTTTTACGTCCTTCCAGTACATGCTTTGGATACTGTTCGGGTACAGCATCGTAACAGCCACGCTGCTCGTCACCTTCGGCAGACTCTCAGACATGTTCGGACGAGTAAGGCTCTACAACCTTGGGTTTGCCATCTTCACAGTCGGCTCGATTCTGCTTTCAATAACCCCCAGTAAGGGCGACGCAGGCGCAATCGAGTTAATAGTCTTCAGAATAGTCCAAGGCACCGGCGGCGCATTCTTGTTTGCAAACAGCGCAGCAATAATAACCGATGCGTTTCCAAGTAACGAACGCGGAAAAGCACTGGGAATAAACCAGATTTCTTTCCTAGCAGGCTCATTAATCGGTTTGGTTCTGGGTGGGATCCTGGCGGTTATTGACTGGCGGCTTGTATTTTTGGTAAGTGTGCCCGTCGGGGTCGTCGGTACGGTTTGGTCGTATCTGAAGCTGAAGGAAAAGGCTACTATTAGAAAGAACCAGAAATTAGACATTTGGGGAAACATTGCTTTCGGCGGTGGCCTAACATTAATTTTGGCAGGCGTCATCTACGGCTTAATACCTTACGGAAACTCCGTTATGGGCTGGGGCAACCCATGGGTCATTGCTTCCCTCGTCGCTGGCACGGGTCTTCTCGTTGCCTTTCCCTTCATTGAAAGCCGCGTTGCTGAGCCGATGTTCAGGCTTGACTTGTTCAAGATACGGGCGTTTAGCGCCGGTAATCTTGCTTCGCTTTTCAGTTCCATGTCAAGGGGCGGAGTGATGATAATGCTTATCATACTGCTTCAGGGAATTTGGCTTCCTCTGCACGGGTACAGCTTTTCTTCCACGCCGTTTTGGGCTGGAATACTGATGATTCCGATGTCTATAGGATTCGTCTTAACCGGACCGATCAGCGGCTGGCTATCAGACAAGCACGGCGCAAGGCTGCTCGCCACTTCGGGTATGGTAATTTCCGCCGCCTCCTTCATAGGCTTCGTGCTGCTCCCAGTCAACTTCATCTACATTGCCTTTGCAGCTGTACTTTTAATAATGGGACTTGGCGGCGGCATCTTCGCCTCTCCAAACATGGCATCCATAATGAACTCGGTTCCTGCAGAGCATAGGGGCGCAGCGTCAGGGATGCGTGCGACTATACAGAACAGTGCAAGCACGATAAGTCAAGCTGTCTTTTTCACCATCATCATAGTGTCGCTAAGTGCCACTCTTCCAGGCGCCCTTTCAGCCGCGGTTACCAGTGCAGGCGCGCCTCAGCTTGCATCTGCCTTGAGTGCCACCCCAGCCTCCGCAGCCCTTTTCGCCTCGTTTCTAGGATACAACCCAGTTGCAACGATATTGCAAAGTCTTCCTGCCTCTTTGGCAAATACCATACCTAAAGCAACCAGCGCCTACCTCACCGGATCAACCTTTTTCCCAAACGCGATTTCGTCCCCGTTCATGACTGCGCTAAGGGAAGCATTCGTCATCGGAGCAGTAATGTGTGTTATAGCTGCAGTTTGTTCTGCATTAAGAGGCAGTAAATACGTTGCTGGAGAGCAGGCAACGGCTGAAGGGAAGAAATAGACCGTGGCTGCGTCGTCAAATCCTTATATGACAACGCTTTTATTCCCAAACGGTTTTCTCCTAGTTGGATGACTATGCCAGCGGTTAAGGATATAATGACTAAAAGTGTGATCACGATCGACGTTAACAGAAGCGTTTTTGACGCCGCACAACTCATGACGGCAAAAGGAGTAGGCTGCTTGGTGGTCACGGACAACGTCGTTCCCGTCGGAATCGTAACAGAACGGGACTTCGTCAGGCGAATTGTGGCTCAATGCGCGTCTCTTGACACGAAAGTTTCCGAAATAATGACCAAACCCATTGTGACGGTTGACCCTGACGTCTCAATCAAGGAAGCGGCAAGGTTGATGTCAAGCAACAAGATCAGGCGACTGCCCGTTTTAAAGCAAAACAAGCTCGTGGGAATAGTTGTCGCTACAGACTTGGTTCGAAACGTCGGGAAAAAGACAACCGCCGAAGAAATCCTCGACGCCATAGGACGTTACCCCACGGGGCCGATCACGTAACCAAGCTTGACCCCTCATAAAATCCAGCAGTTTGCCCATGAAGCAAGGCTTAACTTAGGTTAAACAATCCTTAAATTGGAATTTGTTTTTCGCAACCTATTTTGCGCTGATTTAGAAAAACTTTATTACATCGCCAAGCGTTCTGGATTCTAAAAAGGTAGAAGCAAATTGAAATTCGGCACATACATGTTTGAAGCAAAGAAAGTTGCAGGCTTCGATTTTGACCTTTTCCGAGTTAAACCAGAAGTAGGCAGACGACTACCCCCAAAACCCGACATGCACAGCAACATCGCAATCTTCGGAGACAACGTTACTGCCCGTAACCACCCAGACTGGATTTCCCAGTCAGCCCTCGGCCCAGCATGGAGAACCAACGACAATTTCAACGTAAGATGGGACATTCTGTGCGCAACCCAGCCGGAACACCGCGCGGAACAACTTGACTACATCGAAGACGTCGCCCGCAAAAGCCCCGGCATATGGCTCAACAGCATCCACTTCGCAGAACACGGACACTGCATCTGCCCACGCTGCCAAGAACTTCACAAGAAAAGCGGCTTAAGCTGGTACGAATGGCGCAGAAAAGAAATCACCGAGTACATGGCGAAAGTCAGCGAGCGCGTACGCGACAAAGCAAAAAGCAAATTTGTCATAGGCGTCCTCCCAGACCCAGTCACGAACTATGAACGCTTCGGCGTTGACTTCGATGACTTAGCACCGCTAACCGACGAGTTCCTCGTTGTCATGTTCAGCAAAAACTACGCTACACCATGGTACTGGGAAATGCTCACCCGTAACTTCAAGAAACTCTTCAAAGACGTCAAACTGAACATCGCGTTGTACGTCATCGGCCCCGGCGACGACCCACGTGAAACACCGACCCCAAATGAACTCTTAACCGTTTCAGTGCGTATGGCAAGAGCAGGCGTAGACGGCATTTTGTACTTGACAGACAAGGCTGCGCAGATGGTGGAGTTCCAGAAGGCTGTGATAGCTCAGAAGGACACTCGTGAACGCCTTAAGAGCTACGGCGGAAGAGCAGGGCAAGAAGTTCTTGACTTAGTTACAAGCTGGGAAAAGATCGTAGAGTAAGCCAGAAAAAAACCGACACGTTGCAGGCATGAGTGGTGAAAAAAACCACCAGGCTGCCACTTTTTATTTATTTTTCGCTCACAGTTTAGTGAATGTAGTCTAACGCTTTAGTTTTGGTTTCCCGTATTTCCTTCATAGACTCGTACTGGGCTTCTATGAGGATTTTGAGCGCGTCAATGTTCTTCTTTATGTCTTCCAACTCGCCCGTCTTCAGCAGAATACCCGACTTCACCAGCTGGTCGTCCATCCTATCCACAGTAACCTCAAGCACCTTGACTTTAAACGCGAAAATCTGCAGCATGTAAATGAGGCTCAGCTGCGAGTTCAAGGTTTCAAGTTGATCCAAGTACCGGGTTTTCTTGATAAACGCCTTGATTTTCTGCTCGTCCGAAGCATCAGGCGCCAGCATTATCTGCTCATAGAGCGCTGATTGCTTCCACGTCGCTTCTTTTGTTTCATCCACAACTTTCTGCAACCGCTTGGCGGTTTTATCTAACATGTCTAAGACTTCATCCAAACCCTTTCTCCCCCAAACACACCATTGTTACGGTTCCAACACTGTAACAACCATTATATATAATTTTAAACCCAAGCCCAAACTAGTTGTGCGCCCTACTTTTCTCCTGCACGCACGAAACAAAAATGCGCTCACATTACAAAAGGAACCTTTTGAAAAAGAGCAGGAAGCAGAGGGGAGTCGCACCATTGGGCAAGGGCGCAACGTTTTCTATGCCTCCTGCTTGCTGACTTATGATGTGTCGACTTTTCGTAACAATTTTGTCCCTTACATTTACGGGTTTATTGAGGGTTGTTGTCTGCTTCGTTTCCAGAAGCTTTATTGCATCACCGTCCTTCTGAGCAAGGTTATTTCTTAAACGTTTCTTTTCTTTGATTTCCCTAATTTTTGAAGGCGAAGCTTTGAGAGTGATTTAGCTTGGTTAAGCGTTTGTTTCAAGTGTCAACTCTATCAGTTGTATTTCCTCAGTCAGTTGGGTCATTTCTTTTTTCAGTCGGGTTAGTTGTCTTTGTTTTGATTCTCTGTCGTTGCTTCTTAGGATTTTTACCATTTTTGACATTCTTCCACCTCGGACACGCATATTGAATCGCATCAGTCACGATATTTAAGGGTTGCTTTTCAACCGAGTACGCGTTTGCCTGAACTACAAATCTACACTTCTGATTCAGATTTGGCTTCTGCACTTGTGTTGAACAGGTGAACAGTCGTGCTTGTGTATTAGGTATCTTTATTAGTAATATATAATATCGCAATATATCATATTAAGCGACGCCGCACACGACGGAGTGAAAACAAAAAAATGAAAATCAAACAAAAACTCCTTCTATCATACCTAATCATAATAGCACTCTTCATAGCCGCAGGAGCAACAATCACCTACAACGCGATAAGAATGAACCAGCTGCAAAACAACGTAAAACAACAAGAAACCATCAACGACAACGCCTACAACTACCAACAAGGCCTCGACCGAAAGCAGTTCGGCACCTTAATGTACAGCGCAGACCAGGAGCAGGAAGGCTCAAACATCGTTGTAGCCAGCGCAGACGAAGAAACACAAGCACAAGACTACTTGGCAACCGCCTTAACTTCTAACTCAAGCCTCCTCGCCCAATTCGACGGGGTACTCGCGATCGACACCAACACCATTAACCCCGCAATCAGCCAGATAGTAACACTGTACAACGGCGACCTCAACTCATCGGCAAAATACGTTCAAATCTGGGATCAAATGACAAGCGTTATGAACGCAACCGCCACAGCTGACACGCAACTCGCTGCAATCAGGTCAGACACTCAAACAAACGTCCAAAACGCTGTCAACACGTCACAAAACTACACCAACTTCAGCATCGCCGTGGCAGTCATATTCATCGGGGCCATAACTGCCACTTCAGTCGCGTTATCAATAGTCATGGGGAACCGCATCACCAACCCGCTTAAGAACCTCGCTAACATCGCCCAGAAAGTAAGCCAAGGAGACCTTGACCAAAGATACTACCTCAAACAGAATGCTGACCCTAAAACTGGCGACGAAATCGACGAGCTTGTCGACGCCTTCAAGAAGATGATCAACGCTTACAGGATGCAGGAAGCACTACTCAAGGAAGATGAAGGTAAAGACTAAAAATGACGCTGGAACAAGACTGCCTTTCAGTGCTCACAAAACAGATGGGTCCAGCCGCCAAAGTCTTTTTGAACCGTCAGTGCCGGAATCATCTAAAGAAAGAGGCGTCTGAACTCCAGAAAGAGGACCTTCCTGAACTGGCAAAACTGTGCTTCATAGGAACACAGCCAGCGCTGGGGGTAGTGGCGGCAGAGAGCCTGAAGAAAGGCATCATTGCTCTCGAATAAAAAACTGACCCTTTTCTTCAATTTCCACTTGCAAGTTTCCCACTGAAATTTTTTGGGCCACTCAAAATTTTAGAAGACTGTTAGAAATCATTTGACAACTGGTTTGATGGTGACCAACGAGCCCTCTTTAACCATTAGTTTTTGCCGAATCAATTTGGGAATTTGAATCCGCCCTTTTCCCTCGAATTCTGAATCCTTCTGTATTTTGAATTTGCAGCGAACGGATTTTCCCAGAAGAATGTCGTTTATTGTCACTTCTTCAATTTTTTCTTGGCCGTAGAATTCCCTCCATCTTTCAACCAAGCCTCCGTCGAAACGCACTTTGTCTTCTCCCATAAAATTCCCAAACCCAGAAAGATCCTGGACTATGAGTTGGCACGCAGGGGAATCAGGCAAAAACTCTTTCATGGTATGTTCTTCAGGCTGCTTTTCTACGTTTGCGACCTCAACGGCTTGTTCAGGGGGCTCTTGTTCGATTACTGGTTTTATCAGAACTTTCGATCCTTTTTTGATTTGGAGAATCCGCAGAAGCATTTCGGGAATCAAAGCCGTGTCTCGCCGCGAATCTTTTGACTCCTTTATCGGTTCAAACTTGCACTGAATTGTTTTGCCGTTGCTTGGCGATTTTAAGGTTATTCTGCGAATTTTTTTTTCCCCATAGAGGTCTGTCCACCGGCCGACCGTTATCATGTCTAAGCGGACAATGTCATGAGAAGCTGATATCACGTCTAACCTTCCCATTTGGTCGACAGTGAACTCGGTGAATTCTGGTTCTGGAAGATCTAGGATGGTGGATTCCGTTTGTTCTGAACTCAGCGATGGTGCGGTTTCAACGGTTTGCTTTTGTTCCAAATTGCTCTGTGGGGCAGTTTCATTTGGCGGCTGTTTAATTGATTGCGTCTTCTCTTTTGTGCGATTGATTATGGATGGCGCTAAAACGCGCGTTAAATTGTTCATGTTTTCGTCTGTAGCTTCTTTTGAGGCTACGGTAGTTAGGAAATAATCGTTAATGCGGGTGATGTCGACCCTTCCGTTTGCGCCTTGAATGGTGATTGATCTTATTCCGTCTATGACGTTGGCTCTTTCGTTTATTTCTTCAAAAGCTTCGATTGTTTTCTTTGCTTCCTCTTCTTTTACCTGCTCATCCTTCGCGAGAATGTTTCCTTTTCCGAAAAGGAAGGCTTTTGAAACGTCTTTGCTTGCATCTTTTATCTCGTTTAACGCCTTTGTTTGTTCGAGGTCGTGCAGGTTTTCTTCCATTTTATCAAAGCTCACCTGTTTTTCTTCCTTGGACGCCTGAGAACGTGTAACATTTATTGAGTCTTAATACATATTATGTAGTCGAGAGTTATAAAAACATTACCCCCCAATCCGGCACCCCTGCGCCGCCAGCAAAACGCTGGGAGTTCTTCGACCAGTATTTGTGCTGGACAAATGCGGATTTGAAAACAAAATCAATAATATTTATTAATATTTACGATACGTTTCAATAGTTCAACACCAACCACGAACAAAGAGGGAAAAAAGAACGTTAAAATGCTCAAACCCTTCCTGCGGAAAAACTTTCAACACACCGATAAAATCGTTAAATGTTCAACAAGGCTCAGCAGAGCAGTTCGCTTGCCCATGCTGCCTAACAAAAATAAATGAGTCTCCGATAGTATCTGACAAGAAACCTGAAAAAAGTCAGGGTGAAACGGAGCCGCTGAAAGAGAAGTCAGCCAAAGATAGGGAGAAGCCGTACGCCTGCAACTACCACTTCGGATACTTGAGCGAGCGGAAGCAGAAAAAGGAAATCCCCGACGAATGCCTTGTCTGCAAAGACACCGTCGAATGCATTCTTGGAAGAATGAAAACTTAGTGCGCAGCTAAACCAGAACCGATTCTTCTTAAATAAGCCTCTGCGGGTTGGAGGTCAGTTTGTTTTTAAGTCGCTTCTTTTTGGTTGTGGTTTAGCGCGGTGACCCATTCTTTGGTGTTCATTAGGCACGGCGAAGACGAGTGTTTTTTCCTGTAGGCGTGGCTGAGTCTGACTGCCATCGGCGGTATTATACCTGCCATAGCGAGCAACCCCTCGTCTGCGAAGAATCCTCTTGTTGAGCCGTCGTAGAGCACTGTGCCGCTGTGCATCACTATGACTCTTTTCGTGTGTTCCGAAACCAAGGTCATGTCATGCGTTATCGCCAGGATTGTCGTTCCTGCCCTGTTTAGTTCGTCAAGCAGGTTCATTATGTCCTCAGACATTCTGAAGTCTTGACCCGTAGTTGGCTCGTCAACAATCATGATTTTGGGGTTCATGGCAAGAATGGACGCCACGGTTAGGCGTCGTTTTTCACCTTTCCCCAGGAACATCGGGTCCTCATCGATCTTCGCCATTAAACCAACGCTCTTCAACGCCTCTTTGACTCTGGGGTCAATCTCTTGCTGGGGAATCTTTAGGTTCTTCAATCCGTAGGCTACTTCATCGTAGACTTTGCGCATGAAAATCTGGTTGTCTGGGTTCTGGAAAACGTAGCCGACGTAGCAGGGGATTTTCTGAATCACTTTCTTGTCCCGCAGGTTCAAACCCATGACTTTTGCTTCGCCTTGAAACTTCTTGTATAAGCCGCTGATTACCTTGGATATTGTTGATTTGCCTGCGCCGTTTTGGCCTATAAGCCCAACGTACTCTCCTTTTCTTATGGTAAAGTTTACGCCTTTGAGCGCCTGTGTCCCATCTTCGTAAGAGAAATCAAGGTTTTTGACGCTTATTATTTCCTCAGCGTTCTCAGCAGGCGTGCTATCCTCGATGTCTGTTAAGACTGTTTCTTTTTTTGATTCACATGCTTCTACCATTTCGTCGACGGTGAAGGGAACCCTACCCTTGTAGCTTAAACCTGATTGCCACCCGATTCTCGCTATGTCCGAGGCGTAGAGTCCATTTTCCTGGAACAGTTTGGATTGACAATACACTTCTTCGGTGGTGCCGTACGCAATTGTTTGCCCGTTATTTATGGCAAGCACCTTGTCAGCGTACTTTTGAATTACCTCTGGGTTGTGTTCAACAACAATTATCGTTATGTCATAATCGTTTCTTATTCGGTCAATAGCCTGAATAATGCTTAGTTTCCCTTCCGGGTCAAGGTTAGACATGGGTTCATCCAGCACCAGCAATTCAGGTCGCAGAGCAACGAAAGAAGCTATCGCAGCCCTCTGCTTCTGTCCGCCTGACAGCTCGCTTGGGTGAACAAGGTCTGCAATTGGCCACAAGTGACCCAGACCAACAACTTCAAGCGCTTCTTTAGTTCTTCTCTCAATCTCGTCGGTCGGCAGCCCCAAAAGTTCCATGCCGAAGCTGATTTCGTGGAGAAGATCCATTCTTAAGAACTGGTTGTCGGGGTCTTGAAGTAGCAGTCCAACTCTCGGCGCTGTCTGCTTTATGCCAACAACTTTATCGACTGTTCTGCCTGTCTTCTCATCAATTACAGATTCCACTTTAGTTAGTGTTTGCCCGAACAGTTTTATTTCGCCTTTTATGTGCTCTCCCGCTTTTCCGATGGGAACTGTAAAAACGTGCGGTATCACTCCAGTTAAAGCGTAGCAAAGGGTGGTCTTGCCCGCTCCGCTGGGTCCGATGATTCCGAAGAATTCTCCTTTTTCGACCTTGAATGTTAAACCTTTTAGCGTGTAGGGGTTCTCGACTCCCACGTAAGATCGGTATTTCCACCAGAAATCATTTACTTCCAATACCGACATTTTTTTACCTCGTGAATAAGGCGGTGATGGAGTGTCCAAGGATGACCTCGTATATTAAGAATGCTGCCAATATCGCTAATATCGTGAAGTCCACGTAGCTTAACCGTTTTGTCTCTTTGAAATCTGTCACGCGTTTTGACGCCTCGAATCCCCTTGCGTAGAGCGCTACACCCGTTTCTGTAGAACGCCTTATCATGGTTGCAACCAGCGGAATCGATGTTTGTGCAAGGTCAATTATCTTGGAAAAAATGCTTTTCCTGATTACATTTGCCGCGCGGGCGGTCTGAGCGATTTTGATGTCTTGATAGTCAAGCAGTATCGTGTTTAGATTTCTAAACATCAACGCGACGAAGAATGACTTCCGAAATGAAAGACGAAGTTGTCTAAGTGCTCCAGCAATCTCTACATCTCGCGTGGTTAAAAGGAAAAGAAACGATGTGTAAATTAGCACTCCGTACCCGAGCGCTTTGGATAACGCAACCGTGGTTGACCACTGCGGCAGCGAAAACGAGTAGGTCACTCCAATGGGAATTCTTGCCCATGTTGTTGCCGACGAGAAACTGAGCGAGCTGGGCATGATGGTAAACCACCATAGTAGCAACCCAGCAACGAGTGACCAACCGATGCTTCGTAACTTGTAGTAGACGAGGCTAAAGACGCCTACAAAAACCAGGGTTGATATTCCTATTGGTAAAAAGCCCGGCCACAGGTAAAAGACAATTTTTGCCCCGGGCAGCGAGCCGTTGAAGAACAGCCACCAGAAGAATTCGCCGAAAAGAACTGGCAAAGCCAATATTAAGTATGAGCTTACTAAGTGCTTTGCGGTCCTTGAAATTATCAAGAGACCAAATACGAGAACTAGCAAAAGAACTAGCCCTATGATGTCGGGGCCGCCTTTTGAAACGGGAATGTCAAACATGTAAAGAGCCAGCACGGACATGGCTGCGATCATTAAGAATTTTGTTATGACATGTAGTTTTTCAATTGGGGTTCCTGTTCTCATAGAAAAAATAAAGGTGCACACGTACTTCTTGGAAGCACGTGCCTCCTCTTTCGGTTTTTCCAACAACTTTCCCCTTAATTTTTTCTGTTAAGGAAGAGTTGTTCTTAAGTTACCCATCCGTGGTTGACTAAGCCCTGTCTTTCAACGAGGTTTGTGAGTCCCTTGACAAGTACTGGAGTTATGATCACCATTGCCAGCAAGTCGCCTGCGAACCATCCTGCCCACCATAGCCAATACGCGCTGCCTGGAACAAGTCCCAATTGAAATTGTATTCCGATTCCCAGCTCTGCACTGATTGCGTTGAGTATGATTCCGTTTATGAGTATAAACCAGAACCATGCGCCTACTCTATTTGTTTTGAAGCCTGCAACTTCTTTTTCAGTTAAGTCTCTCCATAGCGGATCAAAGCCTCTATTTGCTAGCAATCCACGCCAGACCATGAACGCGACCAGCGGCGGAACAAAGTCAGCTATCGAATAAGCCAATGACGGAACGACGCCTAAACCAACCATCAGTCCTGCTCCGAGTACACAGCCGACATATGCAGAGATTATACCCCAGATTCCCCACCACATAGTGAACACAAGGAAGAAGGGGTACACAAAGTAGAATAGTGAAATGCCTGAGTAGCTTAATGGACCGAGCAAAGAGACGCTAAGGTACGAAAGAATGATAATTGCCGCGATCTGCACCGCATACAGCACGTACTGCGTTGTTGAAACTGGTTCTCCTCTGCCTAATTTCAGTGTATAGTTGCTCCAAGGATACTTGGTTTCCGTTTTTGCTTCTGTTTTTTCTCCCCCACTCAAATGAAATCCCCGCTCCTCATAGTCAACGCTATCAGTATTTAATACTTTTCAACAAAATTAAAACAAAAGATTGATTAAAATTGCGACTAAAAAGGCAACACTTACTCCGAAAGAGCCGCGGTCAAAGTGGATTTTACGTGTTTTTAAGGCAATTTCACTTATATAATTTCCATGCGTGTTGCTTAGAACACCGCAAGAAACCGCAAGTTTCAGCAATTTGCCACGCGGGCGTCGGGAAGAATTAATAAATCCCAAACTTGCATTTCATCTGGGCTACCAAATGATGTTCACTGTTTCCGCCATTTTTCTTCTACATTTAATTCTCTCTTTCGCTGTCGGAAGCTTATGGGTAACATTAATCACGGTTATTGCTGAAAAGAAGGGCAGCGTCTTGGGCGGCATTCTCGGCGGACTTCCATCTACATCCGCGTTCTCGTTCTTCTTCATCGGGATTAACCAGTCCACTGCAGCCGCTGTCGAAGCAACCACGGTTTTCCCGCTAGCCTTCGGCGTCACGAGCGCTTACCTGTTCCTTTACGCCTTTTTCGCTTCGAAAAGCTTCAGCCGCGGAATCGGCTTTTCGCTTCTTATTTGGTTCGCAGTTTCAGGCTTGATAGTTGCGTCGGGCTTGAAGGATTTCGGCGTGTGCTTAGGGGTCGGAGCGGTTGTTTCGGTCTTGACATATTACGGGTTTGCCAAGGTGCTGAGGCTGCAGAATTTGAAGGGGCAAGAAACCCGTTATAAGCTCTGGGAAATCGTGTTCCGCGGAGTCGGCGCAGGAGCTCTTGTGATGGTTGCGGTGCTTTTAAGCCAGGTTGGCGGTCCAGTCTTAGGCGGCATTGCAGCTGCGTTTCCCGCGGTTTTCACTTCAACCCTGATAATCCTTCAAAGAAGCAGGGGAACAGAGTTTTCGCGCGCCGTAACCAAGCCGCTGGTGCTTTCGGGCATTTTAACCATCATTCCGTTCTGCGTGGCAGTTAGGTACCTGTATCCTGCCCTTGGAGTTCTGTTTGGAACCTTAGTCTCCTACGTTCTAGTGGTCCCGTTAGCGGTTCTGTCGTACTACTTGGCGCAACGTTAAGCGGCGAGTTTGCGGCTTAAGGTGATGGGCTGGTCTCAGGAACAAGTTTAATTTGGTAGAGGCTTTGCCAGTCCTTGCCCGTCACGAAAAGCCTGTTGTTTTGCTGGTCGTAGGCGATGCCGTTTAGCACGGCGTTGAAGTTCGAAGCACTTGCAACTGCGGCTGGCAGACCTGTGAGGTTTATCGAAGCCGTAACTTGTCCCGTTTCTGGGTTGATTATGACGATTTCGTTTGTCATCCAGACATTGGCGTAGACGGAGCCGTTGATGTAGCACAGCGAGTTAAGCTCGGGTACGGTTGCGTTTCCTTCATGCACTGTGACTTGGCCTATCGGCTGAAAAGTCGTTGCGTTCAAAAAGTAAAGGTGGGCGGAGCCATCGCTCATGATTAACTCTTTGCCGTCGTAGGTTAAGCCCCAGCCCTGCGTCGGGTACGTGAAGTTGCCTAAGAGCGCGAACGTGTTTTTGTCGTAAATGAAGCCTATGTTCGATTGCCATGTTAACTGCACGATTGTGTTGTTGACGACGGCTATGCCCTCGCCGAAGTACTGGGCTGGCAGGGTGTATTCTTGCACGACCTTGCCCGTGGTTAGGTCCACTTGGCGTAAAGTTGAAGCGGCGCCGTTTCCACTTCCGCTGCTTTCATACAGGAAGCCGTTTGAATAAACCAGACCCTCGGTGAAGGCGCTGGTGTCATGCGGATACGTGTTAACTATAGTGTAACCGTAAGTCACCGTGGAGTTTGTGGATGCACCGCTGTTTTTTAAAGAAGCGTACATTAAAGCGGCTAAGACAACGATTACAATAACGGCGACTACAATTATTGGCAGTTTCTTCATCGAAGTCTAAATTAACTGTTCTCATTAATATGTAAAACGCAAGAATCCGTTTTTTCCCTCGTCACATGTCATAAGCTGAACGTCCAGCGGCTTTGCTGTCTGTTGGCTGAATTGTGAAGTACACTCAAAGACCTCCCATGTTTCAATGCAAAAACAAACCGTTCAGGATGAGGCACGAGAAAATTGGCAGAGACACAGACAAAGATTCCTTTTTAAATCAGAAGGTTACGCCTTCGTGTTCGCTCAGCATTCAAATAATTGAGCGTAGCAACGGCTAGTCCGGTGGTTCTTGCTGTTCTGATAGCACGTTCGGTGTATCTGGCATTTTCCTTTCGCTCAAAGTCTTTCGCGTGTTGTTAGGCTTGGATGCGAGCAGCACTTTCGCTCCCATGAACTGTACGCAGACGAAACTTACGAAGAGTGGGAACCAGAATGACGCGACTCTCACAAAGACGGCTGCAACCCCGCTTGATCCGCTGCTTATCCCGTAGAGAATAAAGATTGTCGCCAACAGAATGTCAAGTGAACCCACAGAGAAGCTAGCTAGGGCGTCCTGAAAAGCCGTTGCAACAAAATAGACAACGACGTAAAATACAGGCGACGCCGCTGGAATTCCCAGCGCATAGAAAACAAAAACGTAAACCGATAGACCCAAAATGTACGCTGCGATGTGGAATATGAACGGCTTAGCTAAAGATCGCGGGTTTTCTCTGAACACTTTGAAACCTTCGTAGAAGCTGGCGAGCGTTTGCTCATTCTTCCTTAATTCGTCTAATGTGGCTTTTCTGGGACGTATCCGCTTATTAATGTTAAAATATAATTTTGCTATCATTTCCGCCGCGCCTTTGTAAAACGCTAAGAAAAGCAGAACGGCAAGATAGGCGATGGACCCAAGCAGCAACAGGATGAACAAGTTCCCTATCAACGGGGGAACATCCGTTTTCAAACTCAGGAAAGCTGAGCCGACGCACAATCCTGTGGTAACCACGCTGTAAGCGACAATACGGTTGGTCACCGCCGAAGCCGCTATGACGCCGTAGTTCTCTTTAGTTTCTTTCTGGACAAGATACAGCCTAGTAACTTCACCGCAGACAGTTGCGCATGGAATAATTAGGTCAGCAAAGTCGCCTATCCAATAATAGAGGTATGCTCTCCTGTAAGAAATGTCGATTGAAAGCGCTTTTAAAATGTTGTTCCATGCGGCTGACCAACAAAAAACCGAAGCCAGAACAGCCATAATCGCGAGAGCGTAGAAGAGTCCGTACTGCTCCAGGTTTATGTTTTCTAAAACATCTAGAATTTGGGAGGAGCCGATGAAAAAGTAGAGGTAAGAGACAAAGACAATTAGCCCTACAACCATGAACAACGCCGATTTTCTGAACGAGATGTACTTGGATCCGTACAATTGACCGCTCTGACCTCACTTTTGGGCTAAAATGCTTGCGGGTTGCAAACGATTTTAGGAGAGTTACTCTTTCCACAAGGGGGTTTAAGTAACTTGCGCTTATCGCAGAAGTTCCCCAAGCTTAAATTTGAATCATGGCGACGATAGTGGTTTGTGCTTCTTCGATTCCTTCAACTTGGCTGTGAACCGTTTGAACCACCCGTTCAAGATCCACGTTGTTTTTTGCTCTCACAGGAACTATCAGGTCGCATGGTCCAAAAACGAAGTCGGCGGAAATGACCTGCGGAAGCTTAATCAAAATCTGCTGCGCCGCTTCGGCGTCTCTTGGCTCAACGTTCAGAAACATAAACGCGAACGGTGTTTCCATGTACGCTGGTCCTTCAATGACCACGATGTACGTTGTTGTCTTCAAAATGAGTTTTTCTTCAGCCCCTATCATTCGAACAGGGTTGAACCACTTCTTCACAAACTCGTCCACGCTGCTGAACCCGTCGAACCTGACGAGCACATCGACTGGTCCGTAAAGGAGAAAAATGTTTCCGACTGGAATATCCATCTCTGTAAGCTTCTCTATCACTTGGTTGTAGCAGCCGCCTTTGCAGGTTAAACCCATGTAAGCTCTCAAAATCAATCACCAACACTATATTAGAAGTCTTTGCGGTAAAAAGATTTTCTATGCCTATTTAGCGGTATATTGCCAAAGAAACCTATCGAACCTTATGCGCTAAGCAAACTGGACATTGCCGATTGTAGCGGTTAACACCCGACCTCTCGAAGGGTTCAAAAAGACGCTGAAACATTGATAGCAATCGTTCAACTGGCTGTTTGTAACAGCGGCTCAAGTTCTCTTATTCGGTTACGGACCATTTCAACCAGTTGTTTTCTGAGCCTCTCGCCCGAAATCCCCCTTCTAATGAAGCACATCTTGTTAGCCAACTCCTTATCGCCTAACGTGTCATCTATCCACCTCTGAAAGTCGCCGCGGGGATAATGAAAAAGAACAGAATTCAGATCGATTGTTTCTAATTTCTGGGCAAAATCAGCGAGACTAGTCGCAGTTATTCCCGTGTAACCTTCTTCTGTTGAGAAGTGGAATCCACGTTCAAACTGGACATTACCTAAGATTTTATGCATGCTGGTTTCAAGATTTGTTTGGCTCGTAAAATCACCGCCTAAATCACGGCTAAGCCAATAATATCTATTTGTGACTACTCGCTGAAACCACAAACGGTGACATGGACCGTGTTGTAGTTCGCAAGTTATGTGGAGATTACGCCTTTTGACCCGTCGATTGTCACTTTTTGGCCGTTGTAAAGCAGTTGGCAAGCGTTTTGAATGTTTGTTACAGCGGGGATCCCGTACTCCCTTGACACGACCGCGCCGTGCGATAGGATTCCGCCTGTTTCAGTGATTAAACCGCCGATTTTGCTGAACACGGGAGTCCATCCTGGATCGGTTCTGGGAACAACAAGTATTTCGCCAGCCTGCACATCTCCGATGTCTTCGACACGGTTTAGGACTCTGATTGTTCCAGTTAGCTTGCCTTGGCTAGCGGGGATTCCATGCAGGATGCAGCCGGTGTTTTTTTCTTTTTCATCCAGTTCATTGGCGCCTTGGATGAACTTGGCTGGAGTCACGTTTTCATACTTTAGAAATTCATCCTTGCGGCTTGAAACTGACTCGTGAATTCTGCCTCTGCTTTCAGGGCGTTTTCCGTTGACCAAGGATCGCACTTCGTTTTTCGTGAGGAAAAACACGTCTGAAGCTTCCTCTAGGAATCCTTGTTTCTGCAGGTTTCTTCCGATATCCATGTAGATTCGGCGGTTCATGGTGATCCATCTGTCAAGGTTGTACCGTTGGTTCTCTCGGAAAACAATGTATTTCCTTGCGAACCCAAGAATCGTCGAGAGCAGTTGCCATTCGAACCAGCCCAAGGGGCGTTTCTTTATTCGGCGTTCGATTCTGCTTGTTTGAAGCTTCTGCTCCGTTTTTTGTTGACGTTTCGCTGGGGCTTCATCTTGGACGAGTGATTTCAAGATGTCGAATACGTATTCGGGCGCTTCGTTCCACCGCGGATAGTAGGGTTCACGGGTGAAGCCTCGGACTCCGAAGTCGCGCATGAACAACTTCAACTCTTGCTTAAATTCTTCTAACTGCGGATTATCATCTGCCACGAGCAACAGGAAGATTCGGTTTGAAGGCGTTTCCAGGACAAATGATTTCGTAGCGGTTGAAGTTCGCACTGTGCTTGCGAGTTTGAGGATGCGGTCGTTCATTTCGCTTGTTTTATGCTCGAGCCCAGATATCAAAACGGGGTAAACTTCAGCTGCTTCTTCTCCTATGAAGCGTCCGAGCAAGTACTGCGCTATCAGGTTCATGCCGATGTTATGGACTGGAATTCCGTATCTTACCAAACGGAAGTGCCCGATCATCAGCCGATCTAATTCTGCAGCCAGCTCCAGCAGGGCTGCGGGGTTGCCTTCCACGTCAATTTTTGATATTCTCGAATCAAAACTTTGGTAAAACGGTTCGAACTTGGTTTTGCTCCATTTTTCGTATGCCGACTTCGTTTTTGTGATTGAACCTTCATCATCGTAGAGCATGACGCGGATCTCAGCCAGAACTCTCTTGCTTAGTCTGAAGGGCTGTTTTTTCATGGTTTGCTTGCCGTAGGGTCCGCTGCCTTCCATGAAGTAGTTCAGGATGTCATCGTTGCGGACGAAGGGCGGAATCTCGTATTCAACCTTGCGTTTGAGAACTTCCAAGTTAAAGTATGCGTGACCGTGGTACAGCCTCAAAAGCTTGTCAGTTTCTCCGTTGCCTGGAGACGAATATCCCATGATTCCGTTTAGTTCAATATTCACGATCTGTGTCAGTTGGTCTCCGAGTAAATCGAAAAACAAAGGGGAAACAGGGTCGTTCCAGTAGTCATCTGAATAGCCTCTTGTCCAAATGACTTCCTTCTCAGAGCTGCCCGAATTATTCATGGTTGATTTTCCTCTTATTAGCAGGCGTGAGTGCGGTATCTTGTTTGAGGCACTACGTATTTAAGCCTAAGTGGAATCTCGCAAGCTTCTCTAGCTCATGCGTGTTTTGCCCTCAGAGTTTCAAACGTCCCGTAGCCGCCGGAGACGCCGTCCATTTCGAAAGTTCCGAAGGATTGTGTAAGGATGGAGATCTGTCCCTTTTCGTCGCTGAACGGAATGGGAACTGCGGGTCCAGCTTTGCCTTCTAACGTGTGCGTGGAGCCTTCTTCATCGAGGAGTTCCAGTTTTGAGCTGACGGGAAAGATTTCGCTGCTGAACTGCTGGTCCAGAACCCGAATTCTCGTGATCGGGATGTTCCTTCCGTTTTTGAAAATGAATCCTCCCGTCGACACCTTTCCGTCTTCGGCGACGATTGCTGCAGGGTTCACGGCAAGATCTTCAGAGAACCAGACGACGTAGTAGAGCCAGCTTCCTATTCCCGTCCAGTCGCGGACACCGTGGGTGTGGTCCCTCTGCCCGAGTACATTTGCTACTTTGAACGTGCTGTCGCCCAGAACAACGTCGCCTTGGACTTTGGCGATTTGCTCCCAGTGAACGTCGCCTGCTTTTTTTCCAAGCTCACGGCTCTCAGCGCTCATATGGCTGCTGTACTCATAGACGCGGTTTATAGGTTTGAACGTTAGATTCATTGAGGCTTTCTGAATGCCCAACACCACGGAAGGTTGGGCTCGTAGCTTAAGCAGGTCATGCGGGTTCTTCAGCAGCATCATGTTGCCACTGAAACTGTAGTGCCACGTGCCATCGGGGTTCCTGTGGTGTGTCATGCCGTTAACGCGCAGGTCAGCGGGATAGCTGGAGTCTCCAATTCTTTCCGTGGCTTGGTGGATTGCTACTTTTCCATCGGGGAGAAAAAGAATGAAAAACGTCATGCCTTCTTTTTTGTTCGGTTTGAAACCCAGCCTTGTGACGCCGCCGAACTCTTGTTCTTTTGAGTAGAAAACGAAGTAATACGATTCATTCCACTCCGTGTGAGACCCCGCTGGGTGATTTAAGGGTTCAGAATCCAAGTTGAAGTCAAGATTCGTTTCTTTCTTCATCACGCGTTCTCCTTCTGGTTTGCTTTTACCCAATTTTTAAATACCAAGACAGCCGTAACTGGTTACCTATTAACTTTCAGGCTTAAGTGATTTTGCAATGTGCAAGTGGTGCATGAAACACGGGGCAGGCGGAAAGTGGTACCTAAACGCGAAGAACTACTCCAACGAGCTTGCGGAACATGAGAATCTTGAAGCCTATCTTGAGGAGCAGTGGAGAAACTTCGAAACGGTCTACATCCGAAAGATGATGGGTATGTCTTCTATAGGTCTTGGCTACAAACTTAAAATGCCAATCATCGGGCGCGTTGTCCGCTGGAAAGCCGAAAGCATGATCCATTCTGAAAGCAAGAACAGGAATCCAGTCAGGGCAGACGGGCATTTTGGGCAGGTGATTCCGATTGAAGAAGCCAAGCTTATCATGATGAACTTGGCGGCTGAACCTATAGCTCAGAACTACTGCATGTGCAGGATGATGCAGAGAGGAGTCAAGGATGTCTGCTGCATCAACTTCGGGTGCCTATCAAACGTGATCGAGAAGCTTCCACGGTTTATTCCTGAAAAGAGCAAGTTTAAACTGGGCAGGGAGGAGGCGGTTGCAGCTTTAGATGAGCAGAATAAGAAGGGAAGAATCGCGACTGTTTGGTTCCAACCCGTGCCTTACGTCAACGCTATTTGCTCGTGCGAGGTTCCTCAATGTGGAGGGCTTAGACTTAGAACGGACTTTGGCCTGAACGCAGTTTACAAAGCAGAATACGTCGCCAGCGTTGACCCTGACCTGTGCCAAGCTTGCAAGTCATGCGTTTCCTATTGCCAATTCGGAGCCGTAAAGTTTTCACCCACCCTGAAAAGAGTGACAATTGATCAAAACAAATGCTTCGGCTGCGGGCTTTGCAGAGACCGCTGCAAATTCGGCGCGATAAAGCTGATTCCAAGGGAAACTGTTCCTGGAATTGCCACCATGTATTAGCATGAGAGGCTGTTGATGATGAAGAAGACAAAAATCAAAATTGACTATTCGAAATGTGGAAACGCGACTGGCGGCATCGATCCCAGGGAATGCAGCGTGTGCCTCAAGGTTTGTGACCCGGCGATTTTCCTCCGCCACGAGGCTTTCAACGTCGAAGAGTCAAATCGCAATGACCCGCAATTCTGGCAGATAACTGCTGTTTGGCTGGATCTGTGCACTCGATGTGGAAAATGCGTGGCTGCGTGCCCTCAGAAAGCCATAACAGTGTCATGAACAAGTTCCTACAACGGGCAAATCGGCATCTTCGAAATGATCGCATTTCTTTCGCCGATAACTCCAAGCAAGTTTACTGATTATTTACACACCTAAGGTTTTGGGTGGGTGAAGAGGAACTCTATGAGTCCTGTTCCTTTTTCTCCTGTCGCGACGGATTCGTGTACAGCCATGCCCTCAAAGAGTTCGGTGGTTCCCTTGGGGAAGCTTCTGGAGAACTTGAAGAAGCTTTTTGGCGAAATCAACTTGGAAATGAATGTGTCCACTCTTCCATCCTCGTAATGTATCGTAGTCGAGGCTCCGACTGGGTTCTTTCCGTCTTCGTCGTCATATTTTATCTGAAGGTCAATCTGAGAAGCCGCCGCCTGTTTACTCGCGGATGACAACCCGCCTGACACGTAAGAGGCGCCGTTCACAGTGTCTTTTCTCAAGCCGACAGCGTACGTTTCAAACTGGGCGTGGAGTGCAAACCAGTTTTCTATGAACCAGTCTCGAGGCCCCCAGCTCTTGTCCCGCTGGCTGAACCCGTGGATTCTGATTTTTGTCCCATCGGAAAGGGCTGCTTCTCCTTCGACGATGCCTGACTGCTCAAAGTGTCCCTTCCATGAGGTTCCGCTGCCTTTCCCGAAATCAAACGGTGGAAAACGGGCTTCCCATTTGAGGTGCACGTTGAGGTTTTGGTCGGCGACGGTGATGTCCCATTTCCGCAAGGGTTCAACAAGCTTGTACGTCAGGGCGCCATCTGACAGAAGACTCGATGATTGCTCGTCTGTGAGGGTTTGCTCTTTATAGTGTATGTTCAGTTTGTCCTCGTGGAATAGGGCAAGGATGAATTCTCCTTTCTTCTGGTTGGGTAGAATCCCTATGGTGCTGAATCCCGAGGTTTTGGTTTGTGCGTCAACAAAATTGAAGTAGTAACTTTCTCTCCAGTCTAAACTGTCTTCGGCAACATGAAGGTAATCGTCGGTTTTCTTGATAGAACTCAACATCGTCTCATCCTCGCTGGCGTTTTGGTTATTTGGGCAAAAGATACATTATCGGGTCTTTCTCCTTCAGGAACGGGAGAGTTTTCATCTTTATGATTTTTCTCTTGATTCTTGAGAAGGCAGGGTCCTCGTTGGCTTTCATGAAGATGGGCAGGTACTCGTCGAGAACTGGTTTGGCGAGGCTCCATTGGATTTTATCTGTGACACCGACGCAGTCCGTGTACCTGGCGAAGCATCTCCAGTAGGCGGTGGCGCCTGAGATAAGCAGTTGCGACCTGTCCATTTGGGCGAATTTCATGTAGAGTTCAGCCTGAGCGTTGTCTGCTGCTTCGGCGTATGCGGGTAACTCGTCCATTCCAACTGGAACCACTTTGTCTCCGCTTTTCTTGTAAGCCGCGATGCCAGTCACGAGTTTAGAGTACTCGCCTGGGTTGACAGTCATTGTGCCGATGTCGTTGAAGGTGGTTTTCGCGTTTTTAAGCGTCATGGCGACGCCTAAGCTTGAAGAGGGAAGTTTAGCTTCAGTTGCCGACCACGGAAGCCACAGCCTGTCTTTTCCATCATAAAGATTCGTGTATTCCATAAGCACAAGGTCCTCACTGTTTTCAATCGGGTAAGGTCCGTGGTTTACGATTTTGGCTCTTGCCTCGCATTCATCGATAAAAGCGTATAGGTCGATTGAGCCAAGGACTCTCCTCACTTTCTTGGTTTGCTCCGCTGTGACGGGTTGAACGTGGTCTTTCACCCAACTGATCGACTCGTCGCCGAGACCTACGTTTTTCTTGCCTGAAGCAGCAACGGTCGGCTTTCCAGAGGCGAAGTAGCTTGTTGCAAGGCTGTGCCATTTTTCAAGCATCCATTTCCACTGTTCCCTTTTCTCAGCGGGCTCCTTTGCAGGGTCGCCTTCGCATTTGTTGTAGATTGTGCCCATGCGCGCAAGCGAGTAGTACATCCAGAGGTACGAAATCGAAAGCGCCTGCACGGGCGAAAGCAGGCTTCTGCTTTTCTTAGCCAATTCTTCCGGGGTGATTGTGTCCCAGACCTGCTTCATGACGCCGTAGAGTTCGTGGTAGGTTTGGTAGAACCCGAGACTGATGTAAGCGTTAACAGGGAACAGTTTTGACTCAAGCAGGCTTCTTTCGAGAACTATGTCGGAGAAGACCTTGCTTAGATGAGTGATGAGTTCGTTGATTTCTTCAACCTTCATATCCCTAACCCCATTGCTTGGAAACCATATTCAGGTTTGAAGTAATAAGATTTGGCATCAGGCATTTTTTCGGGCAAATCTAATATCTAACTTCGGCTGATTAGGAGGCTACCGATTGGCTGGCAGGATAGAAAATGAAGGTCATAGGCAGCGGAAGGATAACTTTGAACGTCTCGGCGAAGGGTGAACTTCGGACGGTTTCTTCGATTCAGGACGTGATCAACCTTTGGAAAGAGGGCGCTGACGGCAAAATCGTCATTGTTGAAGACGCGGGGACAACCACTCTCGGACCGATTCTTCCGAAGCTTGCAGGGGTAGTCTGCAAAACTGGCGGTATAGGTTCACATCTCGCGATTGTGTCGCGTGAATTCTGCATTCCTGCTTTAATGGGTACAAAAATCGACACAGATGAGCCTCTGAACAGGCGTCAAGCGATGATTCAGCCCAACGGGAACAAAGATGGGCTGCTGATACTTTCTGATTTATAGCCTAATTCATTAATGAAATCAAACCGCACTTTATTGTTGAATAATCGAGGAGTTATTGTGGTTAGTTTTTTATTTCCCAGTTGCAGTAATATGTGAGCATAAAGGGTAGTACCTGTGGGCAAACTCGGCGGTTTCCTTCGATTGATCAGGCCAATGAACTGCATAGTGATGAGTTTCGCAGTTCTTGTTGGAGCCAGCCTAACAGGTTTCGGCAATCTTCATTGGCTGAATTTGGTTTACGGAGCAGTAACCGCGTTCACTTTGACTGGGGCTGCAATGGCGGTCAACGACTACTACGATTTTGACATAGACAAAATAAATGAACCAAAGCGCCCACTCCCGAGCGGCGCAGTTTCGATGAGAGAGGCACTGGTGTTGACAGGCGTTCTAACGGCGATCGGTCTGGTCTTCGCCTTCGTCATAAGCCTCTATTGCCTCCTGTTTGCCTTTGCAGCTTGGGTCATCATGGTCGCTTACACGACCGTTGGAAAGCGAAGCGGGTTCGCTGGCAACTTGCTGGTTAGTGCATGTGTCGCCGCGCCTTTTCTGTACGGTAGCCTAGTGGCTGTCAACACCATCAGGTTTAACATCTTGCTTTTCGCGTCAATGGCGTTTCTTTCAAATACGGGTCGGGAAATTGCAAAGGGCATCGTTGACGTGCAAGGCGACAGCGCGCATAACATCAGGACTCTTGCTGTGTCCTTCGGAGACAGAAAGGCTGCTTTCGCAGCGGCTGCCTGCTTTGTTTTTGCTGTCTGCCTGTCTCCTCTTCCTGTGATTTTCAATTTAGTTTCCATATGGTTTGTTCCGTTTGTGCTGGTTACCGACGTTGGCTTGGTTTGGTGTTCAGTATCGTTGATAAGGAATTCTTCAAGAGATAATGCGCGTCAAATAAAGAAGATTGTTCTTTTCTTATTCGTTTTCGGTTTGCTTTCATTCATTTTCGGGACATTCAGGTGACAAGGACATGGCTGAGCCTGAAATCGTGATGAATTTAGGTCTACTCGGCTTATGTTACGTGTACATAATCGCCATAATCCTGATAACAAGCAAGATTAAAGATCGTATACCTGCAAATCTTTCCCGTAAATTTCTGCACATTATGATAGGCAACTTTATTTTTATTATACCATTTTTCACGCTCACAACGTTTCCGCTCTGCTTTCCCTTCTTCGTGGCTGCCCCTTTCATTTTGGTTACCTTCTTGTTTTCTCCCCTGTCTCCAGTTGACTTAAGCAGTAAAATTAGCGGGTTGGCTGAGGTCACAGGCGGAGGTCACAAGTTTGGGCTGGTTTATTACGCGATTTCTTACACTGTTCTAGCCTTATTCTTTTCAACGAAGCCGTACATTATTGCGGCAGGCATTTTGCCGATGGCGTTCGGTGACGCCGCAGCTTCTTTGGTTGGACAAAAAATTGGACGACATAAATACAACATTTTCGGTACGAAGAGCTTTGAGGGGTCAATGGCGATGTTTGCCATTTGCATTTCTGGTCTAATGGTTTGTCTTCTATTTTTCTCGCGTCTTTACCCAATCTCAATCCCGACCTTCGCGCTGGCTTCTTTAGGCGTCGCCTCAGTGGCAACGGTTTGCGAAGCGCTCACCCCGAAAGGCTTTGACAACTTGACCGTTCCGTTGTTCAGCGCCGCCGTATTTCTGCTGTTGATAGGAGGAATATAATTGAAGCTAGTAATCATTGACGGTTTAGACGGCTGCGGGAAAAGCACTCAAGCACATCTTATGCTGCAGTCACTGAAAAAAATGAATAAGACCGCTTGCCTGCGTGTTCACCCAGAAATTGACAACTGGTTCGGTCTCAAGGCGCGGGCTTACTTGTATTCGAAAGGTAAAAGCGCGCATTTCGCCTCAGCCCTATTCTACATGGCAGATGTCATTCATTCAATACTCCTGTATTCATGGAGAGACGCGGACTTCGTTATTTTTGTCAGATACTTAATGGGAACTGCTTACTTGCCGTCGCCTTTAGACACGGTTGCATACAACTTCTTCGCCTCGGTAGTTCCAAAGTCAAACAGCATGTTCTTTCTTGACGTTAACCCTGAGGAAGCAGCCTCTCGAATCGCCAAAAACCGCAAACAGACTGAAATGTTCGAAAACCTTGGGGCTTTGAAAAAAGTCAGGGCTAAGGCTCTTTCGTTAACCCGTTTTGATAAGTGGATCATTATCGATTCGAACAAGCCTGCTCTCGAAGTGGCTTCAGCGTTAAAGACAAATTTGTTCGCCGAATAAAGTAACCAGCAATGTTAACCTGAAGGGCGAACAGGAAGCGGAACCTAGCCATCGCTAAGTTTTTACCATAGTTACGCCCAATAATAGGTTGTGGGTAGGCATGGCTAAAACTTCGCTTCTCCTTAAATGTCCCTATTGCAACTGCGATTTTGAAGCGACGCCTCCGGACAGTCTGCATTTTGACTACCTTTTCAAGGAACCGCCTGCAAGCAGCACGGAAAGCGACGTGTTGAAAAGAGAAGTTGTCTGTGAAAACCCCGAATGCGGAAAAACCATCAAAATTTACTGGTATGCGCCAATAGAGTACTTCTGCAGAATGTAGCTGACTACGAGTTAACGATCGAAAACGCTAAAACAACGATACACTATGCCTGCTTTAAAGACCATACGCTTTTTGCGGCGCATTGAAGCATTCAGAAACGGCGCAGACAAATTGCTGGAACTATCCCTTTTAGCCTTCGGTTGTCATAGAACTATTTTTTTCTTTAGGCATGGCCGGGCTTACGTATTCACAGCAGTTTCCGCCAGATCTGCCACTGTGAACTCTTCACCATCTTCAAAGCAGAGATTCTTGTAAATCTGCAGTGTCTGCTCAGCAGCTTCCCTCCACGTGAAGTACCGAAGTACTCTTTTCCTCCCCTTTTCTCCCCATTTCTTTGCTCGGTCAGGGTTAGAGAGGGTTTCTTTTATTCCCCACGCGATGTCAACTGGGCTTCCGCCGTTCACGTGCACGCCGTTTTGGTCAGGCCCAGACGGCACTACCTGCTCCCTAAAGCCAACGACGCCCTGCGCACCGACTATTATCGGCTTCGCCATCGACATAGCTTCAAGACTCACTATACCAAACGGCTCATAGGTTGAGGGAAAAACGCAGACATCCGCCGCCGCATAGTGCAGAATCCGCTCTTTTTCAGGAACAAACTCAAATCTGCATGAAACCTTATCCTTTATCCCGAGCCTGTCCGCCAATTCGGTCACGTCGTTTTGCTGTTCACCCTTTCCAAGAATAACCAGTTTTGCATTCGGGTAGTCTGCTAACACCGTGGGCATGGCTTGAATCAGGTTTGTCACGCCCTTGACCCATGTCAGCCTACCAATGAACAAGATCATCTTGTCTTCGGGTTTTATCCCGTATCTTGCGCGAACCGCAGCGATTTCCTCAGGCTTTGCCACGTTTGGGCGGTATTTTTCGGGGTCTACACCGTTCCAAACGACGCTTATCTTCGATTTCGGCCAACCATGCCTAACTAGGTCTTCCTGCATGGCGTAGCTCACAGTTAATATTCTGTCTGCTTTTTCTGATGAGGCGTATTCAATGTGCGAGACGACTTCTGAGCCTGGACCGCCCGCTCTTCCCCACTCTGTGCTGTGAACGTGGAACACGACGGGAATCTTCGTTTCGTTCTTGACCATCATGCCTGACATGCTGCTCAACCAGTCGTGAACGCAAACCAAATCGAAGTTGCATCCCTCCTTTTTTATCATGCTGTTGATGAACTTTGAAGCGCTGAGCACGTTGTAGATGAAGATGTTGTTGAACATGCGGATGTTCGTGCCCCATTTTTTTAAGTCTTCAGTAACGAACATTGGGAAAATGTTGCTTGCATCCGCGATCAAGGGCCGATGTACCTCTACCCCTTTTATGATTTCTCTGGTCTTCAGTTTTCCAGGATTCAACGTGAAAACCGTTACGTCATGCCCCATCGCCACGTATTCACGAGTTATGTAATCGGCGTAAGTGCCAAGTCCGCCAACCATTGCTGGTGGGTACTCCCAAACAAAGAACCCTATTCTCAATTTTAGCCACCGTCACGAAACATGCTATACAAGAGCGTTAAGCGCACAAGATGTTCCCTGCATAAACGTAGCTCAAAACGAATAAATCAGTTATGAATTTCTAATTTGAATTCAGATTAACCGAGTTTGCCACGGATTTTGGTACTGGCAATACAAAAAAGGCGTCAAGAGAAAAACGCAAGAAACTGCCAACCGACTCGTCAAGCATAACGGCATCATGGAATGCCGCCGCCCATGCAGGAAGCGGCAGACTTGCCGATTGAAAATGAGGTTGAAGCGGTAAAAAACCGCCATGAGCGCCTTTATTGTTAGGTTTGTTTTGTCTGCGACTTAGCTTCAGGATTGACTGCAGGATTTTTTATGTTTTTCAAGCCGAGCGTGCCTATTAGGGACGGTCCTGCTTCAGGCATGTTTGCGGGCACCAGCATTATGGTGTTTGACCCTGACTGTTGCCCAAGCTCGTAGAGGATGTTCATCCACCTTAGTCGTAGACCATCGGGGCTTTGCTCGTACATTTTGGCGGCTTCAATCATCTTCTGTGATGCTTCGAACTCGGCTGTTGCTAGGGTTACCCTGGCGATGCGTTCCCGTTCTGCTTGTGCTTGGCGGGACATGGCGTCTTGCAGGTTGTTTGGGATGATGACGTCTCGTACTTCGACGGCGGTAACTTTGATTCCCCATGACTCAGTTTTTTCGTCAATGATTTCGCGTAGTTTAGCTCCGACTTTTTCGCGTTCCGCAAGTAACTCGTTTAGGCTTTGTTTGCCGATGACTTCCCTCAAGGTTGTTTGTGAAGCAAGTTGAGTTGCTTGGTAATAGTTTTCAACCTGTAAAACTGCTTTTTCCAAATCCACAGGCTTCATGTAAAGCACAGAGTCCACGTTTACTGGCACGTTGTCTTTTGTGAGGGTTGATTCTGTCCGAAACTGTATCGTGTCTAGCCTTGTTGAGATTTTCAGCGGTGCCCTGTCAATTATCGGGACAAGGTAAATGATTCCAGGTCCCTTCAAGCCTACGTAGCGTCCAAGACGCAGCACAGGCATTCTTTCCCATTCTCGTAACACTCGGATTCCGCTTAAAAGGAAAACTATGACGACGAAAACTATGAATCCTATCAGACCGATTAAAACTTCATCCATTCTCTCTTTGCCTCAGTATCCTATTCTGCGGTCTATGCAGTTAAGCTTTTTGCTCGGCTAGTTTAACCACAAGTGTGTTGCCGTCCATGCTCACGACTTCCACTTCTTGTCCAGCGTCTATCGGCGTGTCTTGGGCGGTCGCTTCCCAGAACTCGCTGTTGACGCGGACTTCGCCTTTGGGTTTAAGGTCGGTTGTAGCTTTGCCAATTGCTCCGATTAAGGCTTCTTTCCCTGTTTTGACGCGTGTGAACTGGGCTTTGAATCCCGCGGCGAAGATGAGGATTATGATTGCTGCGACGGCAAAGAGGGTTGCTGCTAAGGCAGCTTCGTCTGCTGCGTTTAGCCCGATGAAGGTTATTCCGTAAATGGCTACGTACAGTAGAAATGCTCCGACGGCTACCAGGACGCCGATGACTAAGGCGAGTGAAACGTGCATGCGAACCCCTGCTTACTACTGGATAGTCAGAGTCAGCTTATAAGATAATTGATAAGCCAAGCGAACTGCCCTTCCGTTCGCAGCTCCCAGCAATTTTCAAAGGCTCCTTTTCCCAAGGGCAGGTTTCATGCAGGTGAAGATTAGCCCAGAAAACTTTTTCTTGGGAACACATATAAAAGAGGGAAAAACAACATTGCTCAATGTTAAAGCTGAATAACATGACTGAGCAACCAAACGAACCGAACACTAACCAGCCCCAAACCGAGAAACTTTTAATCGACAACCCCTCAAACTTCCAGTTCCACGCTGCATACCTCGTTTATTTTGAAACCTTTGACCATGCAGGTGAAGAGGGGCAAAAGGAACTTAACCAGAACCTTGAAGATCTGAGGTCAAACAAAATAGACTATGAAACATTCTACATGAACATTTCACGCTACCGCCACATTGAGCAGATGCCAAGGCAGGGCGGAAGGCTAACTGTTGCAACGCAGAGAAAGAAAGATTGGCGCATGAAGACTCAGCGGCAGGAAAGAATCAAAAGGCACAAAAAGTAGCCTGTCAAGACAGACTCTAAAGTCAAAATTCTTCTCTTCAACAGACTCTATAACAAGCGTTTAATTTAATCGTGTTTAAACGGTATAAACGGAATCCTTAATTGGCACACGTTATCTGAAGGTTAAGCCTAACTTAGAGCGGGGTCTAGATTTGAAAACGCTAGATGTTGCAGTCATCGGGATATGCGCAGCGCTTTACGCTGCAGTTGGGTACCTAACGGCTGGAGTGACATTTCTCGGTGTAGC
>JBEKWR010000023.1:0-32010 GCA_049512935.1 Bathyarchaeia archaeon
CTTGCCCTCCAAAGTGGAAAAACAAAACCCAAGCAAACCGAACCCGCCGCCGAGAAAACCATCGCGCCCATAACCGACAATAACCTCAACATGCAGTCAACATTGAAAGTCGCATCCCGCCAAAGCGAAAGTCGCAACGTTCAATCAGCCTCAAGCCCTAAACCAAAAAAGCAACCAGAAACGCAAACTGCCACCCGCGAAAGTCGCAACTTATCCGTAGCAAAAGTCGCAACTTAAACTAGAAAAACACGAAAGCCAAAACCCGAAAAAAGGCGACGCGAAAGCGGGATAGCGTTTATTAGGGTCGAAAACCATTTTTAGCATACCCAAAAAAGGGTCGAAGTCTTGTCATTAAACCAAGCATGCACTTGATTTAAACCCGCAACGACTTCGACGGCTTATCATTCAACTTATGTAAGAGTTGAAGAAAGCATACGCGTCAAAACAGAGGAGAAGTAACTTAAGTGTCCACACCTAAAAAAACCATACTCGTTGTCGATGACGACAAATCAATACTTCGAACCTTCACACGCATCCTACAAAAAAGCGGCTACAACATCGACGTCGCCGAAACCGGCAAAGAAGCCATGGAAAAAGCTGAAAACCAACACTACGACCTAGCACTAGTCGACATCAGACTCCCAGACATGGACGGAACAGACCTGCTTGCTAGACTCAAAAAGCAGCTACAGCACACAGTCAAAATAATGATCACAGGATTCCCATCTCTGGAAACAGGCGTCAAAGCACTCGACGAAGGCGCAGACGCTTACCTGGTCAAACCAGTAAAACCACAAGAGCTACTGCTTCTTCTAGAAGAAAAACTGAAAAACCGAGAAGAACCAGCCGATCTAAACAACTAGAAAACGGCGCACCCGCCTAATCTTGATTTTCTACGCTGAAATGGCTAAGCATCCTGAAAGATTCTGAATTGTAAAGTGAAAAACCTTCTCACTCGATGTATATCGCGGGTTGATAAGGCATGGCCGTTGTTGCACGGTTTTTGGGGTCATAACGATTCTGGTCGTCCTCGCAGTAAACCGAGACTTCAACGTTGAAGCGCTCCTTCAAAAAGCCGACGGCGCCAAGGAAGATTTCTTTCTCGTCTACGATTTTGATCTGTTGAATGTTCACTTTTCGTTCATTCGGCAGCCTAGTTAAAGACTTAATGACCCGAGGAACCATGCTTGCGACGTCCTTAATGTGAGGCTTTAAGTCCTTGTCAGCGGCGAATTCCTTCATTACCTCGCTGATCTTTGCCTCTCCAGACAGGGTTCTGTCTAAAACTTTTAGGTAAATCCGCCATTTCCATGACGTTGCAGTGTAGTAGCATACGCGTTTAGGAGTTATCTTCATTGCTTTCAGAATGTTAGAAGTATCCGAAATAACGTCGATTATCAGGTTCTCCTGTTCCTCCGCGATCACGTCCAATTTTGAGGCATCAAACACTGGCCAAGAAGCAACGCTGATGAAGCCCGCTTCACCCGTTTGGCTCCAAAGTTCCTCACATACAAAAGGCGCAAAGGGCGCAAGCATCTTAACCCAAACCTTCACCGCTTCAGCCAGCTCTTTAGCTTCGACGCCGCCTTTGCGTTGAATGTACCAGCGAATGTCATTCCAAGTTTCAAACAGTGCAACTTGCAGGGCAGTGCGGGTTTTAAGCTCTTCCAGGCTAGCCGTGACCTCCTTTATCCTGCGTTGAAGCTTGCTTTGCAGCCACCGTTCAAGCACCGTGCACTCTTCATGTTTTGCGGAAGCTATTATTCCGCTTGCAAAACCGTTTAGCGCTTCAAACTTGCTTTTCAGGTCGCTCACGTTGTCCGCTCGCCAGTCGGGGTCATCCATACCCTCCGCGCCTAAAAGCAACGCGCAGCGTGTGGCGTCGGCACCGTACTTTTCGACGGCTCCCTTCATGGTTATGAAGTTGCCTTTGCTCTTGTGCATCTGTTTGCCTTCAACCATAAGCATCCCGTTTACGCCTATCGCTCTGGGCCAATGCTCAGGCGGGAAAAGGGCGGCGTGGTGGAAGATGCAAAAAGTCAGGTGGTTGGGCACAAGTTCCTTGGCTGAGTTTCTCAGGTCAAAGGGGTACCAGTACAAGAATTCGCTGCGCATCGAGTCAAGCAGAGAAGCTTTTATGCCGACTGCAGCTTCAAGCTGGGAAGCGTCGCCTTTGCCGTAGAAAACGTAGTCGAAAACGTCGGGCGTCAAGGCTTCTGGTTTGATGTTGCTTTGTTTTATGTGTTTGTTTATGGTGTAGAACGCCATGTAAACTGTGGAATCGCTAAGCGTCTCAATTATCCATCCTTTCCCCCAGGGCAGTGGGGTCCCGAAGCCCGTGGTTCTGGCACAAGCCCATTCCCGCAGCCAGTCGATGACGGTGAAGAACCACGGTTTGGCTTGTTCAGGGTAAATCGTCATTTGAGCCACGACTTCTTTAGCTAACGCTTTCCACTGAGGGTCGGAGTAGTTGAGGAACCATTGGTCGGAGAGAATCTTCACAATGCAAGTCGTCATGCATCGGCAAACAACAGGTTCAGGCAAATCGTACATCCTGTCGGCGACGCCCTGCTTGCGGAAATCGGCGATTAACCCGTCTTTGACTTCCCGAACGGTTTTTCCCGCGTAGGGTCCGCAGTTTTCTTTCAGTACTCCGCCGTGGAACTCTTTCTTGTACAGTTCTTTTGTGGCTTGGTCTGCTTTAGGGTCGTTCTGGTCTTTTATGCCCATTTGCCGAGTGATTTCAACCGCTGGGTACTCGCCGAAACCTGCAACTTTGATGATGGATATCGGCTTTATCTGCTTCACGACAGCTGGGTCCACGCCGAACTGCAAGAGAACCTCTGGCTTTTCCTGCAGGTCCTTGAGTGCTAGCCAATCGTACGGCGCATGAGCGGGAACGCTGTAGACGACGCCGGTTGCGGTTTTAGGGTCGACAAACCAGCCTGGCAAAATCGGGAAAGTGCCTTTTGTGATGGGGTTTTGGAAGGTTTTGCCGATGAGTTCCTTGCCTTTGAAGACGCGTTGAACCTGGACTTTCTTTTCTTGTTCTTTGAGTTTTTCAGCGGCTTCCTGGCTGATTATCCAGTTTTCTCCGTTTACCGTTGCTTCAACGTAGGTGGCGTCGGGGTTTATCCACATGTTTGTGATGCCGTAGATCGTTTCAGGGCGGAAGGTCGCGGCTGGCAGAAAAGTGTTCTCGTCAAGCTTGTACTTGAGCAGGGTGTACTCTTCAGGGGTTACGCCTTCGCCGACTTGGCGGTCATGGTCGCCTGTGGGACTCTGATCTTTCGGGCACCACACCACCGGGTGTGTTCCCCTTGTGACGTAGCCTTTTTCTTTGAGGTTCTTGTACTGCCACTCGATGAATTTCTGGTAAGTCGGCATGACCGTTGTGAATTCGCGTCGCCAATCAACTGAGAAGCCTATGCCTTTAGCTGCTAGGCGCCCCTCGTTAGTGTAGTATTGAGCCATGTAGAAGGGGTCTACGAATTTTTTGAGTTCCGTTTCTGGCACGCCGTCGACTTCGCGGAGCACTTTAATGAATGCTTCGTCGCCCCGCGCGACGCGTTGGCTTGCTCCTAGAAGCGGCTGTCCAGTCCAGTGCCATGCCCAAGGCCACAGCACGTTGTAGCCTTGCATGCGTTTGAAGCGGGCGTAGGCGTCGACGCGTGAAGCCGTGAAGGTGTGTCCGACGTGCAGGGGGCCGTTCATGTAAGGATACGGGAAAGTCACCATTATCTTCTTTCTTTTCGGGTCTGGGTCGGCTTCGAAGATGCGGGCGGCTTCCCATTTGGCTTGCCATTTCTGCTCGATTTCCTTGGTTTGGCTCATGAAACTTGTTGATTAGGCTGTTGGCTATTAAGAGTTTTGTTTTTTGTTGTTGCTGTGTTGGTTGTTTTTTTGGTGTGTTGGGTCAAGGTGTGTTGCGGTGAAAACGTGTGCAAATGAGGTTCAGGTGGTTGGCTTGCGGTGGTTGATTTCAAGGAAAATGGGTTGAGTGTGTAATAAACTCTTATGTACTTGTTTTTAGCTTACAGGGAAGCGGTGACGAAGTGTGTCAGATGCTGAGTCGAAGATTAAGCAGGATTTGTTTGTTGAGATCCAAAATTTAGAGCAGAATCACAGTGTCATTCGAAGTTTTATTTCGGGCAAAGATTACGATTCTTTAGCCATCGGCGGGACGCTTCAATCCTTCAAGGACAGCTTGAGCCGGGCCAGCGCGTTCGTTCTTGCATTGTACAATTTGAAAGGCAAGCGGGTCAGCATTCCGTGGGAACCTCTGTTTACGAGTTTGGATTATGCGTTGGCGACGCTTGCGGTTTCTTCTTCGGTGAAGCAGAAGGTTGCGGTGCGGACGATTTTGTTGATGTCTGAGGAGCAGATGGAGCAGGTTCTGTCGTATTTTGCGGCGCTCAAGGAATCGTTGAAGTAGCCCGCGTTGAAACCCTTTTTACTTTGGTTTTTTCATGTAAATACTAGGTACCCTTCTATGGTCGGCTAAGAATTAAACCCATATTTACAATGGAATTTTGATGTAAATACTAGACCCCCTCTCTGCTCTCGTCGCCAGTCAGGGCTTGTTTTGGGCTGGTTTTTTGGTTTGGGGCTTGCCTGTGCAAGATAGAAGCCTAAAGAGCCCCTGAAATGGGCGAAGTTGAGGCTTAGGTGTTTGTTCGTTTTTTTCGGGTGTACCACCAGTCGTAAACGTGGGCGAAACCGTAGGCGAGAATGATCATGCCTGCGAAGAATGATGCGTCTGCAACGGCGAGGTCAAGGTTTGTTGGGTTTATCATGGGTTTTCCTCGTGTTGTGGTGCTTAAAAGAATTATTTCAGAAGCCAGCTACTTTTTGAGCGAACCTTCGCAGCTCGGGTTCGGTGCCGTTTGGAGTTCATTTGATTTTCTTGTACTCATCCATTAAGTCGTTGAGTTGAGCGAACAATTCGAGAAACCGGTAGCCCTTTTCCGTTGTGACGTACCTGTTGACGTTTTTCTCAAGCAGACCTTGAGCGGTTAAAGAACTGATTTGCCGTTTCAGCTGGCCATAGTTCAGGTTCGCGTTGTACATGATGCTGGTTTTGCTCTTTTGTTCTTCGCAGAAAAGCAGAATTTCAGCTATGATATCCAATTTTCCTCTTCTTGCGCCTCTGGTAATGTTCCATTCTTTTTCGTGCTTTAGAAGAGCAAACTGGAGTTCTTGCGAGTTCAGCTTCGCGGCTCCGAGCGAACTGCTGGTCAAGTTACCTTCTCCATGCTTAATTGACTATGGGCTTCTAGAGTTCATAAATCGATGTGGTTGTGCATGAACAGTAACATTCAATCAGGCAACCGATTTACCCGTAACGCTTTAAATAATAAAACAAAGGATAAAATCATCACGAAGGAAACGAAAAATGCTTGAGCGTTTGCTGCTTTACTCTGATGGGGGCGCAAGAGGAAATCCTGGACCCGCCGCCATCGCGTATCTTGCCATGACGGAAGCAGGGCAGGTCATCAAGGCGGATTCACGCTTCATCGGCGAGGCAACCAACAATCAGGCAGAGTACAACGCGTTGATAGCCGCACTGGAGTTTGCTAAAGCCTTCAAAGCCGAAGAAGTCACCTGCCACCTTGACAGTGAACTGGTTGGAAAGCAGCTAAAAGGCGAATACAGCATAAAAAACCCCGAGCTGCGCAAACTGTGGCGAAAAGCCGTAGAATTGAAAGGCTGCTTTAAGAAAATCTGTTTTGTTAACGTTCCCCGAAGCAACCCTTACATTGAAAGAGCAGATGCACTTGTGAACAAAACTTTAGATGAAGAAGCAAAAAAGCACCAGTAGCTAAAGGATTTGCCAGCATTATTCGGGTTCCAATTAGTGTGCCGCAGTTATCGCAGATGAAACTGACTTCAGCGACGCGCTCGTTAGACTAAATCAAAAAACAAAGCGTCACAAAAAAAATCTAAGGCTCCAAAACCAATTTTCTTCCTTTTGCCATACTGTTCTTATCAACTAGAAGTCTGATGTAATCTGGTATGGTGTGATTGGTTTCTTTAGCCTGCTTCTCGAGGTAACTATAGACGTTATCTGTGACGTGTACCGTTCGATAACCTTTACGTGGCACACGTTTTCCCCCTTATTGAGCGTGCTTCTTTCTTGCTTTCTACAATCTTGCGTATTGCATTCGCCAATTCACTATAGACCGCTTCAGGAGAACTGTTCTTGTTGATGTAATGATCCGCACCTAAGTTTAGTGCTCTGATCGCAACTTCTTCTCTGCCTCTGCCCGTGAAAACGATGAATGCAATGTTGTTTTCTTGTTCCCTGAGCTCCTTCAAAAAATCTAAACCGTTTTTTATGGGCATTTCGTAGTCGCAGACAATAGCATCATAAGATTGCGTTTGCAGTTTGAAGAAAGCGTCATCAACCGAGGTTGCTGTGTCAATCTCAAACTTGTTTTCCAACTCCAAAATCATCTTCGAAACTTCCAAGAAACAAGCGTCATCATCAACATGCAAAATATGCAGAGATTCCTGTTGAAAAGAATCCTCCGTCCGAATCTTTTCCTTTTCTTCTTTGAAAACTTTGCTTTCAGGAAAAGGATTATGTTTCTCTCGCGGGTTTTTTTTCGTTCGAAGCCGCCTTTCCTAGAGAACTTAAGGACGAGTGTATAATTAATATTTACCGCGTGATACAAAGACATATGTTTTTGACATTTTATAAAACAAACGTCACAAAAAATGATTATTTTTGCAAGTCTCTTTCGATATTCAATTGAAACAAGGTGAAGGCGAAAATGCAACATCTTTTAAGCAACTTATTGAGAAATATAAGCACGTGCGAGGTGCCGTCTTGTCAGTTGTTTTGGATGAATTGGACAAGAAGATTCTTCATGAAATCTGCAGCGGGATTCATTCTTATGATGATTTGGCTAAAACCTTGAATGTGACAAGGGGAACGATTTACAGAAGAATAGAAAAGCTGGAAAAAAACAATTTCATTGAAAAGAAAATCATGGCAATACCAAACTATAAGGTCCTTAATCTCTCCAGTATAATTATTGGCATGGAGGTGGCTTACGATGACACGGAAAAAGTGACGGAAGCCCTCAAGCAGCTGCCGCAGATTAAGCTTCTTTGGAAATGCTACGGCGTTCACAATATAATCGCAGTTATGAATTGCGAAAAGGGCAGTGAGGGAGAAACGATAACTAATTTGCGTCAGCTTCTCTCAAAGCTTAGAATTGACTCAGTCCATGTATCTGTCGGTTTTGAGTGGGACAAAGTAGAAATTTCGCCCTATTGAAGAACTTGGGTTTGTGCGCATGGTTGCTCCTAATTGAACGTGTTCGTCGAGTTAGTTGTTCATGACAACGAATTTACTGAAGTGCCCCTTGTCGATAGAGGTGGAGTAGTATCAGAACGGACGCCCCCTGCTATTCCTGCAAACTTGACGTTAAATCAAGCTTCACAAAAAAATTGTTGCCTGCCGTAACTTCGACATTGAGTTTCCACGGTGAGGTGATGGATTATTCCAAAAAACAAAGGGGATATAACAAACCCCGCGTTAGTAAACATAAGGAACGTGAGATGAGAAACCGTGTTTGTTCATGCAAGCATTCGTTCAAGTAACCTTGAGAGGACAATCGATTTTTACACAAGGCTTTTAGGCTTGAAAGTTTTGACCCGGCGAGAAATCAAGCAGACGAACGCTGAAATCGTTTTTCTTCAAGACCCGAAGGGTGAAGGGTGCACGCTTGAGTTGACTTTTTACCGTGACCAAAAGAAGTTCAGGCAGCCTGAGTATGAAGAGCGATTGTTTGACCATTTAGGCTTCGCCGTGTCGGATATGAGCCGCACCATCGCTGCGATGCGAAAGGAAAAGGTGACCATCACCGATGAGCCTTTCAAGCTGGGGTCAGACGGGCCGACGATAGCCTTCGTTGAAGACCCAGATGGAACGCTCATAGAGTTAATTGAACGATAATCCGAAGGCTGACACCGACGTTGCTCTTACCTTTTTTAGACGCGGTTGGCAGAAAAATCTCGATTTCTTCACTTTTGTGGCTAAAGATGTTCTTGACCGACGCACTTCTTCGTTACTAGTACAATTATTGAATAAGAACGCACCGTTCTCCATCTAAATTTGCCTTTTTCCATTGAAAAAATACCTCTTTTGGAATTATCATTGGCTAAAAAATTTACGTAAAATATTTAAGTTGAAACGAATACAGGGGTGGTGCGCGAGAGGGTAAGCATGCCCTTCCTTGCGTAAAAATCGTCAAAAATGAAGGGAGAAGAGAAAGGGCTGAGAAGGCTCTGATTAAATTTACCGTCGGTCAAAATAGCCAGCGGTTTGGAAGTAACCATTTGCAATTGGTCTTTCTCCTTAAAGCTCAGGGCCTCAGCAAACCTCCCAAAAAACGCTTTTTGACGGCTAAAGGTTGATCATGATTTCGTTGTTTTCGACTTTTATTTCGTATGCGGGTTCGCCTTTCTTTGTTGGTCCTTTAGTAAAGTTGCCTGTTTTAAGGTCGTAGATGGATCCGTGGCACGGGCACACTACTGTTTCGCCCACGAGTTTCCCCTTGGAAAGCAGGCAGCCTCTGTGCATGCACTTATCGCCGATGGCATAGTACTTCCCGTTCACGTTTGCCAGCAATATCTTCTGGTCGTTGACTGTAAACCCCATCATACTGTTAGGTTTGACATCGTTTGTTGAAGCTAACTTCATAAATCCCATAACATTTCGCCTCCCTAAAACTCGAAGTTAACTATGAATGCTGACTGAATTATGTTTTTTGGTTAACCATTTTGATAGTTGCAACAATGGCTGGGTTGTTGCGCTTTTGTTTTTGGGGTTTGGGCAGAACTTAGCTTGACTTAAAGCGGAAAGGGCAGGAACGTAAAATTCGTTTAAGACTCAGAATCGAAAACAAGTTCATCTTGGAGTCATGAGGGTTTATTTTTGTTTTCATGCTTTTTTTCTTCGCTCACGAGTTGTGCCAGACGGTAAGTTACGTAGGCTGAGAAGCTTCGGATGCCCCTTTTTATCGTGTATTCATCCTTTACTTTAAGCCATTCGCTAAAGAAGTAATCGTAGACTTCAGCTTTCACCGTGATGCTTTTGTAGCCTCTCTTCGGCGTTATTACGCTCCCTCTGAATCTGAACGTAGATTAACGGACGTACATTTAAGGCTTCAGAATAAACCCGACAAAAACTGTCAATGCGAATGATTTAGCGTGTGTGGAACATGCCATAGAAGAGAACAAAGAAAAAAGGCTAATGCGCCATCTACAAACCCGCGGACGAAACCCGCATTAGAACCATCCAGAGAAAACGCTTGAACATGCAGGCGCAATTCCGCGTTAAAGCCAGTTTACTTCAGTTTGGCATGCTCGGCTTTGAAAGAGGCGTTGTACGTTCTTTTGCCGACGTCGTTAAAGGCGCACGTCACTTTCCCAGTCAACCTGACCCCTCTCAGACGCCGCAGATCCCTTGTCATATCAGGCTCCGTGTCGTCAAACCAGCACATGACGTAGCGGTCAACCGCGCCCTCCGACGACGAAAGGTAATCAGCGTCACCCATCAGAGTAAAAAAATCTTCAAGGCTGCCAGCTACTCCGCCGCCGTCCACGCGGTTCAAAACGATTTTTCGCGCCTTAACAACCACGAACGGGTCTATCTCCGGGTCGTCGCGCTCCTTGAAAATGCAGACAACAGGCTTTTTCCAAACAAGCTCGGACAAAACCTTTTCCCTCAAAGTAGCCTTACCCAGCGGCATTATTTAATTGTATTGCAAAACTGGCTGAGCATCGAAAATTTAAAAAGCAAAACTTCGCCTTCTTGTTAGCCATGAAGTTATCTTTTAAAATTGGGTCGGCATGGGGCATCCCAATCGAACTTCACCTGACGTTTATCCTGCTCATAATAGCCGTGCTGGGCTTATCCGTCTACTACAACCAGTTCTACTCGTTCATCCTCGTAGTGTTCCTTTTCGTCTTCGTGCTCTTCCACGAACTCGCCCACTCGGTCGTAGCGAGACGCTACAACATCCAAGTCCGAAAAATCATCCTCTACCCCATCGGCGGGGTCTCAGAAATAGAGGAAATACCCGAAAACCCCTCCATAGAGTGGAGAGTGGCGTTTGCAGGCCCTGCCACAAGCCTAGTCATGGGAGCGGCACTCGTCGGAATAAACTTCGTTTTACCAGTAAAACTGATATTTCCCCCGTCTCCCGTGGTGATTTCAACGGGGAACCTGCTGCTTGACCTCGGATACCTGAACCTGTTGCTTGGCGCGTTCAATTTGCTTCCAGCATTTCCAATGGACGGCGGCAGACTCTTGAGGGCGCTGCTGGCCGAACGCATGAACTTCACGGACGCCACCAAATACGCAAGTTACGTAGGCAGAATACTGGGCATCGGCATGGCGGTTTTCGGCATACTTTTTCCAGCGTACCTGCTGCTGATTGTGGTAGGCGTCTTCGTTTACGTCGGCGCAAGCGAAGAGGCGGAGCAAACAATCATCTCCACCACATTGGCAAGCGTCCGCGTGAAAGACGTGATGCAGTCTGAAATCGGCTCTGTACGACCCGACCAAACCCTCACTGAAGCCTTCGAAGTCATGTTCCAATCCAAGTACCACGACGCACTCGTCGAAAAAGACGGCGTCTTCCAAGGAGTCGCCACCTGGAACGAAATAATCAAGGTTCCCAAAGATCAGCGCGGCAACATCAGGGTCGAGCAGATGCCCCTCAGGAACATCTCAACATACCCTGACCAAGCAGTTTTCGAAGCCTACAAGCTTATGGCTAAAGAAAAAATCGACCTGCTTCCCGTCGTCGAAAAGGACGCGCCTGCCAAAGTTGTGGGTGTCTTGACAAGCGAAGCCGTCACTAACGCCTTCGAGAAAGCGAGGAACCGCTAAAACTGGAAAAGCCCATTTTGAAGGCACATATGGAATTGCGCCTCGGGCAACGTGGCTTCTTAAAAAGTATGTAATTTCTGCAATAGACAAACCCTATTATCTAAAAATAACCGTACTTAACCTAATCCAACTTACATCCAACCGAGTGGAAAAACAAAATGGGTACAGAAATCCGTACGTTTACATCATTAAAAGACCTAACAGAGTTTCTGACAAACCAGACAACGCAGTACCGCGCGTTGTACGAAGACTACAGCCAATGGCTTGGCACCATGCTGCGAGACATGGAAAGCACCCACAAAAACGACGAGTGGTACCAGAAATCAGCCGCCCTGCAGAAGAACCTGAAAGCTCAATCCAAGAAACCCGCAGAACCCGCGGAGAAAGGGAAGAAAGGCGGCAAGGGAAAAGAGGAATCGTCATGCTGGATCCAGTCAGGCGAGGTTCAAATTTCTTTCACTGAGCAGGGACAGGCAGAAATCCTGTTTGAAGCCATCGAAAAAATCAAAGCCAAAATCTCGGAAAACGAAAAGTTCAAGCTAACCGTTCAGCAGCTTGCGCGCCTGGGTCTTGGAACAACCATCAGCTACATAGTCTACTTCGAAGAGGATATCCCCAAAAAAATCGTGCTCAAACCAAAAGCAAACACCAAAGGAGATGAAACCTTCAAGTTCATGGCGGAGCTTTCCGTGCCAGCCTTCTACAGCGAAGCAAACCCCTAAACCCAACTTTGCCGCCCAAGGGTCGCCGCGTACGCTGGCTTCATGCAAAAGTTAAATATTGAAACTGCAAAAATGAATGTACAGAGGAATAAGCCGTAATCCCCCAGTATGCCGTCTCAGGAGTCGTCGTTTCCATCAGCATTAACAGTTTACACGCTGAAAGAGTCGGCGAGTACCTTTCGAAAGAGGAGCTTTTTTTCGACGTGAACGCGAAGCTGGAGGAACAGAAAAGAGGCACCAACCAGGTCCTTCTCAGCTTTGAACTTGCGATTTCGACTAAGCCCAACGTGGTAAAATACAACATCACAGGCAACGTAAGCCTCGTCGGCAAGCCAGACGACATCAAAAAGAAACTGGAAGTCAACCCTAAAACCAAAATTCCACAGCTGCTCTTCACCATCTACCAGCACGTCTTCAACTCAATCTACATGCTGGCAGCCAACCTGAACACGCCCTACCCGCCGCCTGACCTCCTTCACCCGATGGCGGAGAAAATACAGATAATATCAGCCGCGTCCCAAAACCAGCCGCCTGAAAAACCTGAAGCCCCCGCCCCGGCGCCGACGCCTGCCGCAGCCACGCCGCCCGCCGCCGCACAAACGGCGCCGAAGTAAATCACCGCGATCTTTTCAGTTTTTCTTGAAACGCCCCGTGCAAGGGCTAAGTCGATTCCCAAGCTTTTCCGCATAGTACGATTTGTGGACATATTACCAGTTTCGATATAATCAGGAAAGTAGAGCAACGCTTTAAGCGGTTTTTCATCACTCAAAGCTTTGGAGAAGGAGAAGGGATAATTTGGAAGCGGCAGTAGCCACGTTGCTATTAGTGGTCGCATCGGTTGTTCTCGCATGCACAGTCGTGACCGTAGCCGTGACCATGGTAGAGCATACAGTAAACACTCAAAACCTGCCTCAACTGGCTCAACTGAAAAGCCTTGAAAACACACTCCTAAACCAGACGTACATAGTAAACGGGACACTGCCGCAACTCCCTAACCCAACGCCCTAAACCGTCCCCGCCCAACCATCCAAAACCCCGCTTTTGCAGCCATTTTTCCTTTGCTGACTGCGAATATGGTTTTTGAATTCATAAATCCTAAAAATGCTGGATGCCCATTCTTGACTGAAGATTCATGTCTACTGGTACAGGAGAAGACATTTCAAGATTCGATGCGGAAAACGCAACGTCGCAGACTGTGGACTTTCTGAAGAGGTTAGGTTACAAGCAAAGCTGGCAGCCGATGAAAGTTTCAATGGACGGCGACCTGTACATTGTAGAGATGATGTTCCAGAAGCTGACGGCTAAGGTGCAGATAAACAGCAAAACCAAGGAGATAAAAGAGTACGAGCTGCAGGAAAACGAGGCGGAAAACAAATCGTTCTTCAACTCGAAAAAACTGATGTTCATCGTCATCGGCGCCTCGGCAGCAGTAGTTTTACTTACGCTAATGGGCGTCTTCTAAATCAAACAGGTTCTTCAAGTCTTCAAAAAAACCATCAATTAACTTCATTTCAGATTCATATAAATGAAAAACCTTAATTCTTCAACGGCAGACTGCCTGTGGATTGATTACCGATCTCGCAATGTTTTGTTTAAGCTTATTTCTTAAGGTTATTGCTGTTTAAGGAGAATCTGTATGGTCTTTCCGATTTATCTACGGTTATTAATCCTTTGTTTACTAATCGAATCAGTTCTCTGCCGACAAATCCTCTTGCCATCTTCATTTCTTTCGCAATACTGTCAATGGTGGTGTTCCCTTTTTTGATTTGCCCAAGTAATGTTTTTTCCATCAACTTTTGTTGTGCAGCCATCCTAAGAGGTTTTTCGATTGGAGACGTAATGCCGTGTTTTTCTTTTAGTCCACGTAGCGTTTGATAAAGACCGTCTTCCCAGCAGATTCCGGACAATTCAGATTGGCTTCTGCATTCTTGACCGATAATATCCCAATTAAGGCCTGACCGCGCGAGTACTCCAGTATCATCTAGGTCTACCTCTCTTGAAGTAATGCCTTTGAACAGAAAAAGGTCCTCCTTTGAAGCCATGAGAATTTTCAAGTGGTTACCTTGATAGATTGCGGTTGCTCTATTTTGCATCTCATTAGAAAGCGTTAGCTTGCCGCAGACTTTGTTTAGGAATATGTCCCATCGGAAGCTTTCCAGGTTTTCCAGTATGGCGCTTGTCTGCACTTCATTGTATGGTCCAGTGATAACAAGAGGATTTGGCTCAGTGTAGCCCAACGCTTCGAGGGTTACTTTTAGGTTGTTCAGATCATCTTGGTTTGTAAGAATAACATCAATGTCTTTTGTCGCGTCTTTAACACCGTAAAAAGACATTGCGCCCCCACCTATGAGGTAAAGCGTCAAAGGGTGCTTCATTGCCGCATTTAGTTTATCGAATTCCTGTTGGAGGTAGTTCTTGTCAAAAGAACGTCTTTGAATCATTCAGCAGTCACCAAGTAGTCCTTAGCTTTCGTTATAAACTCCTCCCACGTGGGCAATGAGTGATCTTTTGGTTGCACATGAGTATCTAGGAATTGAAACAACTTGGTTATTTCATTTGCAAGCCCAAACCTGTTGGCTGCTTGTAACAGATAGGTTTTATCAATTTGTTGACAAGTTTTTTTGAGCAGCAAAAGCGCGTAGGTTTTGTACCTGACATTCGTCGGTTCTATAAGTAGAGTATGCAGTAACACATCTTCAAGTTTGAGCGTTTTCTTGTTTGTTGAATAAAAGTAATAATCAAACTCAGAAATTAGAGGAAGGTCATATTGAGGGAACACTGAAAGAGCTGTTTTGAAAAAGTTCGGCATGGATGGCTTGGTGTCATTTGGAACTCTTATCAGAAATTCCATGTCCTTTTGCCAGAGAATAGCCGAGTTTTCCGAGAACGTACGAGCGAGCTTGTTTGCGAAGAACTTTTGGTATTCACGCAAGAACTCAATTAGAAGATTGAATTGCGGGTTAATTGCGTTTGTTGGTGTGATTATTCCTCTAGCCTTCAAATTTCTGCGGTATCTCCACAGAGTGCTCTTTGGGGCGGTTGCAAGATTTTTATTGTTTTCTAACAACTCAAATAGAATTCTGAGGGCTTTCCCGCTCAATATATTATCCCAATCAACGTAGTCGTATGTTAAGATTAAGTCTCTTAGAACTATTGCATGTTTGAAATCAGCAATAAATACCTGTTTTTTGTTATTTTTTTTGACTGTTCTCGCAAGCCCTTTTGTTTGAAGCTTTTGCAGATTATAGGAAAGAAGTGATGGGCTTACGGAGAGTGTAGTCTCTATTGAAGAGAGGTCGTGTTTTCCTTTCGCTATCTCTTCAAGGATTTTTAATTCTGCTTTGCTGAAGGAGTATTCTGAGCTTGCGGTTTTCATAAGTTCCATTATATTGAAATACTATATAAGCTTTTCAATCTTATGGAACTTTAAAAGTTTAAACAACTGATTAAAAAATCTCTTCCAAAAGCCAACAACCCTAAACAGTCTCCCTACGCTTGTAGCTAGACCAGCAAAACCCATGCATGCGTTGTCATAGTCAAGGTTGGTCTGCGATGGCAGCCCGCCACGCTAACCTGTCAGGTCCAAACCTCAGCGGATTTACCATTCTCTTAAACCATCTTGAAAAATCTTATATTGCTTGTTTTTTCTTAGAGTAGATTATGGCAAAAGTCAAGGATATCATGACTAAGGAAGTTGTTTCAATAGGCGTTAACAACAGCGTTTTTGAAGCGGCGGTGCTGATGGGTTCAAGCCAAATCGGCTGCTTGGTGATAGTGGACGGAGAATCACCCGTTGGAATAGTCACTGAAAGGGACATCGTAAGAAGAGTAATCGCGAAAAGACTGCCTTTAGACACTAAGGTTTCAGACATCATGTCCAAATCCCTCATCACGGTTGACCCTGGCGCTTCGCTTAAGGAGGCGGCGCGGCTCATGTCAAGCAACAAGATTCGAAGGCTCCCAGTCATGCAGCAGAACAAGCTTGTCGGAATCGTTGTGGCTGCCGATTTAGTGCGTGACCTCGGGAAGAAATCTGTTTCCGAGGAAATAATTGAGGCTATGGGACGTCACCCTGCCACCCTGACCTGAACGTGAGACCCGCCTTTTTCCAAGTCGTGACTGAACGGGCTAAGAGAAGCCATAAAAGAGAGCGTTAAGCTACTTAGAAATAGGAAATTCACGGCTGTTTTCGATTGTAACAGCTGGCTGTTTGGGATGGTTGAGAAAAAATGAGCATCTTTAGAGCGTATGATATTCGAGGAATCTACGGTGAGGATTTGACGGTTGAAATCATGGAGAGAATCGGCAAGGCTGCGGGAACCCTGTGCCCTGGCAACTTCACGGTTGGAAGAGACTTCAGGGAGCACAGCGACGAGCTGGAGAAAGCGTTCATCTCAGGCGTATTAAGCACAGGTTCAAACGCCCACTTAATCGGCACCTGCCCAGCCAGCCTCTGCGTCTTCGCTAACTGGCATCTGAAAAACGACGTCGCCGCCTACATCACCGCTTCACATCTGCCTGCGAACTGGAACGGCGTGAAGTTTTTCCACCAGGACGGCGTCGGCTTCTTCGAGGAGGAAAACAAGAAGCTTGAGCAGATTCACCTTTCAGGCGAATTCAAGAAGGGCGTTGGCAAAGCGGAAAACATCGCTGGGATGGAAGAAAAATACATCGCTTTCATCAAGGAAAGAATAAAGCCGAAAAAGCTGAAGGTGGTGATTGATTTCGGGAACGGCGCAGCCTGCCTGCTTGTCCCCAAAATTCTGAAAAGCCTAAACGTTGAAGCCAAGTACCTGTTTGATTGGCCTGACTCAACATTCCCAAACCGTGACCCTGAACCTAAACCTGAATCGCTGGGCGCGCTCAGCAAGAAGGTTGTTGAGGAGAAGGCGGATTTGGGAGTGGCTTTTGACGCGGACGGCGACCGCGCTCTTTTCGCCGACGAGAAGGGTAGGGTCATGATGGCGGAGCAAAGCGCAGTTTTGCTGATGCGTGACCTGATGAAGACAAGAAGGGGACCCGTCGTCGCCAACATCGAGTGCTCCAGCCTGCTTGATGAGGAAGCCGCAAAGTTCGGTCAGCAGGTTTTTCGCATTCCCGTGGGGCACACGTTTCTGGTTCAGCAGACCAAGGAGCACAACGCCATTTTAGGCGTGGAGAAGTCGGGGCACATATGCGTGCCAAAGTTCACGTGGTTCGACGACGCCATTATCAACAGCGTGTACCTGATGGAGATAGTTTCAAACCTTGGCAAGAAAGTCTCCGAAGTCGTGGATAAGCTTCCGAAGGAGTTCTTTGACCGCGTAGAGCTTGACAGCACCGACGAGGCAAAGTTCGCGTTGGTTGAACGGGTAAAAGAGGCGGCAACGGAGCGGTACAGCAAGATAACGGCGATAGACGGCGTGCGAGTGGATTTTCCCGATTCGTGGGCGTTGATTCGCGCGTCAAACACCAGCCCGAAGATAAGGCTGACCATTGAGGCTAAAAGCCAAAAGAGACTTCAAGAGTTAAAAGCTGAGATGATGAACCTAATCGTGAGCGTAAGTTGAATCATTGCCGCTCCAGACTTTTCCAGCGTTGGCCTGAATGTTACTTTGACTTGTTTGGAGCCTCGCCACTTGAGGCACCGTGAATGTATCTTTTTCCTCTAAGAAGCGACGCGACAGCTGCGACGCCTGCTAACACGGCACTCACATAGAACGCGCTGTGCAGGGAAGACATGAAGGATTTTGCTATCGCATTTGGGAACCAGTGCAACCCAGTGAGAGTGCTGATTGCTTGGCTGCTTAGTGATGCCGCTACGCTGGGGGGCAGCTGGGCTAAGATTGACGCGACGGGGTTGTAGCCTAAGAAGGCGGAGAAGAGCGATTGCGTCGGCGAGAGCGCAGTGAAGTAGTGGACCAACTGAAGCGCTCCTGCGTTGGTTAAGGAGGAAGCGAAGGCTGATGGAAGCCCGTTTGAAAGCGAGAAAACGATGACTGCGAAGAACGCGGCGATGCTTGCCACCATCCCTGTGTTCTGCAGCGTGGTTCTCATTCCAGATGCGACGCCTCTGTTCTCAGGCGGCACCGAGTTCATTATCGACGCTGTGTTAGGCGAAGCGAACATGCCCATCCCGAGCCCCTGCACGTATATCAACAAAGCGAAGTCGAGGTAGTCGAAGTTGTAGGGAAGCGTTGCCAAGCCAAGGAATGTCACGCAGGTAATTACCATGCCGAGGCTAGCCAAACCCCTCGCACCGTACTTGTCCGATAGGGTTCCGCTGATTGGCCCCATGGTTACGAACCCAGCTGAGAGGGGAAGCAGGTAGACTCCAGCCCAGAAAGGCGTGTCTGTGTAGCTGACCCCGTGCAGAGGAAGCCAGATGCCCTGGAGAAGTATGCTGAGCATGATCATCACGCCGCCCCTTGCCATTGAAGCGAGAAAACCAGCAAATATTCCCGCGGAGAACGTGCGAATCTTGAAGAGGCTGAGCTTGAACATGGGCGATTTGACTACTCTTTCCACGAAGGGGAACGCCACGAGCAGCGCAGCGCCAGATGTCAGGCCAGCTATCACATATGGGTCAGACCAGCCCATGCTTGAGGAGCCGTAAGGAAGCAGCCCGTAAGTAAGCGAAATCAAAAGCACGGTTAAGCCAACGGCGAATGTGACGTTGCCCCAAACATCAATCTTCTCGCCTCTGCACATCGTTCCCAGCTCCTTTAGCTTCCAGTAAGACCACACCGCCCCAAAGGTGCTCACGGGAACGCTGACCAAAAAGACAAGCCTCCAATCGATCGTCGCCAAGGTGCCGCCTATGACGAGCCCTATAAACGAGCCTGCCAATGCCGCGACCTGATTTATGCCAAGAGCCTTGCCCCGCTCATTCGTTGGAAACGCGTCTGTTATTATCGCGGCGCTGTTTGAAAAAAGGAAGGCCGCTCCGACCGCCTGAACGATTCGGAAAAAGATCAGTTCCAACGCGCCAAGGTCTCCCATGTTCGGGGTGAGGAAAAGAAGGATGGAGCCGACGGCGAATATTGCGAACCCCAAGTTGTAGAGCCTGACCCTTCCGAAAATGTCCGAGATTCGCCCGAACGACACCAGAAGCGTTGCGGTGACGATCAAGTAGCCGAACAAAATCCAGAGCAGGTAAGGAAACGAAGTCGTCGGGTTCAGGTTTATGCCGCGGAAAATTGCTGGAAGAGCTATGAGCACTATCGTGCCGTCTATGGAAGCCATCAAAGTGCCAAGCGTCGTGTTGGAAAGCGCAACCCACTTGTACTCAACCATGAAATTTGCACCCCTTGCATGGTCAGCCAGCGTTACGGAATTATCAGGCTTTTCTTCACTTCTTACTTAATAATTTATGGGTATCCTCTCAAGAGGCTGTAGATTCCGACTCTCGATTCTCGCGCCCGAAGCTACATGCAATTCTCCACGAAACCAAACGATTTTTCGAATCCGAATTATCTGGTTTGCTTGGGGTTGTACCTGTTTTTCTCTGAGAAGAAGTCCATCACTCGGGTTCTCTGAAAGAATTTGGCAGAATGAGCCGCGCCTGCCGGAATAAGGTATTCGTCGCCTTTCATGAAGACTCTCGGCTGACCAGCAATGTTCATCTCCATTTTTCCATCGATAACGATTCCCCACTGAGGATAACTGTGGCTGTGCGCAGGCAGATCGGTGCCCGCTTCAAACTGGAAAAAAACCAGCTGACTCGACTCCGCCTGGTGAATCCATGCTTTTGCGCCTTCAATTTGAATTTCCGCTTTCGGCAGACGAGTTATAACTTCGGGGTAACCTGAAGCCTTCTGAGACAGTGTTTTAACCAAGCGTTTACACCTGTGGATATGCAAGTTGCGGAAAGATAGAAAAACCCTTTGGATTTGCTTCGCAGGTTGCAGACTTTAAGGTTGGGCTGGTTAGGAGCCCTGCGCTCACGTTTGGGAATTGCCTTTTCACTTTCAAAGCCTCTTCTTTCCAAAGAACAACGCCCATGTCAATTTATTATCAGAGCAAGTGCACTCATTTTCGATAACTTTAAAGAAAGCTGGGAAGTTCTCAATGAAGTTTGGTTTGCGGGACCATGCTCATTCTGAATTTGACTGGGGCTGATTGTCTATGGTGATAGTCCAAGTTGCTTCATGAATCCGACAACATCATAGAACAGTCTTTCTTCCACGATTTCGCCGTTTTTCCATGTGGCAACTGTGCAAAATTCAAGTTTCGCCGTCTTCCCCGTAGGCTGGATAATCTTTCCATCTGCACCTTTCATTGGTCCTTTCATAGTCACTGTCCAATCAGCCACGGTGCATGTGTGGTTTTCGTCTCCAAACGCTATCTTGTAAGGATTGTTGACTAATCGATTGTCGAAGGTTTTGAAGAACTCAGTTGCTTCGACGTCGTGGTTGTGTCGTCCTCTTGTAGGGTCGGGTCGAGCGGGCCAGTACACGGCGACGTCTTCTCTGTGACGCTTCTTAAACGTCTCCCAAAGCGGACTCCCAGGTCCTGCATTCCAAGCATCATCAAGAGTCTTCATCAACTCAAGATTTTCCTTAGAACCCATATTGCTAACCTCACTATCTGTTTTACCCGTCTAATGCTAATAAACTTGTAACGCGATTAATGAACTGAAAAAACTGGCGTTTTTGTGAATGGATTTCAGTTTTATTGTTTCGCTAAAAAAGCGCAGGTTTAGATTTGATATTTTGGGCGTTTGGCTTCTTTTAACCAAAATTGGTTGTCATCAACCCTGATAACTTGAACTTCAATGACGTTTTTAGGGCAAGTCATTGCCGCGCGTAACTTGGTGGGCAGGTCGGGTTTTGCCAGAAGCGTCATTCTAGACTCCTCTAACTGGTCTGCTACGCGCTCGGCTTTTTTGTTGGCGTAGCCGCCGTACTTTACGCTTTTTCCGTCAGTGATGGCTTTGTCAAAGTCGTCTTTGCTGCATTGGATCAGCTTGGCGCCATCTCGGATAAACCAGTATGGAAGAGCCTTACTCATAATAATCGTCGGCAATAGGGTTTAGGCGACTCCTAATTAACGTTGTCTTCGCTGACGCAGATTAGCGCCTCAGAAGTAGAATTCAAATCGATCATTACGAGCAACCAGTCCGCTTCACACTGACGTGTTTATCATCATAGGCGCCCTAAAACAGCGATTACAACTGCAAAACCATTTTAAAAACGCATAATAATTTTAGAAGAAAAATTCTGCGGAGTGTTAACGTTTGAGGGTAAGCGTAAGCGAATGGCCTTTGTGGGCAGCCATCCTGTGGATTCTTAATTCTTCAGGATTCTGAAATTTCGCGGAACACAACCTGCACTTAAATTCCTGACCGTAAATGACTTTGCTATCCAACATCAGCCTCAACCTTCTCCATCGGTTCGCAAAAATTGCTTCTTACAAACCGCTTAGCAGAGTACAACTAAGCCACTTATAAACCAACGATTAATTTCCGCCAAAATCACCATTCATTTTCGTCAAAATTTGTGTTTACTAACGTCAATTTTTCAGGCATGTTAAAACTTAAATAGAAATTCTAACAATTCTAAAGATGGGTAATTGAAATGTCAATAGATATAAAACTTGAACGTGGCGTCAGAGGATACACCATCGTCAGGAAAAAATGCCCGAACTGCGATGCTGAATTGATCTTCAAGATCCACAAGAACGCAATCCACGACGTAGGCGGAGAAGGAATGTATTATCCTGAAGAAAACGTTGTCCGCTGCAAAGTCTGCATGAGCACATTCAAGTACGAAACCAAACTTAAGGCTGAAACCAAGTAAGCAGCAACCAACAAAAAGAATCCGTGCTATCGCAACTACTTCATTAGCTTACGCTCAAAAACTTGATTCTGAAGGTTAGTCTCCAACTTACGATTTTTCAAGGATGTTGTTTCCTGCAAAATGTCAAGCCCAAAATCAAGGACTGCTGTTTGCCGGAAGGATTGAACTCTCGTCTATAACGCCCGAGAGTATCATTACAAACCAAGTTTACAACAATATTCCAATAAGCAACTTTCTATTATCAGCTGATCATTTGACGTATTAGGCGTCGTGCCGCATTCCTTTTCAGCGTAGTTATTTCATGTTATCTTTTGACGCTGAGTCTGTCTTAAGGACCAAAGAGCAAGGGCTTTCTCAAAGATTATAAGATAATCCGTTGCTATAAAGTAGACATGAAAGCTTGCGTGCTTTACATTTCACGCACAGGAAACACCAAACGTTTAGCCGAAGCAATCGCAGATTTGTTAAAAGCACCTATTTTCAACATAACCTCCGCCCCTGACCCTTCACTTGTTTTAGACTTCGACTTGTTGATTATCGGCACGCCAGTTATGGGTCTTAAACCAGCTCCCGAAGTGCACTCGTTCGTTAAGCGCTTGCCAAACAGCACAGAAAAGAAAACAATCCTTTTCTGCACATACGCAATAAAACAAGGCGGAACCTTAAAAGTTCTGGAAAAAGAGCTAACAACCAAGGGGTACGTTAACGTGTTGAGCGTTTCAAAACGAGGGCTCAAACCAAGCAAAACTGACTTACAAGACGTTCTATGCCAGATAAGCAACGCAGCAGAACCCAAATGAAAACGGGAAGCCCCTTTAAGAATTAATTAAATTGAAGTGGATTTCCTTGATTTGAAACGATTTCAAAAACATTCCGATATCTTCACGCAATTTACTATTAGCATAAACGTTAAGAGCAATTGGAAACGATAAGGCTTAGATATGGCTGATGTGACCGCTTATCTTTTTGCTGGTTTCATACTACTTGTTGTTTTCCTTTATCTTGCACTTTGGGCTCTAACTAAGCTTCGTATACCTACCAGTGCAAGAAAAGAATATGGAATCAAGTCAATCACTGAACAGGGCATACTTGTAAGGAGCATAAGTGAAAAGCGGATTGCTGACTACTTTGATAGAATCAACATAAAGTATCAATACGAACGCGGGGCGGGCTATGGTTTGGGTCACCCAGACTTTTACCTGCCCGACTACGATGTGTACGTCGAATATTGGGGACTAGTTAATGCGGATGACTTGCTAACACGTGAGAGATATGTCAGGCACATGAAAAGAAAAATGGCAATCTACCATAAGCACAACCTCAGGTTGGTTTCGATATATCCACAGAACATGGAAAACTTGAATTGGATATTCAGACAGAAGTTCAGACAAGCCACTGGTTATGAACTCGACAACTAAAGGAGCAATTAGTGGGGCTTCCCGGAATTTGAACCGGAGTCTATAGCGTTCTCGGCATGGCTCGCATTTAGGAGCCGTGTGCCCGAGGCTACAAGCCTGAGTTGAGTGCTGGCTGGATGGATTTGGCACCAAAAAACTTATTTGCAAACTTATCTATTTAATAGATCATATGACATCTAAAATAGATCAATTGTTCGGTTCAAAAACCCGTGTAAGCTTGCTAACCAAACTTTTGTTAAACCCTGACGCAAAATTCTACACGCGTGAGCTTTCACGGGACCTTCGCATACCCTACAGCATGCTATATAAAGAACAAAAAAAACTCGCATCGCTAGACATAGCTAAGGAGGAAAAAAAAGGCAAAATCACACTTGTATCGGCAAACAAAGAGTTGCCTTATTTTATTGACCTAAAGAATTTAATCATGAAAACCGCTGGATTAGGTGACCTGTTAAAAAAAGGTTTCTCAGACTTACAGTGTATTCGCTTCGCGCTTGTCTATGGTTCTATCGCGAGCGGGCAGGAAACTGCAAGAAGCGATATCGACCTTTTAGTTGTAGGCGAAATAAATGAGGAAAAAATATTAAACGTCACAGACCTAATCGAGAAGCAAGTTGGCAGAGAAGTAAACTATATCCTATGGAGCAACGACGAATTTATGCAAAGACTCAAAAGCAAACACCATCTACTTGCAGACATTGCCAAGAAACCTGTCATAATGGTCAGGGGAAACGAGGATGACTTTAGAGGAACTATTGAAGAACCGAATCATAAGTCGAATAGACCCCAATAGGAATATAGCGTTAAAGTCTATCAAGCGAGCTAAAAGAGATATTGAAGCAGCCAAAACGTTGATTGCAACATGCCAATTCGACTGGTCACTAGCTGTTTCCTACAACGCTATGCTTGCAGCTGGACGCGCACTAATGTTCGACAAGGGATATCGACCATCAAGCACTGAAGGCCATTTGGCAGTTGTCCAGTTTCTAACCATAACGTTAGGGGAAGAATCAGGCAGCAGAATGGTTCTAATAATGAATGGCATGCGCAAGAAGAGACACCGCATAGTCTACGAAGAAATGGATATAGTCTCTCTGAAAGAAGCGAAACAGGCGGTTGAATGGGCAGAAGAATTCATCGAGTTAATAGCGAACCAAATCAATCAAAACCGAGAAATGTAAGTTGGTGGGGCTGGAGAGATTTGAACTCTCGTCCATAATGCCCGAGGCTACAAGCCTGGAACAAGCGACCGACAGGATGCATCAAAGGTGTGTTAGCTTGTCGTCCAGTCGACTGATTTCTCGGGTTTCTACTTATGTTGGCCACAATTTGTTTCTTAGGACAGGTGGGAGGTCATCAGGCTCAGGCAGCGTCCCAATTGATAAACAATATTTTACCTTGTTGAGGTCAAAAACAAACTTAGGCGGAACACCACCCGCAACAATTAAGTGTTCATAACTTTGTCTAGCGCCAAACTTTACGCTCGTCAATACTGCCTTAAAAGTTGGAACATAGAGTTCAATAATCTTAAGCCTCTCCAGCGTAGAAATGTCGGGTGCTATTTCGAAATAACGAATATCAATTGATTGTGACATAACTATCGGAGTGTGAACCCCTCCAACAAAATCAACAATGGGCAAGCCATCCTCTTCAACGGGTTGGGTCCATACCGTTGCAAGGTTCCAATGAAACCTACTGATTACTGTTTTTCTTTTACCATTTGAATAGACAAAAACTGGCTCATAATCTAGTTTCTTGTATAAATCCCAACGCCAATAAAAATAATGAATGTTGTTTTGTTCATGAACCCTTTCTGGGCAACACTCGCAAATCTTCACTATCTGATGCGATAAACAATAGCCCTCCCTAGCTTCTCACCGTTTTTTTCTAGTATTGCCGGTTTTAACTCTTTATCTCTTGCCTCTTTCTTTATCATGGCAATTTCGTTAAGCAGACTTGTGAATTTATGGAAACTTTCCAGATTACAGTTATTATCCTTTGCTTGAACAAGCAAATTCATTGATTGGTCATGTAGGTCATGCATAACATCGTAATTCAAGGTGTTTTTATCATAAGCAGATTCGGCAAAGCGAAAAGCGTTTTCCATATTTTCAAGAAATTTAATGTCTGCCTCTGAAAGCATTTGTTTTTCTATATTTGATGATATTTCCTTTAAAGCACTGGTTTCGTCCATAAAATTGCCTGAAATAGCATCGATTCCCATGTCAGCATTAGCAGTGACAAAAACCAATAGCTCTTTTCTGTTGCATTTAGTCGAGACAAAATCCCATTGCTCCAAGGAGTCAATTATAGGGCTCACCTTATTGCGGCTTATGTCACTGAATTCTGAAATTCCGCTTATCGTGGGTTTAAGTTCTTTGCAAGAGCCCGCCAGTCGTGCTGTTATCAATACTTTGAGCGAGTCAATTACGCTTTCCCTTAATCCATTAATTACTTCGGTTGAAAAATTGGGATCAGATAATGCCTTTCTTGCCAACTTGCATTGAAATAGGACAACGTCTCGTTCTTTGATACCGGTTCTTCTCAGTTTCTCTGCTACAACGGTTGGCTTGAGTAATACAAAGTCTGAGAACTCTAGTTGAGCCTTCCGTAAAACAATCTCTGTCTGGGACACTGCAATCACGCATGCATTGTATGCATTGCATGCAATATTAACATTACGGAGCTGATGATACCCTAAAGGCGGTGGGCTGGAGAGATTTGAACTCCGTCCATGACGCCCGAGGCTACAAGCCTGGTCATAATCAGCCACCACGAATGCAAGCCTTTCCTCAAATTGTTCATGCTTGCTCAGGACGTGTGGAGCCAGGGGGTGGGGATGGGACATGAACAGGAGAGCTTGCAGGGCTTGCAGGCGCATTCGATTCGTTTGGTGACGTTCGGTCAGCATAGACCGGGACAACTTGTCTTATATCCACTTCATTGACCAGATGCATGAAGTCCCCGCACCAGCTGCACTTGGCGGTGTTCATCGGCTGCTCCGACTGCCCGCAATTGGTGCAAGTCTTGAAGGCAGGAGAATAGCCAGCATGGAATATCCTGTCGATGATTGTGTTAATGCGGTTCAGTTCGCTCTGGTCATGCGCAATTAACTGGTTTTCGACGTTAATCTCATGCTGTTCCTGCGCGGTCCGTGCCTGCGCATCTGGATTTGGAACCACTTCATTCCTGTAACCTCCAGAACCCGCAAAAAACTGGAAGTTTTTCTGCTCCCCGGGCTCCGTGTTCAGCGTACCGAAAATTGGCGGCAGCATGTAGGGCTCGTATGTACTTTTGGTCTCCGTTGTTTGAGTCTTTGCGATGTTCCGCTGATGGATGTTTATGTAATTTTGGATGTAACCAATTCTGAAGGCGTAATACCCCGAAAAGCCTCTAAGCACCTGCGTTGGCCACTCATCGAAGGGAACGTTTCCATCGAGCAATTTCTTTATTATGGATGCGTGTCTCCTGCAGAGAATGAACGATGGAGATTGCTCGTACCCGGGTAAATAGACCCCTTGGTCGTCTCGGTTACTGTTAGGATATATCTTCAACTGGCAGACGAAGCACGCTTCGAGGTTCTTGGAATGGAACCGCTGATAACTGGGAAGCTGCCGTACGGGCTGAACGGGTTTGGTCGACTGAGGTAACGGCTGCTTGTTTCTCAAAGGTTTCATCAGTTTTAATCGATAGGTCTCAATATATAAGCTTTAAGTTTCAGCTTTTGAACGATATTTTTCGTTTTTTCGATTATAATAATACAGCTGTTGCGACAGCACTAAGTACGGTTATGCAGGCAATGGCTGATGATTACTCGTCCTCGCTCTATCAGTTGCATGGTGGGGCTGGCCGGATTTGAACCGGCGTCTATAGCGCCCGAGGCTACAAGCCTGGACCAAGCTAGCCGACAGCCCCCGTTCAAAGTTGGCTCGGTTTTTAGCGGGTTCATAGAATAATGCCTGCTTGGCTTTAAACTTTAACGGTTTAGAATGTTTGCTGTTTACCATGTTTCTTTGTTTTTTTGGGGAAGCCATGCTCCTGTTTTTCCCTACGCAACTTGCAACTTGTTGTTGATGATGATGGCTTTAACCACACGACTTAAACCTGAACTTGCTGCTAAAAGAAGCGACTAGCTTAAGCCCTCGGTTGCCGCAGAGGCAGTCGGGTTCGCAATCGTTTCAGGCTTGATTAGAGGTTGGAGAATGTGTCCATGGTAGAGTCTTGCGGCTAGGCATAATGCGGCGCCCGCTATTGCGAAGTAGAAGGACAATTGGAAGCTTCCTGAAACTAGCGCGGATACGGTGGCTCCACTAGTCCAGCTTCCAGGTATGGTGGCTGTTGCTGAACCGTTCAATGGAATGTTTACGCCGAAATGTCCCGCGACTAACACGATTACCACCAGGAGAACGATGAAGCTTACTACGGTGTATAACGGTTTTTTCCATGAGAAGCCGAGCAGTTGCTTAGCGTAAGGTTTGGTGGGAACCAGCGAGTAAATCAGCATTACTAACCCGCAGGCTGTGAATGTCAAAATGGTTATGAGGTTCAGCGCCCAGATTAGCGGTATCGTGAATTGGTCGCCGAACAAGCCGAAATTCGTGTAGATAGGGGAAGCATTAATCCTGATGAAGTCTTGACCAATCGTTAACTGCCACCAGGGCTCGAAAAGGGAGATAACAAGCATCACCAGCGTGATTATTCCAGCGGCGAGACCTAACCAGTTTATTTGTCTCACGATCAAGTCCCTCCTGTGACAAGCGATCCAATGTTGTTTATCTGGGGGATTTGGATGTTGATTCCGCCAAAGTTAACGGTCACGTTCTCCAAGGAGATGTTGAGGTTGCCGCTTTGGTATTCAGCTTCAAGCTGGTTAATGGCGCTTTGACTAAGGGTTCCCGTAGCGTTTATTATTCCACTTGCACCTGGAGCTATGTTGATCGGCTGTATCGACACGTCGCCTAACGGGGTGTTGTTTTCACCGACTACCTCGGCTGAAAAATGGTTGATTGAAATTTGACTGGTTAACGGATTCGTGAAGTTAAAGGGGTAACTAAACGCTCCCGTGGCTGAGTCATACTGCGGTTGCCCTATAGCTTGGGGCATCTGAAAGTGTGATATTGACTGGGACAGCTGGGATGATGACTGCGAACCGTTGGAGCCTCCGCCGCCCAGCAGGTCTTGGAATTGGGGGGGAAGAACTATACCGATCGGGTTATTTCTGTAAACGTAGGCGAGACCTGCTATGGGAGCAACTACGATCGCTATGGAAAGGATTGTTAAGGCAATCTTGACTTTATCCAAACTTTACCCCTGGTCGATGTTTATTCAGCGCTTACGCCTATTAATTTTTTCGTAACAAGAATTCAGTCTTTCAATCAACTTTCCCAGATAATGCCATTTCGTACGTAAACTATTTCGGGTAAATTCTTCAACACATATTTCGCGCACAGCCACAATCCATTAGCTTCCCCCTCAAAACTTTCATGAATCTGCAACGTCGAAAAAAGGACGGAAAGCAACGGGAAAAGTCGGGAAGGGTCAGGATGGGTCGTTTTAGGTCGGAAAGGGTCGAAATGGGTCGTGACTTACCAACGCTTCAAGTCCCAAACAAGCCAAGCAACCCAAAACACAAACAACAAAAAACACAAAACCCCAAACCCAGAATCTCGACCCAGCAGCATCAGCTTTAATTAGAAATGGAGCTTGCGACAAACAAAGCAGCTATGTCTCCGCGCGCGTCTTGTCCTTATACGGTGTGCTTAAAACCTCTTTCACCTTGTTAGTTATCACTGGTCCAAGCCCATTCACAGATTTCGACCAATCATCCGCATTAATCAATGCGTTCAACGGCGTCTGGTAGGATTCAAGAATAGCCACTGCCTTTTCCCTGCCGATACTGGGTAAGCTAGCAACGAAATAGACCTGAGCATCAGAAACCGTCTCGCACTTCTTGAACGCATGAACCACGGGGCTTCTCTTCTCAACGATCTGCTCCTGCCTAGCCGCGGTGTAGAGGAAATCAACTGTTTCCTTCATGGACGCCGTGTTGACTATCGCGATGCCGTTCTTCGCCAGGTTGAACATGGCTCCCCAGATCGCGCTCGGCTGGATGTGGCTAAACTTGTAGATTATAGGCAGGTAACCCTCCAAAACAATAAGCGACTTCGGGTAGGCGTCTTTAAGCGTGAAAAGCTGCTCGAAAAGGTACCGCCTAGTCAGGGTGTAGACGAAGTCGTGGACGGTTTTGCGTTCAACGGCGCACTGGTCAGAAAGCACGTAGTCGCCTTTCTCAAGCATCTGCGTCTTCACGTTGACGCCGCGTTCAACTAAGCCTTTAACAATTTTTGCCGCACTGCTGGCTTCACGGCTATCCACAATGATGGTGGGTTCTTCGCCAGCCTTCTTCTTTTCGCTCATGTATGGAAGCAACGTTTCAGTTCCCGACACACCAATCAACCCTAAAGTTAACGTATCCACAACTGCAGGCTTATTTCACTTACGCTCCGCTCACAGACTTAGCCAACTTAAGAGGAAACAACTGCGCGCGTCTTTATCTTGCAAGTTACGTTTTCTGCGGAAGCGACAAGGTCTTGCCTGTAAACGGCAGCATAATCAAAACCGCGGTTTGCGGCGTCGCCTCCTTGACTTTCTGCTCGAAATCCCGCTTCTGCTTGTCTGACCCATGCATCGCGATGGCAACGTCGGGTTTAACGTCGGCAACCATTTTGAAGGCGTCTTCAGGCGTCGCCGTCGGAGACATCCCGCCAACGGGAACAATAGCCACCTGCGAAAGGTAGCCTTTGAGGTTTACGTAGCCCGAGTCGCCCCCGTGAAAAACCGCCACACCACCCATTTTAATCTGATAAAGCATTATTGGACCCCTATGGATTCCTTCAACAGCGCTTACGGTTACGTCGCCGAAACTGTATGTTTTCCCTGACTCAGCGGTTGCAAGCTTTTCAGCGGGGATTTTGCCTTTCAGTTTGTTCGCCACTTTGGCCTCTGCTAGTACAGCAGCGCCTGTGGCTTTGAAGATTTTTTCAGCTTTGCCAGCGTTGAAATGGTCAAGATGATCATGCGTGAAAAGCAGCAGGCGCACTGCCTTTAACGCTTTTACCTCGTCGTCTTTCAGGAAACCTGCTGGGTCAACAATTACGGTTTGGTTCGCCGCTCTTATAACGAAGCCCGAAACGCCAAGATAGAAAACCGCAAGATCCCCCTCCTTGAGGGGCGACGCAAAAAACTGGACTATTTCCTCAGCTTTGCTTTGCCTAAACATGCAGATCACACTCTCTCTGTGAACAATCGGTATAAAAGCTTAATCATCGACAAAAAGCGGAGTAGAGGCAGCATGGTCAATTGTCAAGCCAGCCTACGTTGAAAATGAAAAATTGACGAATGAGCAAAGCTAAGAAAACGTGAACGCCAACCGACACCACACGCAAACACAGTTGCCTTTGCTGACAACGATTTACTCGTATCTTACCAAGAATAACGGTTTTTTTGCCTCTTTTCGTCTAGCTTCCAAGGGCACATCTTTTAGCGAAATGAAATTGAACTTTTCATGCATGCGTTCCTTTTTATCCTTGTAAAAATCTCTTTCGAGCACGCAGAGCTTTTCGCTTTGGTAATCCATAAATCCACACCGTCACAAAGAAACTCATCAAGATCGGATATATACAATTGTGACTGTCTAGTGACAACAACAAGTGTCGGTTTATAAGAGCACGTGAAGATGGAAAAACGCTTGTTCTGCCGTAAATGGCTAAGAAATCGCAAGTTATGTTGAAAAATAATACAATATTAACAAAAATAAAATGGAAGAAGTGGGGTTTACGGTCCCTTTTTAGTTATTTCTTTTATGACGCCTGCAGCAACTGTGGTGCCCATGTCTCTGATTGCGAAGCGACCTAGCTCTGGGAAATCCGCGTATGTTTCGACTGCGATTGGGTGCAAGGGTTCCATTCGTACCAACGCCGCGTCTCCAGTTTTAAGGAACGCTGGCTTCTCTTCAGTTGTTTGGCCTACGGTTTTCTTTATCAGCTCGGTGAACCTGCATGCGATCTGTCCCGTGTGGAAGTGGAGCACTGGCGTGTATCCTGCCGCGATGGCTGTTGGGTGGTATATGACGATGATTTGACCGATGAACTCTTTGGCTACTGTTGGCGGGTTGTCAACGGGTCCTGCTACGTCGCCTCGGTGAACGTCGGTTTTCGCTATGCCTCTAACGTTCATGCCGATGTTGTCGCCTGGCTCTGCAATTGGGATTTGTGAGTGGTGCATTTCTATTGATTTAACCTCGCCTGTCTTGTTGCTTGGCATAAAGATGACGTTCTGTCCCGCTTTAAGAGTGCCTGTTTCAACTCGACCGACTGGAACTGTGCCGATGCCTGTGATGCTGTAAATGTCTTGAATTGGGATGCGCAGGGGTTTGTTAGTTGATTTAGGCGGTACCTCAAGAAGGTCTAACGCTTCAATCAAAGTTGGACCAGAGTACCATGGCATTTTATCGCTTTTCTTCACCAAGTTGTCGCCTGTCCAGCCTGAAACGGGTATAAAGTTGATTTTCTCTACTTTGAAGCCTACTCTTCGCAGCATTCTTGAAACTTCATTCTTTATTTCTTCGTACCTGTCCTTGCTCCAGTTAACCGAGATGTCATCCATCTTGTTAACTGCAACGATTAATTGGCGAATGCCTAAAGTGAACGCTAGGAACGCGTGCTCCAGTGTTTGACCGCCTGGACCGATGCCTGCTTCAAACTCGCCTTTCTTGGCTGAGCAGAAAAGCACGGCGGCGTCGGCTTGGCTGGCGCCTGTAATCATGTTTTTGACGAAGTCTCGGTGTCCTGGCGCGTCGATGACTGTGTAGTTGAATTTCTTGGTTTCGAATTTCAGGAACCTGAGGTCGATTGTGACTCCTCTTTCCCGTTCTTCTTTGAGGTTGTCGAGGACCCAGGCGTACTTGAATGTGCCTTTGCCCATTTTTTCGGCTTCTTCCTCGAAGGCTTTGATTGTCCGCTCGTCGATTGCGCCTGCTAAGTAAAGAAGGTGACCTGTGGTTGTGGATTTTCCGTGGTCAACGTGCCCCATGATGATGAGGTTTAAGTGGGGTTTTTCTTGTTTGCTCATTTTTTCTTCCTCTATTAATCTTACCTAATTTATGAATTCGTTAACACATCAGT
>JBEKWR010000024.1:0-53715 GCA_049512935.1 Bathyarchaeia archaeon
CAGCGTTTAAAGTATCTAACTCTTGATTAACGCTCATTACTATACTCGCAACACTGAATTATTGAAGGGATTTAATTTAGGTTTTTAGCCGATGTCGATCGGTTGTCCTTTCGGCTTGTTTTGGGCTTCATCTTTAGGCAGGACGACTTCTAAGACGCCGTTTTTGTAGCTTGACTTCGCCTCTATAACTCGCACTTTAGCTGGCAATTCAACTTCCTTGTAGTACTTGTACTGGAGGGTATCCACCGAAATCGTCAACGAATCCTCGGTGCCGTGCAGTTTAATGTCGGTTTTCTCAACGCCTGGCAACTCCACAACCACATGGATTTCGCCGTCTGTTTCAACGATGTCAACCAAGGGTTCGCGTTCCTCCTTAACCTGAGGCGTGCCTTTGAGTCCCTTCTTGAGGTTTCCAAACTCTTGGATTTCCGGTTTTCCATCGGGACCTATCTTCATGCTGTAACCATAAACGAATGGTCCAAGCTCTTTAACGGTGCTTCCGTCGGCCAGCTTGCGTTCTTTAACGTATTCTTTCGGCACTTTTTCCGTGAAGTTTTTGAGTTCCTCATCCATCATCTTCTCCATTTCACGGAACATGTCGTCTATGTCGCCGAAGAACGGGTCTTTAGCCCGCTTCCGCTTAGTCCACTCAGGGTACTCGTCATCATTATCCGAAGACACTATCTCACCATGCATAGGCAGCGTTTCCGCTCCAATAAATTTTATGCAAACAAAAACGTCAATCGAACGTTGCGCCAAGGCGGTTTTAGGCGGTGTCTTGCCGAGTCCAAAGCAATCCGCATGCGGGGTTTAAAAGTTTAAATGATGGAAAACAAACTAAATGTTTTCAGCCGCAAGAAAAAAGTGGCGAATTGCGTGCCGGGGTAGCCTAGCCTGGCCAGGGCGCCAGACTCATAATCTGGAGAGAACAAGGGGCAAGTGCCTTGGTCACAGAGGTCGCGTGCTCGAATCGCGCCCCCGGCACCAAACCAGCCTCGGCTAGTATTTGTTGCTGGTTTTTGTCACAAAAGCCAAAGACCAACACCTATTGATACGAAAGCAAAAACCCAAAGCATCGGGTACACTTGAACTTCCGTTAACAAGTCCAGAGTTTAGTTCTAACAATGAAGTGCTTCAAATCCAATTGCTAAAAGAAAAGCCCCAATTAATCCTCCGTAGCTTTTACAACTTCACCTGCCACGATTTAGCTGTAGCTTGCTTCAATTACTTGGGCGTCTTCAGTTTTTTGTCTTGATTGTTGCAGGGAAGCTTGGCACTCAAAAAGAATTTTGCGGCTTCCGACCATAAGCCCACAATATACTGATTATTGGGTTTTTGGCTGTACTGCCTCTTTTGGGGTTTTTGGTTTTCTTGGTCGCCATGTTAAAGCACTATAGATCGTAAACACTAAGAGAGCCACAAACACTGCTGCTTTGATGGCTGTGAAATCTATGATGGCTGAGTAGAGTGCGAATGCTGCGGGGAATCCTCCGATGTATAGTGAGAAAAATATTGCTGTGGGCAGTTTGTAGTTGTATTTGTAGTCTTTAAAGATGCGTCTGCCAAAGTACAAGGCTGCCAAGCGCCCCATGCCATGCGTGCATTTTATGCAATTGTAGCATGGACGCAGGCAACCCAGAATGTGCAGTACGCCATAAATCAAGATAAGTGTTAGGATTAAAAACACAATACCCGCTGCGAGGTCATATAGCATAAAAGCCACTGAATCAAGGACAATCCATAGGAAAAGCGCTATGTTACCAAAGAGAACCAGGTTTTCTGGGAAAAAAATTGGTCGACCGTTTTTTGGTTCTGCCATGCCAGCCTACTGCAAACGATAACATATAAGTTTTTTTAACACAGCAAATGGTCGAGTAGAGCAGTTTCTTCCGAGTTAGACTTTAGTGATATCTACGTTTACTTTTATGCCTTGCATTACACTTTGCGTCACAGTGCAGTAGTTCTCAAAAATATCAAGACACCTCTGAACTCGAGTTTTGTCTTCTTCGTTAATGCTAAGTTGAACCTTAACCTCTATATTTGCTACTCTAAGACGACCTTCCTGGTTTCTTGCTTTATTTGCCACAACCGTTGTCTTGAGGTCATTTACTTTAATTCTTGCCTTCTGCAAGCAAAACAGTAAACTTGAACTCAAACAATGACCAACAGCAGCCGACAAAAGCAAAATAGGACTTGGACCGGCGCCTGCGCCAATAGGCACTGACTCATCAACGACCAAGCTAGGAACACCTGCTGCGCCAAAATCAACTCTAAACTTGTATCCTTCAATTAGGTTGAGCGTTGTTACCTCTGATTCAGACATATGTTTCTCCTGAAACCTCATTCCATATTATTACTTAAAAAATTTGCCGCAGAACCTTTGCTGTTAGAAATAGTGAAAACCTAACTCCCTTGCTCCAAGAACAATAAGCGCAATTCAAAGAATTGCGAATGTTGCGGCAATCGCATTTGCGGACCATGTAGGTATGCTATTGCTCTTTTGCCTTTTGCCCTGTTTCCGCTAAGCATAGGGTGACTTTTTCTTTACGCTGTACTTTATGCCCCAACTCCTTAGGCCTATTTTAGTTTTTTTGGAAACTGAAAGAAATTTAAGTCCCTTCGGTAGCTTATAGTTAGGTGTAATTTCTTGGTGACAAAGATTAAGGTTACAAAAGAAGGCGTTCTTGTTCCAGAGCAGCTTTTCAACGAAATGATGAGCACGTACGTTAAGCTGGAGCAGATTTTAGCGACCATTGAAGAACTTGCGGACCCTGAGGCGTTGAAAGCGATTGAAAAAAGCAGGAAGCAGGTTGCTGAAGGCGAATACGTTGAATGCTCCATAAACGACTTGGAGAAAGCCCTGAAGTAACATGCCCTACACCGCTAGACTCTCAAAAGCGTTTCTCAAAAAATACCAAAGATTACCAAGCAACATAAAGTCAAGAATAACTGAAAGTCTGAAAGAAATTCTTATCAAACCTGACAACGGTACAATGTTAGTTGGTCCGTTGAGCGGGTTATGGAAGGTTAGGGTGGGGAAATACAGAATAATTTACGAGATTGATGAGAAACAAAATACTGTTGTTTTTCACGACGTTGAGCTTAGGAAAAAAGTTTACAAGTAGTCTTGGGGTCACTGGGGCTTTAAAATGGCAGCAGCTAGGACTTATTTTTTTGATTTCGCTGCTTTCCCCTAAGGAAACGATGACTCCCTAACCCATTTGCCTTTACTTCCTTGGAGGATTATTATCGCGACCTTTCCCAGACGGGTTGCCCGTTGTACTCGGCTTTCCGCCCTTGCCTTTACCCAAGCTTTCCACCTCATGAACTGCTAAGAACCCGTACAGTTTTAAGTTTTTGCATGCGCTTTTTCTGCCATCGCTTGCTTTCTATAATCTATTGGTTGACAAATAGGCGTAGCGGGGCGTAGGGTAATACTACAAGTTGGCATTTTGAGCATCTAAAAGCTTCTTTATTTGCGATGCCAACATATAAAGAAGCAATCAACTCTTCTGAGTGTAGAACTGTATTGTCGTGTTGTTTAACGTCCCAGAAAAGCCCATGAGGTGCTTGTAAATATCCTTTTTCAAGTTCGCCACCGCATCTTGGGCACTTCATGCTTAGTATTTCTGTTCGAATTTCTCTTTCTTGGTTTAGTTTCTGTAAATCAAGAGCCCTGTTATATTCGGCAAGTTCTTTTTCAGCTTCCAAGTAACATGCACGGCACACGTACTTTCCGCATAACTCTTTGTAGACTGCTATAGAGCTCCATCTTGTACCGTCGTATGTTTTCTTATTACATTTTGCACAAACAGGCATTTTACGTCCCTAATTTCATCAACTTACCTTTTATTTGTTTGCAACGTTTTTTAAAACTTGCCCTTGCGCTTTTTTTCCATTGCTTGTTTTTTCTTCGCTGTGCGGTTTTAAGACTTTTTCAGGCAAATGACAAAAGAAATAAGATAGCTACAGCGTATTCATTGTGCATGGATGAGAAATCAAGCGGTGCCTATTACGCGGGAACGCTCTGCTTGGTAGCTTTTGCGTTGTTAGCGTACAAAGCCGTTTTTAGTTATTTAGATTCGTCTGGTTCGATAGTTTGGGCTTATGCTGTTACTTCTGGTTTTTTCGGCGTTTTAGGTTTCGCCAGTATCGCAAAGCCAAAATCTAAAATTGGTAGACTCACAGGGTACATTTTCAGAAACACACTTAGACGTGAAGCAGACCCTGAGAAAAATCAGCAGAAGCAAGAATCACAAGAAACTTGAGCTTTAATGATCACAATTTGCGTTTGCAACTAGCCTATCAAAGAATAAGCGATGGCGCCTATTCCCAGGGCGATTAGAAAGAAGGGCATGGTTACTCTCAGAACGTAGCTTCCCCATGCCAGTTGGCCTGCACCCCCAACTTTTTTCGGAATGTAGAGAAGCAGCAAGAAACCCAGGAGCAGGCTTCCGATCCCCAAGATAACGAAGTTTTCGATCATGCCCATCCAGTCCCGGTTTAGCAAGTAAGGATTGTCAGCTCTGAGGCTTTAAGCTTTAAGATTTTTCCCATGTGTTTTGTGCAGTCAAGCCAGAGAGGCCAATGGTTCGCTTTTTTCTTATGGCGTGTTTGTCCAGACGGGGGTTACGGTCCAGTTGGCGAGGACGCCTTCGTGGTAAAGGTCCAGATTAACCGTCGCGAACCTGCCTGCGGTTAGGTTTCCAAGCTGCGTCGAACCTGGGGTACATAAGGTGGCGTCGATTGTGGGGTTGGTTCCGTAGTCGTAGCCGTTGGCTAGGGTAACGGTCATGTTTATTGCTATGTGGCCCGAGACGGCGTAGGCGACGACTTTTAATCCTGCATTGTACGCTGTGCTTCCGCCAATGTTGTATGCGGTGCCTTGGATGAAGAGTCGCCAGTAGGGATAAAACGAGTTTTCGGCATCTACTTGGCTGACGCCTAAAGACGCGAAAATGTACGGCTCGCTCAAGTTTGTCTCCTGTGAAACTTGGCTGGTTAAACTGGCTACGTCGCTGTTCTTGCCTGCGATTTCACCGTTCAAACTTGCGATTTCGCTGTCCAAGCTCGTTATTTTCGCGTTTTTACCGCCTAACAAGCCGTTGTAATATGTGATTGTTCCCGAGATTGCGCTCATAAAGAGAACCGCGACGACCACGGCAACTGCGACTTTACCTTTGGATTCTATGGCTCACCAGTGAAATGGCTTTCAATAAAAGGGTGTTCGTCAAGATTTCTTGACTTATTCTTTCCCCAGTTTAGTCAAATTTTCTTGACTAAGCTGCTGCCTGTTTGAATATGGAAATTATCCTTCGCTTTTTCCTGCAAACTACAGAAAAAAGTTCATGCTCAGATCCGCATGGAACATTCTTCCTTGCAAGATTATATAGTTTAAGCGGTTGCTAGGCTGTTAGGGGAACCACATTTTTGGAGCGTAAAGAAGCAGTTGCGTTGCTTAGGGAGCTGGTAAACAACAACCTGGCTGAGTCTTCACTGGTGTCTATCGAAAAAAACCCGAGCGGCGACTTTAACCTAATCATGAAGGACTACTGCGGCACCAAAGAGCTTAAGCTGTTTGTCGCTGGAAAAAACCTCAAAATCGACGTGGATGAGCAGAAAGGCTACTGCATAATCCATAAATCCTAACCCTTTCTGCTCCTCCACCAAATTTTCCGTTTTATCCGCGTGCTTCTTGATAGTCAGGGGAGAACGAAAGATTTTAAACCGACGCTTATCTCAAGCAGCTTGGTGGCTTGCCCTCCGCTGCTCTTTTACAGAAAACCATGAACAAACCCACATGGTGCCTAAGCCAGCAACGGCTGAATCCCACTCGGTTTTCTTGACTCTAAGTAAGCTTCGTAATTCTTGAGTGAGACAAGGGCACCGAGCACTATGTAGAGGACAGTTACTCCTAAAGGAAGCCCGCCGCCTACTTCAAGGCTGGGTTGAGTGCTTATCGCCACTCTTAGGATTACACCGATGGCACCCAAAATTGACGCACCAGCAAAACTCCAGAATTTTCCTTTTCGGCAATAGTAAATAAAAATGAACGCCAAAACGATAATGGGGGTAACTGAGCCTGCGGCGAGAATCTGAACTCCAAGTGGAACGCTGATGATTATGATTACGAGCGCAATTATGATGGCGATTACAAAAATGTAGAGCAAGCCGATCGCGGTTCTCATGTTGATGCTCAACTCCTTCGTTTCAGTTGCCAATTCCTTCGCTTCCAGCGCGTTAACTGTATATGTTTATCCATTAAAAACAAGCGGTAAGTAAACCTTGTGAAATCTTAATAAGCGTTCGCGACAAAACTTCACTCTCTGGGGTTAATCCATGAGAGACTACGACAACTTTTTCCTGCCAAGCGGCGACTTGAAAAAGGGCAAAGAGTTCTACCAAGACATCTTGGGGCTTCCCGTTAAGTTTGACTTTTCAGGCATGGGCATGATAGCCTTCAAAGTCGGCGACAACGAACCCGCCATCATCCTCAAAGACACCAGCAAGTTCCCCGACGCGAAGCCGACCATTTGGTTCGTTGTGGACAGCGTGAGGGAAGAGTACAAGCGGCTGACCGCGAAAGGCCTGAAGTTCCTGTCAGAGCCGTTTGAGATTCACACGGGCATGGCGGCAGAGTTCGAAGACCCCTTCGGCAACAGACTAGGCATAACAGACTACTCTAAGACTCCGAAGTAGCTTGGGGCGCTGAATGTGAGCTTTAGGAAGACGGGCAGGTGGAAAAGGCAGCAGGCTAAGATGTTGGTGCGTTCGGCTAAGAAGCCGATTTTCAGGCACCGTGTCATGAGGGGAATGGATACCGTGCGTGGTGGACCCAGATACAACCTTGGGAACCGCAGAGACACAAGATTGATGAACAGGCACAAGAGAAAAAAACATTGACGCCCCTGATAAGGATAAGTTTTTACGTTTTCCCCCGTATTTTAACGCGAACACGCCTTGCCAAGAAAAATTGAATATCCACAGGTTCCTCTCCAAGGAATCCTTCATGAAAGCGCTGAGAAATTTCCGCAAAAAACCGCCATAGTCTGCGGCGAACGAGAAATTACTTATGCGAGGTTGGACGCGGTTTCTAACCAGTTTGCCAATGCCCTGTCCAAGTTAGGGGTAAAGAAAGGCGACCGAGTCGCAGTTTTTCTGCCAAACGTTCCCGAGTTCATAATCGCCTACTTCGGAACCCTTAAGGCAGGCGCGGTTGTGACGGCGATTAGCCCGCTGCATCGGGAACGCGAAGTCGAGTATCAACTGCGGGATTCGGGAGCCGAAGCCATCGTTACGCTGGATTCTCTTTTTGGCGTAGTGGATCATGTTTGGGCTAAAACAAACCTGAAAAACGTCATTGTAGCCAGCCTAGACGCGTCAAAAGCAGGGCTCCCAAGCAAACCAAACGTGCGGGGTTTTCACCAGCTAACAGAGGAAGCCTCAGCGGCTGCCCTCGAAGTTGAGATTGACCCGCGGGAAGACTTGGCGGCGTTGCAGTACACGGGCGGCACCACGGGAACGCCTAAAGCTGCGATGCTGACCCACAGCAACCTGCTTTCGAACGCGCTTGCCTTCGCCGCCTGGATCGGAGGCAAACCCGCTCAGGAAACTTTCCTGACTGCGCTTCCGCTTTTTCACATTTACGGGATGACGACCAGCATGACCGTGCCCGTCAGCCTGGCAGCGACTATGGTTTTGATGCCTAGGTTTGAGCCAGCCAAAGCCCTGGAAGCCATCCAGCGCCACGGGGTCACGGTTTTCTGCGGCGTTCCAACCATGTACCAAGCGCTCTTAGCAAGCCCTGAGCTCGGCAGGTACGATTTAACGTCGGTTCGCGTATGCATCAGCGGCGCCTCGCCCCTGCCGCCCAACGTTCAGAAACGGTTCATGCAGGTCACGGGCGGATTCTTGGCGGAAGGCTACGGACTCACGGAGGCGTCACCCGTTACCCACTGCAACCCCGTCGATAGGTCTATGCGGACGGTGAAGGTTGGCTCAATCGGGTTGCCCCTGCCCGGCACGGAAGCGCGCATCGTCGATTTGGAAACGGGCAAGCCGCTGGCGGTGGGCGAGGTGGGCGAGTTGGCTGTGAAGGGTCCGCAGGTGATGAAGGGCTACTGGCAAAGACCTGAGGAAACCGCCGCTGTGCTCCGCGACGGGTGGCTGCTGACAGGAGACATCGCATGCGTGGACGCTGAAGGCTACTTTTTCATAACTGACCGCAAGAAAGACCTCATAAAATACAAGGATTACAGCGTGTACCCCCGCGAACTCGAAGACGTCCTCTACGAGCACCCAGCCGTCAAGCTGTGCGCGGTCATCGGCAAACCAGACTCGCAGGCGGGCGAAGTCCCCAAGGCTTACGTTGTGCTCAAAGAAGGCGCGGCTGTCTCAGCGGAGGAGTTCATGGCTTTTGTCAACGGCAAGGTGGCATCGTACAAGGCAATCCGCATGGTTGCGTTCAGGACGGAGCTGCCTGTCAGTTCAGCGGGCAAAGTTTTAAGGCGTCTACTTGAGGAAGAAGAAAGGCTAAATTCTTAAGCGTTGACGAAATGTATAAGAGAAAACCTCTGTTTGGGTTATGGCAGGTTTATCTTTGCGCGTAAAACTCAATGTTATGGGTATCGTTCAGGGCGTCGGTTTCCGCCCCTTTGTGTACCGAATTGCGGTTGCAAACGGTTTGGCAGGTTACGTTCGGAACAGGGGCGACGCGGGCGTTGAAATCCTCCTTGAGGGCGACGCGCAGGCAATCAAGGTTTTCATGCGTGACCTTACTGGGAAGAAGCCGCCGCTGGCGCAGATCGACAAGGTCCGATCAGTGGAGCTTTCAGGCGCGAGCCAGTACGGCGAGTTCACGATCTGCAAAAGTTCCGACGAGGCGGAGCTGGCTGGCTCAATCATCCCGCCTGACATCGCCATCTGCAACGAGTGCCTCGCTGAGCTGCGTGACCCCAAAAACCCGCGGTTCGAGTACTTTTTCATCACCTGCACCAACTGCGGACCACGCTTCACAATCATCGAGCGGTTGCCATACGACCGCGAAAACACCACCATGCGCGAGTTTCCCCTCTGCGGCTTCTGCCAACGAGAGTACGATGACCCAGCGAACAGGCGGTTCCACGCGCAAACCGTCGCGTGCCCACCCTGCGGACCTCGGGCTTACCTGGCAACGCGCGGCGGCGAACCCGTTGAGGCAAAAGACCCAGTGCGTGAAGCTGGGCGGCTGCTCAGTGAAGGCAACGTGCTTGCGGTGAAAGGCTACGGCGGATTCCACATTGCCTGCTCAACCCTGCTGGATAAGCCGTTGAATGCGCTTCGAGCTACGAAGCACAGGCGCGAGAAACCCTTCGCCGTCATGGCAAGAAGCTTGGAGGCTGCAAAATGCTTTGCCGAAGTAGGTTCGAAGGAGCAGGAGCTGCTTCAGTCGCCCATGCGACCCATCGTGCTGCTCAACAAGAGCCAAAGCTACGGTCTTTCGCCGCTGGTTGCGCCGAGCCTGCACAACGTCGGCGTCATGCTGCCCTACACTGGTCTGCACTACATGCTCTTCGACAGGGTAGACGACCCCGCGTTCGTGATGACCAGCGCCAACCCGCCGAACCAGCCCATCGTCTACGACAACGACCAAGCCCTCAAAACACTCGGCGGCACGGTGGATTACTTCCTGTTTCACAACCGCAAAATCGCGCATCGATGCGACGACTCGGTCATGCGGGTCCACGGAACCCGCCAGGTCTTTATCCGCAGAAGCCGCGGCTACGCTCCCGCGCCCGTACGTCTTAAGGCGAAGGCGAAGCGTTGCGTCTTGGGCTTAGGCGGAGAACTGAACAACACTGCATGTGTTTTTCTTGAAGACAAAGCCTTCATCAGCCAGCACATCGGCGACGTGGAAAACGTGGAAACCCGCAGTTTCCTCCAAGAAGCGGCACGTCACCTCCAAAGCTTAACCAACTGCCACGCTGAAACCGTCGTCTGCGATCTGCACCCCAAATTCACCACGACCTCTCTTGCCAGGGAGATGGCGGAGGCGGATGGGTTGCCGCTCATTCAGGTGCAGCATCATCACGCCCACGCAGCGGCTTTAATGGCGGAGCACAACTTGGAAGAAGCCGTCAGCGTCGTCTGCGACGGGTACGGCTACGGCTTGGACGGCGGCGCCTGGGGAGGCGAAATCCTTTTCTGCACACGGGATTCGGCGAAGTTTAAGCGTCTAGGTCACTTGGAGCCTCAGCCGCTTCTCGGCGGCGACGTGGCTAGCCGTTACCCCTTGCGTGTGGCTGCTGGAATGCTTGCGAAGGCAGGCGTTGACGTTGAGAGCTGGCTCATGCAGAACAGCGCCCATTTGCCGTTCGGCGCAACCGAGGCGAACCTGATTCTTGACCAGCTTGGCAAAGGCTTAGGCGCGGTTGAAACGACGAGTTGCGGCAGGGTTCTGGACGCCGTCGCAGCCGTCCTCGGCGTGTCTTACGAGCGCAGCTACGAAGGGGAACCCGCCATGAAACTGGAGTCCGCCGCTGTGAGAGGCAAGGACGTTTTGAAGCTCAAGCCCATCCTGCACGGGGAAACCTTGGAGTCAACATACCTGCTGAAGTCAATCTTCGAGAACAAAAACAAGTTCGCCACCGGAGACCTTGCCTTCTCCGCCCACGCCTACTTGGCAAAGGGTCTCGGTATCTTGGCGGTTGAGAAAGCCATGGTCCTTGATGTCAAAAACATCGGTTTTTCAGGCGGCGCCGCGTGCAACCAGATCCTCGCGAAGGTCATGCGGAAAACGGTCGAGGATGCGGGACTGCGTTTCTTGGTGCATGAGGCTGTTCCAGCGGGTGACGGCGGGGTTTCGTTCGGTCAGGCTGTTGTAGGTGGCTTTTCAAGGTTTTAGACCAATCTCTTTTTATCGCCCGATAAAGCGTCTTTAATAATTGATAGTTATGTGTCTTGCAATTCCCGCTAAAGTGTTAAGTCTTCTAGGCGAGAAAGCCAGCGTGGATTTTGGTCAAGGCGTACTACGGGAAGTTAACGTGTCGCTTGTTGAGGCTAAAGTGGGCGATTATGTTCTGGTACACGCGGGCTACGCGATTCAAATAGTCAGCGAAGAAGACGCGAAAGAAACCCTGAGCTTGTGGAACAGCGTTCTCGAAGCTGGCCAATAAGCGGCGGCGGAGGCGTTTGGCGTGGCTGAAAACCTGAAGTTTCGAAACCCTCAGTTAGCCCAGAACATAGCCTTAAAAATCAAAAGCTTAGCGCCTAAGGCTGGAAAAGTTAAAATCTGCCACGTCTGCGGCACTCACGAGTGGACTATCACGCATTTTGGGTTGCGCAGCCTTTTGCCTGAGAACGTTGAGGTCATCGCTGGTCCCGGCTGCCCCGTCTGCGTTGTGCCCGCGGCTGAAATTGACGAGGCGGTGCAACTCGCGAAGAAAGGCGTGGTGGTGACCTGTTTCGGCGATGTTCTTCGTGTGCCCGGCAGTCAAATGTCACTTTTGGAGGCTAAAGCCGCTGGCGCTGATGTGCGGATAGTCTACGCGGTCTCCGACGCGGTTGAAATGGCTAAGCGTGAACCGGGCAAGCAGTTCGCCTTTTTCGCGGTCGGCTTCGAAACCACGGCTCCGTCAACCGCGGTTGAAGTGCTCCATAGGCCGCCGAAAAACCTCAGTTTTCTTGTTTCTCACCGTCTGATTCCGCCCGCAATGGAGTTGCTGCTCGGCGTTGGCGACCTGCAGATTGACGGGTTCATCGCGCCAGGGCATGTGAGCGCCATCATCGGGCTTAAGCCTTACGAGCTGTTCCCACGGGTTTATCGGATGCCCACGGTTGTGGCTGGTTTCGAGCCGATCGACGTTTTGATGTCGATTTACATGATTGTGAAGCAGCAAGCCGAAGGAACTGCCCGGCTGGAGAATGAGTATCCCCGCGTGGTTAAGCCTGAAGGCAACCCTAAAGCGCTGGAGATGATGAAGGAAGCGTTCTCGGTTACGGCTGGGAATTGGCGTGGCATCGGCAGGCTTCCCGACTCAGCGTTGCAGCTGCGCGAGGCGCTGGCAGAGTATGACGCTCGGCTTAAGCATGATGTCCACGTTGAGCAGGGAAAAGACATACTTCTTGGCTGCGAATGCCACCTTGTAATCATCGGAAAAATTAAACCAAACGAGTGCCCCATGTTCCTGAAGGCATGCAAGCCCGAGAAACCCGTCGGCGCATGCATGGTCAGCAACGAAGGCACATGCCGCGTCTGGGCAAAAAACGTAGCTGTTCAAGTCTGACTGAACCTAAGGAAGTTGGCTTTTCACAGTTTTTGTAATTTAAGCGAGGGTTCAAAGTTTGTCACTTGGAACATTTAAATGACAAACTTTTTTAAAAAGTGTGTCAATAGAATTCTCTATGAACGTAGAAGAGCTTAAAGGCATAATCACTTCACAACGTGAATCTCTTGACGGACTCTTCAAAGAAGAGAAAATCATCGAAAGGGAACTCGACAAGAACCACGTCAGAAGTTTTCTTGCAAAGCCAAACGTGTTAGCCATTCTCGGCGTGAGACGCTGCGGTAAATCAATTTATTCCTTGTTGCTGCTAAAGGGTGAAAAATTCGGGTACATAAACTTCTTTGACGAACGATTGTTTGGGTTGACAACTGATGAGCTAGACAAAATTGTTAAAGCTTTTTACGAATTGTACGGCAACGATGTAGAGTACTTTGTTTTTGATGAAATCCAAAAGGTTCTTGGCTGGGAACGGTTCGTAAGTAGACTAAGAACATCAAACAAAATCATAATTACGGGAAGCAACTCCGACCTTCTACGTGGTGACCTTGCCTCGTTTTTAACGGGGCGACATGTTGATGTTGAACTCTTGCCATTCAGTTTCAAGGAATATTTGTTAGCTACAGGCGTTGCGCTGGATGCGAATTGGGAATATTCGACAAAGTCTGTTGCCACTGTGAAGAAGGCACTTTCAGAATTTATGGAAAAAGGCGGCTTCCCGGAAGTTGCCAAGTTCGGAACAATAATGCTCAGCCAAATCTACAAAGACATGATAGACAACGACATAATTAGCCATCATAAGTTGAGAAATCCCCAAAGCCTGAGGGAACTTGCAAAGTTTCTGATATCAAACACGGGGCGAGAAGTGACATTTAACAGTTTGCGAACGACTTTGGGGATAAAAAATGTGCACACCATTGCAAAGTACAGCGCCTACATCGCTGATTCGTACCTTATTTATCTGCAAGAACGTTTTTCATACAAATTGAAAGAGCAGTTTATAGCACCAAAAAAAGTCTACTGCGTAGATGTCGGCCTCGCCAACAATGTGGCTTTCAAGTTAAGCAAAGAAACTGGTAGAGTGATGGAAAACATCGTTTTTCTAGAGCTGCTGAGAAGAAAATTCTATGTCCATTCCGACTGGGAGCTATACTATTGGAAAGACCACAGGGGTAGAGAAGTTGATTTTGTCGTGAAACACGCCGACAAAGTTGAGGAACTCATACAGGTGACCTACGCCTCGGGAAAAAACGAAATAAGCGAACGGGAAACTGTGGCATTAGAAATTGCGTGTAAGGAGTTAAAGTGTGACAACCTTCTCGTAATCACATGGGACTATGAAGGAGCTCAATCGATAGGCGGCAAAACCGTAACTTTTGTCCCGCTCTGGAAATGGCTATTGAAAACCGCCTAATGCTCAGCATATTCTTGGTACTGGGTCGCCGATGGGTCTTGCGATTATTCTTTTGCCGCCGACCTCTGTTTGCATGGCGACGCCTTTGAACTGGGTTGTGGCTTCGCCGATTATCTGCGCGTTTTTAGCTTCTTCAGTCTGCCTCAAAAACCCGAGGGCTTCCTGCGCTTTCTCCTTGACGACGCCGACTATGTATTTGCCCTCGTTTCCCACTTCCAGCGGGTCAAGCCCGAGCATGTCGCACGCAGCCTGAACATCCTCGCGAATAGGCACCTTGTCCTCGTGGATCAGGATGCCGACTTTGCTTTTTTCAGCCCACTCGTTAAGCGCGTCAGCCAAGCCGCCTCGGGTCGGGTCTTTGAGGGCAACGACGCCGCCTACTTCGCCGAGCAAACGCTGCGTCATACAGTTGAGCGGTCGCACATCCGACTTTATTTCGCTGCCAAACGTCAAGCCCTGCTGAGCTGAAAGCACGGCTAACCCGTGGTCGCCGATTGTCCCCGTAAGAATGATTTTGTCGCCTTCGGCTATGTTGGAGTCCAGTGTCCAGCGTGCCGCGACGTTTCGGTACTGCCTCGCCACTTTCAGGTCGCTGTCTAAGGCTGGGGTTCTTTTGCCGATTCCCGAAACGTTCATGACTAAGCCGCCCAGCGCGCCCTTCTCCACGACCTTCGTGTCTCCCGTCACTATACCGACGCCCGCTTCAACGCATGTGTCATGCATGCTCTTCAAAATCCGTTCCAAATCTGAAATGAGTAAGCCTTCTTCCAGGATGAGCCCGCAAGCCAACGCGTACGGCATCGCGCCCATGGCTGAAATGTCATTAACTGTGCCCGAAATAGAAAGGCGCCCGATGTCGCCGCCTGGGAAAAATATGGGTTTAACCGCGTGAGAATCGCTTTTGAAGACGATGTCGCCGATGACTGCAGCGTCATCCATAGCTTCCAAGGGCACCTCGGCAACGTTGCCTAAGCCGCCGAAATATTTCACAATGTAGTTTTTGACAAGGTTATGCATGACTGTGCCGCCAGCGCCATGCAGCATCGTTATCTTTTCTTCTTTGCCAGACATTTTCAGTTGCTTCCCGATTGACAGATGCAATAGCAAATAAGTAAAACATAAACAAATCGCAGTTTGAAAGAATTTCTATTTAAACAAAATCTTATCTTGCGATTAAAACCACTCAAGCCGAACAAGAAATAAAAGAAGGGTCAACAGTTAATTTGGAAGAATTCATAAAAGAGTTAGGATGCTGATTTTTTCTTGTTTGACGCAAAGGTCCTGATCATTTTTGCAATAAAAAGAAAATTAGTATTAGTAAATGTTTTATAGTATTTTGACTAATAATTTAGTAGGCTACCAATATGGCTTACGAAGTTAAAGTTACCCGCCAATGTCAAACCACAATTCCAAGCGCCATCAGAAAAAAATACAAGATTGACGAGGGCGATACTGTAATCTACGTTGACCTAGGGGATCACATAGCCATCGTGCCAGTCTCCAAGCAACCCCTCAAAGACCTAAAAAACCTCAAAATTGATGCAAAAGAATCCGTCTCCGAAATTCGAAAAGAAGCTCTGCAAACAGCACAGAGGCTTGTTGACAAAAAATTCAGTGGTGACTGAAATTCCTGATTGAATCAGACCTCATAATAGCTGTCATCAAAAAGGAGGACCGATTAAAACCTGCAGCTGAAAGAATCCTTGAGAAGATAAACTCAGGGGAACTCAGAGGCGTTTACGCTTCAACCGCGGCCATTCAAGAAGTCATTTTTTGGTTATACAATAGACAATTGCTCAGCGAGTTATCCGTAGCTGTGAACTTCCTGTCGCATCTGCAGAATGTGGAGTGGATTGCAGTTACGCCTGAAATATGCTTAACAGCTTCACTTTTAATTAATGAAAACAAGCTCTCGCCGTTTGATGCATACCATGCAGCAACAGCCATACCCCGAGACAAAACAATTCTCAGTACCGAACACGTATACGACAAAATCAAAGGCATAACAAGAATAGAACCCGTTAAGTTTGCCGAAAACCTCTAAGATGCAATTGACGGCGAGCGGGGTTTGAAATCTCGACCTCAGCATTTAATTCTTGAAAAGTAACTGCACAGAAAAACGGGGCTATATAGTGGTAACAGATTTTTTTGGGTAAACTATAAAAGGCGAAACCGTTATCCAAACTTGTACACCTCACAGGAACGAACCCGCCCACGTTCAAGGGCTAACTTAAGGGTCGACTCAGTCGAAACTTTTGTTTTGATACGGAAAGCCATATAAATTGCTTTTACGTGTTTGTTTGCGCATCGGAGATGTAAAAATGCCAAAATGGGGATACTCAGTAATCGACGAAATGCTTAATCCAGAAAAAACAGCGAAAGCCAGCGGCAGAGAACTAAAAGTATCCCATAAAGCCTCACGAGAAATATGCCACGCCATCAAAGGCATGATGCTTAACAATGCGAAGCAGTATCTGCGCGATGTGCAAGCAAAAAAGAAATCTATTCCCTACATGCGATACAACAAGAAGCTACCTCACAGGCACGGGCAAGTGAACAGTTTTTCTGGAAGATACCCCATCAAGGCGTGCGGAAAAATCCTTGGCGTTTTGCAGTCTGCACAGGCTAACGCGGAAAACAAGGGTTTAGACGTGGATCGTTTGCGCATAATACATGCAGCGGCGTACCAAGGCATTAAAATGAAGCGTTTCGCGGTGAGAGCCCAAGGCAGGTCCTCGCCGAAATACGACACAACAACGCATGTCGAAATCGTGCTTGATGAGAAACCCACCACAGGAGAAAAATAAATGAGTATAGTCAAACGTTTTATCACAGAATCAATTAAAAGAACGGAAATTGATGAATTTTTACAAAAGAAGCTTGACCGAGCTGGATACGGCGGTGTAAACATTTCTAAAACGCCGCTTGGAACCCACGTGGTTATCTACGCGATGCGTCCAGGCTTGGTCATAGGCAGGGGCGGAGAGACAATAAAGGATCTTGCCTCGTCGCTTGAACAAAACTTCAAAGTTACTAACCCTCAGATTTCGGTTTCTGAAATTGAGGTTCCCGAATTCAACGCGTACGTTATTGCGTCGCGTGTTGCGTCAGCGCTTCAGCGAGGTGTTCATTTTAGGCGAGCTGGTTTTTGGGCGCTCAACCAAGTCATGGAGGCAGGTGCGCTTGGCGCTGAAATAGTTATCAGCGGAAAACTTACCACTGAACGGGCGCGTTTCGAAAAGTTCCGAGCTGGCTACTTCCCAAGATGCGGAGAACCAGCGCTTGTAGCAATGAGGAAGGCTGAGGCTCACGTTCAACTCAAGCCAGGCATCATTGGGGTGCGAGTAAAAATTATGCCGCCAGACGCTTATTTCCCTGACAGAATCAAAGTTTGCGAGGCGGCTCCACCGGAAGAAGCCGTCGCAGTTCCTGAGCAGGCTCCTGCGCAGCCGGCAGAGGCGAAAACAGCAGCGGAGATTGTGGAGGAACCTGCGGTGGAGGCAAAAGAAGTTCCAGACGTTCCGAAAAGTCAGGAGGCAAAACAGTAATGGCGATAATTCGGCTTAAAGAAATCCAGGGTATGTCCTCTGAGGACAGAGCGAAAAAACTTGTCGATTTGCGCGTTGAACTTGCCCGAATCAAAACGATGGTTAACGCGGGCGGCGCTGTTGAAAACCCAACCAAGGTAAGGGAACTGCGAAAAACAATCGCTCAAATACTCACGGTGGAAAACGAGAAAAAACTCGGCATCGGGAAAGGCGCCAAGGAAGAAGAGGAAAAACCGAAGAAGAAGGCTGAGAAGCCAGCGAAGGCGGCTAAGGCTAAGAAGGAAGCTGAGGAGACCGAGTCTGAATGAAAGTGACTTCGGACGTTATCCGCTGCGAATTTATCGGCACTGAGGGTAAAGTCGCGAAAAGCCCGCATGAAGACTACGTCGGCGTGGGCGGCAAAGTGATACGCGAAACAAAAAACACCTTAACCTTCCTAAACCAAGGTCAAAGAAGAAGCATCATAAAGGAATCCGCCATCTTCAACTTCAAATTTGACGACGGCACGATCGTTCAGATTGACGGTAAACTTTTGGTCGGCAGACCAGAAGACCGACTTAAAAAAAGCATTAAGAGGTTATGGTAATGTCAATGAATTTTAAGCAACCTAAGAAAACCTGTGACGACCGAAACTGCCCATTCCACGGAACTCTCGCTATAAGAGGACGAGTTCTTGACGGCATCGTTCACACGGCAAAAATGGATAAGACAATCATAGTTGACAGGGAATTCTTGCAGTTCGCGTCGAAATTCCAAAGGTACGAGCGAAGACACGGTCACATCCCCTCTCACAATCCCCCATGCATCGACGTCAAAGAGGGAGACCGAGTACGAATCGCCGAGTGCAGGCCAATAAGCAAAACCGTTTCGTTTGTTGTTGTTGAAAAATTAGGAGAGGAAAAGTAAAATGGCTGCGAAAGCAAAACAAAGAGCACTTGTCGCAAAAGGCATGCTTTCTCACGGAAACAAGATTAGCCGCGGTCTTCTGGCAGGTTCAGAGATGCGGTGCGCGGACAACACTGGAGCACGAGTTCTCCGTTTAATTCAGGCTATGGGCTACAAAGGCAGGCTCAGACGTTACCCCTCAGCCACCGTAGGCGACAAAGTAACAGTGTCGGTTAGGCAAGGGTCACCAGACATGAGAAAAAAGATTTTCCAAGCGGTCGTTGTTCGCCAAAGGAAAACTTTCCGCCGTGTTGACGGCGTTTGGGTTCAGTTTGAAGATAACGCGGCGGTAATCATCACTCCTGAAGGCGAAATGAAGGGTTCAGAAATTAGGGGTCCAGTGGCGCGAGAGGCAGCCGAAAGATGGCCAAGAATCGCAAGTGCCTCAAGCATTATAGTGTAGGAGCCAAAGGTTATGCAGAAAACAAAACGAGTAAAAAGCCCACGGAAACAGCGAAAACGGTATTTTAATTCTCCCGCTCACATTAGGCACAAGCTTATGTCAGCTCCCCTATCCAAAGAGCTTGCTGCTTCAAGAGGCGTTAGGAGTCTTCCAGTAAGAAAAGGCGACACGGTTCGCATCATGCGCGGCGACAACAAGGGCTTCGAAGGAAAAGTTTCACGCGTCGCGATGAATGAATATCGCATTTACATGGAAGGATTAACTCGAGAAAAAGTCGACGGAACAAACATTTTCCTTCCAATCCACCCGTCAAAAGTTCAGATAAGAAACCTTAATCTGGAGGACAACTGGCGGAAAGACATTCTTGCACGCAAGAAGGCGATAGAAAAGCCAGAGATGGAAGAGAAGCCGAAGGCTGTGGCGGAAAAGAAAGCTGAAGAGGCTCCTGAGCAACCCCAGAAGAAGATTGAGGAAGTCGAAGAGGAAAAACCAGTCGAAGAAATAGCGACTGAAACTGCAAAAGAAGAAGCACCAGCCACCGAAATGGCTCCTGAAGAAGTTGCCGTGGCACCAGAGAAAGCTCCAGCTCCAAGAAAAACAAGAGCCAAGAAGCCCGCCGCCAAAAAAGAAGCAACTCCAAAGAAAAAGGTGCCTGCAGAGAAAGAAGCCGCTCCGGTAGAAGAAGAAAAACCGCCAGCTAAAAAAACGGCAAAGCCCAAGACGACTGCGAAGAAAACAGCTAAGCCGAAAGAGGCACCTGCAAAAAAGGCGGCGACTAAGAAAACGGGGGCTAAACCGCGTGCCAAACGTAAAGCTTCTGAAGAAGCTGAAGGAGGACAATGATTTTGGGTAAAAAAGGAAAAACGGCAAGATTGAAACGTAAGCCAGCTCCAAGATTCTGGCCGATTCACAGGAAAGAACTGCCTTGGATACTGAAGCCCTCGTCGGGTTCACATTCACTTCAAGGTTGTTTACCTTTAACGCTTTGTCTACGGGACATTCTCGGCGTTGCGCAGACACGCAAAGAATCCAAAATGATCCTGTCGGAAGGCAAAGTACTGGTTGACGGAAAAATCCGGCGCAAAGACGATTTCCCAGTCGGTTTAATGGACGTCATATCACTGCCTGACGCTGGCAAATACTATCGGGTAATGCCATCTCACAAAGGGCTCGTTTTGAACCCAATCAGCAAGGAAGAAGCAAACTTCAAGCTGCTCCGCGTCGAAGACAAACAAACCGTTAAAAACGGTGTACAAATCGCGTTGCACGACGGGTCAAACATGTTTATGAAAGTTGCGGACCCCAAGAAGCCCATCGAAGTCACCTACGAAACCTTTGACATTCTAAAGGTCACTTACCCCGACAAACAAGTTGCGTCCACCTTGAAAACCAAGGAAGGAAACTTGGCTGTGATTACTGGCGGAAAAAACATCGGCAAGCAAGGCAAGATAGTTGAGATTGAAAAGACCGAAGCCAAAAAAAGGCGGCAGGCGCTCGTGGTCGTCGAAGACTCAAAGGGTGCCCGTTACCAAACAATCTTGGACTTTGTCTTTTCCATAGGTGAAGCTGAACCCCTCATAGGCTTAGCGGAGGAAAACGCAGTTGTCTGAGGAAGAAGCATTAGTTAAGAATTGGGAAGAGCATCCGATGCTTAAGCCACGAATCGAAAAAGTCGTGGTAAACCTTAACGTTGGCAAATCAGGCGAACCCCTCGAAAAAGCCAACAAAGTGCTAAAAGAAATTACGGGTCAGACTCCAGTCAAGAAAAAAGCCAAGAAAACCATCCGAGACTTCGGCATACGCGAAGGCGAATCAATCGCAGTCGTCGTTACGTTGCGGAAACAGGCCGCAATTGATTTCCTAAAGAAAGTATTGCCTGTCGTTGACAACAAGGTTTCCAGGAGCGCCTTTGACGTGAGAGGCAACTTCGCCTTCGGTCTTAAAGAGCACATTGAAATTCCAGGCGTGAAATATGACCCTGAAATCGGAATCTTCGGCATGGACATCTGCGTGACGGTTAATCGCCCCGGTCAACGAATAAAGATTCGAAGAAGAGAAAACAGGTCTGTTGGCGCAAGGCACGTTTTGACTCCCGAGGAATCAATAGTTTTCGTCAGAAAAACGTTAGGAGTAGAAATCGTATAGGGCAGAAGGATGAATGTATGGGAAAACAGCAAGTTAAAAAAGTGCGAAAATACGGAAAAGGTTCAAGACCCTGCGTCAGATGCGGCTCATACGGACCGGTCATCAGGCGGTACAATTTATATTTATGTAGGCACTGTTTCAGAGAGGCAGCCCCGAAACTTGGCTTCAAAAAATACGAGTAGGAGCAGAAAAGCATGGACACTTTAACTAATGGTTTGATAACCATCATAAACAACGAAATGCGGAACAAACGTGAATGCATAATCAGCCCTGCTTCTAAACTGCTGGGGCGGGTTCTTCGCATAATGCAGCTGAACGGGTACATAGGCGAGTTTGAGTTCATCGACGATGGGCGCTCGGGAAAATTCAAAGTTCAACTTCTTGGCAGAATAAACAAGTGCGGACCAATCAAGCCGAGATACCCAGCCAAAGTCGGCGAGTTCGAAGATTGGGAAAAGAAGTTCCTGCCATCCAGGGACGTGGGCATAATGATTGTTTCCACTTCCAAAGGCGTAATAGCCCATAAAGATGCTGAAGAAAAGAATCTTGGAGGAAGGCTGCTGGCCTTCGTGTATTGAGAGGTGTAATTTATGCGGCTTCCAGAAATATCCAAAACAATCCAAGTTCCAGACAACGTGGACGTCAGCATGGAAGGCAAGAAGATAAGCTTCAAGGGCGCTAAAGGATCTTTAACACGCGACTTCTCCTTCGCTCCAATAGCAATAGAAGGCGAAGGCAAGAACATCCGTATTTGGGCAAAGTGGCCACGCAAGAAGGAAGCTGCTCTTGTAGGAACAATATACTCGCACATTCAAAACATGATAACTGGGGTAACAAAAGGCTACCAATACAAGCTGAAAATCGTATTCTCCCACTTTCCAATCACAGTGAAAGTTCAAGGCAAAGAAGTTCTCATAGAAAACTTCACTGGCGAACGAAGAGAACGCAGAGTAAAAACTTTAGGCGACGTCAAAATCAAAATTGAACCTGATGACATAATTGTTGAAGGCATCAACTTGGAAGACGTAAGCCAAACCGCAGCCAACATAGAGCAAGCCACCAGAGTAAGGCGAAAAGACCCGAGAGTTTTCCTCGACGGCATATACGTTTACGAAAGAAACGAGGGAGTAGCCTAATGGCAACTGAAAAAACCGAAAAGAAACCTAAACCTTCACGAGAAGCTCTTAGACTTAGGGCACGCACAAGAAACAAGAAACCCGCCTTCGTGAGGGCTGAAAGCTGGAAATACGACAGATTCAGTTTAAGCTGGCGAAGACCCCGAGGATTAGACAACAAAATCCGGCGAAAAATCAAGGGTTGGCCGCCAGGCTGCAGCACTGGCTACAAGGGACCAAAAATCGCCAGAGGTCTGCATCCTTCAGGCTACAGGGAAGTCCTAGTTTACAACGTAGCCGACTTATCCACTGTTGACCCTAACACTCAAGCAGTACGTATCGCGCACAGAGTAGGCAGAAGAAACCGCGCCTTGATCATTACAGAAGCCAAGAAACTTAACCTTAAAATATTAAACGTTAAAGTTTCAGCGGAACCCGAAAAGAAAGAGGGCGAAGAAGAAACCAAAGCTGAAGACGCAGAAAAAATCGAAGAGGAATTCGATAAGGAAGTAGCCCCTGAGAACGAAGAGGAAGCAAAAGAAGCGGAAACGAAAGCAGAAGAAGAACCAGAAGCAGCCGCAGAAGAAGAAGTAGAGGAAAAGCCGAAGAAAGGCAAGAAACCCAAAAAATCCACGTCTGAACAAGACACGGAAGAAGATGAAGAAGAAGGAGAAGAAAAACAATGACCGACTTAAGCAGCCAGAGACGATTAGCAGCTCAAATCTTAAAGGTTGGGCAAAACCGCGTTTGGATTAACCCTGAATTTATGGATGATGTTGAAGGCGCAATCACACGGGAAGAAGTCAGAAAACTGATTCATGAAAAAGTCATAATTTCCGCGCCTCAGAAAGGCGTAAGCAGATCTCGGGCAAAAACTATCCGAGGCAAAAAAGCCAAAGGCAGACGCAGCGGCCCCGGCAGCATAACCGGTGCTGGTTACGCAAAAGTAACTCAGAAAGAGGCTTGGATGATAAGAATTAGGTCTCTGAGACGTAAGCTTCGCGAGCTGAAGGCAAGTAGAACCATAACGGAAGACACGTACAGCCAATACTACAGGATGGCTGGCAGTGGCAGATTCCAATCAATAGCTGAATTGGAACGCAACCTGAAAGCTAACGATTTATGGAGGAAACGTTAAGTTGGCAACAAGTGGTCATTATAGGGTAAAATTAAGGCGCAGACGGGAAGGAAAAACTGATTACCAAGCGCGTAAGGCTCTGGTTATTTCTGGAAGGCCTCGGCTTGTCACACGCGCTTCACTGAAAAACATTACAGTGCAAATAGCCATCGCTAAACCCCACGGAGACGAGGTGTTAGCCGCAGCTAACAGCCGTGAATTAGCCAAAACCTACGGGTGGAAAGCTCCAACTGGCAACATTTCATCAGCGTACCTTACAGGTTATCTTTGCGGTCTGAAGGCGAAAGCTGAAGGGATAAAAGAAGCCATTTTAGACATCGGCTTGACCGCTCCCACTAAAGGCGCCAAAGTTTTCGCCGCATTAAGCGGAGTTGTGGATGCCGGCGTGGAGGTTCCTCACAGTGAAGAGAAAATCGTGAAGGAACGCATGAAGGGCGAACACATAGCAAAATACGCTAAAAGCTTAGGCGTGGGGTCGGAAGAGTACAACGCAAAATTCTCAAAGTACATCGCGCAGGGTGTCGCGCCTGAAAAACTGCCAGAGCACTTCACAAAAGTTAAAGGCGAAATCACCGCCGCCTTCAAAGGTGGCAAGCCTGCGGCTGAAGCTGCACCTAAAGAGGCACCCAAAGAGAAAGCGGCTAAAGCGCCAAAAGGAAAAGCTCCAAAAGCACCCAAAGCCCCGAAAGAAAAGGCAAGTAAGAAAGGTGGAAAGAAAGCATGAGTCGTCAAACGCAAAGACCAAGACAACGTGAAACTAACCTGGAAACATGGGTACCGAAAACCCGTTTGGGCAAAATGATCCAGGAAGGCAAAATAACAACGATAGAAGACGTCTTCCTAAGCGGGATAAAAATTTCAGAGCCCCAAATCGTTGACTCCCTTATTCCCGACCTGCAGGAAGAAGTCATAAACGTCAACCTCGTACAGAAACAAACCGACGCCGGCGAAAAATCACGTTTCAAAGCCATAGTCGCCGTTGGAAACAGAGACGGCTACATCGGCTTAGGCTCGGGAAAAGCCAGTCAAGTGCGAAACGCCATCGAAAAAGCAGCCGCGAACGCCCGCCTAAACATTATCCCGGTAAAACGTGGATGCGGAAGTTGGGAATGCGGATGCGGCAAACCCCATTCGGTTCCGTTCCAAGTTGAAGGAAAATGCGGCGGCGTCCGAGTGGTCATTGTTCCCGGACCCAGAGGTTTGGGCTTGGTTTCAAGTGAAGTGGCCAAAGTCATCTTTGGCTTAGCAGGAGTCAAAGACCTTTGGATGAGAAGTTTCGGGTCAACAAGAACCGTGCCGTCCTACGCGGGCGCAATCTTCGACGGACTAAAGAAAACATACTACCTGATTACTCAAGTGGACTGGGTGAGATAAAATGGCGCAGAAAACTGAACAATGCAAATGCCTCGTAGTGGTTAAGGTTCGGGGAACCGTAAGCGCTCAGCGAGAAACAAGGGAAACCCTTGAATTGCTGCATTTAACGCACACTAACCATGCAGTGCTCATCGACAGCCGACCAGCATACCATGGAATGCTGCAACGCGTAAACAACTACGTAACTTACGGCGAACCCACAAAAGAAACCGTGTCTATGATGCTTCAGAAGCGCGCCAGATTGGCAGGCGGCAAAAAACTCACCGACGAGTATATACAGAAAGCAGGCTACAAAAACGTTGACGACCTAGCAGAAGCTATAGTAAACTGCAAAGTCGCATTCCAAAAGCTGCCCGACGTTCAGCCGCTGTTCAAGCTGCATCCGCCAAGCAAAGGCTACAAGGGCAAAACCAAGAAGGGCTTCAACGCAGGCGGCGAAGCAGGCTACCGCGGAGAAGCAATAAACGACCTAGTAAAACGCATGATTTAACGTGTGCTAAAGTTTGCGCTTTTTCTTAGTTTTATTTATCTCTCAGGGCTGTCCATTCAAGGTCTGTTTTAGCATCTCCAGCTTCGCACTCGTTTTTTCGTGACCGCCTCACAGTTGGTGGATTTACCCACTCGCAAACAACGATCCGAAAAGTCGCAAATTAAAAAATCTGGCAAAAGGCAATCAAAAAACCCCCAAAAACCCAAGAATCCATCACAAAAGCCTCAAAAAACGAAAACTCACCCAAAACGAAACCGAGAATTTCCACGCAATCGCCATTTTCATAGGTAAACTGCTTCAGGCAAACTGCTTGTTTATTCAGCTTTTATGTGCGATACGTTTTATAATACCTCTGAAGAAATCCGTTAGGTATTGGAGGGGGAAAGACCTGAGCGCAAAATGGCGAAGAAGCGTAAAAAACCGCAAATGGCTAGACTTCAACGACCAAACAACAAAAACCAACAAGACAAGAATGATCCAACCCGAACACGCATACCGCCTAAAATCAATGTCTGCCCCCCAAAGTTTTCGACCAAGCAAAAACTTCATCGAACACAAAATCCAAGAACCCAAACCGTTAATCGACATATTCCAAGAAAACAACTTCATAACCGTAGTCGCGGAAATCACAGGGTTTAATAGGGATACCCTCAAAATTCATGTGAAAGACCAAAAAATCACGCTCTCGGCAAAAAACAAAGACCGCAGATACTATAAAAGTTTAAATCTGCCGAAGTTAGTGATTCCAGACATCATGTACACCAAATACAAGAACGGTGTACTCGAAATAAAACTAAAAAAAGCAGAAACACCAATCAACAAAGAAGCTGACCAAAATGCCGCATAAACTAAGAAAAATACGCAAATTCAGAGGCTCAAGAACAGTAGGCTACGGAAGAATAGGCCAGCACCGAGACGCAGGCTCAAAAGGGCACAGAAAAGTCGGGCGACACAAACACTTGTGGAGCTACGTCGTAACCCATGAACCTGACTACTTCGGCAAAAGCGGCTTCACCTCGCCCAAAAGCCTCCATACACGCGTGAACCCGATCAACCTCAAGAAACTTCAAGAACTACCGCAAGTAAGCCAGCAGGAAAAACCACAAATTGACCTGGCAGCGTTAGGCTACACGAAACTCTTAGGATCAGGAAAAATCACAAAAGCCATAACCGTACAAGTGCCGTCTTACTCGAAGTCAGCGGCTGAAAAAATCAAAAAAGCAGGCGGAGAAATCGTAGGCTCCCCAGTTAACGGAGAGTAAAGCTGCTAAATGCCTGGAAGATTTCTCGGTCTCTTCAAGCCAATCGGAAGGGTTCTGCCTGAAATCAAGAAGCCTGAACGAAAGGTAAGTTTTAACGAGAAGATCTTCTGGACAGGGCTCGTGCTTGTCATTTTCCTTGTGATGTCTCAGATTCCGCTCTACGGGATTTCGTCGTCTGTCTCAAGTTCGTTTAGTCAACTGAGAGTTATTTTTGCCTCTAACAATGGAACGCTTATGCAACTGGGAATCGGACCCATCGTCACGGCTGGCTTGATTCTGCAGTTGCTCGCTGGTTCATCAATCATCCAATGCGACATGTCAAACCCTGAGGACAGGGGGCTGTTCACGTCCGCAAGCAAAGTCTTCAGCATCGTTTTAACAGGCATCCAAGCCGCAGCCTACATCATAAGCGGCATGTTCGGCTCAATCCCTGGTTCCACATCGTTGATCATTTTCTTCCAGCTTCTAGCCGCAGGATTAATGGTCATGCTCATGGATGAACTCATCCAAAAAGGCTGGGGCTTAGGCAGCGGAATCAGCCTCTTCATCATGGCAGGCGTAGCCCAGTCAGTAGTCTGGGACATGTTTTCTCCCGCAACCGGCTTGTTCGTCGGCGCACTCTCAGCCTACTTGAGTCACGGCATCACGTTGGTGCAGTGGGTGCTCGGCGAGGTTTCAGGTGTTTATCCGTCTTTACTGGGATTCTTTGCCACCGTAACGGCGTTCCTGGTAGTTATTTATCTGAACGGTGTACGAATTGAGCTTCCGATGAGTTACGCAGGGTACAAAGGCTTCAGAAGCAGGTACCCCATTAAACTGCTGTACGTTTCTAACCTTCCAGTAATATTTGCTTCTGCCCTGTTTGCAAACGTTTACTTCTTCTCGCAACTGCTTTGGAGCCAGATGGGTAGCCCTCCACCTTCTGCGCACAGTCTCTTATTTACGATAATAGGCCAGTTTAACGTTACAAGAACCAGCAGCGGCACGACAAACGTTTCACCCGTAGGCGGCCTTGCCTACTTCGTCACCGCGCCAGCGAACATTCAGCAGGTTGCTCTTGACCCGCTAAGGGCAGCTGCCTACATGGGCATCCTTGTGGGTTTCTGCGCTGTTTTCTCGCTGATTTGGCTTGAAGTGGGCGGTTTGGGTCCGTCAAAAGTTGCGCAGCAGCTTATGGATAGCGGCATGCAGATTCCTGGGTACCGCAGGTCTGGAAGACCCATTGAAGCAGTCCTTAAACGTTACATTCCTGTCGTCACGGTTCTCGGAGGCATAATCGTTGGCCTCGTAGCGGCAAGTGCAGATTTCTTCGGCACTTTCGGCACGGGCACAGGCATACTGCTGTCCGTGGGCATCATCTACCAGTACTACGAGCTGCTGATGCAGGAACGCGCCGCTGAAATGTACCCGGCCTTCCGAAGAATCCTGGGCGAATAGCATAAACGTCCCTGACTTGGGGCGCTTGCTCCTTTTTCTGCCTTTTTTAAAAGTCATGGAATAGGCTCTCTGTGGCATGAAAATGTTTGCCAAGGTTGAAGCTTGGTTTCGGTTTAGGCGATTTTCCAGCCTTTCTTGCCGAGGATTTCCTGTACCGCTGGGAGTTCCTGGGCGAATTTGGTGTGTCGGCAGTTGCTGGATTGGCAGTAGTCGCAAAAGACGCTGTCGGGTTTGAAGTACACGTCTATTATTCTGCCGCCTGATGTTTTGGTGGCTAGGGTTCGGTCTAGGATTCTGACGCCTTCCTCGTCCACGTTGAAGTGCTCCAGCGGCGGCAGCTTGGGCATCGGCTGTGCGGTTTGTAGGTCTTCGAAGCGTTTGCGTATGGCTTCTTTTATGAATTCTGATCGGCTTTTGTAGCCTCTTATTCCGCGTTTGATGATTTGGTCTATTTCGTCTATGAGTTCTTTTGGGAGCCTTACGGTTGTGTAATCGTCCTGTGTGTTTTCTTCGTTTTCTGGCATGTTACATTCATGATTCAGTGGTGACAACGTGAATTTAAGCGTATTGGTGTTTAAGGCGGTTGCTTGTTCGGTGGCGTTTGAGCGTTTGGTTTCGATAATGCCTAAATATTGCTTTTGGTATGGATGTATCAACAGTGATACAGCAATGACAGAATACACCACCGTCAGGCTTCCCAAAGGCCTCATAAAACAGGTCGATGACGTCGTCAAAGACAACGATTGGGGCTACACCTCGCGGGCGGAACTCGTCAAGGAAGCCGTACGCTTCTACCTGGAAACAAAGAGGCAACCCAAAGCCTAGCCGCCGCAGCCCGCCGAGAGCGTTTTCTTCTCGCCGCCTTTGAGTGGCGTTCAGGTGATATCATGCACAAGAAAAACCAGAAGAAACTTTTGGAGCGCAAAATCCGCGGCATAATCCTTCGCGGCAGCTTCTACGACCGAGCGCTGGGCGAAGCCGTCTCCCAGATGACCCGCATCGACGTCCTGGCTCGGCTTGCTGAGCCTGTTGAGGTTCATTTGGTTCCTGATGTTGAGCGGGGCGAGGTTCTGATTGATCCTCGGGGCACGGGCAGCCTGCAAGCCAGGGATTCATGTTAAAAACCCATATTTGTGTTGGAATTTTGTCACTAATACTAGACCCCCTCCCCCCTCGGGTGAAAAACATGCCTCATAGATTAAGTCTTGATAGGCGAGTCAGCGGCCGCGTGACCAAGATGCGCCGCATCCTGCACGTTGACACCCAGCACACGCGCCGCAAACTCCTCACCCAGCTGGGGCGTCGTCAAGTACGTAGTGGACGAAAAAGGCAAACAGCGCCCCCTAACAGTAGCCGAACGACAAAGCTACACCCGCATCGCCGCCTACACCGCCCAAATCATCGCCTCCATCGCAAAAGGCCTAGACGAACGACAAATCGACAAAGACCTAGACCAGCTGGAAGCCATGCTGAAGAAGACCGGGGCGGATGCGGGCGCGTGTTTGGATGCTGGGAGCCGCCGAGAAAGCCTGGGGGCGCCTGAAAAAAGCTCCCTTGAGCGTTGCTGTGCCTGAGGCGCCTATTTCGCCGTTTTTGCTTTGGGCATGTTTTGCCAGGTTGCCCCTCAAGCAATGTGTCGGCAAGCGCGTTTGGTTCCGCTGCATCGGGACAGGCGGCGAAAACTGTCCACCCTGCTTTTTGCGGTTCCCACGCGCTTCCCGACCTACCTTGACAGCGGCTCCCCAAATTCCCGTTCATGACGCCCAGACTAAACGCAATCAAAATAATCAAAAGCTTGAAAGTGCAAAAATGATGAAGTTGAAAGTTCCCGCAGTCAAAATCTGCCTCAAAGAAAAAAGCGGTCAGGCAAAAGAAGGCTTTACCTTCGCCTGTGAATTCTTCTCAGAAACGCCGCTAAACGCCAACCATAACCAAGGCTGCGATTCCACGCAATTAGACGCTTGCACCGCTCCCATTACAACCTCGTGGAATGGCTCCTTCACACTTAAAAAACGCCAATAAAAGCTAAAGCAAACGGCTACAATGATGCCAATATGAAACGGTGAATTTAGCAAGTATATCAAGTGAAGCCGTAAACCGTCACTGTTGGTTGAGGTTTCGTTATCCAGGCTTGCTCTCGAGCCGATGTCCGAGTTGAATCAACCATTGGTTCATTCAGACATTTAAACCAATGGCTTTTTGTTTTCTGAACTGGACGAATGAAATTGTTTGCTCTTCCTATGTGAAAGCACCAAGGTAACGCCCAAAACAATGACTGCCGTGCTTAGTACTATTATAGCGATTTTCTCCCAATCAAGACCCAGAAACGCTCCTGATTGCTGGCTTGTTTCTGTTGGGTTTATTGAAGGCGAATTGGAGGGGTTTGCGGCTGTCGATGAAGGAGATGAGCTAGGACTCGGTATAGTGTAGTTACCCGCATGCTGTATTGACTGGGGATTTGTCCAACCGCTTGTTTTGCCGACAAAACCATTGTCTGCTGTGTAGTATCCTATGGCTGCTTCGACTTGGAAATCCGTTTCACTGCCGATGGGAATGTCTATTGCATTCAAACCTGCTTGGTAATTTCCCTTGAAATCAAAGGGAATAGCTGTGTATTCGCTGTCACTTTGAGTTAATCTGAAGTAGTTGGGGAGAATTATCCAAGAGTTATTGCTAGGCTCTTTCCATCTTATGTTATAAAACAACTGTATACTGTTCCCACTTGATTCATTATAGGGAACAAAAGGTTGATTCATAATGTTCACCCAAACTTCTTCATCTACTACAGTGTATCCTGCCTTAGTAATCACTGCTTTCCCGGTCGAGGGGTCTACTCCATAAACCGGCGGTATGTTGACAGAAAAGATTTGGTATTTTACTCCAAAGTCTGGCGCAGAGGGGGTAGTAACCCCAGTTTGCGCACATACAGTTCTGACCACCGTTAAACTTAGGCTTGAAACAAGCATAATAAAAATCAGAATTAATGTGAAACTCTTACCAATAATTCCCATAACAATTAGGAATAAATGGTTTTTCATATAAAAGTTATGATAAATTGCTTTGCAGTTTTATACGTAGAAAGTGCAAAGCAAATGTTTTCTAACGTAATCAGGGGTGACTTTTAGGTTGCTTCAATTCCCGCTTTGGTCCTGGGCAGTTTTGATCTGCGCCAGAAAACGACGACTGCTGCTATCAACCCGAAAATCACCGCCAGCAGGACACCGATAACAACTGAAAGGCTGGTCTGGCTGAGCGTTGAATTTCCATTTTTGCTTTGGGTTGAGGTTGACGTTGGCGGGTTCGTGGTTGTGGGTTGGCTGGGTTGGCTGGTCGTTTGGGGATTAGGCGTCGGTATGGGCGCGTTCGGGTTAGGCGCTGCCTGCGTGTTTGGCGAGGTTAAGATCGGCGTAAAGGTTACCGTGCCCACGTTGAAGTTGTCTTTATGGTCGTAGATCGTCTGGTTGATTACTGAGAGGTCAGTTGTTCCCCACCAATTATTCGCGGCATTAACGTTAGGTGCGGTCGAGCTGTAATTGCCCTGTTGCCCCAAGTAAATGTTGTACTTGCTGTTCTGTTCAAAGTTGTTGTAGGCTATGGTGGGGACAGGGGAGCCGCTTGAGTCGTAAATGTTTATTCCGATAGTGCAGGCGGCGATAGTGTTGTTTTCGATAACTGGGTTTGTTTCGCCGTAAATTGTTATGCCGCCATATTGAATAAGGTTGTTCTCAACACAAGGCGACCCAGCGCTCAGGACAACTAAGCCGTCGCTGATGAAATTGTTCTCAATCACAGGCGACCCTGCGCTTACCGACAAATCTCCAGTGACATGATTCCCGTAAAATAACGCAGAATTTTGACCCTCAAAATTGACGGCAGGAAGTTCTGTTGGGTAACCTCCAGATTCAGCAGTAATTGTATTATTCGAAATGATAGGGGAGCCAGCTTCGATGTCCATTTCAGTTACGATTACATTGTTGGAGATTATGGGCGAGCCGCCAGAAACACCAATAGTGAGCATATTGTTATTATCTATTTTCGGGGATGCGTTGTCTGTTCCAACTGCATGCTCACCTGCAGTATATTGCAATATGGAGCCAGAGGAAGATTGAGAGTTCCATCTCTGACTTGACGACCCAAAGCCTATGTTGACGTTTCCAAATTCAATTAAATCCTTGTCGGTTCCTTCGGCATGCAACGTGCCATTTACATTAAGTGTATGGAGACGAGAATCGTCTGGCGCAATGTATGAGTCGACACCGACAAATTGGTACACTTCGGTGCCTGGTTCAATGGTCAATGTGACACCGCTCGCTACTGTTACATCCCCTGTGAAGTTGTAGGGGTTATTTGAGGGCGTCCAAGTTGTGTCTTGGCTAATTATGCCACTGACGTTTGTGCATTTCTGGGCATTGCCGATAGGCACATTGCCGATAAAGATGAGCCCAAGAACCACAATAGTCAGCATTAAGAGTGTGTAGGCGGGTTTTCGCAATCTGTATCTCTCTTATTGGGAGTAAGCGGTTGTTTAAATAAAAGACTTGCGAATTTTTGGGGTTTTGGAAGTAGGAGGCGGTTTTAGGTGAAGCAGCTTCAGCGTTCGCGGTTGCGGCGGATGGTGGGGTGCTGCCAGGAAAGTCAGGAGGCACCTGAAAAAGCGTTCTCCCGCCTAATTGTGCCTGAAGACCCGGTTCTTTTCTCCCAAGAATTTTTCGGGTTTCAGGTCTTACCTTACCAGGCTGGCCTTCTCCGGGATCGGGCAAAACGCGTCGTGGTACGGTGGAGCAGGCAAGCAGGCAAAACCACCTGCATCGCGCTGCGCGCGATTTGGTTCGCATGCGCCTACCCGAAGACGTTGACCCTGATTGTGGCTCCCACCCTCCGCCAAAGCATGATTATGAGCGACCGCATCCAAGACTTCCTCGCGGCTCTGCCACAGGAAAAACGCGCGGCGCTCGTCGGCAAGATGCAGCGCACAACCATCCGCTTCAGAAACGGCAGCAAAATCGTCGCCTTACCTAACAGCCCGCAGCTTCTTCGGGGTTATGCGGCGCATCAAATTATAACGGATGAAACTGCCTTCTTTAAGGATGACAAGTTGGTCTTCTACAACGTTCTCTACCCCATGCTGAGCACGACGGACGGCACCTTGGTTGCGAGCAGCACGCCTTGGAGCAAGGACAGCGTCTACTACCGCATGTGCCAAGCAAGCGAATTCAGCAAGCACACCATAACCTGCGAAGAAGTCGTCAAAGCCGGCTTAATCAAGCAGGGCTTCATCGACGAGATGCGGAGCCAACTGCCGATCGACCGTTTCCAACGCGAGTTCATGGCTGAGTTCGTGGAAGACATAGACGCGTGGCTAACCCAGAGCCTCATCGTCAGCTGCATTGATAGTCAGCTTGCCCCCCACGATTTCATGGCCCAACCCACGGGAGAATTCTTCGTCGGCGTCGACTTGGGAAAAGAGCAGGATTTCAGCGTCGTGCTGGTCATGGAAAAGCTGGGTTCCCAATTGCGGGTTGTTCACGTTCATCGCTTTCCCCTTCACTCGGAGTACGCCAGCGTCATCGGCTACGTCAAGAGCCTGCAGGACCGCTGGAGAACCATCCGCAGCGTCTACACGGACGTCACCGGCGTGGGAAATTATGTGACCGAGGACATGGTCCGCAGCGGCATCCAAGGCGTCACAGGCGTCACCTTCACCGTGCAGTCCAAGGAGGAGATGGCGACGATCCTTCGGGAAAAAATGCGAAACGGCGAAGTAAAAATCCCCTACGTCCCCGCCAAAAGGCTCGACGACGTGGACTTGACGGCTGAACTCAACGTTGAAAAATTCATGCTTATGAAAACTGGGCACCTGCGGTTTAGCCACCCCGACGGAGGACACGACGACGTATTCTGGAGCATGGCACTCGCTTGCCTGAGCGCGGTGCAGTCGCCGCTGCCGGGAAAAGGAGCAGCAATGCTACCACACTAAGCGGATTTCAAAGTTATGGTAATTTGAGGTGCATCAAAATATGAGTTTTGTTGCTGAAAAAATCAGCGAGAGCTTCCAAAAGCTGCAGGCGCGGCTGGGCTTTAAAGCGGAGAGGCAGGTGCCGCCCAACGTTAGCAAGCGCCAGATTGAGGAGGAGGTGCCTCTTAGCTGGAAGAAGGATGAGATGCTCTACGGGTACGTTAACCGCTATTTGCTTAAGGGTTCGGGCGCTGGCTTTGTAACTTCTCCTTATGACTCGTATTGGGATCGCATTTGGGGAGCAACGCCGATTGAGGATTTGCCCAAGTACAAGGACCTGTACACTTTCACCCCGTACATCAAGGCAGCCGTCGACGTCACCGTGAACTTGGCAATCAGCAACGGGTTCGAACTCAACGGCGGCGACAACGCGGTCCGCGAGTGGCTCACCGACTGGCTGGACGAACAAAACATCCTGCGCATCCTGCGCATCGCAGCAACGGACATGCTTGTCTTCGGCAACGCTTATCTGGAGATTTGCCGGGACGAAACCAGCGGCGAAGTCACCTGGCTAAAACCCCTCGACCCAGTTTACATGCGCCCCAGACGCGACGCCTACGGCAACGTCTTCGGCTACATCCAGCTTCTAACCGTGCCGCCCGTGGTTTTCACGGCTCAAGACATGGTGCATTTCATGTGGGGTGCCAAAAGCTGGTGGTACGAATGGTCTTACGGCACGAGCCTGTTGCGTCCGCTGCTCAAAACCCAGGCGCTGATCGACCAGTTCGAGGATGACATGGCGGTTATCTGCCACACCTACAGCAAGCCGATGCTCATCGTAAAAGCGGGCACGGCGGAGCGGCCTTTCAGCGACGCGCAGATCCAGACACTTATGGAAGCCTTCCGAGACCGCAAAGCAGCCACCGACGTTTTCGTCCGCGGAGACGTCACCGTCGACGTGCTTCCAAGCCTGACTAAAGACGTCAACGTCCAATTCTGGCTTGACTACCTCTACAAGCAGCGCGAGGCGGTTCTTGGCGTTCCGAAGATATTTTTAGGAGAAAGTCAGGGAACCAACCGTGCCACAGCCGACGTCGTAATGCAGGAGTACGTTACCCGCCTTCGGATGCTTCAGGAAATCGTGGGCGACGTTTTGGAAACGGTTCTGTTCAAGCAGCTGGTCAAGGATGAGTTCGGCGAAGGCGTCGAAATCCCCAAGGTCCAGTGGCGACCGATCTGGGAAGCAACGGTGGAGGACAAAGCCAAATTCGTCAGCGACCTGGTGCAGAACGGCATCATAACCGTGGCGGAAGCGCGCATGCAACTCGGGTACCCAGCGGAGCCGGAGGATCAGGGGCTGCCGCAACTGTTGCCCAAGCCGAAAAGCGAGGGCGAAAAAATCGTGCAGAAAACCGTCAAAGGCGTCATGGAGCAGCTAAACGAAAAAGAGGCGAGGGGCGAGTAGCATGCCGGGCTGGAGGAAGGCGCATCTGTTCGGCGTTACAACTGGCTAAAAAATAGTGCAGAAAAATTTTGAAGGTGTGATGACCATATTGATTGGATAAAATTAGGAAAAGCTAATAAAAGCAGTTCGTTCACTTCTATTGAGACTGAGGGATCAATTTAATGTCTGAAACCGAGCCTTTAGAAGCTCAACCTATTGAACTGTCTCTTAATGCTATGTGGATGTTGCAGCCCGATTATAGGGGTGTAAGGCAATCGTTGGAAGCCAAGGGTTACACCCTAGTCCAGCAGCTTCAAGGCCCCCAAATCATAATAGCCAAAAAAGGGACAATTGACATTTTTGTAAATCTTGAAAGACGAGTTCTTGGAATTGAAAGCGAAACATCATTGAAAGATATCCTTCTCGCGTTTGGTGATTTGGAAAAAACATATCAAGAAATCGGTATGGAACCTTCTAATCTGATATTCCTTGAGTTTTTAGGTAGCTACATCCTAAATTCAAAAAACAGTCCACTCGATAAAATCAACTCTCTAAGAGTTCAGGATAAGATGCTGGACAAAATTGGTTCAATACTGGAAAAAGAACTCGCACCTTTAAACTTGAGTTTAACTGTAAAAGGATCGAATCCAACTTCAACAAATTGGCTAAATTTGATAATTGAACCGCTTTATCCAAGCCCAAACAAGAGCTATATAATAAAGGTTGTTTTTAGAGGAACTACTCAAGAAGTAGTGGATTTCGCCAAGACTATTGAAAAAAGAATTCCTCGAATTATCGAACAAATTGAAGGCTCTTAATATGAGTGCAACGTCACAAATGCTTTTTGATTTGAACATAGATTCTGAAGCAAATGTCCTCGTTGAGGGCACGCGCCTAAATGGAGCGACAAACCACTTTCAAAGACTTACCGAAATGTTTAAGGCGCGTGAAGAGAAAGAAATACCTAACAACATTTTTTTTGAAACTCAAAGTACTCCAACCGGAACAGTAAAACTTCAAGGGCTTTCAATTGGCGTCGCGACAAAAGGTGACCTCATGTTACCGACACTTTCAGATACCTTAAAATTCGAAATTACAAACACGGCAGATACCTTCATTGTCCACCAAAAGAGCGCTGTTAAATACAAAAAAGAAATATTACTTGTTGCAAAGCGTATTTCTAGTTTTCTAACAGCTAGAAAAATTCCCGCAGATGTTTGCGTGGATCTCTTCACAGATCCCGAGTATAGTGATTGGGTCGAACCAAAAGTAGAGATTAGAGTAAGCAAGGATCAAGTGTCAGAGACCTATGACTTATTTGACGAGCTATTAACATGCGCTTTTTCTGGTATAACCCAGAAAACGCTAAAACGACTATCTGTTACAATTGATAGCAGGTAAGGCATTTGATAACTCCTGATCGATTCCTCCTTCTCGCAAAACGGATGGTCTCAAACCCGGGAATTCCTGAAGAGGAGGCTCGCTCGGCCATAAGCAGAGCTTACTATTCCTTATATCATGAAACACTACAGTTAGTAATTAAGAAATATTCATTAGACCTGATCAGAGAAATTGAGCGACAATATGGCCGGCAACTTACCATTCAAGAAAGGGCTAAGTTAAATTCGTTGGACCCTGATTTTCTATGCCGAATAAACTTTCATCGAATCCTTCCTGTTGTAATGCGAAATATGCAGAAACCGATTATTGCAAGTAAATTCATGAATTTTAGGGAAAAGAGGAATCAAGCCGATTATGATTTGAAATTAACTACTGCTCAATCGGATGCAATTACAATAGTCACCAATATTGACAAATTCGTTGTTGTAGTAAAAACCATGTAAAGCATTTGTATTGCAAAGTAATTTCCTTAAGCATTCGATTTTAAAAGTTTCTCAGAATGGAAACTAAAGGTTACTATGCTTTATTAATATGAACTGATGGGAAGAAGATATTATGCCTGGTTTGGAAGAAGCAATAAATGTTTGGCGTTACCGCGTGGCTGACCCTGACAAGTTTGAAAAGTTCCGCGTGAAGGAGCTGGGCAAAGGCGTCAAAATAACGCTTGGAAAAGTCAAGGGGTCGCAAAGGTGGGAAATCCAAAATTACATGTTCGAAAAAACCACTTTTAAGGATGCCCATTCCGTGCGGAAATGGCTTGACGGGCATTTAAAAGCTGAAATCCGAACGCTTCTTGACTTCAAAGCTTGGGACGAGTGGCGCCGCAGATTTGTGAATGCGTACATGCAAATCTCAAACGTCGAATAAGCCGTCAAAAGTATCGAATTATCAAAGTGGTGTTTTGGATGAGACAACAGAATAAACAAACCAGAAAAGCCGCCGCGAAGGCGCAGCCCAGTTTGCTTGGGGATTGGCAGAGCTTCCGCGCTTTGCAGGAAGCAGTCTACACGGCTCAGGGCAAACAAGTACCCGCGTTTGATTTCCAAAGTTGAAGGCAAGGTGATTTGGATGGAACTTCGTTATTTTGTGCCTTTTAAGGCTCAGGACGGCGTCAACGCCCAGTACGCGCTGCGCGAGAAGCTTGTCAACATTGAAGGCGTAGCCATCGATACGAGCGTGAACGCCAACAAATGGCAGGTTCCCCAGCAGGACCTAGAGTACGTAGCGTCCAGCCTGGCGGGGGCACAGCTCAGGGTTGACCACGCCGAAAGCGCCCTGATGGTTGTTGGCAAGGTTTCAGAGGCGAAGCGGGACGGCGACCGCGTGCTCTTCCGCGCTGAGGTCGGCGAGGAACGCTTGATTGAGAAGATTCTTCGCGGCTACGTGACCCATGTGAGCATTCAGGTGGACAGCGACGACGTGGAGTGCAGCAAATGCAAGCGGCCAACCCGTAAGGAAGGCATGCTCGTTCACCTGTGCCCGGGCGCCTGGGAAATCATCCATCGACCCAAAGTCCGCGAGCTCAGCGTCGTGGCAAGCCCGGCGTACAAGGAAACGGCGTTTCAACCTGTCGGCTTCTTCGCCGCAATGAACCGCGACCAATGGGACGCCATCGTCAAAGCCGTCGCGGATTCACAGTTATCAGAAAATGATAACGAGGATGTGGGTTCTAGGCATAGGCCGCAAGAACCTGAAAGCAAATTGTTTGCAAGAGAGGTGAGGCACTTGTCTGAACATAACAGTCAGATGGGCGCTTCTCCACATAAGGCACAGGGCGTAGTTAACGTGGCGCCAGACGAAGAGGAGCCGAAGCAGGTAACGTACGAAGATTTCATGCAGCAGCTACAAGACCTCGAAAAGCAAATAACCAACTCAAGCACTTCGGAAGCCGACGTTGAAGCTCTCAAAAAGAAAGTCTCTGAGCTTGAAGACGCAGTGGCGAAAAAAGCCACCAAACGCAGTTTAAGCCGCAAAATAAGCGAGCTTTCAAAGCAGCTTCAGCAACCCCAACAGGACGGCGAAGACGAGGGCGACAAGCAGGAAACCCAATCCAACTCGGCGAGACACGCAAGCGGCAAAGGCATAGTGGCAGCGGACGAGATGCAGCGCGATGCACTTGGCAATTACGACTGGTTCAAAGACCTCCTCAAAGCACACAAGAAACTCACAGGTTTCCATTAAAGGTGAATTTGCATGTCTTTAGAAGGAACAACCGCGCTTGTAAGTGACCGCTACCTAATCAGCGCGCAAGTTGACACGGGAGCAACCGTCACAGCAGGCCAAGTTGTCTACATAAGCAACCCAGGCTTCATCCCAGCGGTAAAACCAACAGATGGCATACGCAAAGACGTCATCGGCGTGGCATTGACAGGCGGCGCAGCAGGCAAAACAATAACGGTTATCTGCAGAGGCTTAGTGCGGGTCACGGCTTCAGGAAGCATCTCGACGGCGCAGAGGATAGCAAGCGACGCAAGCGGGCAAGTTCAGGGTGTCGCCGCAATGGCGGCTCCCGCATCAGACACCTACACGACCGCTGCCATGCAGGCGCAGCTTGACAAAACTGAGCAATGGATCGGCAGGGCAATAACGGCTTCGTCAACGGCTGGCACCGTCATCTACGCCTTGATCTACTGCATACCCTAAGCAAAGGTGACTTCACATGAGTTTCGTTAGAGACGCATTAACTTTCGTTGACACAGGAGGCGTTGCTTACCCCGCGCTTCACCGCAAAATCATCGAGCTATGCATGCCCGCACTTGTCGTCAAGAAATTGCTGGCTGAGTTTCCGCTGGTCGCTGGCAAAACAGCTACTTTCGTTAAGGAAAACGGCAGCCGCTCAGCTGCGATAAGCCAGGTTGGCGAGGGCGCTGAGATTCAGATGGACTTCACGCCTTATACCACGATCACAATTACGCCGTACAAGAAGGGTCTGCGCGAACGCATCAGCCGGGAAAACATCGAGGACCTTTACATTCCAGTGATTGAGAATCAACTGCGACGCTTAGCACGACGCATGGCTTACACCATCGACAGCGACTGCATGACCGTTCTCGACTCCGCCGCAGCGACGTCTACTCCTGCAACGGGCAAAAGCTTAGGCGCCACGGGATCCGAGTTCACCATAACCGGTGGGCTTGGCACCAAAGACATCTTGGCTGGCAAAGCAGCGATCGAGGGCAAAAACTTCATTCCCGACAGCATCCTGCTTAACCCAATCAACGCCAGAGACGTCATGTATCTTCCCCAGTTTTCGCTGTACGCACAGTACGGCGAGCAGCCGGGAGCAATGCAGAACGGCGTGATCGGCTCAATCTACGGCATGTCACTGTACATAAGCAACACTGTTCCAGCGGGAAACGCGTACATATTGAGCACTGGGCCGAACCTGTCGGCGGCGTATTCACCTTTGGGCTTTTTCGTTAAGGTTGCCGCCTAAGCAGCCGCGAAGTAAAACGCCCCTTGATGAGCGACGTTGAAATAAAACAGGAGTTCGACTCTGTCGACGTGACTTTGACAACCCGCTACAGCCCCGTGGTAGTCTGTGGAGAAGCAATCTGCAAAGTGACTGGACTCAACACGAGTTAAACACAACTTTTGAAAAGAGCAAAAAAACTTCTTGCCCCTGTCTTTTAAGTTAGGGTCCGTAAAGCCGGCTTTCAAAATCATCTCGCAATTTTGCTTGGCCATGCGCTGGGCAGTGTGAAAGGGTGATTTAAACATGGAAAAAGCATTTGGACATGAAAAAGTGAGCGTAGCTGCACATGCAGCAGCAAGCGAGAAAGCCGCGTGGATGGCGCGTTGGACGATACAAAAGTTCGTCGGCGACTTTCCAGGGATGACTCCGCGGGAAATCATGGATTCAGGCGTTAAACCTTATGAGTCCTTGGAGTTAGAGGGCAACTGTCTGCTGAACTGCGGAATCAACAGCATCATCTGGAAGGCCGTGAACGGCGGGTTAACGTCCCCGTTGAACGCTACTTACGGCTGCATAGGCGTGGGCGACTCGACGACGGCGGCGTCGGCAAGTCAAACGGGGCTGCAGGCAAGCAGCAATTACCTCTGGGTTGTTGCGACAAGCGTCACGGTTGGTTCAAGCCAGCAGATGGTTGTCGTAGCCAACTTCAGCTCAGGCCAAGCCAACTACGTTTGGAACGAGATCTGCGCTGGTGTGGCTCCGTCTGGGCTGCCTAGTGCCTCAGCTGCTCCGCCAGGTTCAGGGACGGCTTTGAATCGTTTGGTGTCAACCATGGGCACGAAAGCAAGCGGTACCACGTGGACTGCGACGTTGACGGTTTCGCTGCAATAGGTGTATGGGCATGGTTAACGTTGGGGATACTTACACTTACAGCGCAACTATTAGCAACGGAGCAAGCCTTAGTCTTCAGCAATCAAGTACTCAATGCGTGGTAATTCACAACATCTGCTATGCAGGTGCAGTGGAGTTACACGCAACTGATGGTACGAATGATGTGAAGGTTGATATGGATTCTTCTAACGGCGGCTGGCTGAACTTTGCTTTTCACTGCAGCGCGAGCTATTGGTACTACGTGAAGAACACGAGCGGCGGAAACCTCGTAATTACCGCTGACGGGATCTATACTCATACTTGAGGTGACCGAGGTTGACAAACGTTGAACAGGGTAACGCATGTATCTACGCGAAAATTCAGCTTGCGCAGAACTTAGGGATTTCCGCGAGTGGCTCAGATCAGGTTAACGCAGCAGTTAATCAAACTCAGGATCCTAATGGCTTGTGGAGTGCCGTCGGCTGGTTTTATGATGAGCCGTCGGGAGTCTTGACTGTGTACTTTAATGCTGTTCCTTCTGACGATGGCGCGCAATTACTTACGAACATCCAGGGCATCTACTCAACCGCGGCGTTCGTGACCTAGTAATGACAAGGCTTACTCCCCGTACTTCAACGCTTCACACGTTGACCATAACAATGCAGGCTGCACAAGAAACGTTGCAAGGCACGCCGACTACGCTGCCAACTTCTGAGCCTGGCGCCGGGAGCGAGCAGGTTAGCTATACGGTGGTGTCTGGCGATTTGCCGACGTTCAGTGGTTCAGTGCCGATTGCGCAGACTTGGATTGCTGATGTTATTGCTGCTGGAAAAGCTGTAACCGCAGCAACTATTTCGTGGCGAATGAAGAAAAACGGCTCTAATGTTGCTACGGGAACTCAGGCTGTTGCTGCTAACACATTCTACACCGTAAATGCCTACTTTGTTGGCGTAGCGGTTGGCGATGTCTTGACGATTTCTCTTTGGAGCAACCAGACAGACAGCAATTGGGATTACAATGCTTATCAAATTCACTATGATAGGTTAATTCCAGAAAACCCGAATAAGCTCTACGTGTACAACTTAACGTACACTCTTTTTACGCCTAATGCAAACCTTCCCACATTAGTTAAAGGCAATCCTGCTTCAACAGGTACGCAATATCCAAATTTCAATGTTGGAAATTCAGGTTTTGCTGTGCCAATATCAAGTTCGCAAAACGTGGGTGCGTTGCTGGTAAGCTCGATTTATGGACTAGTCAGAATGTATTATGGCGAACAAGCTGGAGTTAACACGGCTATCGTCAACACAAGCGCAACATATCGCCCATATTACTACCAAGACTATCACTGGGTCAGCACAATAGGTTGGCGTTATTTGGATAGAGCTTTAAAGTAGGAGTTGCGAGTGTTGTCTGTCGCTGTCACCGAGTACGGTGAAATCGTTTCTAACGGGCTTACTGAGTATGGCGAAGTTGTTTTCGGCAGTAAGTTAACAGAGTTCGGCGAAATATTTTTTCAAGGAATTCATGTTATTTCAGCCTCGGAAAGTGGTGTCGGCTCAGACGTTGCAAGTTTAGCTGCTTCGGTTCCAGCAGTTGAATCTGGACAGGGCGCAGATGCTGCCGGGCTTCAAGCAGCAATTCCCGGAAGCGACGTTGGAACGGCTTTTGAGTCTTCAACAGTTCAAGCGACCGTATCCGCAGCTGAATCAGGCTTAAGCTTAGATTCAGTTACTTTGCACGCCTTGATCTCTCTTCTTGAGTCAGGTGTAGGTGCTGATTCAGCCACAGTTCATACTTTTCTTAGTCTGCTCGAAACAGCCGTAGGCTTTGATGCAGCAACTGTTCAGGCGTTAGTTAGCGCTTTAGATTCTGGCGTAGTTGTGGATTCTGCTGGGGTGTCAGCTTTCTTGAGCGTTTTTGATTCTGGTTTAGGTGTTGATAGAGCCAAGGCTGGTCAGTTGTTTGTTCGTTTGGTCAACCTTGTGGGTGACGGTGCGCCTGTAACTTTGCGGGTTGAGGGCAGCCAGGTTGTGTTGCGCGGTGACGGTGCACATGTCAAGGCAGAGTAATTGAGGAATGAGATTATGTCAACTGTTTTCAGGATGAATACGGGTGATTTGCAGCCGAGCCTGCAGGCTACCCTTTTGAACCCAGACAACACTCCTGCAGACTTAACTGGGGCAAGCGTCGTCTTTACCATGATGCAGCAAGGTGCAGTTCTGTTCAGTAATCCAGCGACGATTGTTGACGCGGTTAACGGGGTGGTTCTTTACTGTTGGCTCCCTGGCAACACAGATTATTATGGCAGCTGCGTCGGCGTTTTCGTCGTCACGTACCCGTCTGGGTTGACGCGGACGTTCCCCGTTGGCGCCCAGTTAAACATTGTTTTTCCCCCGCAGTACCCGCAGTTTACCACGCTTGGCGAGGTCATAAGCCGCTTGAACGTCACGGGACCAGACAGCAACGACAACTTCACCGTTTTCGGTCTTGCGATTTCTGCCGACAGCGTGCAGGCTCACGTGGACTACGCGAACAAGTACCTTTACTCTCTCGTGCCAAGTTTAACGCCCACGGATTCGCTTTATGTCAACGCGCAGTTAGCCGCATTGGACATTGCTTGCCTGGGCGTTCTAGTGACAAGCGTCGGGGGCAGCCTCGTCGGGGCGTACGACTATTTCCTCGGCGACATGCGTGTGGCACGCGCGGGGCCTTACGCTTCCGCGATCAAGGCTGCGATTGACGGCTACCGCAGCAGCGCGATAGCTAACTTGGCGAACGTGGCAGCGGTTGTTTCTGCGGCTGAGGCTTCTGCGGCTGGGAAAGTGCCAAGGTACAGGGGTGGGTTGGTTTCGCCATGAGTTATGGAAAAGTGCTGACAAAAGGAAATTACATCTTGGCTAAAGTGAACGGGGTCAAGATGGTTCTTTCAAGCGGTGAACTGGGGCAGCTTATCTGCGATGGGTATGATGTAGAAGTTGTAACGTCAACTTGAAGAAAACTTTTTGTTAGTCGACTAGGTGTGCTGTGCCGTCGGGACAGTAGACCTTCTCGCCTGTTTCAACTTTCGCGTAGCGTCTCTTGCACTCGAAGAGTTGAAGCTCGCATCCATCACAATCACGAGATAGCATCTTGTCACCTCTCTTCCTTTAACAAGTTCCGAAGTAGCGTACGGAACAGAGAAATAAGGATTTTGTTCATAGTCTATAGCCACTTCTTTGGTACACTAACAGCAGGGAGTTGTTTTTACCATGTCTACACCAAGCGACACGTTCGCAGAGAAAATTAGCAACCTGTTGCAGCAGAACTGGGACAGCGACAGCACAGGCATTCAGATGACTGACGTGTTCTGGAGCCACGACAAATTCGACACTATGAGCCAGGTTGAACAGGTCAGCCAAAAAGCCATTGTTTCAACGTATAACCCTCAGAACCCAGTTGCTGTCGAGGTGCTTACCCCCCAGACCAACTTTATTCATGAAACAATCGTGGTCGACGTTATCCTCCATGTTGCAATTCTCGGGGGAACCGACAGCTGCATTGCTCTGCGTGAATCCGTGCGACAGTTTATCCTTAAGATTTTGCATGCTCATCAAACGCTTTTGCCTGGAGCCAACCTCATGAATGTGGAAGGCGAGTATGTGCGTGGTGAGCTGCCGCAGATTCAGCGTGAGACTTTCAAGGTGGCTGTAAGCTTCTTCGACGTTTCACCGGCTTGAATATACAAAACAAATCTGTTTTCTCCCGACAGCGTTGACTGCGCAAAAATTATATACAAAATGCTTGAAATAGAGCAAGTGGGAGAGCGATAAGTTGGGTTTATACAAGGTTGTTTTCAAAAAGTGTCCGCAATGCGGCGGCCGTCTTAAACAGGGAATGCCTCGGATTGGTCCAGAAAAAGTCGTGTGCGGGCACTGCCACGCAGAAATCAGTACAGGATTGAAACCCTGGTCGAGTTTCACAACTGAACAGAAGCTGTGGAAGGGGTTCTGGGAGCTCATTGCGCCGTCCTACTTCGGCAGCTACTTTTCCGTCGCGGGGTTGATTGCCCTAGTTGTGAACGCCGTGTTGGTGTTGCTGCCTTTGATTGCCATACTGGAATTAGCCTTGTCTGCTGGCTCCATTGACGCCTCGGCAATCGGTCTTGCTGTTGGGATGTTCATAGTCGGCGCGTTGTACGTCTATTATTTACCGCTGAAGCATCTGCGGACGGAGATCGAAATTTCCGAGAGAAGCGACCCCAATAATCTTGCTGTTTGGCATGTCGGCGAAACCAGAGATTACCTGCAAATCGTGTGGTACGGGACGATAGCAGCCATCGTTTTTGTAGCTATAATTGCGGTTGCAGCCGCGTTGCTAGGCGGATTGGGCTAAGAAACAATGGTTCGGTTACCCTCAGCTTCGTTGGGGAAGCCATCAAGCGACCGTCATCATTCCCGTTTACCTAATTTTCACCATTAATACGAACCCCTTTTCGTCCTTAGTTCTTTGCGGGATGTCTAGCTAGTTAGCCCAGTCGCCATTGAATTTGACGCAAGTTTAGTTCTTCAGTTTTGGGTGAAAAAGTGTGAGCGTAAATATTGAGGTTTCAATTCAGCAAGGGATCACGGCTGCTCTGGAAAACTATGTTGAGCAGTACCCTGAGGCTGTAGCATCCGCGATGAGGACGGTTGCTGACCGCGTGCTTGAGACAAGCAGTGTTCTTGTGCCTGTGCGGACGGGTTTCCTTAAGTCAACGCTTGGTTATCGGCAAGACAGCAGTTTCCAGGTGACTTTTTTTGCGGCAGCTTCTTACGCTTCTTATGTCGAGTTTGGGACTTCGCGCATGTCTGCTCGGCTGTTTCTTACGCGGTCGATTCAGCAGCATGAAGGGGAACTTCCGCAGGAAGTGCTGTCTGCCCTGGTTCAGTTGCGCGATAATTTCTTTATTGTCTGATGGTCATGGGAGGTGAATTAAGCTATGAGCAGCAATTTTCTTTCTGTTGGCATGAACGGCGTGGTCCAAGTTAACGGAGTCGCCGTGGCGAACCTGAAGAACGCTAGTTTCAGCATAAAAAACGACAGTGTCGAAGAGTACGCTTGCGGAGGAACAAACCCGAATCAACCCGTGCTTTTGGCGGCGACGAATCAGCATGCAGAAATCAAAGCGGAACAGCTCTGGACAGACAACAATGTGCTGACGCTTGCGCAGACGCCTGGAACTGCCATTACCATAATCGTCGGGCCGAAGGGCACAGCAACAGGCAACCCCAAATACACTTTCAGCAACGCAGTCATCACACAGTTGGATCTTAAGTGGGATCAGAAAAGCGCAACCAGCAACAGCTTCAGCGCCAAAGGCATCTTATCTGCGGTGGGAACGTTCTCGTAAGGGAGCAGATTTTCCATGTTTGTTGTTTCCCCTTTTTAGGGTAATTTGCTTGTATTAGGAGGTTAAAGTTTGAGTGAAGAGGAATTTGATCAAGAAGGCTTTGAACGGTTAAAAAAAGACTATTTGGAATACGAAGCTCGCATGCGTGAACGCTTGGGCAAGTTTAACATCAATGAGGTTTTAAGGCAAGCAAAGGATTTGCGTTCTGTTTTCGTTGAAGGCCTCGGCGTGGTTCGTTACGTGCTCTTGTCCGAAGCCGACATCAGCGAAATTGCAAAGAAGTTCCCAGACGACGCTCGTGAACGGAACTTGCAGGCTTTGTTCAGGTCTTTGGCTGCTGTGGACCCCGAGATAACGCTTGAAAAGCTAAGAGCCCTGCCTTACGATGTCAGTCGCGTGTTGCAGGAGACGGTTTTGAACGCGAGTTTTTTGCCTCAGCGGAAGACGTCCAAGTCTGGCTCGACAGCAGCGGCGAACTTCAAAGCCTCATCCTGATCTGCCACTACTACCCCGCCTACGACTTGGAGAAAGCTGGAAAACTAAGTCGTCTCCAAATTCAGGTTCTCGCGGAAGGTGTAAGGTTAATCCGTCAACTTGGCAATCCGTGAAAAAGCACAGTGGGCAGCTCGTCTCGCCTTTTTGTATGTCGCAGAAGTAATTGGCAAAACCTTAAGAGTTACCATCATCAAATCATGGCTGAAAACTGAGGTCAATAGAGTTGCAGAAAGTTCGCGTTATCCTGACTTTAATTACAATAGGTTGCATTTTAGGTCCTGTTGGTGCTGTGTTAGTTATGTACCATACCAATTTGGTCCAACTGGTCATCCCTTCTCAACTTCAGAACTTGATTAGTTCCAATAACAACGGGAACAATAACAATAACAACAATAATAATAACAACAATAACAACAACAATAATAACAATAATAATAACAACAATAACAACGGCAACGGGAACCCCAGCAACAGTAACAACCCAAATGGCAACAACAATAACAACGGAAACATCCTGAGCAATTCGGGAAACGTGATAAGCAATAGTCCCCTTGTTAACAACCCAACAAGCAGTTTCGGAGGCTCTGGGCAGTTCGACGTTACCGCTCAAATCAACGGAAACCAAGTTTCGGACGAAATGACGGCGAACATCAACTGTCCCCTCAACCAAAACGGGAACAACATCCAGATAAGTTTAGACTTGACCCCGACGAATGTCCCTAACGATCTTGAGCCGCTGTTCAGCACAAACAACGATTACACCTTTAACTTTGCTGGAACGACAAGCAGCTCATCTTCCGGCACTCAGATATCGGCGAACGATCAGGGAGGCCTCAACCCCGGATCAATCCCATTTAACATTAACCTTTCTGGATCAATTGATCAGGCTCAGGATACATTCACGTTCACATTAGCTACTGCCTCGGGAGGAAACCCGCAGGTATTCATCACCACTCCTCAAGCGATAAGCTTGTACGTTAACAATAACAACAACGGCAACCCGAGCAACACTAGCTCTCCAAGCAGCAGCCCTAACGGAAATAACAACAATTCGAACGGAGTCAACCCAACCTTAGACACTTCAAGCAGTCAAATTAACACTGCAACAGGAAAAATAACTCTAACTTTCACCATAACCAACAGCAACAGCCAAGCCGCAAAAATAAGCAAAATGGGCGGAACCCTGATAGATGGCAAAAACCAAGTAACCTTGGGGACAGTAAGCCTGTCATCATCGGTGACTATCAATGCTGGTCAAAGCTCCACGGTTGTGGTGTCAGGCACTTTGACATCGCAGGGCAAAAGTGACTTATCAAATAATTTTGCTGGTGACACATCAATCGACATTGAAATATCCGGTGGATCAATGACCATAAACGGAGTGGCACAGTCAAATTCACAGACCCAAGATCTCGGCAACATTAACTTAGTGAGTTAAGGTGATTATGATGGAAAACAAAATAAACTTCATCGCGTTGGCTGCTGGAATCTTAGGCTTGGTCCTGATTGCCGTATCAATGTTTGTCCCATGGTGGCAGTTCACGGTTAGCAGCCCAGCGAACGTCCAAGTTAACTTTTCGCCAGTCAACTTTAACTTTTCACATTCCGGCACCTCAATTTCCATACCCCTGATTTGGGCTTTGAACATCGCGTGTTTGCTGACTTTGCTGGCAGGCGCACTCATACTTACAATCTACGCGGTAAAACCAACTAAATCTTACTCAAAACAGCTGCTTGGATTCGGATACAAAAAACCCTTGTACACGGTTGTGGCTTTCGTCGTAATATTAGTTGCTTTGACCCTGATACTGCAATTCGTGGCGGGAATTAGCCTGCCAATCAACGGTTCAGCCGTAATAAGTCCTAAGGGTTCAAGCCAGAGCGCCAGCGCTTCAGCGGTCTTGGAATGGCCATTCTATTTCGCCGTCGTCGTCGCTGGGCTAAGCGTTGCGGCAAGGGTGGTTCATGGAAGAGTAACTAAACCAGCCGTTCTTCCCGCTCCATAACTCGACTGGCTATCAACCAAGCAGAGGTTTGATTGGGCGACTGCCGTAATTTTGCGGATGGCTCGTCAAATCAGATTCTTAATTGTAGCAAAAGCTTGATTATCGAGAATTGCTTGTTCAAACCCTCTTTTCTTTAGGCTCAGTCCTTCTTTATTCCAAAAAAGAGCACGTATAGCTTTTTCGGCGCTGTCTTCCAACAAAAATCAAAGTTAACCTCTTAAAAATAGAAAAAACGGGATTTTTCATGAGTGCCAACGTTGAGTTTAACATTACGGCGTTTGACGAAGCGTCAAGCGTTTTCGAAGACGTAGGCAGCAGCGCTACTGAATGCTTCTCTACGATCACATCTGGAGCTTCTGAAGCCGCTGACTCTACTGAAGCTGCTGCATCTGAAGTGTCAAGTAGCATGCAGGGTGTTTCTTCGGCTTGCAGCGAGGCGGCTGAGTCTCAAGCTTCCGTGGCTTCTGCGAGTGCAACACTCGGGGACAATCAGGCTATTGCGACTGGTGGCCTGCAGAGTAACGCCATGGCTATGAATATGGCTGCTCTTTCAGCTGCCAGCTTGGTAATGGGCATCAGCAACGTTGAGAACGCGGAGGTTACGCTTGACCGGGCACATGTGACATTGGAGAAGGATCAAACGGCGGTTACATTGGCTCAGCAGGCTTACAACAAGGCAGTGAGCGACTATGGCGACGACAGTCAACAGGCATCTGACGCAGCGTCGAAGCTTAAAGACGCGCAGGACACGTTAAGCGTCGCCCAAGAAAAAGTCAGCGAGGACCAGCGGAACCTGAACAACACGATCATGATGAGTTCCCTGCAGATCATCCCAGGCGTCATCGGCGCGTTTACAAGTCTGAACACGTTATTTTCCACGTACCCGGCAGTTGCTTCAGCCGTTTCAGCCGCAACCGATGCGGTTGGCTCCGCCATGGATTTCTTGGCTGCTAACCCAATTATCCTGGTAATCGCTGGCGTCGCCGCTTTGGCTGTTGGGCTCTACGAGGCTTACGAGCACTGTGCACCCTTCAGGGACGCAATCAACGAGGTCGGAAGCGTTTTGGAAGGAGCTTTCAAGACTGCCTTGACGGAGGTTGAGGGCGCGCTCCTGTTCTTGTGGGACAACGTGTTCAAGCCTTTCGGCGAATTCTTGTCTTCCGTTTTTACCGGTTGCATTTCTTCCTTGGAGGCTGCTTGGAGCGGCTTGGGCGCCGTGCTAAGTTACCTGTGGAACGATGTTCTTGTACCCGTGGCTAACTTTTTCAAGGGCGCCTTCGTTGACGCTATTGATTTCGTTATGGTTCCGATTGATGCTTTTGAGTCTGCGGTTAGCAAGGTTGCGAATGCCGTGAAGCCTCTTACCGACATTATCGGCGGCTTATCGAATGCTCTTAAGGGCTTGTGTTTTGCGCATGCAGCACCCGCTGCTGAGGAGTTCAACAAGCAGGTGTCCAGCAGCATCGAGCTTTCGAACAGTCTGACCCAGAAGCTTGAGCCTCTAAGCAAGAGTTTGATGGGTGTTTCTGGGAGCACTGGAAACGCGAACGTTAACGGGCTTGGCGGCGGCACTCAACACATCACGGTCAACCCAACCATTAACATCGGCAAGATCGACAGAAACACGGGTCTAAACGACGTGATCAACTCCGTTAATCAAGGCACAGCGCAGGCTTTGGCGAGGCGATTTTGATGAGTTGGCAGATAAGCTCCGGGTCTACAACGGTTACTTTCCCCGTGAACCCGCAGAACATCACCGATGAAAACCCGATTGTTGAAACCGATTTCCAAGTTGACAGTCAGCAGAGCGTTGTCGTCAGCGAAGGCTTAGATGTGCGGACGCTGACGCTGAAAGGGTTCTTTTATGTTTCAGGACAAACAAAAACTAATTTGGACACTAATTTTGTGTCGCCATTGCTTAGTTTGAATCGGCAGCAGGTCACGCTTACTTGTCCGACTCCCAGGTACAATGGCGGTTGGCTTCTCATTGTGAAGAGCGTTGAGGAAAAGTCCGAGGGCAACCTGCAACGGTACACTTACACGCTTGTGCTAAAGCAAGGCGCAGCTTTCGTCGTCCTTTAGGGGCTTGATAGTTTATGGATTCTCTATTCATAGTTTTCAAATACGTGAAGCAATAATACGCAAGATGTTAACGCATACAGGAAAATTGCTTTGATCTCAGGAGTTAAGAACCTTGGTGGACTTTGAAATCTTTATTGCCATAAGTTTAACCTATGCCTTTTGCGCTTATGTAGCATTTCATTTCAAACCTTGAGTATCACATTTTTTTCTCATTCAAGCCTACAAATTCGAATTGTAGTTTAAGTTAAAACTCTTCAAGCTAAATCTAACAATTTTACGTTTTTGGATTGAGGTGATTAAGTTATGGGTTGGCAATTTCAGTACTGGAACGGTTCAGCATGGGTTAACTTTGCGAACGCACAAATAGATCATATACTGGAAGAACTCAGCAGCGTTGGGGGCCAAGAAGAGCTTGTTTTCAACTTGCCGAACACGGCTGCTAACCGAGCAATCGTGCAGTCTTTGCCTTTTGTTCAGTGCCTGTTCAACGGCGCATTGATTTTTCCGCTCTGCAACATGGGCGCGGTAATCGGTGAACTACAGTATTCCCCCACCTTGATTCAGGTTACCGCTTACAACGCGGTTTTTGTCAAGATGAGCCAGGCTTCCCAGACAATCACCCAGGTCTACAACGACACGGCGGCAAACACCATCCTTTCAGCCATTTGCAGCGCAGCCGGGGTATCGGCTGGTGCTTGCCCAACCTTCGCGGTCAGCATCACGTTTAACAACGCCAACTGCTTCAAAGCTGCACAGAGCCTTGCACAGGCATGCGGCATGGATTATTGGGCTGACGCTAACGGCTTCAACATCGGCACGCGAGATAGCACGCTTCAGACGCTGGGCTATTGTGATGACAACAGCAAAAGAGGTTTGGACTACAGCAAAACAGTGGATTACGTAGTTGTAAACGGCGTTAACTCAAGCGGGTTGGCGATTCAAGGGTCAGCGGGCACACCTGGCGGGAGCATAGCCACTTTTACGGAAAAGAAAGCCTGCGACGTTGCGACGCTAAACAATGTTGCAGCCTTCAAGCTTCAGAAACTTAACAACCCTTCTGACGGCAACAGCCTGGAATGCTTAATCACCCAGGTTGCCACGTGGCATCCGGGTCAGTACGTTTCGGCGAGCCGAGCCGATTTAGATCTGGTCGGCAGCTACATTATTCAGCGGATCACCAAAAACGTTGTAACCTGCACAGTTGAAGTCGACGCGGCTATGCCTCAGATGGATGTTGACGCGCTTGAGCAGGACGATTACTCTGGACCCGGCGGCGACTTGTCTTCTTACCCGGCGCAGCCAAGCACGCAGACGCCTACCGCGCTGGTTTTGCAAGGCTTAATCGGGTTCTATCACCTGTGGGAGGGGCAGGGCACTTTTGCTCAGGATTCAGCGCCGAACACCGCCCCAAACAATGGTAACATAACGAATGGAACTTGGATAGCAGGTCCTCTTAGCGACGTTTTACAGTTCAGCGGCACTGGCAACGTCGACTGTACAAATAACGCTGACGTCACCGAAGGGGGCACGAACAGCAAGTTCGCGGTCGGCGGCTGGTTTAGCCCCTCCGCATTGGTTGATCAAGCGCCTTTAATCAGCAAGGCTAACCAATTTATTTTGGAATTGTCCGGGACAGCTGGCGCCATCCGTTTCGGAGTGTACATCGGCGGCACCTGGCATTATTTGACTTCTCCCAACGGGGTCATTTCTGTGAATGGACGCTGCTTTGCAATGGGTGTCTATGACGGCGCAAATCTCTACTTGTACGTTTCAAACCCTTCAGGTGTCAGCCAGCTTTTAACTTACACACAAGCACAAACGGGAAGCATTGCCTCATCGACGGCAGAGCTCTATTTGGCGGGCTCCACGTATCAAGGCGTGATTGCTGAATGCATGATTTGGAGCCGTGCCTTGGGCGCTCAGGAGGTGCAGGAGCTCTTTTTTCGTCCCCTTGTGCGAGTTATCAACATAAGCCAAGTTGGGCTTTATCTCGAATATGGCTCAAGCGTTAAACCGCAATATGTGGTTGCGCCAACTTACCTTCTGGATTCTTTGATTTTATCAGGTAAAGTGGTTGTCTCCTCAGCTACTGGCACAATGAACAGTTATGAGGCTGGTTATACTATTGTTTCGCTGCTGCAATTCGGTGGTTCAACTTATTATAGCCTATGTCAGGCAATCTTGGATTTGTGGGCTTCCCTTCAGAATTCAGACGGCAGCTGGTATCAGCAATATAACCCGTATTCGCCTTATGGTGTGGTGGCTCAAACATCGGAAGGCACGGATGGCAACTTGAAAGTTGATTCTGGCGCTGCTCTTTTAGCTTGGGCAATGAGTTATTATGATCAACTGACAAGCGGCACGCGTTATAAGTCAAACGTGCAGAGCGCCTTAAGCTTCCTTCGGCAGTTGCAGTATGCGCATACGGTTGCTCACTCATCGAATTTAATAGCAAACGTCATCCTTGATGGGACGACGGACACGACCGCGTTATTGGCTGACTGCGCGGAATGCCTTCTCTCGACGAAGCATGCGATGGACGCTTACGGCGTGGCCCTTCAAACGTCTGCTGGCTACAGCGTGCAAACCTTCGCAAACAACTTGTACTACAGCATCTGCGTCGTTGGATGGCGAGGTAGTTCAGCGCTTTACTTTGACACGTCATACCCGTACGGGCAGAACACAAACGTACCCTTCAATTACCAGGAGAAAATCAGTTACACTCAGGCGTTGTGCAGCTGGGCAGTTTACGAGTTCGCAAAAAGCGCTTACCAGAACACTGGCGACTTCAGCGGCGGCATCTGTGAACCCTGCCTCGACTTCATCATAACGGTGACTCGCGGCTCATGGGGCGGAGAATACTACTGCCCGTACACCGCGGCTTCAGGTCAAACACAGGACGAGTTCGCCGGCTATTCAGCTTTGATGTGTATAGCGGCTCAAAAAGTGAACAGCGCAAAGTATGCTTCGCTCATTTCAGGGCTTCAGAGTTTTCTTAAGTGGCTTGCTCTTCCTGACGGGCGAGTCTGCGATGACATCGACGTGACAGGCAGGCTCTGGCGAAGCCAAATCTCTTCAGGTTCAACCATTACCGAAGGCGGCTTCTTAGTCTTGCCGATTGCAATGGCTCTGCTTGCGGGCGCA
>JBEKWR010000025.1:0-27948 GCA_049512935.1 Bathyarchaeia archaeon
GTGCTGTTGGACCCCATAGTTGTGCGCCTGTTGTAAGACTGTAGCCTGTGATTGACAGTGTGGATTCGGTGAGTTCTATGATTGCTCCGCCTCCTGCCCAGTTGCCGCCTGTGTATACGATTGAATACGGTACTTCTGTGCGGTTTACTGGACCCCAGAGTAGTTGTCCAGTGGCTGCGCTAATGCCTGCTTGCTCTTCCCAGCCTGGTCCGTATGCGAAAGCCGTGCTGGCTGCTCCACTCAGTAGGATGATTCCGCTTTGAAATGCTGAGACGGATAGCAGGTAGCTTGGAAATTCCATGCCGAAGAAGGACACTTCCTGAGTCATTGATCCTGACGCGCCCATAGCTGATGAGGCTCCCGCGCTGGTGTCTTTGGTTGGCAATGCGGCGTTAACGACTGTTACCGACGATTCGCCAACGAGTGGATCTGACAAGAACCAGGGTATTTGAGTTGCGTCCAATCCTGGTCGCCACATCCAGTCGTCTACAACGTTGGGACCGCCTGCGTAGTTAGCTGTTGCAAGGTTAATGTCTGCTGTCGAGTTCCATAAGCATAGAGATGCCGCTTCATAGCTGACGGGGCCGAATGGATTGAGTTGGGGTTGACCATTGTACATGGCTGTAGTATTGACAAAGTAGCTGCATATGCCGCCGTGACTATCTTCGAAAAACGAGGATGGTGCCAGTGAATCTGATCCTGTCACAACTAAATTGTAAGCGCCGTATGATTCTTCAATTTGGCCTTGGGTGGAAGTGATGTTCAGTATCCAGTTTCCTGTCATTGCGTCGTACATTGCTAAGTAAGAACCAGCTGCCATAAAGCCTGATGCTGCGAGTGGCTCACTCCATAGGTATGTTAATGCACCGTATTGGTTTGGTGTTTGCATGCTGAGGATTTCACCGAACTTTAGCACTTCGTTGTTTACTTGTGCTTCGGTCTTTTGCCAGACAGTTTGTCCAGTTTGCAGATTAACCGCCATCCAGCCCATTGGTGTGGCTGAGCTTCCTGGATACATTGTGTAGTAAAGAATGCCCTGCATGATTATGGGGGCAAACTTTGGTTCGTATTGTGCGGTTGCGTAGTAGTTGCTGGTTTCAGTGCCACCGAATTCTCCTCCGATGATGCCTCCGAACGCTATGGGCTGAGTCCACAATATGTGGCCCGTGGTTGGTGCAGTGGTGTATGGGTTATAGTTTCCGGTTGCATTGTACATTCCAGTTGCGGCAAATGTTGATGCGGCAAGACCTAGCCAGTTTCCGCCTAGAACGTACCAGTTGGTGTTTTCAGCGTAGATGGGTCGTGTCCAGTAGTTTGTTGGCAGTGGAGTTACAGGCGGATAGCCTGCTGGTGTCGTTGTAACTGTAAGCGTTGCAACCGCGCTTGTACTCGCTGCGTAAACCCAGTTGTAATACGTATTCTGTGAGGCAACGGTGCCTGGAGCTGGGTTTGCGTCCTTCAGTGTTTGTCCTGGGAAGGACATCTGGAAAGTGTAGTTGCCTGTTACGTCAGGTACTGGCCAAGTCGTGGATGTTCCTCCTGTATCGTCAGAAGTGAATGGCCCCAGCTTTACGGTGGACCCGCCTGGCTCAGTGACTGTCACCATCATTCCTTGCCATCTGTCTCCGTACTGTGCACTTGCGGTTGGTGGTGGCTCGTTTATCCAGAAGTTGATGCGTGCCGTTTGGCCTACACCTATTGGGTTAGGTGAAACGCTGATGAAAGCAAATGTGGGAACTGGAACTGCTGCGGTTTGTGCGTGCGCTGTAGGTAATATCATTACTGTTGCTCCCATTGAAACTGATAATAAGATCGCCATCAAAATAGCCATAGTTTTACCTTTAATTTTTTGCAATTTTTTCTTGCTCCTTAAAGCTATGGCACCCTCTATGTGCCCATTTTGTTTATAAGATTTTTGCTTCTTCAACAGAAAAGCCTTTAAGGTAAAGCAATGAATTTCTACAGAACTTTTTTGGAAAATCGGCTTTGAGAATAAACAATGATTGTTTGGAAATGTTAAAACTGCTATTGGGCTTACTGGTTGTCCATCTGCTTGATGCAAAAAGCGTCAGATCGATTTAAAGCTGAAAAGATTTGTCAAGAAGTGAAAGCGCCTGTTACTTAACTGCTGAGCCCAAGCTTCATTTCTCCACTTGCAAATTGTTATGCAGAAGATTCAGCGTTTTGAAACAGCGGTTTTCGCAGCCGTTAATTAAAGTTGGAAAATGAGGACTGCGAGAAACACCGCAAAAAGCCATTCAAGCAACTAGCAACCTTTAATTTCCCAATGGCACTACATCATTGAAAGGTCGCAACCAACATGACGGAAACTTCAAAACAAGACAAGTTCTCAGCAATCAACGAGTTAGCACGCCGCAGAGGATTCTTCTGGCCCTCGTTCGAGATTTACGGCGGCAGCGGCGGCTTTGTAACTTACGGTCCGCTCGGCGCAAGGCTGAAACAGAATATCGAGGCTAAGCTCAGAGAGTTTTTCGTTAAAAAAATCGGTGTTTACGAGATAGAATCATCCGTGATTGCGCCGGGAAAGGTTTTCGAAGCCTCAGGACACGTTGACCACTTCAAGGAGCCGATGGTTGAATGCCAAAACTGCCATGGACGTTTCCGAGCAGACCACCTGCTTGAGGCAAAAGGTATCAGTTCGGCTGAAGCTGAAAAAATGACGCTTAAAGAAATCGCTGAGGAAATCGAGCGCCACGGCATAGTTTGCCCTGACTGCGGCGGCAAATTCGGCGAGCCAGAACAATTCCTAACCATGTTTAAAACCAATATTGGTCCTTACTCTGGAGCTGTCGGCTACGGACGCCCTGAGGCTGCACAGAACATCTTCGTTGAGTTCAACCGTCTCTACACGGTTGCACGCGAAAGGCTTCCATTCGGCGTCGTGCAGATTGGCCACGCGCTACGCAACGAGATTTCTCCAAGGCAAGGCTTGATTAGGCTTAGGGAATTCACGATTTCAGACTTGGAGTTCTTCTTCGACCCTGAAGAGCCTCGTTGCTGTCTGCTTCCCGAAGTGGAAAATGAATTGTTGCCTATTCTGCTGTGCGAAACAAGGCTCAAAGAATGCGAGGACACCACCGACCTGACGGTAAGGGAGGCAATTGACCGAAAAATAATCCTTTCAGAATGGCAAGCGTTCTTTATGGCGATTGCGAAAAAGCTTCTGGTGGAGCTTGGGGTTCCAGCGGAGAAGCAGCGGTTCATAGAAAAACTGACTTGGGAAAAGGCGCATTACTCCAGTCAAAGCTTTGACCAGGAGGTGCTGGTTGACCGCTGGGGCTGGGTGGAAGTTTCTGGGCACGCTTACCGAACCGATTACGATTTGAAATGCCACATGCAGGCAAGCGGCGTAGACATGACCGTTTACAAGGAGTACGCTAACCCCATTGAAAAAGAAGAACTCGTGGTTAAGCCGATCATGGCAAAGTTCGGACCAGTGTACAAGAGTGAAGCCGCAAAGGCTGCAGCGATTATCGCCAAGGTTCCTGCCCGCGAGGTTGCTGCTGCCATGGAAAGGGACGGCTTTTTTATGGCTGAAAACTACGTAATAAAACCTGACCAGGTAGACATCAGCCGCCAAAAAACTGTTGTGCGCGGCACACGGTTTATTCCGCATGTGGTTGAACCCAGCTTTGGCTCGGATCGCCTCTTTTACGTCGCGTTGGAGTACGCTTACGGGATAAAGGAAGATCGGGTCGTCATGAGTTTTCCAAGAAGCATAGCCCCTATTCAGGTTGGCGTTTACCCATTGATGAGTAAGGATGGATTAGACACTAAAGCTGTTCAAGTGCAGAAGTTGCTGGCGAACGAGGGCTTCATGGTTGAACTGGATGAGACAGGCTCGATCGGCAGACGTTACGCAAGGGCTGACGAAGCAGGTGTGCAGTTGGGAATAACCATCGATTACGATACCTTGAAGGATGAAACAGTAACCATCAGGGATAGGGACAGTTGGCGGCAGGTTCGAACCGAAATTAAAGACTTACCTGAGCTTCTGCACTGTTACTTCCAATGTAAAATAAACTTTGCAGATTTAGGTACACCTATCGAAAGTTAATCAGCTACCTTTTTTAATGGACGTCGGATACTAACATCGTAAATTCGGCATGACTATTTGCGGGGCGGAAAACAAAGTGGTGCTTCCTTCAGAAACAGAAGAACGCGTCAAGAGAAGAGCGTTGAACGCTTGCCAAGATAACTTACGGAAGGTTGTCGATGTCTCAAGAAAAATCCCTCAACTTGTTGAGCACTTTGCAAGCGGTGACAAAGAAAACGTTAGGAAACTCTTAAGCGAAATCAGAACAGGCGAAGAAGAAGTTGTTAAAGCAAGGCGCATGGTCTCTCAAGAACTATCCGAGATAGGTGCCATTCTTATTGCCCGCGAAGACTTCCTGAGGTTCACGAATTTGTCAAGCGAAATAGCTGATTTCAGCGAAGGCATCGCCTATTACCTTGTTGAAATAATGGAGCACAACTGGAGCGTTTCGCCCGAGATCAAGAAGGATCTGCTAAAGCTTTCCTCAGCTGTTCTGGACAGCGTGCTCAAGCTCAGGGAGACGATGATGGTTCTGAATTATGGGTCGCAGAAAACCCTTGAAAAAGCCAAAGACGTGGAGATTGCCGAGCGCATAGTTGACGAACAGTACAGGGCGTTAACCATAAAGGTGCTCAACGGCAAACTTGACGTTCCCGTGCTTCTGCTTTTAAGAGACATCCTTCAAATGCTGGAAAACTCAGCTGACAAGGCTGAAGACGCAGCGGACGCGGCAAGGATGATTTCATTCATCATGTAGTGAGCGCGGATTGCGATGCCTAAAATAAAGGTTGAACTCATCGAGAACTTCTTAGTTGTTTGGGATTCAACCGAAGGCACCCAACTCTACAAAGCAGGGTACTGGGGCAAACCGCTGGGCATCCCTAAACCAAAAATCCCCGAGTTCAACGCGCCGCTGATTTTGGATCTGATGGAAGGCTTGTACCTGGTGGAAACCAAGAAAATAGCCATCTACGAGGGACCTGACGCGGCAAGCGTCAGCCTCAAGAAGCTGAGGCAAAAAGCCAAACAGCTCTACGATGAGTTCGAGGAGAAGTACGCTGTTTACCGTGACCTGCGAGACAGCGGCTTGATAGTGACGCCTGGCATCAAGTTCGGCTGCGACTTCGCCGTGTACAAGTACGGACCAGGAGTTGAACACGCGCCCTACATGGTCTCCGTGAAAAAGGCAGGCTCAGACATTTCAGCCACAGAAATCGTCAAAGCAGGACGCCTAGCCACAACCGTGCGAAAACGCTTCATCATCGCAGTTCCCGACTTGGCAGCAGAAAAAGTGCAATATCAAATTTTTAAGTGGTTTAAGGCTTAGACTCTGTTTATTCCCATATTCTTTTGACCCAGTCTACTCGGTCAAAATCTTTGTCGTTTGAATAAATCTCGCTAATTTTATTCTGCTTCATTACCTGCAGGATTATCGAATCAATGAAACTGATCTGTTTTTTGTTCATATCTTCAACCGCTGGAATAAAATTTTCCCAGAAAACGGTAAGTTTACTCATTGAAAAGTAAGAATTGACGACCAATAGGAAACTCGCGATTTCTCCTTTTCGATGATTGTATTCGAGCCACTTGACTACTTCCTGAATTACAGGGAGGGCTGTGGCTGCTTCTTCGCCGCTTTGAATTCTCTCAAGAATCTTTCCAGAAATCTCGTAATCTTTTTGTGGAGACTTTATGATTTGATAAAGGAACACGTTTGCGTCTACGAACCTCATCTACTTGGACCTCGATAGTTTTTCCTCAATTCCTACTGCGGACGCCTTCAGTAACTGTTGTTTTACGGTTCCCTTAACCTTCAATCCTTTTCCCAAGCTTCTGAGTAGTTCGGTTGGGTTGGGAACGGTGTTTGGCGGCAAAATGACCACTTTGTTATCCATGATTTTCACTGTTACCCAGTCGCCTTCATTTATTCCTAGTTTTTGTCTAATGTCGGCGGGTATTGTGATTTTGCCCTTTTGGAGCACCTTGACTTGTTCACCCATAAAAGGTTACCAATAATAACATTGGTGAGGGTTACCTTATAAGATTACCTATTGCTGTGCACCTTTGAAAGAAGGTCAAGGCGGCGGGATTAGTTGGCAATTATTGTTTGGTTCTGGAATTGGCCTCGTATAGTCTGGTGCGGGTAAATCTTTGTTGCCGCAAGGTTACAGCCTTCCTCCAGCCGCACGTCGTCGGCGATGACTGACACGGCGGTCACTTTGGTTGGGCAACGCTGGCTTGAGTTGACAACCACATGTCTTCCGATGATGCTGTCGTACACTTCGGCGCTGTCGCCGATTATCACCCTGTCCATGATTGAAGAGTTAACTACCAACGCGTTCTTGCCTATCCGCGTGAAGTTGTCGATGCATGAATCCACGATTCTTGCGCCATCCTCTATATCGCAGTGCCTCCCGATCAAAACCGCGCCTTCAAGAGTAATCTTCTTCTGCTTGATCTTCTGAATGATTTCTTGCCGACGCTTCTCAGAGTCGCCGCTTTCGCCCTGCACCCAGACGAGGCTGCCGTCTTCCAGTCGCCCGCCGAAGTCGTTCAGCGCTGGGAAGCCGCCGTGCATCATCTTTTTCATGGCTTCCAGGTAGCTTTTTGGGGTGCCCACGTCAAACCAGTTGCCTTTAAGTGTGTACCCGTACACTGGGCGGCCGCTCTCGATGACGTAGGGAATGAAGTCGTAGCCGAAGTCCAGCCTATTTTTCTCTTTAACAATCTGCTGGATGCCTTTTTCCTTGAAAATCTTCTTCACTTCAGGCGACAAAACGTACAAGCCCGTGTTTGCAAGGTTGCTCGGCGCCTCCCGCGGCGAAGGCTTCTCAACAAAGCGGATAATGCGACCTGTCTTGTCGATGTCTGCTATGCCTAAGCCTTCAACATTGTCAACCTCACGCAGAACGATGGTTAAGGTTGAACATTTTTCCTTGTGGAAGTCAAGGAGGCTTTTCAGTTTGATGTCGAAGATGTTGTCGCCTTGCACGGCGAAAACAGGGTTGTTCAGCTCATAGTAATCCATGTTTATCCTTGCGGAGTCGGCGCTGCCTAAATCTTCAACGTTTGGCTGATATTTTATGTGGATGCGCGGTTTGATGTTGTAGCGCGCGCTGAACCCGTACCCTGACTCGAAATAGTCGAACAGGTCCCTGTAGTTAGTGTAGCCTTTCACGCCGAAGATGAAGTTGCGTATTCCCTGGTTTGCCAGCGACAAAAGGCTAAACTCCACAAGCGGCCTGTTCAGCAGGCGCAGGCAGGCTTTGCTGGTTTCAGCCGTTAACGGCAAAAGTCTCGTAGCTTTTCCGCCTACGGGGATGATTACTCGGATTTTTTCAGGCGCGTAGCTGTCGCCTACTAGGGGAGCGTAATTTTCACTCAAGCTTTTCACCGCAAGGTAACGTCTTGATAGATAGGTTACTTGCATTTCCTTTTAACGTTTCCCATAATCTTTTGCTCCCAAAAATGAGGCATCTTGGCAAATTTTTACGCTGAATCTTCAGGTTTCCAAGAGCAAACCGATGTTGGGCTGGTGGCTTTCTCCGCGCTTCTGCTTAGGGATTACTTTCGCGAAAACGGTTAGGCGAATCAAGAACCTCGTGCTCTTATGGTTCACCATGCATTTTTGGCACTTTCAAGTGAAAAACGTCTTCCAAATTTTCACATATATACGTGCATGTTAAAAACAATTAAAAGCTTGTTCTGTTGCATGAACATCAAAGAAGATGTTAACATGTCTGAAAATTTCGCTAAAAAATGGGAACCGAAAAGAGAAGAAGAATCATTAGGTACATCGATAAAGAACACTTTCACGCCGCCTGCGCCTCTGAAGCCGCAACTGGATCTTGCAGTCAGAAAACTAGATATGCAAATAGCCAAACTTGACCAAGCAAACGACCGCTTCACACAAAAAGACAGAGCCCTATTCGCGAAGCTAGTCGACGCGTACACACACCACGACCAAGCGCACGCCAACATTTATGCAACTGAGCTTGCTGAAATCCGCAAGATGGGAAAACTCATCATGAACGCAAGGCTCGCGCTCGACCAAATCTCACTGCGCATAAAGACCGTTTCGGAACTAGGCGATGTCGTTGCAACGTTAGGACCATGCATCGGCGTATTGCGCAGCGTCAGCACGGGACTAGGCGGAGTTTTGCCTGAAGCAGAAGGCGAACTCGGCAGCATCGGCGACTTGCTGAGCGGCTTAATGTTTGAAGCTGGAACCAGCAGCGGAATGTCACTGAACTTCGAAAACGTCAACGAGGACGCAGCAAAAATCCTGTCAGAGGCAGCAACCGTCGCAGAGCAAAGAGTCAGCCAGAACTTCCCAGACCTGCCCCCAGGAATGCCCACTGGTCAAACAGCCAACAAAACCCAAACTTAAAGAACGCATCAAAACGCTTCTTCCCCCCCACTCTATCTTTTTTCTTTTTATTAATTTAAGCCAAACACGCATTTTTATGGCAAGAGTTATATCGACAGCAAACAGGTAAGATTTTATGAAGCCCAAGCTCGCTAGTCGGGCGCTGCTTTGCCCAGACTGTTACGTGAAAATGAAGCCTGTGCGCAACAGCCAAAAAATAATAGTTTATTACGAATGCGAAAAATGCGGCAACCGCATCTTATACAGCACCGCAGGACACTAAGACCACTGAGAGGCAAGCACCCAGTTTTTCAAGTTTAGAAAGATGCTGTTCTAAACTTTAATTCACTTGCTCCTTTGCCTAAAAAGCCTTCGCGGTTCTGTTCTAATGCTTGGGCTTATATGCTGCGTGATTTCTAGTATGTGCCGTTGAGGTTCAGCTGATTGAATAGTGGCGACGGAACAGAACTTGAGTACTCGCTGCGAGGCAAAGCCTGGCAGGTCTATTGGTTTCTGCTCAAAAACGGCAGCGCAGCAGGCGTCCGCGAGGTCCAGCGTTCCCTGCATTTCAGCAGTCCCAGCGTCGCTTTCCATCATCTGGAGCAGTTGCGTGAGTTGGGGTTGGTGCAGAAAGACGATGTTAGCGGTCGCTACTCGCTGGTTGGGGAAGTGAAAATCGGCGTGCTTCGCCACTACGTAAAGTTGGGCAGGCTGCTTTTCCCAAGATACTTCTTCTACGCCCTATTCACAACCGTGTTCTACGCCCTCTACATAGCGTTTCTGTTCGACGGTTTCACCCGCGACAACCTGTTTATTCTTTCGTTCGGAGCATTCGTCTGCAGCGTATTCTGGTATGAGGCTTACCGAGTATGGACTATGCGCCCATTCTAACAGTTAGAACAAGCCGTTCGCGAGCTTAGCATAAAATAGCCAGATGCCCAATAAGCCATAATGGAGAAAAAAATCATGGTTCAAAAAGAAATAAAGAAAAAAACAAAAATCTACGCGTTAATTGCAGTTCTCTCAGCCATAATGCTGGTATCAGCAATCTACACTATAGGCGTGCCATCATCAGCGCCTTTTTCCGTCTCGAATGTTTCGCCGTTAAAGGTCTTCGCATCCATCGCGGAGCTGAAAAACTTTCTCGTCGCTAACGCCGCCAACTCCGCTGGCTCCTTCACGGGCGGACCCTTAGATTCCCAATACTACGGCAGCAAAGGAACCGCGGTTCCCTCAAATGCTCCTGTTCCCGCAACCGCGTCAACCACGGGAACCTTCAGCACGAATCAGCAGTCCAGCTATTCAACGACCAACGTTCAGGTTGCTGGAGTGGATGAAGCGGACACGGTTAAAACCGACGGGCAATACATCTACGTGATAAACCAGAATTATTCTGCGGCGTCCCAAAACAACGTTTACGTTGTGAACGCGAACCCGCAGGATCCAGCGGTGATAGCGAAGATTCCTTTGGGGAATGATTCGGCTCTGGCGGGGATGTACCTGAGCCCAGACGGGAACGAATTGGTTGTTTTAGGTAGCAACTATGCGAACATGATTGTTTATCCGATGGTCATGGTGGCGGGCGGTAACTTGCCCTTTTACCCTGGCTTCGCTAATTACGGAGTGTCAAGTTTCATGTATGTCTACGACGTATCAGACAAGGCGTCGCCTGTTCTCACCTACAACTATACCATGACAGGCAGCTACTTTGACTCCAGAATGATTGGCAACGACGTCTACATGGTTATCAGTCAACCCGCGAACCTGGACAACGGCACGGTTGTCTTGCCCAGCGTCTACAACAACGACGCTGCATCAACCATCATGCCGCCAAGCATCTACTACACCGACACGAACGACTCCTACTACACTTACACAACTTTTGTCGGGTTGGACGTGACGAATACCTCTCAGGGGCCTTCAAACATGACTATAATGATGAGCGGCACAAGCAACATGTACGTTTCAACAGGCAACATGTATGTGACCTGCCCAAGCCAGAGCGGCGACGGTACAGACATCTACCGAGTAGCTATTAACGGGCTCAACTTGACTTTCCAAGCTGAGGGCGCCGTGCCAGGCTACATCATCAACCAGTACTCCATGGACGAGTACAACGGCTACTTCAGGGTGGCGACAACCACAACTTCAGGTTCATGGTTTAGCCAAAACCAGGAAAACAACCTTTACGTGCTCAACATGAACTTGACCATCGTCGGCAAGCTTGAAAACATGGCTCCAGGAGAAAACATCTACGCTGCCCGCTTCATCGGCGACACATGCTACCTCGTAACGTTCCATCAGACCGACCCGTTCTTCGTCATTGACCTCAGCAATCCACAGGCGCCCACAGTTGCTGGCGAACTGAACATTCCAGGCTACTCGAGCTACCTGTACCCGTATGACGCAACCCACGTGATCGGCGTAGGAGAGCAAACCATCATCGAAAACGGGAGCGAAAACATCGATCTGAAGCTCTCGCTTTTCGACGTTTCAAACATGAATAACCCGACGGAAATAGCGAACTACATCGTTCCAGGCAACTACACGTCGTCAACAGCGCAATATGACCCACACGCGTTCCTCTTCAGCTTAGAAAAGCAGCTGCTGGTTATCCCCGTTTCAATAACAAACTATGAGCAGACAGCCTTTGAACCCAACAATGTAACGGTTCCATTGCCAGCGACAGGGGTTGCAGGGTCTTCTTCAGGATCTTCTGCGGCATCTTCATCGCCAGCATCTCCGCCCGTGGTCAGTCCGCCAGCAATCATCTTCAGCGAGGAAACGTGGCAGGGAGCATACGTCTTCAACGTTAACCCATCAAGCGGATTCACTCTGAGCGGCACAGTGACAAACCTTAACGCGACGATGCTGGACAGCCAAGGATTCGTAAACGAAGGCTACGGCTTCGGCTACTACTACGACATGCAAAACGACGTCATAACACGCTCACTCTACATAGGCAACACACTGTACACAGTCAGCAACAACGAAGTCAAACTCTTCAGCCTAACCGATTTGAGCCAAATCGCAGAAGTAAACCTTGACTAAACGCTCAATCTCTCCCTTTTCTTTTGTCTAACAAGACAGTGCTAGATCTTTTGGCAAGTGTGGAAAAAAATAGTATCATCAACAACAACATCAACAACAACAATTCGCGAGGCTGTCAGGCTTTTTGCGGGTTTTTCTTTTTTCATATCCGACCCTCCACGGTTTTCTACATGCACCAAACATAGACCTGAGTTTTTACGGGAAAAGCGAGTTTTCTAACTTATCCATCTAAGACGAAGGAACAAGGCGCCATTCACAGAGTTTTAGATGCTGGTTTCCTTTCTTCATCGGAATGGCGGAGGTTAAGCTGTTTTAGGAAGCGAAGGCAGGTGAGGCAGTGGGTTACCCCCTTTTTATTTCTCGGTCAAGAAATGTTGACTAAGTTTAGTCAAGGAAGTTTTACGAATAACCTTTTATCGCAAAACTTTCTTAACCTTGAGTATGAATAGAGGAAACAAAGGTTTTTCACTACTTTTCGTTATAGCTCTCTTAGCCATCTCAAGTCTGATAATGGCTAAACCAGTGTTTTCTCAGTCTATCCCTACGCCATCTGTACCACAATTCACATTGACCTTTCAAGACAATTCATACGCTGTTCAACCGACAACCTTAACCACAACTGACCCTTACACAGGAAAACAAACAATTGTAGGCTCAACAATAGGCGGCTATGTATATAACGCTTCCATAACCATAAGAGTAACAAATCAACCTTTCACTTCCTACACAGACGCAAACAATAACACTATACAATTGTACTATGACGTCAGGTGGAAGGGCAATTTCACTGATTCCTGGGAGGGAAGTCTTCTCCCAAACATACAGGTTGCTCAAGATTCAAGCAGCGCTTACACTGACATACCCCTTGGCTTTACAAGCAACACTTATGGATGGGGCGGTGTTGCAGCAATTAATTGGCATGCCCTTGGAAATCCAGTCGATATTCAAGTTGAAGCATGTGTCGGATACGTCACTCAGACGGTTACCTCTTCATTGGAAGCGCCAAAGATAAATTTCACGAGTTTAACGACAAGTGGTTGGAGCAACACCCAAACAATAATCGCAAGCAATGTTTCCACTTCACCAACCCCGACAGCTACACCAACATCAGTTACAACCTCATCTCCCGCCGTTCCAGAGTTGTCTTGGTTGGTGATTGTGCCTTTGCTTCTTTCCTTGTTCTCTGTAGCTGTGATAGTTAGGCATCGAAAGATGTCTTGCCGCAAAGCCTAACTTAGTTTCGCGAAAAACCCGTAGAAGTTCAGGTTTATCCAAATAAATAGGCCCCTCTAGAAGAGCCCTGCAAAATTTGGGGGAAACTGGGGCACTAATCGCCTTTGGCTGATTTAGCGTAAACTTGCACTTCAACCTCGGCTGCGGGTTTCCCTAAAAATTCCGTTAGCGTGCCTTTCCATTTGGGGTTGCCGTTGGCGGTGAAGCCTACGGTTTGGGCTATGCCTTTCCACAGCAGCGCTTTGTCGTAGTTTTTGGCGTCTTGCGGCAGGAACTCGAAGATTGATCGGCTTGCGATGACGACGAGCTTCTTTTTCATTCGGGATATGGCGACGTTTACGCGGTTGAGGTTGAGCAGAAAGTCGCTTTCTATGCGCACGTAGTCAGGGTCGCTTACCGTTGACGAGATGATTATGAAGTCTGCTTCGCCGCCCTGGTACCGCTCCACAGTGTCAACCCGCAGGTTCTCGTAGCCGTCAAGCAGCAGATTCTTCACGACGCCGCGCTGCGCGTTATGCGGAGTAACGACGCCGACCGTTTCAGGAGGCACGCTGCGCACCAAGGCATCGACGATTCTTGCCTCAACAAGGTTAGACTGAAAACTCTCCGCCTCATCATGCACAACCAGCACAAAAACGTTCTCCGGCTCCAAAACAAATCCTAACCCGTCAGTTGGAGGCGCCGCGGAAGACAGCGTTCGGGTTTGGTCTGAGCGGAAGTCGATGCCGTCTTTATGGTAAATCCACTCCTTAAGGAAGCTCGCCACGACTCGGTGGCACCGATGGGTTTCGCACAATCGCTCCGTCGGAATATCGGCTTTATGCTGGGCTTTAACGTGGTCCAATCCGAGGTCTTCTTGGCGCATCAAACGCAGGAAATCCATGGCTGACAAGAACGACGCCATTTCCTCGATGGTTCGGCGGTCTTCTTTTTCCCAGTTGTGCACTTGGATGGGAGGCAGCTGCCGATGGTCCCCAGCCACCAGAATTTGCGCGTTTTTGTCGATGAAGGCGCCTGAAAGAATCAGTTCGGGAAGCCGCATCATGCTTGCCTCGTCAACCACAAGCAAGTCAAAGTAGCCCTCGTTCCAGGAAGGCTCTTTCCCGCCGACCTTCTTCATAAGACCGTACAAGCCAGGCGGCGTGACGCATAAGACCAGAGGGAAATTAGCTGCGGTGTCGGAAACCAATGTGCTCTGGCTGGACAATGCGTCTCTTATTTCCGTGACAGCCGCTTCGTCTTCGTTGTAGTTGACGTATTTGACGCCGTCAACGGCTTTAACCGTGGAGACATCGTTTACGACGCGGTAAATTTTGAGGTCAGCTAAGCCGCTGCCGCCTTCTCTGCAGTAAGCCCGCCACGTCTTAGCCAGCTTGTTGACGAATTCGTGGATTGCCTTGTGCGTGGGCGCAACCATCAACACTCGGCACTTGCCAGCGTCTCGGTGAGCGGCGACGTGGGTGAGCACGGCAAGCTGCAGCGTTTCAGTTTTACCCGTGCCAGGCGGACCCTGAAGCATGACGACTTGCTCGCTGCTGAAGACCCGTTGGATGAACTGGTTTTGCTCGGGTGTGGGCGGAAACTTGGTGCATGAAGCCCAATGCATGAATTTCTCGGCTGAATCCTTGCTGAGCGCCGTGCGCTGTGAAGGCTTAGTTGTGCCCGCCAAGAAGGCTTCCAGCATGCGGTACAGCTGGTTGTCGGCTGCGTAGTCGAGGCATGTAGCTGCCCGCTCCGAGATGATGGCGTCGGCTAACTCGTCCAAAATGTAAGTGCGCCCGACCTCGAAAAGCTGCATGTGCTTGCTGCCTTCAGCCTTGTCCCTGTCGCTGGTCGGAAGATTATGCCAAGTGCTGTAACGCCTGCTTTTGCCGCTGGGCCAATTGATGGCTTTGACGGTTAGCTCCATTTTTCGCAGGTCAACCCGTTCAACGATGATCCGCGCGGACTTTTCCACCTCCGAAGGCGACCTGCGCCTCGTTTCCTCATACTGCCCCTGCTCGTTCTGGCGGATTTCGGTGGCGATCATCCAGTCGCCCGAGCCTGAATCGTCAGACCCCTTCACGCGGCAAGCGTTGACGGTGCATTCTGACCTTGGCAGCCCAAGCGACTCGTAAACCAGTTTTCCCTTGACAGTAAAATCCCGCTCGGTTTCCTCAACGCCTAAGCACTCGAAAATCACTGACCGTCCTGTTGCAACTCGCTGGCTGGGAAGCAAAGCGTAATGCTGATAGAGTTCTTGCCGCCTAGCAAAGTACTCTAAATCCAGAAATTCACGGCAACTCCTCTCCAGCGTTGCGCGTCCCAGAGTGAACTGGGGGATCTGCGGGATAGGTATTGATTTTTTGCCTAGGCGGCGGTTGCGTATGTTAAGTGACCGCTCGACGTGTTCAAGTGCAAGGCACAGTTTTTCTCCGAGCAGCGTTAGGTCTTCGTCGCTGATTCTGCGCGTGTTATGCGGGTAATCGCACCATGTTCGTTTTTCAACCATGACTTTCGCGAAACCCTTCTCCTTGCCGCTGTCAAGCCGACCCTTAGCAGACCAAATGTACTCGATGGGAAGCTGGTTTGCGAAACGAGCGCGCGCTGGATAGTAGCCTTCCCTGTGCCTTGCGTCTTCGCCTCCGAGCAGGAACGACATGGAGCCGTCGGGGTTTCGGGTGTACGGCATCTCGAAGTTGAAGAAGCCGTCGCGGAAGACCAAGCGCAGGTTCAGAAGCGACCCGTCTTTGCGTTTAACAGTCCATTCCTGACTGTTGAAGAAGCCGCACTGATTAAGCGTCGGCAGGAGCCCTGTGCTGTGGTACCCGACGGCTTTGCGGAGGCAGATTTCGTCCTGGATTATGCTGAACATGGGCTGGTCGATGGCTTGCCTGAGCCCCAACAGGTCCTGGATTGCGCGGGCGGTCATGAGGGAAGAGTGGCGCCGCACCGAGTCCATAAGCTGGTCGCGTTCACGTCGCGTGTAAAAGTAAAGGTGAATGGGCGCTTCGTCTGGGCTGCCGACCTCGCCTGCTATGTCGCGGATGCTTCGGGTTAAGTCGGCGAAGAACTCTTCCAGCATGCTGCGCTCTTCAACTATGCATTCTTCCCGTGACTCTGGGAGGCACCTGATGATTTTTGATGTGCTTTTTGATTCTCCCCTGTAGCGCGTGCAGCTTACTCTGGCGCTTATCATGGAGACGATGTCTTGCATGTAATCCCATTCGATGTGGAAGTACACGCGGATCATGCCGTCAGGCCTAAAAGACAAGGCGGTGTCAGCGCCAAGCTGCGGGCTGTCCTCAGGCAAGGTTCCGTAGCCCGTGCCTGTGAGCCACGGCATCCATTTTACCGTGTTGGCGTAGGGGCTGCTGGGTCGTATCCCGTACAGCATGAACTGCGCCCGTTGGATTAGCTTGTCAAGTTTGGCGCCTACGACGGGGTCGGCGGAGAGGGCTTGGACTTTTTTCGGGTTTAAAGCGGGAATTTCCTTGAAGTTGTAAGGGCGCTGGTCATCAACCTTTGGCACGGGCTTGAGGCATGCCAGGTCGTCTAATCGAAAAATCCCATGCTGGCTCAGCGCTTTCTGTTCGCCTCGGCTTAGGTTCAGCAACGCGACGCTTTCTTTCTCGACGGCGCGGACGATGCAGCATTCGTTGAAGCCGCAGTTGTCACATCGCCACGAAAGCTGATACGGCACTTCAGGCAACGCTGTCTTGTGGATTCGGTAAAGCTCGCCGTTTACGCCAAGAAGCCGCTGCACATCCTGAATTAAAGGGTCAAGCCTAAAAGCGGGCAGGCTGTCTGGGTTCGCCTTTTCCAAATCCGATTCCTTGTTGATTACGCAGCCTTCAAACTCGACGTTTGAGGCGACGTTGCCTAAGCCCTCAGTCAGCAGCAGAACGTAGATCGCGACTTGTACGCGGTGGGCAGTCTGCTCTTTCCAAGAAGATTTTATTTCAAAAATCCGAACCTTAACCTTTCCGTCCCTGATTGGCCACACCCCGATGAGGTCAGCTACGCCTTTCACCTGCCACATGCCCACGTGACCCATCATGGGCGCCTGATAAACCAGCGCAGGCTTGTACTCCGCGTCAGATTCAGCGGACAGCGCCTGTTCAACAAGAGGCTTCAGGGTTTGGAGAGATTGTTCCCAGGCGCGTTCCCACTTCTCTTCTCGGGGACCAATGCTTGAGAGGTCTGCGTAGCTGGCTGCTTTAGCCTTCAGGGTCCGCACGGTTTTGTCTTCCAGTTCTTTTCCTGCGCCGTACAGCAAGGGGCTCAGAGGCTTGAATGCTTCAGGCCATTTGTGGCTGCTTTCCTCGTCGCCTTCAAAGCGGAGCTTGAAGTAGCGGGGGCAACAGTCGAAACGGATGTACTCCGCTATGCCTGACGCCTCAAGAGACGGCAAATCCTCTGCAGGCTTAGATTCAACGCGTGATTTTTCTTCCAATCGCTGGCGCTCCCAAATCCGTGAACGAACTTTCAGGTTGCTTAAATGTTACGTAGTCGTTTAAAGGCTTTATCCGTGAAGCAGGGTGCCCTTGGAAAAATCACGTCACCGTCTGGTTGTAGTAAAAGGCCTGAGCGTATTCTTTGAGCGTTGGCTGGATGACGGTTTGATCATCGTAAATTATGTTTAACGTGCTGCCGTACCTTGCCAGTAGGAGTTGTGTGTCGCTCCATATTTTTGCGGTGTAGGAGTCGTTGGAAGCTGGAAACAAGCCCCAGATCTTGTCGTCGGCGTTTCGGAAGCCAAACCCAAAGTTCACGGGCACAACGTATGCTGCCTCAGCCGCGTTTGTCCCAAACTGCCCAGGATTCGTTTGGACATCAGTCCAGAACGTCTGCATAGCCTCAAGGTCGTTCGAGGTTAAGGTGCCGTACTCAGTCACGTTGGGGTAGCTGAAAACCACCTCGTAGGTGGCTCCGGCGCTGTAAGCCAGCGACAGATCACTAAACAATTCGTTTGAAGGCTCAAGAAAGGGAGCTTGGTCGTACTTCCAAGTGATGATTATTCCCCATGGATGATTGAAAGACTGCGCCGCACCCCTGTCTAAAGCAATCGTGGTTTGCCTACTTTGGTTCCCAACGAACTCGCCGAAAACCGTGCTGTACCCCGATTCGTAATCGAACCAGTAAAGCCCATAGTCTGAAGTGAACATTTTGGCTGGAGACACGCCTGTTCGGTTGCCGTCCATGGAATAATAATGCACGATTCCGCCTAAATTGTTAACATATTCGTTAGCTACTTGAGCGTAGCTGAGAGAAGCGTTTTCGACGAGCTGAAACCTGCCGTCATCCAGCTGGTTTCCGCCTGGCTCATCATACCTGTAGAAGCCCAATAGCTGGTTTCCGTATTTCTGCGTTGCATTGCCCATCCAATCAAACAAGGTGTTGTTTCCCGGGTACCCGTCGGTGCCGTTGTACATTGGGTAGCTTGTGATGAAAACGATGAAGTCTAATCCTGACTGGTCGATGTAGTTGCATGACTCGTCCAGAGCCGTCCTGTTAAAAGTCAATGGAATTGAGCCTAGGACAATAAGGTTCGTGTAACCCCTCACTTTGTCGACTAAGGCTTTAACCTGTGAGAATTGGCTGCCGTAGGCAAAGTCAACGCCGAGGTAAAAGGGTCTGGGTGCTTCCTTGTAGGGCTCAAAAGTTAAAAAAAGGGAAACCAAGATAAAAGCTATCAAGAAAGCAACGGCTAATATGACGTATTTTCGGTTCAACCTGCTCAACCAACCATCGACATTACCCCGCTAAATTAGCAAGTAAGCTAGCAATCAAACTTCTGCAGCATAGGCTATCTGCGATACAACCCCATCAACTCGCCCTTCGCCAGGATGTGACCCTGCATGGCTTTTTCCGCGTCTTTCTTCCTCGAACCCGAGCCTAAATTTAACTCCGTGTCTATGGCGTAAACTTTGAAGAAGTACCTGTGCGTCCCGCCTGGGGGGCATGGTCCCCCGTAGCCCTGCTTCCCGAAACTGTTACGTCCCTCTTTTCCAGGCACCGAATTCTCCGCTATCTTCCCTGTTGACGCAGGAATGTTCCATACAATCCAGTGGTCCCACGTGCCGCTTGGCGCGTCAGGGTCGTCCACGGCTAAAACAAGCGTTTTTGCTTCTTTGGGTACGCCTTCGATGGTTAGGGGCGGGTTTACGTCTTGTCCGTCGCAGGTGTACTTTTTGGGGATAAGTTTGCCCTGCTCAAACGCTGGGCTTTTAATCAGTAAATCTGCCAAAGCATCACCAAAAAAGAAATGTTAACTCTGATAGTTAAAGCAGTTGCTAAACTGACGGGTTTAGGGCTTTTCGTCCTTCCTTTTTTCCAATTTTAAGTTTCGGCTTTCCGCAGAAGTTCCTCTGCGCTTCCGATGTTGATTCGGTAGACGATGGCGGATATGGCGATTGAGACAACGGCGCTTATGGCAACTCCGACGGCGTAGTCTAAAGTGCTGCTAGACCTTCCGCTAAGCAAAGATAAACCGTACGGGATAATCACAGGGGCAAACACCGCTGCTCCCGTCACCGCGCACATTATTAAACCTACTAGTGACCATTCTTGACGTATCATTCTTGCCCTTCGCGTCTGCGAAAAATCTGCTCCCTTGAAACCTACTTGGAGCGAAACTGAAGATAAAGCAAGAACCATGAGGAAGGCTTCAACTGTGGCGACGATTGCCTCTCGCACGCTTGGGTGGAAAAATACTACTCCTATAGATGCAGACAGCGCCAATATGATGATTGAAAATAGAATCGCAATGAAATATTTACTCTTGACCAAGTTTTCAGGAGAAATTGGGGAAGCATAAATGCGCCATATTGCTTGCCCTTCTTCACCTATAAGAATCTCTCCTAACAGCATACCCATTACGCTTGCAGGCAACAAAAAGATAATACCAGCGCTTACGGCAACGCCCGTCGAACTGGATGTTGAACTACTGGTTCCGCTAAATGAACCGAAGAGCGCAACGATAATTAAGATGATGGGGAAAATGTAGATGGACAGCAACTCTCGGCGCCTAGTGAATGCTCTTAAATCCTTTCGGATTAATGCTGCCTCGACAGTAGAAAAGCCAAGTTTACCTAAAAACCCAGTTTTCGGCTCGTAAATGCCGCTCTTCTGAACCGTTATCGCAGGCGGTTCATAGAGTCCCAAACGCGTGTTTAACTCGACGGCAAGGTAATACAAGCCTGCAATGAGAAGAGCGGATAAAGCTGTGAACAGGAGAGCTTGTAAATACAAGCCTTTGCCAACGTAGGAAATTACCAAGGCGGGCCAAATAAGAGGAATGTACCAAGCGGCGGATTGAGCTGCAGTTAAGCCTGTGATGAAGGAACTAAATCCAGACGTCACGTAAAAATAGATAATGTAGAAAATTGCGATAATTAGTATATAGGAGACAAATCTTACCCATATGGCTGCTCTTCCGCTTGATTTATAGACGGCGCCTGTAAAACGCACTTGCAAAACTCTCAGAATTTCTGTTATGGAGCTAGCCAAGAAAGCTGCGGCAAACATAATGAGCGCAGTTAATAGTGCCTGAAGAATTAACCCGTTAAACGCTGAAAAAACAATCACTCCAGAGCTTAATCCTACAACTACTGCCGCTGGCCATCCTAGCAAGTTAGCTAAAATTGAAGCCAAAGTATGCTCCTGCCAAGTTACTGGAAGCCAAAACTCCACTTGACTTGAAGGCTTTCCTGCCACCTGGACTTGCTGAAACAAAGTAAATACTATGCTGATGCCTAAGACAAGAGTCGGCAATACTGAGAAAAAGCCAAGTGCCTCGACATTTAAAGGCTTTAATCCAGTCGGCACTGATCCTGAACTATAAACAGTGAGCGCAGCAACGCTTGCCACATAACCGCCTATCACACCGATTGCTAACGCCGCCCAGTAAGGCCAATACGCAATGAAAACGTTTTCCTTGTACCTTGTAGCTTTTATTCCCCTGATTAGCCTGCCAGATTTGCGTTCAATCCGAAGCAGGTAGAGAACGTTCTTCCAGTTCATTTCATGAGTTCCTCAACAACAGCTCTCAAATCTTCTGTACCTGTCAACTTGAGGAAAACATCCTCTAATCCTGAACCTGGCAGCATCGCGGTTTTTCTCAGCTCATCCATGTTGCCTAAGGCTAAAAGTTGTCCCTGATACATTATGCCTATGCGGTCGCATATTGCCTCTGCGATTTCAAGAACATGCGTTGACATAATAGTGGTAACGCCTTGCCCTTTGAGTTCATGCAAGAAATCCTTAACTATCCTCGCTGAACGGGGATCCAAAGCGTTAAGCGGCTCATCAAGCAACAGCAACTTCGGCTTGTGAAGGAAGGCTGAGATCAAACTGATTTTCTTTTTCATTCCATCCGAGTAACTGTTTATCATGTCACCTTCGCGACCTTCAAGCTGCATCGCCTTAAGGTACTCGGTTATCCTCTGTTTCTTCTCAGCCGTGGGAATACCGTAAACGTCAGCGATGAAGTCCAAGTATTCGATTCCAGTTAAGAACTCGTAGATGTTGGCTGCTTCGGGAACGTAACCTACAAGACGCTTAACTTCTACAGGCTGCTTCAGAGGGTCCAACCCTAAAACGGTAACGCTTCCCTTATCAGGCGTAACCAAGCCAAGCAGCATCTTAAGCGTGGTGGATTTCCCTGAACCGTTAGGTCCCAGAAGCCCGAAGATTTCGCCTGAGCCTATGTTCAAGCTTAGGTTGTTTACAGCCACTATTTCGTTGTAACGTTTCGTTACGTTTTTGATTTCAACAGCCCATTGGGTGTACATGCGGAAGGATGCCTCTTGACTGCAAAATAGAAAACCCTCACTATTTAAGGGTAATGTGCCGCCGCAATCGGGCTTTCACCTGTTGTTCGCTTCCGCAAAAAACATGATCTGAGGCTTGAAACTTAAAAAAAATAAAGAGTGGGCTGGAAAACTGTTTTCTGTCCAGTTGTCACGTGAAGTTAAGTTCGAAGATTATTGGAACGGCTTCGCCCCATGATTGCCTTATCGGGCAGATCTTCTGTGCCATCCCGTAGACGGTGTTCGCTTTTTTGCGTTCGCGTTCGTTGTCGGTTTGTAAGCCAACGTTCATCTGGAAATGCACGTTTGTGAAGATCAGTTTCTCCATGCCTTCAATGTTCATCGTGACGTTTGCCTTCGTGTCCAACTTCTTAAGCTCTAACTGGCTGTTTCTCGCGATCAAAAGAAAAAGCGTGTTGATGCATGACGCTAAGGCAACGGCGAAAATGTCTTCGGGCACGCAGTAGCCTTCTTTCCCGCCGAACATGGGCGGTGGACTAACAGTAACGAGGTCCTTTCCTTTAACTGACAGTAGGCATTCGGTTCCGCCTTTCCAACTTGCGGTTCCCTCAAAATTCATTTCTGGCAACAAAATCACCACTGTATATTGGCAACATGAAAATTTTAACATTGCGGGTGCTGAAGAGCGGCTTAAATGACCTGCCGAATTCAGGGCTTTGAGAAACGGCTTTTCCTCCAACACGTTTATCCTATCCCGGAGCCTAATTGTAAATGGTGGATTTTTCATGAGCATGAAGGCTGCCCTGTCTAAACTGCCAAGTTACTCGCAGGAACTCAACCTTGACTTGTCTAAGCCCGATGATCGGTTCAAATGGTTTTTGGCTTCTGTTCTTTTTGCCAAAAGAATCTCGGCGCAAACCGCCAAAGAAACCTACTTCTATTTTGAACAGGAGGATCTGACGAGTCCAGAAGCCATTTTGGAGGCTGGCTGGGACAGGCTTGTGGAGGTTCTGGATGCGGGAGGCTACGCGAGGTACGATTTTTCAACAGCCACTTACCTGCTTGGAATCGCAAAGACGCTTAAAGAAAGGTACGGCAGCCTCGAAAACCTCCACGCGGAATCCAGCAGCCCCCAAGATTTGGAGCGGCGGCTGAAAGAATTCAGAGGCGTCGGTCCTGTGGGCGTAAACATTTTCTTAAGAGAGCTGCGTGGAGTATGGGATAAGGCTGAACCTGAGCTTTCGCCTGCAGCGTTGGCAACCGCGGAAAAAATTGGGCTCAGCCGTGAAGACGCGGAATGTTATGAGTCTCAGTTGGTCAGGTTGAATCTTGAGTACTGCAAGAAGCGCCGAAGCGGGGAATGCCCGCTGGGAAAAATGTGCCCAGACATGGTTTCACCGAGCAAGATTCAGCATTAGCTGGCGTTTAAGCTGCTTTTGGCTTGTTCTGGAAAACTCTTATTAGGTTATGGAAGTCCATCTAGCACGTAATGAATCTTAAGCAAGCTGCGTTGTTGCTGATCGTCCTGTTGGTTTCGCCTTTTTTCGTAAACTCCACCTTAACCGCTAAGGCTCAAACCGCGCAGTCTTCGCCGGGCTTGTACGTCGGCATCGACATAGCTTTCGGAAGCATGGCTCAAACTGAAGAGTTAATCGACAACGTTAGCTCCTACACCAACTTGATTGTAATCGGATGCGCCCAAAAAATAGGCAACAACAACTACGGCGGCGGCATCTACAATGAAACAAGACTTTCCGTAGTCAGCCAATACGCTTACAACAAAGGCTTAAACTTCATTGTCTTCTCGAACGACCCAAGCTACCCCTCCAAGCAATGGCTTGAAAACGCCACGGAAAACTTTGGAGGCCACTTCATTGGGCTCTATTATCTTGATGAGCAAGGCGGAAAACAACTTGACCAAGCGAATTATACAGCTGTCCTGTCCGCGAAAAACTTCAGCGATGCCGCTAGCCAGTACGTGACGACGATCAATCAGTGGCTGCGCACGGCGCCGTACGCGATTACACGCAACTTTGATTCCCCCACCGAATATCCTTTGTTCACTTCGGATTACGGGTTGTACTGGTACGATTACGCGGCAGGCTTCAACACGGTTTTTGCAGAGTTCGGAGTCAACGCTGGATACGAAAACTACAGCCGACAGTTAAGCATGGCTCTGTGCAGGGGAGCAGCCACCGCGTTCAACGAGAATTGGGGAGTCATGATAACCGATTACACCACACAGTGGCCTTACATGGAGAACGGGTCAGAGCTGTACAGCGACATGGTTCTCGCTTATGAAAACGGCGCAAAATACATAGTTCTGTTTGACTCCAACGGGAACTACACTGAAAACGTCCTGCAGCAGGACCAGCTTAACGCTATGAAGGAGTTTTGGCAGTACACCCAAGACAACCCGAGAACCGTGAGCCAGCCAAGCGACCGTTCGGCTTATGTTTTGCCAGCGGATTTCGGCTACGGTTTCCGCAGTCCCAACGACACGATCTGGGGGTTATGGCACCCAGACTGGAACGGCGCAGCTTCCCTCACGTTTGTCACCGACATCAGCATGTGCATAGTCACCTTCCTGCAGATGTTTGGATCCAACTTGGACATAATTTATCCAGACGGAAACCAGCCTGTCCAGCCGATCGGTTACCAAAACGTCATCTACTGGAATGACACAAGCATAGTGCCGAACATGCCGCCGATGCCGCCGCAGAACCCTGCGAAAAGCACCCGTCAGCAACTTATCACGCCGGTTCTCACAGGCAATTCCCCGCTCTCTTACGTTACCAGGGTCGAGATTTACGCCGTGGCAATAAGCAGTTTGGTCGCGTTGGCGATTGCAGTAGCCGTTTTAAAGGTCAGAAGACGACAATTGCGCGCGGCTAAGTAAGATTTGACAGGTTTTTCCTGTCTCCTCAGCAGGCGGGCACGTGCAAAACGGGATGCGTAACGTAAATAAAGGCACTTTCTCAAACTTAAATTGTGATAGCTGAACGCGCATGAGCAGGAAAACAATTTACTTTCCCCACAGCTTCCTCGTCTTCGCATTCCTACTAGTCTTGTTGTTTGTTGTGGTTGCCCTGATTTTTCTGGGGCTCGTCAGCATCGCCTTCTCAAACGTGGGCTTCACTCCATTAACGATTTTCCTCCTCTTGATCGGCACGCTCGTTGGGAGCTTCATCAACATTCCAGTGCTTAAGATGCGGACCAAGGTGCCTGTTATGCGCGAAGAGCAAGTCAGCTGGTACGGCGTAACCTTCAAAATCCCGCAGCTTGAGTACGGACAAGCCATAACGGTGATCGCCGTCAACGTCGGAGGCGCCATTGTCCCGACAGCCGTCAGCATTTACCTGCTCAGCAGGTCGTCAACCTCGCTGGTCATCCTCAGCCTCATCGGCGTCTTAGCGGTTGCAGCGGTAACCCATGCGGTTGCCAGACCCATAAAAGGCGTCGGAATAGCCACGCCAGCCTTCCTTCCGCCCATAGCCGCCGCGGTGGTCGCCTTCATCCTTGCCCCAGGAGAGCCAAGAACAGTTGCGTACGTCGCAGGCACGCTTGGAACGCTCATAGGCGCCGACCTGCTGAACCTCAAGAAAATTCCCAAGCTTGGCACTCCCATGGCAAGCATCGGTGGCGCAGGCACGTTCGACGGTGTATTCCTAACTGGAATAATAGCCGTTCTTCTTACCAGGCTGTAAGGAAAAATGCGCCGTGAACATCGCGATATAAATCGCCTCTAATGCAACTTTACATCAAGAGCGTTGAAGCCGCCGCTTTCATTAATTCCGATTTGCAGAAGCCTAAAGTTAACCCTTAGGGCAGAATATAGGCAAACTTTTAATAACAATAAAAGCGGAAATTATGGTAACACAGAAAGGTGGGGGCTAATTTGAAAAAACTCGTCACTGTAATCGTTCTTGCAGCTTTAGTCTTAGCTGCGTTTACACTCTTGCCGCTGCCAAGCGTAAAAGCGGACTCTTCAGAAGCCAAGGTTCAAAGTTTCAGCTATTTCACTGAACCATCAAGCGGCGTTTTAGGAAATACAGGCGACATAGTCGTAGTCGGCGAGATACAGAATGTGGGTTCACACATCATCCAGAACGTTACGTTAGGCGGCACCGCGCTCGACGCCTCTGGAAACACGCTTGCTACCGCAGAGGGTTACACATTCACGTACCAAACGGCGCCTGGCGACAAAGCTCCTTTCTCCATAGACTTTTCTCCTCACAGCAGCACCAGTTCAAACACGAACTGGATGGGTTCACTTTCCAGCTTTAAAGTAACAGTGCTTTCAGTCACTGACACACCTACATCTCCATATACAGGCGTAGTGGTTCCGACTGAAGGCGGGATTCCTGCCGTTACTGCCTTTAACGACAGTGGCGTCTACGAGGTCGTGGGAACACTTCAAAATAACGGCACGCAGTCTGTATCTTCCGTTTGGGTTGTAACAACCTTCTACGACGCTGCTGGAACGGTTGTAGACCTAAACTTCACCAGTTTTCTGGTTCCTTACCCGAGCGCTCTTAGCTCTGGTCAATATACAAGGTGGGAAGCAACCCCCGCGGACAACACGCTTCAGCTGACAAATGAAATAGCTTCATTCAGCTACGCGATTGACACTACTCTTGCAAACTCTAATCCAAACCAGACTCCAACTCCGACCCCTAAACCCACGGCTGCCCCTTCATCGTTCCCAACAGTGCCAGTAATTATCGTGGTTGTGGTCGTTGTAGCCGTCGTCGCGGCTTTGATGCTGTTCAGAAGAAGCCAGAAACCTGCAAAAACAGAAGAATCCATGATGCCTCCGCCGCCGCCACCTCCCCCTCCAACCGCCTAAAAACCGAAACAGCCACACCCAATCACAATCGCTAAGAAAGCCCATACCCCCTTGAAGAAGCCGTTTTGAGGCGCTTTGCCCCCTCATTTTTAGCCGCCTTGCCTTCCGCGACGGAATCCTCAGCAAATTCGAAATAGCTGAGCCCTTAGCCTTTTAGCTGAGAGATCTTCATTTTCTTGCCTGTCAAAAATCGCATTGCAAACTTTTTGCGTTTATTTTCCGAAACGGCGTTTTCGGTACTGGAAGGTTCGGATGGCTCTCAACAAGTCGATAAGGCGGAAGTCTGGCCAGTAAACGTCTAAGAAAAGCAGTTCACTGTACGCGGCTTGCCACAGTAGGAACCCGCTTAAACGTTCCTCGCCAGACGTGCGTATGATCATGTCGGGATCCTGCTTATCCATGTGCGCAGTGTACAGGTACTTTTCAATCGTGCTCTCGTTCACGTCGGATATCTGCAATTCGCCGTTCTTAACTTTCTCGGCAATCGTCTTAGCCGCATCCACGATTTCCGCTCTGCCGCCGTATGCGAACGCAAAATTCCAGAAGTAGCGGTCATAAGAATCTGTTGCTTTCTCAACGTCTGAGATGGCTTTCTGCAAACTTTCAGGCAGAAGATTCACCCTGCCGATGATTTTCACGTGAACCTTGTCCCGATGGACACGCGGGTCATTCAGCAGCTTGCGGAATCTTTCTTCGGCAATCTGCATGATCTTTTCCACTTCTTCAGATTTCCGTGAGAAATTCTCCGTGGAGAACGTGTAAAGGGTTACGTACTTGACGTCGAGCAGGTGGGTCCAATCCAAAAGCTGCTCAACTGTGTCAGCGCCTTGCCTGTGACCCCACTTGTCCTCTTTTAGCATAGGGTTACTTTCCTGCCCATTAGCCCACCGCCTGTTGCCGTCCAGAATTATAGCGACGTGTTCAGGTTTAACTCCGCCCTTAACCTGCAGCCAAAGCCACCGCTCGTAAACCCTGTACACGCCGATAGAAGAAAGCATCTTCTTAAGTACCACTAAACGTGACCTCGCATGCTAAACGTTTCTTCAAAGATATTTTCCACAGTTTGCATCATAGTAGAGCCTTTATGCATTCAATTAAATCTTGCCCTAATCCACGGTTGAATTTTTGGCAAGAATTTGTCCCTTGGTTGTTTCATCCTTGTCGTGTTTTTGAAAGAAGTCTTTGGTTGAACGGTTAATGATGAAAATCAGCAGCACAGACGCTATGCCTATCAGAATCCCAACCACTATTGTGTAGATGAAAACTGAAAAGATTGGGTTGCTAAGCGAAGTTATTGCTTCTCCTGATGGATGAGGATTGTAGATTACGTTTGCTAATGCGTCAAGAATCCAGCGGAACCATGCGACAGTAACTATTAACCCCATGTTGCGCAGCAGTCTTGAGTCTCTTTCGAAGTATAAGCGTACGCTTCGCCCGAAAAGAACGATGATTATTCCTATGACTACCAAATCTTCCATGCCTTCGATGAAGAACGTAATTATTTTTGGAGTAATATCAACCCAGCCTGCGAAGGTAGAGGGAAACGGCGCGGCGTTAATGTTGACGTTTCCCTCTACCTTCGCAGGCTGGGTTGATATTACTCCAAAAATAATTACGTTCTTCATCGAAGGCATGG
>JBEKWR010000026.1:0-27814 GCA_049512935.1 Bathyarchaeia archaeon
GACGTGTGCTCCGAAGGTTCCCTGCGTGAGAACTATGTAGTGATTAAGGTTGATCATGCCTGCAGTTGCTCCAAAGATTCCGCCGCTTCCGCCGATGGCCCATGCTGAGTCACCTGAACTCCATTGTGGACTGACTGATATGTTCCAGTCGTAGGCAGGCGTTACGTCAGGTAGGGCTGATGCTGACGGTAGTTGTGCCCACGCGGTTCCAGTCCAACTCCATGCCTTTCCGCTTGCTGGTGCGGTGGTTGGCATTGCCGGTGTCAATGGAATGTTGGCGATTTCTGATCCGCTGTACCAGTAGCTTGTTCCTGTGCCTAAGTATTGGCCGAAGACTTTAGTTGAGTTCCACTCTTGCAGGTAGTACACTGGAGGACCTATGTCAACGCCGTATGCATTTTTTGGCGCTAGGTCAACGAGGCTTATGATTAGGTATTGTCCGCCTGGTCCCATGACTGCGTCGCCGCTTGGAATGTTGGTGACGTTCATGCTTGTTAGGACTCCTGTCATTGGGTCGTATCCTGCCCACGCTGGGGTTCCGCCGAAGCTTCCGAAGCCTGGAATGTAGAATCCGCCGATTGAGTATTGCGCGATCAGTAATCCGTCAGGTAGGATGCCTGCTTGGTTTGGCTGGTCCATTGTTGGTAGGTAGCCGAAGGATGGTACTAGGGTGATGCCTGCGAAGGGTCCGCTGGATGGTGTTGGGTTGATGCTCCAGAGTTGTTGTCCTGTTTCCATGTTCCATGCGACGTAGTTTCCGCCTGTGCCTGCTTCACCGAAGGGCAGTTGGAAGAAGAGTATGCCGTTCATGATGATTGGGTCGCCGAATCTGATGTTGTATGAGCCTCCTTGGTAGTATCCTTCGCCTGGAATGTTAGTGTCGTTTCCGCCGACTATTCCTCCGAACTGGATTGGCTGTGTCCACATCATGTGTGCCGTTGTTGGTGCTGCGCCGTCAGGTTGAATTGCGCCTGAGTGGCCGCCGAACGTCACGATGTACGGTGCCTCCAGATAGTTGGATGCGACCGTGTACCAGTTCCAGTTAGTTCCGAATATTGGGTATGTCCAGTATGCGGTTGGAAGAGCAGGTGTTGGGACGCCGGTTGAAACTTGTGTTTGCCCTACTGTCACGTTTATCGGGCCGTAGCTTGCTGCGGTGAAAACGTCGCCTGTGTAAGCTGTGCTTGCGCCAGGTGTGCTTGCTGTCCAAACGTAGGTTTGCGCTGGGTAGTTAAATTCGAACGAGTAGGTGCCTGTTTCTGCGGCGGTTATCGTGTAGGCTTGGAAGCCTGTGGGGTCGGCGATGTATGCGAATGTCTGTGTTGTGACTTTTCCGTCTGGGGCTGTGATGGTGAGCTGGTAGTTTTCTCGTCTGATCGTGTTGGCGGAGCCTGGGACTTCAGTTGCGCCTGGCACAGCGTGGTCAACCCACATGTAAATGTTGATGGCTTGGCCGACGCCGACAGGGTTAGGCGTTGCGCTCATGAAAGCGTAGGATGTGATGGTCCATGGTGGTGAATGTGCGCTTGCTGTAAATAGTGTTCCACTCATCGATACTGTCAAGATTATAGCAATCAAAATAGCTAGGGTTTTCCCTTTAGATTTTTGCGTATGTCTATTCTCCTTAGTTTTTTGAACAAAAGCACTTAGCTATTGTTCAAGATTTCATTATCGTCTCTTACTGCTTATAAATCTATTTACAAATCAAGGCATATGATATAGAAGAACTAGCGCAATTGTCAGCATAAGCAAGCGTGCAGCTTATCCTTTTTTTTCTTTTGGAACCGTTTTGAAAAAAGATTTTTTTCTGTTATTTTGGCAGATTTGGACCTGTATTCTGACTTGTTTTCGGTGAAGGTTGGACCTTCGGAGCTTAAATTGTTAAAGTGACTTAAATCTAAGTGGCGCTATTAAACAAGCCTTTTTTAGGCATGGCTGATGAAGAGCTAAGGTTCTTGTAGGAAAACCGCCAGGTAGACCTGAGCAACTTTCAGGTGTGCACCCATGAAGGTCTTGAGAAACGTTTAGTAACAGCAAGGGTTTGCGCAGGTTTTGCAAAAGGGTTTTTTTGATAAGATATTGTTGTCCAAAATTGTTACCGGTGGACAATAACTTGATTTGTTTTCTATGCGAAAATCTTAAAAAATAAAAAAGAAAGGAAGATTTGTTTTGTGTTGCCTTTTTTTATGGTCGTTTTCTGAGGATTAGTACCGTTGCTACTGCTAGTGCGATGATCATCACTATGATTGCTGCTGCGATGTACATTGTCAGTTCTGATGTGTTGACGAGGTTTCCGAGTGGCGTGGCTGTGGGTGCTTGTGTTGGTGCTGCTGCTTGTGCTACGAACGAAGTTGAATCTGACGAGCCCCAGTACGCTGCTGAGCCTGCAAATGATGCGACGACGGTGTAATTGCCTGGTATGTCTGGTGCCCACGAGAGCGTGTACATGCCCATGCTGTTGGTTGTTGCGACGCCTATGACGCGGTTGTTTCCGTTAGAGTCTGTTACGCTGACGGTGACTGGTACGCCTGTGAAGGTGGTTGGTTCTGGCTGCTGCATGTAAACATACTCCATCCACGGGGTCATGCACGATACTGCTGCGCATGGAACGCCGTGTGGGAAGTCTGCTGCTTGTTCAGCTTGCTTTGTGCCTGCGGATATGTCCATGACTGTGCCGCGTATCACTATGGGTGCGCCCACGGTGGTAGTTGTGTCTGGCGCCGTAACGGTTGTTGCGCTTGGTCCTTGACCATAAGCGTCGATTTGCTGGTCGTAGGTGTTGTCGACGACTGCGATGCCGCTTGCGATGGCGATGTTGCCTCCGTACATCAGGTTGCCGTAGTCTGGTGATGACCAGATGAGCAAGCCTGTGGTTGCGTTGATGGCGCGTAGCGCGTACTCTGGATAGAGCGGGCTGTTAGGTGAGTGTTCACTGCTGATGGTGTAAACTACTCCGCCCATTATGGTTGCGATGATCTGTGGTGTGTAACCGTAAGGCAGGAAGTTCGCTTGGGTGCTGTTGTCAGGTGCGCTGCCGCATCCGAAAGTCCACAGCAAGTTTCCTGTCTTTGTGTCAAAGCAGTATAGCATGCCGTCGTAGCTAGCCCAGTACATATGGCCGTATGCAACGTTTTCCTGTGAGCTGCCGTCACCCATGTAGTTCCAGCCGCTGTAAGATGTCTGCGGAACGGTTACTGGACCCCAGACCTGTGAGCCTGTGCTTAAGCTAAAGCCTAGGTGATCCATTGCTTCTTGGTCCCACATGATGACTATGCCTGTGCTTGGATCCCATGAGCTGATGATTCGGCTGTTGTTGCCTGATGCCTGCGGATAAGTCTGCCACCAGTTAATGGTTCCAGCTGGAACTCCGTTAGCGTTGGGTGTAAGGTTGATTTCGGTCATGTTTGCGTTGTATGTCTGCGGTGACACTGCCATGGAGTTAGCGTGGCCTCCGAAGGTTCCCTGCACCAACAAGACATATTTGTCTAGTTGTAGGATTGGTGCGCTTCCGCCTCCAGCGATTGCCCATCCACTGTCGCCTGAACTCCATTGTGGACTAACTGATACGTTCCAGTCGTATGCTGTTGGTAGGCTTGCGTTTTCTGTGCCTGTGTACCATCCGCTGGTTCCTGTGCCTGAGTAGACGCCGAAGACTTTACTGCTGTTCCATTCCTGCAGGTAGTACTTGGGTGCACTTGAGGTTCCGTAGTTGGTGAGGATGATCTTCAGGTATTCGCCCATCGGCCCGGCTAAGTTGTCTCCGCCTGGAACGTTAGTGACGTTCATGGGCGTTAAGACGCCGTCCATTGGGTCGTAGAACCGCCAGACTGTGCCTTGGTTCGTAACTGATGTTGTCGCGACCAGTGCGCCGTCAGGTAGGATTCCGTGCTGGTTTGGCTGATCCATTGAGGGCAAGTATCCGAATGATGGCACTAGTGAGACGCCTGTTGCTGATGCGTTTATGCTCCAGAGTTGTTGTCCTGTTTCCATGTTCCATGCGACGTAGTTTCCGCCTGTGCCTGATTCACCGAAGGGCAACTGGAAGTAGAGTACGCCGTTCATGACGATTTGGTTGCTGAATCTGATGTTGTATGAGCCGCCTTGGTAGTATCCTTCGCCTGCGATGTAGGTTTCGTTGCCGCCTACTATGCCTCCCCACTGGAAGGGCTCAGTCCACAACATGTGCGATGTCATTGGCACTGCGCCGTCAGGGTACGCGGGGATGTTGCCCGTGTGGCCGCCGAAGGCTGGAGTGTAGGGTCCCGAGAGCCAGTTAGAAGCGACCGTGTACCAGTTCCAGTTCAATCCGTTGATTGGATAGGTCCAGTACGCGCTTGGCAGTGATGGCTGTGGCTGTCCTGCTACTGCTGTCTGCTGTACGGTTACGTTGACTGGTGCTGCTGTTGATGCTTCAAATATGTCGTTCTGGTAAGCGCCGCTCCAAGTGTAGATTTGCTGTGGATAGTAGAAGACGAAATTGTAGGTGCCAGTTTCAGTTGGGGTGAAGAAGTATGATTGGATGCCTGTTGGGTCCCAAACATCAGCCCAAGTTTGTGTTGTGACTTTTCCGTCTGGGGCTGTGATGGTGAGCTGGTAGTTTTCGCGTCGAACGCTGTTTGCCGCTCCTGGAACTTCAGTTGCGCTGACCACCGGGTGGTCTACCCACATGTAAATTTGCATGGGTTGGCCGACACCAACTGGGTTAGGTGCGCAGGTTAAGTATGCGTAGTCGATGATGTTCCACACCGGGGAGTGCGCCTCCACGGTGAAGAGTGTTGCGCTCATTGATATTGCTAGAATTAAAGCGATCATAATGGCTAGTATTTTTCCTTTAGATTTTTGCGTATTTTTTCTTCTCCTTTTAAGTTTTTTTTTGAACAAAAAGCGTGTTAGCTCTTGTTCAGCCACTCACTACGGCTGTTTTGTTTATAAGACTATCTCTAGTTTAAGGCAATTATATGGAAAGAACTAGTACAATCATTGAAGCATTTTGCAATTGTCGAAACAAGGTCGTCAAGAAAAAGCGTTTTGTCCAAAAAGGCAGCGGGGGAAGCGAGAATGAAATTTCCGTGTTGCATTTCGAAATGTTTATGCTTAAGCTGCATCCATTCTGAACCAAGCGTGGGGAAACGTGGATCCATGGACTCTGATGTCTGCAGCGCCTGCCTAAGCAGAGAAGCCTTCTTTCACAGGCAGTACTCAGGGGAAACTCTGTGCAGACGATGCTTTGCTCGCTCCGTTGAGGACAAGGTGAGATCGTGCATCACACGTTACCGCATGCTCAGCTTTAACGATCATTTAGCCGTCGCAGTTTCAGGCGGCAAAGATAGCCTAAGCCTACTGCGCGTCTTAACCAAGCTGAAACGGTTCCGCTCCCAGACCACGCTGACCGCCGTAACCGTTGACGAGGGCATAGCTGGCTACCGAGATGAAGCCCTTTGGGTCGCGGCGGAAAACTGTCGGAAACTCGAAGTTCCCCATCATGTGGTTTCTTTCAAGGACCTTTACGGGTTCACGCTTGACGAGATCATGCAGAGGCTTCGGGGCAAAGGACGAACGGAGTTGACGGCATGCGCTTACTGCGGCGTGCTGCGGCGCAAAGCCATAAACATCGGAGCCAGGCAGGTCGGCGCAAACAAGGTTGCGACAGCGCACACTCTTGACGATGAGGCGCAAACGGTGCTGATGAACATTTTCCGCGGCGACGTGGCGAGGCTGGCGAAGCAGAAGCCCGTGACAAACGCGGTGCATCCGCTGCTGGTTCAGAAGATTAAGCCTTTCTGCGAGATCCCCGAGAGGGAAAGCGCGCTTTACGCTTACGTGAAGAAAATCAAGTTCCAAGATACTCCGTGCCCGTACGCTTCTGAAGCCCTACGCAACGACGTCCGCTGGATGCTTAACCGCGTGGAGGCAAAGCATGCTGGAACTAAATTCACCGTTCTCAAAGCCATGGAGCGCTTGAGACCCGCGCTTGAGAAAACTGTGGCTGAGGAAGAGTTTAGGACTTGTGTTGACTGTGGGGAGCCGTCTGCGGGGGATTTGTGCAAAGCGTGCGAGATGCTGCGGCAGGTACGCTGAGCTTTTACTGTGTGAAGCCTTGTTCGCTTTTCAGTTTTCGAAGGAGTTTCGAAGCTTCGAACGGGTTGCTTGCCGACGCCACCTTTTGCGCGCGTGACAGGTCCACGTGTGCGCCGCAGTAGGGGCAGATTTTGGTTTTCTGCGCCTTCGTGGTCAACATTAAACCCTGGCACTGCGTGCATTTGACGATTTGTGTTGGCTTCATTTGCATGTTGCTTCCGAAAGGCTTTTCCCCGTTGTGGTTGATAAGGGTATGCAGGGAAGATTGGCGAGAGTCATGAGCGTTGAACGCGAAGGGCCGAAGTCCAGAACCCACCTGACTGAACTGGCGGTTAAGTACTTCAAGAAGGAAGGCTACAAAGTTAACAAAGAAAACGCTACGCTGGACGGATACAGCGGTGCAACCCGCCATTTCGACCTGATAGTGCAGAAAGGCCGCCAAGAGCAGGGCGTCTGGGTACGCGATTGGAACCGAACGGTCGGCGTGAACTTGATCATCGGGTTGGACACGGCGTCGGAAGACGTTGGCTTGGGCAGCCCCATCATGATTGCGGACAAGTTCAGCGACCACGCGAAATCGTACAGCAACCGAAGAAAAATCACGTTGCTGACCAAGCAGAAAATGGGCAGCTTCATGTAGACGCCGATGCGGGCAGATTTTTTTCTTTTGCGGATTGTTTTTTGGAACCCATATTTGTGTTGGGTTTTTGATGTAAATACTAGGTACCCCTGTGGGGTAGTCTGTTTTTGGAAGCGCTTGAATCAGGTTGGTTTTTTGGTTCAGAGCTCAAATCTGGCTTAGGGAAATTTGTCTCCCGGGGCGGCAAGCAAAAAATTAGCCTGCAAAACAGGTATCACTCGGTTTATACCTGAAATCCAGCTCCTTTCAAACGACAACCCGCTCCAGTTGCCCTAAAGCGTAGCCACTAAACTTGAGGTACTGGTCGGTTAAGCGTTTTTGACTTTCACACACGCCTTTATCCCTTTTTTGGTCTTTAATAGGTCAGAGCGAAATTGATGTTTTTCAACGGGCAATCGGCTGAAGGCTTCCTGCCAATTCTATGTGAAAAAATATAAGTTGATTAGACAAGTCATTATTTAGGGCGAAGTAAGTGGGTACCCAAGTTACGCTTGAAATGATTTATGATGAAGTCAAACAGGTGAATGAGCGGTTGAGCCTTATCGAGGATGCACTTGAGGAAGTTTTTGTGAAGGGTCTTCCTAAGGTAACAGTAAGCGAAGAGGAAAAAGACGAAATCAAACGTTCGATTGAAGAAATGAATAAAGGCAATTGCGTAACACTTGAGGAACTCAAAAGTTCCTAAAGAAAGAATATACAATATGAACTGACGATTTTTGTGTCAGACTTTGAGGTACTGGTCGGTTAAGCCTTCCCTCTCAAGCATGCCCAGCCAATCCACGACGCCGACGAAGCAGGTTTTGCGTTTCTCCAAAACATCCAAAATGTCCCCGACGACCTGCTCGACTGACTTGCCCGTGACATCCATCTCGCAGACTCTGCCCGCATGCACCTCCACCGCCTCGCCCAAGACGACGTCGATGATTTCTGCCTGCAGGTTCTCCCAGAGCTTGCTTCCCGTGTAGCCGCATCGCTCCATGAACTGCTTGAGCTCTCTGGGGTCTCTCCGCAGAACAAAAACTTGCGCGACATGCTCGGTTGGCGTGACGGCGCTGGCGTAGTGCCCGTCGATGATGATGTTGGCGTTTTCTGAGGCGTTTATGGTTTCGCCGAGTTTCTGCTGCATGGCTTCCTCGTCGATTATGAGGGTGTTTCTCTCTTTGTCTTCGCCCGTGGTCAAGTTGTTTTCTTTTGCGTAGTCGGTCAGGTTGATGTATTGGCTGTTAGGCAGCTTTGCAGCTAACGCTTTCGCCGTCGTTGTTTTGCCCACGCAGGGAGTCCCCGTTATGAGTATGACTCGTTTGTTCATGCCTGATGTGTTGTTTGAGGAAAGTTTTATCCGTTCCGCTTGGCTAAGCGTTTGATTGTATGATGGCGAAAAAGGACGGGTTCGGATGAGGGGTTTAACGTATTATTTGGTTGATGTTTTTGCCCAAGAAAGGTATGCGGGTAACCAGCTTGCCGTGGTCACTGGGGCGTTTTTTCTGCCTGACGAGCGGATGCAGGCGATTGCGAATGAGATGCATTTCTCCGAAACAACATTCATTCCCTCCAGCGAAAAAAGGAACGGCGGGTTCGACGTGCGGATTTTCACGCCTTCGATTGAGGTGCCGTTTGCGGGTCACCCCACGTTGGGCACGGCGTACGTAATCAAGCATTTCGTGCAGGAAGACGACGGCGGCGATACAGTGGTGCTCAACTTGAAGGCGGGGCAGATACCCGTGCGGTTCGAAAGACACGGAGCTGAAGAGGTGCTGTGGATGAAGCAGCTTCCTCCTACTTTCGGGAGAGCCTTCGCGGTCGAGGAGTTAGCAAATGTTCTGCAGCTTAACACGGCGGATTTCGACGACGCCTTCCCGATTCAGCTCGTGTCCACGGGCTTGCCTTTCATCATCGTGCTCCTAAAAACGTTAGATGCAGTCAAACGCGCGAAGGTCAATTTGGATCAACTTCTGAAGCTGCAGGTTGAAGCAGGAGTCTTGGTTTTCTGCCGAGAAACCGTCGAGCGCGGCAATGACTTGCACGTGCGGGTTTTCGTTCCCCTGTTCGGCACCGTAGAGGATCCAGCAACGGGTTCCGGGAACGGCTGCCTCGCGGGTTACCTGTCCCGTTACCGCTACTTCGGCGCCGACAAGATTGACGCCAAGGTTGAACAGGGCTACGAAATCAGGCGACCCTCGCTGCTTTTGCTTAAGGCAGAAAACGCTGGGAGCAAAATTGAAGTTGGCGGCAAAGTGTTCTTGGTTGCTGAAGGTAAACTCGTCTAGACTCATTCACTTTCACCTTAGCCACGTTGATTGTTCTGTTAACGTGTAGTTCATCAAGTGCATAACCTATAACCACCCTGACAGTCGAATGCTGAATGGTGACGATTGAATGGGAAATGAAAGCGGTTCTCATCTGGGTAATTCCAAGCTGCAGAAACACGTAGAACAGAAAACATCTCAGCCCGAAGACGCGCAGCGTATGTTCCTCATTGATTATCGGGCGGACGATGTGCCCGTGTCTTCGAGAGGACCTGAAGTTGGCGCCTCCCGTGGCTGGGCAAATCCGCTGGAAGCTCAAAGGTATCAGGCTGAAGTCGAGCGAAAACGCGCCAGCTGCCATAATCAGCTGTGCCACTAACCGATTTCCTGCAATATACGCTGAAGTACCTCTTTTTGCTGGGAAATTCTTATTGCCTGCGAATGCGCATTGATGGTTGGGCTGGCGAGTTGGTGTGTGGCTTTCGGACCCAAAAAATGCTGGGTCTGAGGAAACTCCGCCCACGTGTAGAATTGCAGCCCTATGATGGGGCAACGCGAGAGCGTTGGCAACAGAGCAGAAACGAAACGTCCAGTTGGACAGGCGATGACGCGTTTGTGACGCTGAGTGCGCCAACCTGGAAACGGTGAAACGGCCGTCCTGCAAGTGGAAAGGGCAAACAGTCGCCGATGCGGAATCTACCCAAGGCGCGGGTAGCCCGATTAGCCGAATGCCACAACAACAGAAGGCGGGTTACAACCAACACACCACGCCCAAATTTAATATAAGTAAATTGAGCACGCGCTAGCTATGCACGCGAGCAAACGGTTTTTAGATGCTAATTGTAGGTTTGTTAGACACAAGTCTTGCTACAGACGATTTCCGAAAAGATTATCAGCAACAAAGAAGAAAAAAACTTTAATGATGTCAATGAGAAGACTTGTTTGTCTATTGCTCATTCTATGCTTTTCCATCAGTGTTATTGGAGCTGTGCATGCAAATGCAGGAAGTTTCAACTTAGCTCCTGAAAATCAGACTGTTTGCAACATAGCCGCCTCTTCTGGAGACAGAGTTCAACTGACTTTCACAGCTGTCGGCGATGATTCTAACTCGTTGTTGTTCTGGATAGCCTTCCCAAACGCGACGGTCACAAAGCCTGGAAATGTTGACCAATATTCTGCCAGTTTTAGGTCCAACGTGGGAGGAACATACGAACTATATTTCAACAATACTAGTTCAACAGAAACTATACTTGTTACCCTCAACTACGAAGTAGATCACTACATTCTCGGAATCCCCGAAATGATTTTCGCTCTAGCAGCCATAGCTGTTCTTTTGATGGCCTTCGCCTCAGTTTACATCATAATGAGCAAGAACACTAGCTGAAGCGCGCACTAATCCCCTTTCCCTATCTTAAGGAACACAGGGACTTATAGCTAACCAATAACTTTGGTAAGGCAAGCTTACCACCTTTCGCACCTAAGGACCCTGTTTTTGCCCAAACAAACCAGCAAGTATTGCTGAAACTAAACAATCAACCCCTATCAAGACAAGCGTTATTCCAGTAAAATACGTGTAAGTGAGATAAACGGTTAAGCTGCCTTCTGAGTGAATAGGAGTCATTTGAAAAAGAATAATTATGATTGAGAAAACTCCAATTATTATTCCTATCAATGAAATAAACGCTCTTAAACCAGACTTATACTCAGTTGTTAGCGCTCCAATAGTGACCCGACCGACTGCGTAACTTAGCAATCCAATACCAAACAAGAGATGAAGCCAACGCTCCCCTATCACCACCATTTGAAAATACAAAATCACAACTGCCATAGCTACGGTTAATACGCTTGTAACAACGTTAATTTTCTTAGGTAGACTCAGTGTCTCAAATGAGAAAACGCTGGCCAATCTAAAAATTCCCACGATAAGCATTGCCACCGCCAAAAGTGTAACCCCATAAAACATGATTTCTGCGCCAATTCCAAGGTTAAAAAACTTAAAAGGGTACAAAGTAACGATGCCTATTATTAATGCCAACAACCCAACAAGAAATTCCAGTACTATCATGGAATTTTTCATAGGTACACGTTAATATGATTTTGTTGTTTCTGCATAAAAGATTTGCTAAACTCAATTTATTGTAATTAACCAAAGTTAATCTCTAATACAGACAAGAAGGAATTGTTGAGATAGTGACAGTGTAACTAGAACACAAAAGAGTAAGAAATTACTTAGCCCTAAGGCATGGTACAACCAGCACCAGCCCCAAAGCTCAGAGTACTTGGCAATTAGACAATTCTTATGTTATCTTTGCCGACACTGGCAAGTTTCCGGTCTCTTGTCAGCAAAACTTCACCATAAGCCAAGGCAATGCCTGCGATAAGCACGTCGTTCTCATTTATCATCCTGCCAGTCTCTTGCAGTTCTTGAAAAAGATTTGCTGCCTCTTTGGCGGCTACTCTGTCAAAAGAGTAAACTGTCGCGCCAGAAAGAAATCGTTCTGCTGCTTGTTTCCTTATTCTAGCTTTGTGCCTAAGCAATTCATATTCGGTTATGGTTGTAGTCTTGACATCTTCTCTGGTTAAGATTTCTTTTATTAAGGCGATAATTTTCTGATCGCCTGATAAGTAATCTATTATGACGCTTGTATCGAGAAGCGTCATTCAAATTTCCTTCCGTAATTTGCTTCTCTTTCAGCTTCTATTTGTTTTTTCAGTTGCTCAAGCTCTTCTTTGTCGTCTTTTAGGATGCCCGCTAAGCTCATGATATCTACGCGTTTTTCTTTGGGGCAGAGGCTTTCTTTGATTACCTGTGAAAAGCTTTTCTTCCCTTTTCTTTCTAAGAGCAGTTCGTATACTTCGTTTGAAACTGAAATCTGTCTTGCCACCGCTATTCACCGATACATAATGTATACATACTTTCTGATATATCTGCCTACGGTAGATGCATGATCAGGGTGGGAGAAGATATGCGTCCGCCAAGTTTTTTGTTCTGAGCCTTTTCGGGAAATGAACGTGACTTTGGTTTTACGGTGTTCCACCTATTCAGATTATAATTTGTTGCTCTTTCAGAAAACTCTTGACTTGTTCATGTATTTGGTCTCTGACTTCCCTGAATTTAACAAGTTTTTCCTCTTCCGTGCCTTCAAAATTTGTAGGGTCATCTATATTCCAGCTTAATCTTGCTGCTGCGCCGAGGATGGTTGGGCAGCCTTCTTCCTCATCTTTTTTGCAGACAGTTATTGCAACCGCGAAAAACTTGTCCCTCGTCAGCTGCCGCAGTTCTTTCGGCTGCTGGTTAGAGATGTCGTAGCCGATTTCCCGCATCACTTCTATGGCGTAGGGATGGATCGGTTTAGGGTCAAAGCCGGCGCTGTAAACGTCAAAGTAGTCTCCCGCGTATTTCTTGAGAAAAGCTTCCGCCATCTGGCTTCTAGTGCAGTTGCATGTACCCATGAAAATGATTTTAAGTTTGTTCAAACCGGTGGCACCCTAGACATCTTATTTTCTGCGCCTTGTCCTTATAACACTTGTTTGAAGCCGCAACAAAGAGTCTAATCGAAAACGAACTATTCAGTGAAATTGACGGTGTCAACTCTATAATGTTCAACGTCAGGTTGCCTTTCCAAAAAAGGCATAGCTTTGTCAACAGCTGAAGAGAACAGTTCATGGGAGCCTAAAAACGACTCGTCATCATCCCACATTGTAAGGATTGTGGCAACGTTGTCTTGGTCACATGAAAACAGCGAAACATAGCCTCGATAACCCTTTGCGCTTCGCACCAGTTTGTTTAATATAATGTCTAACTCTGAGAAGCCTTCTTCGCGTTTTCCAGCTTTAAAGTAGAACTTGGCAATTCTGGCGACAACCATTTGAAAACACCCAAGTATCTACTGATTAGCAGCCCTCATATATGTTATACCCCCAAACTTGCTTCTAAAAACTTAAATAGCGTTACCGTTTGAATAGCTGCCCATGCCGTATGAGCTTATTCCTTTTCCAATCTCTACCCCGCTCTTTTTTGCCTTGATAGCTGCTTCACTAGTTGGTTTTATGGAAACTTCGGAGGGCGGGAAAAGTTTACCGTTTTCTACTCTTTTTAGGCATCGCTTTTTTAGCAGTTGCCGTGGTCTCCACGCTTTACGTTTTCACTGCCCCTGCTGCTCCCGTCGGCGATGGACCTGGAAATCGACCGAAAATTATACATATGCGTTTTGTAAAGTGGTTAGTGACCTGTTTTGAAAAAAGATGAATATGACACGCTTGAAGTCGTCCCGCATGTCGATTTACAAAAATATTTAGGCAAATGGTTTGAGATTGCGCATCTTCCTTTCCGATTTGAAGACGGCTGTTCTGATATTACGGCAACTTACGGCTTGTCTCAGGACGGCAGAATAAGCGTTCTCAACGAGTGCCGAAAGAATGGCAAAGTGAAACGGGCAAAGGGCAAGGCAAAAGTGGTTGATAAGAACACAGGAGCAAAGCTTAAAGTAACATTCTTCTGGCCATTCTACGGTGACTACTGGATCATAAGCTTGGGAAATGATTACGATTACGCCGTTGTAGGCACACCAAACCGCAAGTACCTTTGGATACTGAACAGAACCGCACAGATGGATGACAAGCTGTTTTCCCAATTAACAGAACTTGCAACGTCAAAAGGCTTCGACATTCAAAACCTCATCAGAACTAGCCATACCTGAAGAAAACCCTGTCCGTCCGCGGTTTCAACACCTTTCCAAATGGAGCAAACGGAAAGAAAGGGTCAGTGTTACGGGGTTGTCATTAGTTTTGAAGAGGAATCATTATGAGGTGCGGTTGTTATTTTCATTGTTTGCTTGGCGCGCAGTTTGGAGGTTGAACGGTTTTGACGACTAAGACTTTGGTTTGCGGCTGCGTTTATGAAGAGAACGAGTGGATGCTTGTCCGAATAAAAGAATGTGAAAGGCACCATAAGGAGCGAACCAAAAAGGTGGAGTATAGGCCAAAAGCGGAATGCAACAGGACAGATACGCGAGGCGAATGAGCCGTCTAGGCTTTGCCAGCGGATAGACTTTATAAGGAGTTCAACATTAGGCATGGTTGCAAAGCGATTTGCAAAGTAACGAAATAGGAAGTGAAAAAACAAAATGTCATACGGTAGCAAAGAGATGCACAAGGCAACCTGCGCTGACTGCGGAAAAGAATGCGAAGTTCCTTTCAAGCCAGACGGAACCAGGCCAGTATATTGCCGTGAGTGCTATTCAAAACGCAGACCACCACGAAGATATTAAGCTATTAAGCTAACATCTTAACTCGTTCAACAATTTTCTTTTTTCTTTATTTTAACGTTGCAATTTTTGGTGAAAAGCGAAAAGATGCGAAAAATGTTTTAACTTGTATGCTGTTCTTAACTTCTTATTGGGTGACTTCATGCCAAGTGTAGCAAAACGTAAAGCAAAAAACACGCAGAATGAACAAAGAAAAAGAATGGAACGCGAGAAAGAAGCGAAGAAGAAACAGATGAGGCAGCAGCTTCCGGCTAAAGGCCAGAAACGTTAAACCTAAAAACCAGTGTTCGGGTTGGCTGCGGCGCCTTGAAAGATTTCAGGCTTTTTCTCAGGTTAACTATTGAAAGTTTTTATTTAGTTGTCATAGTAGTAAATAGGGACCGTGTATGAAATTAGCTGAAATCGCCATTTTGCTGAGGGAAATCGTTGACAGATGCCCAAATTTAGAGGGAAGCACCTTCACGTTGATACCCCAGAAAGCCGTGTACCCCCTGTTCAACGGATACCACATAAATATTAAGACAAACATTTCGAAGGAAAGCATAGGTTGCCTGCGGAAAATAGTGGAAGGGCACGACTTGGTGATGCAGATTAAGACTGATTCAGTGATAGTTTACGAAACCAGAGGTTAACGCCCGAACCGCATCAGTTACGCCCACGCATCAAAAAAGGAAAAAGACAGGCGGACCACAGCAACGTTTTTGAGCACCAAATCCCATGGGCTTGTAAGGTTGACTAATTTATGTCCAGAAGAGAAAAGAAAGCTGATGGTCTAGAGCAGCACAAGAAACTTCAACGCGAAAAAGACCTGAAGCGAAAACAACGAAAACAGGTAGCCCTTCCAGCAAAACACACAAAAGGCAAAAAATAATTAAACGCGCTTACAGCGTTTTTCCCTTTTTTAAAATTAAATTTTTGCGCCCGTAAACGATTACGCGTCAGTTTGTGCCTTCAATGCCCGCTGTTTTCTTAACAGGTTCTTTCTCATCACTTTATAGTTCGGTTTTGTAATAACGCGGTAAATTTTTCCATGCGTGTTCTTATAGGTTTTTGTTCCGCTTGATTTCAGTTTGGGTTTTCTTTCTTTCATTCGAAAATTGCCTCCTTCTAAAATTTCCGTTGCAACCTATTATCCAGTTAAGCCTATTTTAGGCTGCCTACTGAATGAAGGGAATCCCTGATATTTAGGTAATTTTGGGTACTCAACGTTTTAGAAAATGATAAATACTGAATGTTTTGATACGTAATTCGGGAATTAGCTGTGGCTAAACTTAGGGTTAAGCCGTTGAAGGCAACTGTATCGGCAATAATAGGAGTTGTATTTTTGGTTCTCGCCGCTTGGCAATGGGGCACAGATTCCGTTGCATCTTTCGTCCTCGTTTTATGCAGCTTCTTTTCTTTCATGGCTATCCCCGCATTCATCTACCCGCTCAGCAAAGGCTCCGTTCAACAGCACTCTCCGAGCCCGACACTGATAAGAAAGGAACCCAAAGACCCCTTGGAGCTGGAAAAAGAAATAGGGCACTTAAACGGGAAGTTTCAAGTTGTCGGTATGATAAATATTGCAATCGGACTATTTCTGACGGTTTATGGGTTACGGCAGCCGCTTTTTTTCATAATAGGATTGTTCGATGTGGGATTAGGGTTTTACCTGTTTTTATAATTCGCACCAAAACAGCACCCAAGCCAGACAACCCACCCATTGCTGCGGCATACCTTCTGGTTTTTTTCGAAAATTATTAAAGCGCTAACTTGCATAACGTAACATCTGGAGAACAAACAAATGCCGAAAAAAGAAAAACCCTTAACTAAAAAAGAGCGAGACGCAAAAAGAAAAGCACGTAAAGAAAAGCCGAGTAAAACACAGAGCTAGAATCTGTGGCTGGAGAGTGGGAAAATCCTTTTTTCCCAATTTTCCCCTTCAGTTCTTGCATGAAATAAAAAATCGCTGCGTTTTTTTAAAATTCTTTTTGCTGCCAACCTGCAAGTTCCAAAACCGTAGGGTTAAGCTTCTTTTATCGTGACTGCTAAAAGTCAAGTTTTTCTTAAGACGGTTGTTTTTGGGGAAAGCATAATAAGAAATCGCGCCTCCATACTTAGCCTTAAGGAACGCAGACAAGGAAAATTTTGAATGGAACAAAAGAAGGGTGTAAGCATAAAAGTTGCCTTAGGCGTCGCGGTTCTCTGCATCGTTTTAGTGGTTGCTGTGGTCGGCGTGTTTGAGAATGAAAAGTCAAGCCTTCAAAGCGAAGCGTCTTCTAAGAGCTTAACCATCACCTCTTTGAACGCTGAAATCATTTCCTTGAACACTCTAATAGCTAATCTTACAGGGCAGATAACTTCAGAGAACGCTTCAATAACGAGCCTCCAGAACCAGCTTATCACTGACACCAACAAGTCTGCAACTCAACACGACTCAATACAGACGTTAATAACATCAGAAGAAGCCTCGGAAGCAAGAGATGAAGCGCAGGTATCCTCTTTGAACACGCAATTAACAAACTTGAAAAACGGGGTTTCAACGTTAATAGACAATTACGAGCCGTCACCGAGCAACCCTGCAAGCAACTACAGCGGCACTGGCCAATTTAACATCGCCATCCCAGTGGGGCAAAGTCCGCTTTCAGGAGCGACCACGGCAACCGTCAGTTGCCCTGTTGCGCAAAGCGGAAACAGCGTGCAGTTGGCTTTGGAGCTCAAGTTTACAAGCGTCACGGGAAGTGTGCCGTTGAGCACCGGCGAATCCATGACTTTCAACTTTGCCGGCGCAACTTCTGGCTCACAAGTTAGCGCGACTGCTCAAGGTCTCTTCGGAAGCCTCATTTTCAATTTCAACCTTGACGGCACAATCACGCAGAACACGTTGACTTTCACGTTGAAGTCGGCTTCAAACTCTCAGGTCACCATCTCCACGCCTCAGCAGATAGCTCTCTCTTAGGCGCATGCCGCTAGGCGGATGAGACAGTGCGCAAATGGGCGTTCTTAAGAAAAACATAAAAAGAAAACAGGCTTTACAGGAAAAGACGTGAAGGAAACAACAGGAAAAATTTTAATGAGCGAAAAGAAGGTTGTTAGTCGAAAAATTGTTTTGGCAATGGTAGTTCTGTTTATCCTTTTATTAATAGTTCTGAGCGACGTTTTGCAAAGCCAGAATGCGACGGTTCAAAGTTTAGTGTCGTCTAAAAACTCCACTATCGATACTTTAAACTCTGAAATCAGTTCCCTAAAGGCTGAAAGCGCAACGCTTCAAGGTCAAGTTTCAACAGAGAACGCTTCTATAACGAGTATTGACGATCAGCTTAAAACTGAAAAGAGTGAATCCGCTGTTCAGAGCGCCTCAGACCAGTCTTCGTTATCGGCAGCTGAAGCGGCAGAGTCGAAAGATGAGTCGCAGGTTATCTCTTTGACCTCTCAAGTGGCGGTCTTGCAAAACCAGATTTCCTCGTTAACCCAGAACTATTTTAGCATAGTTCAAATCTCGGACACTCAATACTTGAGTGAAGCGCTTCCAAGCCTGTATGATGGATTGACCAGCTGGATCGCAAGCAACAGTCAAGCGCTGAATCTCTCGATGGTTGTTCACACAGGGGACATAGTTAATGATGCTAATGTTTCAGCTGAATGGGTGAACGCCAATGCCGCCATGATGACTCTTTACAACGACGGCGTTCCTTACTGTTGGGACGCGGGAAACCATGATCAAATAGGCACCGATGGAGTGAGCGACGGAAACGTCAACGGCACGTACATTGGTGGAAACTACCCTGCCTTCAACGTTACAATTATGCGGCAGGAGCCTTACTGGGTCGGAGACATCTTCAGCGGCGCAAGCACGGCTGTTAAGTTTAGTTTCGGCAACTACCGTTTCATGGTCGTCAACGTTGAGTACGACGCTAACCAGACTGTCCTGAACTGGATGGAAAGTCTGTTGGCGGCGAACCCGAACGTCAACGTGATCGTGGCAACGCATAATTTTCTTAACGGGGCTGGAACTTACGGCACCCTTGCTGCTTACGATGTAACTTGGGCGACAAACTTTGAAAAGATACTGAACAACTACCCGAACGTGTTCATGACCCTAAACGGGCACGACTACGGGGAAGGAGGCACAGCAGACAACCTCAGAGTTGGGAACAGAGAAGAGGTTTTCTTCAACCGTCAAGAAGTGGATAACCAGATGGGCGCCGCTACCGCGCGGATCTACACTTTTGACATGAGCAGCCCGTCAAGCTGCGTCGTAACCGTCTCTACGTACCAGACTTATAACACGCCTCAGTACATAGATGACCCATCGGACGAGTTCAGCTTTTCAACGAGCCTTGCTGCCTACTCGCCTACCAACGCAAGCATCCCGATGGGCACCTCTTTTCGGGGAGCAAGCGGTTACAGCGTGAGTTTAGGAGCCGCTGCAACGCTGCAAAGTTTCAGCCAGTACGGCGACGCACTTACATTTAACGGCTTAACCATGAACGGTGCGGTTTCAAACTTCACCGTGACTTCAGTGGGCGCCAACATCGTCATAAACAGCTTTAACGCTACGCAAATAGCCTATACGGTTAGCGGAGGCGGCGGCAGCCAAGCTTTCACTGTGAAAACAGCTCCCACATCCGTGGAAATTGACGGAGCCGTAGTTGCAAGCGGCGACGGCTGGAACTACTTGAATGGTGAGGTCACCGTTACAGGCGCTACCGCCTCAGTTACGATAAACCTAACCTAAAATTGAAGCAGAAACTCGCAGATCTGATAATTTCGATCGTTTTTCACGCAATGGAAAAAACCGTGTGCAGTAAAGTCGGCAGACGCCAATTTTTTCAGGGGAAAATCCTTAAAACTTAAAAAGGGCATGAGCGCCTTAAGGTTATGCCAAAATCTATTCTTTCACGTTCGGCACTTACCAAAATCCAAACACTTATTCTTGTAACTATTTTACTGATCGCAGCGGCAGACGCTGTAGCCTACCTCTATGAAAACAATTATTTTGGAGCAGAGCAGGGCGTTCAACAGGCTGCTTCACCGACCCCCACGCCAATTCCAACCGCGCCTGTGGCAACCGCGGCTCCTCCGCCTACCGCCTTGCCGACTTCACTTAGAGTTTCCGACTTGTTTGTAAACCCGATCGAAGCATGGCCTAACCAGACCATCAGCGCAACCGTTAAAGTCACCAATGCTGGAAGCGGAAACGTCAGTTACGAGTTTCCTTTCTCGGTAAACGGCAAAATTGTGCAGGAAGTTCCAGTTCAGCTTGGCGCACAAGCCATTGAAAACGTGACTGGAACGTTTAGCGAGAGCAGCCTTGGAAGTTACCAGTTAAATGCTGGCGGGCAAGCCATCACGTTCACTGTTGTCACGGCTGGCATGCACACTTTGAACGTTATTTTGAATAAGATTGGTATCAGCTTCACTTTGGACGGAAAAACCGAATCTACACCGTACACGGCGCTTGTAACTGTTGGACCTCACTCGCTTACTGTTCCTGCTTCGGTTCAGCTTGAAAATGGCATGTGGGGTCTCTGTACGTTCACGTTTACAGGATGGGACGATGGAACCCTGAGCACAACCAGAACGGTGAACGTGCAGGGCGAAATTTACGTGGCAGGCACTTTCATTAGAACTTCGCCCACTTCATGTCCTGAGCTGTACACGTGGAACGGCACAGGTTACAACTACGCCTCAGACGTTAACGACGGCACAGGCTGGCTTGGGTTCCTGGAGTACTTCAATCCGGACGGCTCAATGCTTTTCTCCTACAACTATCCCTACGATTATATAAAATTAGATTCAGCCCAGCTTCAGCCGCTCAACGGGTTCTACAACGTGAACGTAGAAGAGGATACTAACGAAATATTCTATTTAGACTCAGTGCAGCTGCTAGCCGTGGATCACCCGGCAAACGTGAATGTTTTCTCGACGAAAAGCACGTTCGTCTACGACCTTAGCGATCAAGGAACAATTTACACTGTCAGCGATAATTTGGCGTCTCCTGTTTCCGCGGTTAACGGCACGGGGCAAAATGTTCTTCCGTTAATCTCCAAGGTTGACAACGACTTCACGACCGCAAACAGGTGGCAATGGAACAACCTGACGCTTAACCTCGGCAACTTGGCAGGCGCAAAAAACATTGACCTTGTGGTCGCAGCCCGAATTAACTGGCCAAGCACCGCGGCTGGAGGCGAGAACTTCATGAGTTACGCCAACAAGCCAGGAGTTATGCCTTCGCCGCCGCCCTACATGCAGGTGATGGCTGCAAACGGAAGCTGGGTTAACGTTCCTGAAAACCGAGAGTTCCCCATTCCCGCCACGACGGACCAAACGTTTGTGGTCAACTTAACAGGCTTGTTCCCGACTAACAATTTCATGTTGCGCATCAACTATTACCAGGACATAGAGTTCGACTACATTGGCATCGACACGTCGCCACAGCAGAACATCAACGTTTACCCGGTTTCGCCTTCGAGCGCTGACTTGACGCAGGCGTATGTTCCCAACTCAACCAGTTCAGGAGCCTTCACAAGATACGGCGATGTAACATCGCTGGTTCAGTCTGCTGATAACGAGTTCGTTATTGGGCGGCAAGGTGACGTGGTGTCAATCCAGTTCCCCGCGGCGAGTCTGCCTCCTGTTCCGCAAGGGTGGGTGAGAGACTACATACTGGTTGCAAACTGCTGGTTCAAAGGCCAAGGGTTGCCATACGTGCCGTTTACTGTGAACCCGCTTCCGTTCCAAGCGATGACAAGCTTCCCGTATCCGTCAAGCGAATCCTACCCCTACGACGCTGCACACGAAGCTTACCTGCAAACCTACAACACAAGAATAATCAATTAACAACAGGTGAGTTGATCACTTAGAGACGACAGTCGGCTACTGAAAATTACTGGCTGTGTCTATCTGGCTTAGGTGCGGAAGGAATCCAGCTTTGAAAGTTGAGTCACCGTTGCCTTTCTCCGCTTTTTTCTAGTCTGCCAGATGTCTGCTTGGATTAGGGGCGTTGAAAACTTGTAGAAACTCATGCAGCTATTGACCTATTCCAATGTTAATTCTTGCGTTAATCCTCATCTCGATAAGCCTTTTAAGCAATTTGGACGCAACAGGGGAGACTATGAACAATAAGCGTACGCGCTTTTGTTCAAAAAAACTTAAAAGGAGAAGAAAAAATACGCAAAAACCTAAAGGAAAAATACTAGCCATTATGATCGCTTTAATTCTAGCAATATCAATGAGTGGAGCACTTATCACGGTCAGCGCACACACACCACCGTGGACTATAATATCCTACGCTTTCATGAGCGCAACTCCTAGCCCAGTCGGTGTCGGTCAAACCATCAACGTTTACATGTGGGTAGACCACCCGATGCTAGGCGCGACGATCGTCCCCGGCCAAGCAAACAGCGTCCGACGCCAAGGCTACCAGCTAACCATCACAGCCCCAGACGGAAAAGTCACAACACAAACCTGGGCCGATACTTGGGACCCAACAGGCTTCCAAGGATACCAAATGACCCCTACTGAAGTTGGCACCTACACGTTCGAATTTAACTATCCAGGGCAAACCTACACTTGGGGCGCAAGCACACCTGGCGCAAACACGGCTTACACAGGAGACGTTTTCACAGCAGCAAGCTACGGCCCGATAAATGTAACTGTAACACAAGCGCAACTTCCACTGAATCCGGTTCCCCCATTGCCAACAGCATACTGGACATACCCAATCAACGGAATCAACTGGAACTGGTACACCGTCGCTTCTAACTGGCTTGAAGGACCCTACACACCTTCCTTCGGCAGCCACACTGGTGCCATGCCCGCGTATCCAGATGGTGCATCGCCATCTACCGCGCACATGATGTGGACAGAACCCATTCAGTGGGGTGGAACCGTCGGCGGAAACGAGAGCACTACTCCTGGTGAAGGATTCTATCAAGGCGGCTCATACAACATCAGATTCAGCAACCCAATCGTAATGTGCGGCTATCTCTACTTCCAACTGCCCTACGGTGAAGCAGGCTCAGGCGGAAACTACGTCGCATGGAACATAATGACAGGACAACAAATCTGGAGCATAAACGCGTCAGCAACAGGCGTCTCACTCGTACCATCATTCGGCTACATACCATCAATGGACCAGCCAAACCAAGACGGAATGCTACCTAACGGCGCACTAGTCGCAACACAATCAGTCACAGGTCTAGGCACAGTTTGGCGGTTCTACGATCCAGCGACAGGCATTCTCACACCTATGAACGTAACCAACGTTCCAGGCGGAGACAACATGGCAGGCCCAAGAGGCGAATACCTGAAGATCATCCTCACCAACTACGGAACTGCTTCAGCCCCCAACTACTACTTGCAAGAGTGGAACTCATCTAAAGTCTTCGGCGTCTACGCAGGCACAGGAACCAGCGGATGGTACACAGGCACAGAAAACGCAAGCTTACCAACAGCATACGACTGGAACATATCAGTACCTTTGAAGTGGAGTCCAGGCGACGTTGGATGGAGCATTGCCGGAGGCGGCAGCGAGCCAATGATTGTTTTGGATGACTATGCAACTTTCGTTCAAGGAAGCTTCGGAGGTCACGTCAACTCCATGGCAGTCCAACCGCAAACCTACATGGCAAACATGACACAAGTAAGCCTAAAGATGAGTGCAAATGAAATTCCATCCGGAACCGTAAACTGGTGGAACACGTATCCGCAAGCACCAGAAAACCTCAGCCGAGTAATCGCCGCATGGGATCCGCAATCAGGAGTCTTCATCTTCTGGGACCAAGAAGCTATGGATCAGTACGGCTACAGCCTTAGCACTGGAAACTACATATGGGGCCCAACTGTCGCTCCAACCACCAATAACAACGCTTGGCTATACACAGGCGACGGCGGATCACAAGAAAACGTTTACAACGGCAACCTCTACTGGACTGGCTACAACGGAGCCACCTACTGCATAAGCGACAAGACAGGCGCACTCCTATGGAGCTTCGGTGACAGCACCAACCCGAACAACAGCACATATGACGCGTGGGTACCCTATGGAAACGTTCCCACGTTCATCGACACAATCATGAACGACCAAGTCTACCTGACCAGCAGCGAACACTCTCCAATGAACCCGCTATACCCAGGATACAAAATATTCGATGTCAACGCCACCACTGGACTGCTAATATGGTCTATGCCTTGCTACGGTAACCTCATGTACGGAGGCAACATCGCCATCGCAAGCGGCTTCGCATTAGTCGACAACACATTTGACCAGCAAATTGACAGCTACGGCACAGGACCCAGCCAAACAACAGTCTCCGCGCCACAACTTGCAGGAACCGTGGGTGTACCCCTAGTAATAAGGGGAACAGTCATGGACATATCCGCAGGAACAACGCAACCTCAACAAGCAAAAGACTTTCCAAACGGAGTCCCATGCAGCTCACTTGCAAGCATGACCCCGTGGATGGAGTATGTTTACATGCAGCAGCCAGAACCAACCACCTTCAGAGGCGTACCAGTCACGGTCAGCGTAACAGACTCTAACGGAAACTGCAGAGTAATCGGCACAGCAACAACCAACTCCTACGGTATGTTCAGTTTATCGTGGGCACCTGACATTGCAGGCAACTTCACCGTCGTTGCATCATTCGCAGGTATTACAGGAGCATACTATGGATCTTCAGCATCAACAACCTTCTACGCCCAGTCAGCGGCACCAACACCAGCACCAACAGCCACACCATTAGCAAACCTGGTTAACACATCAGAGCTTACAATGTACATCGCAGTAGCAATCATAGTGATGGTCATAGCACTAGCAGTAGCTACAGTACTAATCCTCAGAAAACGACCATAAAAAAAAGGCAACACAAAATCAATCTTCCTTTCTTTTTTATTTTTAAAATCTCAAAGTAGAAAACAGAGAAGTCTATCGTTAACTAAATAGGGCGCGACATTACAATAGGGGAATAGGCGGAAAATGTTCAAAGAAGAGATCTTGGAGAACGAAAGACGAAGTAAAATCTATTTTACCCTAAAGAAAAGCCCAGGCCTACACATTCGAGAACTCTCAAGAATAATGGGCATTCCCGTAGCCAGCCTCCAACATCACCTAATCTACATGGCGCAAAGAAGCGTAATCATCGAGGAAAAAACGGGACACTACACACGATACTACTGTACCCCTCTTGATGACGCGGACAAAAAGGTCCTTTCAGTTCTCAGACACAAGAGGCTAAGAGAAATCGTAATGATGATCATGCTAAACAAGAAAGCAAAGTACCGTTTCATTGTTCAATCATTAGAGCTACCGACTTCATCAGTTTCGCTCTATCTGAAATACCTATTTGACAACGGCATCGTTGAAAGAACCAAGATAGGCTACGAAAACATATACACCTTAAAAAATGAAGAGCGAATCGAAAAAGTTCTATCAGCGTATCAATCAAGCCTGCTCGATGCAATAGTTGATAAGTGGACAAGCACTTGGCTGGAAAACCGTTCAATTAAACAGAAGAAGAAAGCAAAAAAACCAGAAGAAGAACCTTAAACCCCAGCCTGCACGCAACTATGAGCCTCCTGTCAACTACAACTATGCAGTCAAACTTCGCTTTAACCAAAACTTTTGAATCCCAGAAAAGTCACCAAAGCTTCCTTGACGAACGAGATTGACAACTTAGCTTTTTGTTCAAAGCGTCTCTCCGTCTTAAAGAGCAGCCTCTTAGTCTTTTAGCGTTCCAAGCAGCAGAAAAAGAACGGCTATGGCGTCAATTAGAAGATGTATATTTTCCGTGAAAGCCGTGTTGTACGCATTATTGTATAGTTCGGGTATGGAGATTATTCCGTGGACGAAGAACAGCCCGAAGCCAATCGTCAACAGTATGGTCTTTGGTGTTCGGAAATTCTTGAACGATAACAAAGCAATCACGAAGGTGATAGTTGTTACTGTGACAAACACTATGCGAACTATGGCTGCAAAGTCCAACAGCATAACCAACACTTTGAATGATACAATCCGATAAATGGGTTAATAAGTTTTTATTAAGAAAACCGCAGATTCTCAGCCTTCATCTTTCTTCGTTACGGTTTAACAAGGAATAACCGTGAGCCTAAGAGTACTCACGGAAGGTGTGACCGCACTTTGTGCACCGCATAAACTGCGTGGACGCTTCGTCGCCGCCCCTAGTCTGCACTTGCCAAACGTAAACCGTCATGTTCCCGCATTTCTCGCATTCCACGCGAATCGTAGGCATGGTCTTGATTTTTTGCTCTTCCTCGCTTATAACGGTCATGAACGGTTGAGTCTTAGGCTGGAAAACCTTAACGACTTTTGCTTGGTCCCTGTTGTTTGCCGCTGTTTTGATGTAGCTGCATTTTGTGCAGACAAGCACTCCCGCGCCTTCGCTTTTTTTGGGTTCAAGCCTGCAACCGCATTCTGGACAAAACTCCATAAATTAACGTTGCCCCACTCAATATTTCTCCATACCTAATCAGACGATGCGATATAAGGGTTGTTTATGTCAAGTACGCAAATTCTGGCAGACGACGCTGACTCGCCGATAAAATCATAGGAAAGAACGAATAGACTATAATATTGCGTTTGTGTGTGCCAGAGTTGATGCGTATGAAACGGGAAGATGCGCCTTTAAGCGAGTGGCAAACAGTTGATCACGCACTCGCGTATCTTGCACGGGCGGACAAGTTGCCTCATAGAACTGAAGGCGAAGCTGTGCTTCTTCAGCAGATCCCATCAACCGTTAAAAGAGTACTTGACCTGGGAACAGGCAACGGCAGGTTACTTTCGCTGGTTAAACTCAGCAACCCAGACGTTGAAGGGGTGGCGCTGGACTTTTCCGAACCCATGCTTAACGAAGCCCGAAAACGATTTGCAGGAGACAGGCACGTAACCGTAGTAAAGCACGACTTTAGTCTGCCGCTTCCATCTGAGAAGATTGGCTGTTTCGACGCCGTGGTTTCCAGCTTAGCCATTCACCATTTAACGCACCCGAGAAAGAAGCAGCTATACAAAGAAGTACTCAGCCTTCTAAATCCACGCGGGGTTTTCTGCAATCTGGAACACGTTTCTTCACCGACGCAGAACCTGCACCTCAAGTTTTTGGCTGCAACAGGCTTGACTCCGCAAACCGAGGACCCGTCAAACAAGCTCTTAGACGTTGAAACCCAGCTGCAGTGGCTGCGGGAAATAGGCTTCGCCGACGTGGACTGCTACTGGAAATGGCTGGAAATTGCCCTTTTGATAGGCGTGAAACCCTAAACGCCCAATCGCGTTTCGGCGCTAATTTACCAACAAGGATAATTAACCCGTTTCACAACCATTTCTCAGAGGTTTCATAGAATGACGACTAGCAGTAGTGAACAGATTGATTGGGGCAACTGGGCCATTCGATTAGCTGCTTACATCATTGACGCAATAATAATTGCCATTCCGGCTGGTATAATTTACTTAATTCTTAGGATTTTCGTGGCTTTCACCGGCGCCGCCTTCTTCGCAGTTGGGCTTTTTATCGTGTTCGATTTTCTATGGGGAATAATTCAGGTGTTGTACTTCATTTTCCTGGACGTTTATTGGGGTGGAACAATAGGTAAAAAATTCTTGGGCTTACAGGTACAACAGGTAAATGGCGCAGCAGTGACCTTTGACAAGTCAGTCATACGCAACATAAGCAAAATCTTCTGGGTTTTCCTCATACTTGATTGGCTAATTGGGATATTAACGCCGGGTGACAAACGCCAAAAATACAGCGACCGCTTTGCAGGAACCATTGTTGTTCAGGTTCCAAGCATACCGAGCCCGCCACCACCGCAAACGCAGACTACACCACGCTAAAAAACTTTTTCTTGCAACTGTTTCCATTTACGAGGGGGCTAACTCTTCCAGCCACGCAGTAAACTGCTTTTCTTTCAAGCCCACTCCAAACGCGCCGTCGAGACGCCTGCTGACCTTGCCTTTCTCAAAGTATATGACGGTTGGAATGGCATCTATGCCGTACTCATCCCACAGCGGGTTGTCAAAATCGTCAAGCAGAACGTGAATGACAACTGCCGAGCTGAAGCCGCTGATTTTTTTGTTGAAGACGGGGACAAACGCATTGCAGTAGGGGCACCATGAAGCATAAAAAAACGCAAGAACCCTCTCGTTTTTTTTCAACTGCACGTTCAAGTCTTCTCCGTTGTCAACATCGGTCATGTTTTCTCGACTCAAAAACGGTTTAGCGCAGTTCATAAACGTGCTGTTTCAACCTGCAAAAGGAACCCATAAAGCAAGCCTAAATAGCTGTAGACCTCAATTCAGATAGCGGAAAGAAAATGACTCCGAAGACTTACCGACGTGGGTACCCAGTTGCCGTTTTAGTAGGGATAGAAGGTGACCGTGCGGTTTTATGGCAAATCTTCAGCCAAGTTGCCAAGCACCAGCAAACGGTATCTTTAGACGGAAACAGAAGCGATCCTAAAGCGCTGTATAATTTTCACGAATCCGTCATGAACGCGTTGCGATCAACCTTGAAAGAGGGCGTGAGAAGCGTAATCATAGCATCCCCAGCAAAAACCGCCTACGCGCAAGAATTTTGCAGTCACCTCAG
>JBEKWR010000027.1:0-26273 GCA_049512935.1 Bathyarchaeia archaeon
CCGTGCCGGATGCGCACGACCCGTCAAAGCGTCACGCGCCATCCATGCTGACCACTGACCTCGCCCTGCGGTTCGACCCGGTTTACGAGAAGATTGCAAGGCGCTTCTACGAGAATCCAGAACAGCTGGCAGATGCCTTCGCTCGAGCGTGGTTCAAGCTTACCCACCGCGATATGGGCCCCCGCTCGCGCTATCTCGGTCCGGAAGTCCCAGCGGAGGAACTGATCTGGCAAGACCCAATACCGGCAGTCGATTATGAGCTAATTGATGAGCAGGATGTCGCAGACCTCAAGGGTAAGATCCTTGCGTCTGGTCTGTCGATCTCGGAACTGGTCTCGACCGCTTGGGCTTCGGCGTCCACGTTTCGTGGCTCCGACAAGCGCGGCGGTGCGAACGGGGCGCGTATTCGTCTTGCGCCGCAAAAGGATTGGGAAGTCAACCAACCGGCTCAACTGAAGACTATGCTTCAGACCCTTGAGGGAATCCGAAAGGAGTTCAACAGTGCGCAGTCAGGCGGGAAGATGGTTTCGCTCGCTGACTTGATTGTCTTGGGTGGATGCGCAGGTGTCGAGCAAGGTGCGAAGAATGCCGGTTACGATATAACCGTTCCCTTCACGCCGGGACGCACGGATGCATCGCAGGAGCAAACTGATGTGGAGTCATTCGCCGTACTCGAACCTGTTGCAGACGGGTTCCGTAATTATCTCAAAACCAAATACGCCGTATCAGCAGAGGAACTGCTGGTTGATCGTGCGCAACTGTTGACGCTGACCGCTCCTGAGATGACGGTTCTAGTTGGCGGTATGCGCGTCTTGAATGCCAACTTCGGGCAGTCCCAGCATGGTGTCTTCACCAAGCGGTCAGAGACGCTCAGCAATGACTTCTTCGTGAATCTGCTTGACATGAGCACGACATGGAAGGCGACCTCAAAAGACGAAGATGTGTTCGAAGGTCGTGATCGCAGAACGGGCAAGCTCAAGTGGACTGGTACCCGTGTCGACCTCATTTTCGGTTCGAACTCCCAACTCCGGGCCTTGGCGGAAGTCTACGGATGTGAGGACTCCCAGGAGAAGTTCCTGCACGACTTCATGGCGGCGTGGAACAAGGTAATGAACCTTGACCGTTTCGACATCGCTTGGTCGTAGCAAGAGCTAGCTATCGATGACAAAGCGGCAAGCCAACCGGCGCACGCTCAGCAACCGCAGAAACTGTAGACGACGCTCAAAAGCTAGTCGGGGCAGGATTCGAATACGTTTGCAGCTTCGGCGAAGTCAAGCTATTCATGGGGACGAAAATAATTCGATACATCACCAATGGCGCCACTGGAAATGTGGTGGGGCCGCTGGGATTTGAACCCAGGATCGCTTGCGCCCCAGGCAAGTATCCTAATCCATGCTAGACGACGGCCCCGCTTTTTATTCGCTTAGGGTACAGTGGAATTGCCGCCTGAGGCTTATTTCCTTTTCTTGAACCAGCTCAAGTGTTACTCCATTTCTGCGCCTTTTTATAAGTCTAATGCTTGCCGCCGCAAAGGTCGACGCGGATTCGGGTCACAGCGACAGCCCCATTCAAGCGCTCCATGCGCCCATTTCAGGTTAGCCAACCAAAAACAAAAAGCGACGTCTACAGAACGGCAATCAGGATTAAAAATTCATAAGCCTTTACTTTAATGTCCTCAATTTAGTTTTTGTCTCCCCGAATATGGGTTACAGGTTGCCCGCTGGGAAACGAAAAAAGCAAGTTGTCGGATAAAAAATTGGACAAAAAAAACCAATCCAAGAAGTTCGAAGAGGTGCTGACGGACTCGATAGACGAAGCCTTTTCAGTCTTGGGAGAACCCGTAAAAAACACAATTTACTACAGCCTGGAGCATAAATTCCTGATTACAAAACAGGCCATTCCCTTCAGAATTGAAGATTTCTCGGAGGCTCTTGAACGGATTTTCGGTTTAGGCGCCAAGCACCTTGAACTCTTAATCATGAAGAACCTGTACGTTAAAGTCAACTGTTCATACAAGTGGGAAGGCCCAGATTGGCTTGTTCCCGACTTGACTTTTAAGAAATACGTTGAACTGATAAGAATTGGCTACGAAGAGGAAGAAAGAATCGGAACCGTTGAGGTCTTAGTGGATGCAGGGGAACGACAAGAGCAACGAACGTAATAACGCAGCCTTAGCGTTGATGGATCTTATTCCTGACCCAGTTGTAATTATTGACGCTGAAAGAAAAATTGTAGCTGCAAATAGAAATTTCGGAAAATATGCAGGCTGTACATCTGAAGAATTCGTCGGAGAAAACTTTCTTGAACTAAGCTTCTTCGGAAAAAGAGAGAGATCGATTTTACAAAAAAACCTGAAAAAGCGGCTAGACGGTTCTGTTGTTCCTGCCTACGAAGTAAAAATTAAAACTGAAAATGGAGATTCTAAATTCTTAGAATTGCAAGGGAACAAAATCGAGTACGAGGGAAGAATCTGTGACCTTGTAATTTTTCACGATGTTACTGAGAGGTCGAATCATCAAAAAAAGCTGAGGCAAAAGCTTCTTAAGAGCGAAGAAAAATTCAGCGGAATAACGAATTCGATAAGAGATGCTATAATCTTAGTAGACAAAGAAGCCAAGGTAACTTATTGGAATCCTGCTGCTGAAAAAACGTTTGGCTACACAAGTGAAGAAACGACTGGCAAATACTTGCATGAACTGGTTGTTCCCAAAGCAATGTGCAAGGAAGGAAAAGAGCGAATTGATGCGAGCGTAAAAATATTCGGCCAGACTGGCATGGGGTATTTCACTGTTGGGAACATTGAAGTAATCGGATGTCGAAAGGATGGCAGCGAATTTCCCGCCCAATTAACCGTATCGCCAATAAAGTTAGGCGGAAAATGGAATGCAGTCGGCGTAGTAAAAGATATCACCCAGAGAAAAAGAGAAGAGCAGAAACTTGGAGAAGCGGAACAACGTTACCACGCGTTATTTAATCAAGCGCCGTTGGGGATTTTGATCATTGATCCAGAAACAACCGCCTTTGTTGAATTCAACGATGTTGCCCACACGCAACTGGGTTACACCCGAGAGGAATTCAAAAAACTTACTATTCACGACATTACGGCTGAAGAAGACAAGGATTTAGTAAGAAGACGAATGGTGGAGATTTTAAGGAACGGCGGTGGGGAATTTGAGACCAAGCATCGCACTAAGAACGGTAATATCAGAAACACGCTGATAAACGCTTTAACAATCCAGTTAGCAGGCAAAACGTTTGTCCACGGTGTTTTTCATGACATAACCGAAATGCGAACAATGCAAGATGAGTTAATGAAAAGCGAGACGCAGTACCGTCAACTGGTCGAGCATGCGCAAGAAGGCATATGGGCTTTAAACGATGACATGACCACTTTATTTGTCAATCCGCGCATTACCCAAATGTTAGGATATACACAAAGCGAAATGGTGGGCAAAAGCTTATTTGAATTTGTGAAGAAGGGCGAAACCGAGGAAGCGAAAAAATTTTTAGCGCAATTCAAGCGGGGCGTCGATGGCGCATTTGAGTATGCTTTCCCCCGCAAAGATGGAACGTATGTTAATACAAGCATAGCCGCATCGACCATTACAGATGACAACGGACAGCTAATAGGAACTCTTGCCTTGGTGGCAGACATTACTGAACGCAAGAAAATGCAAGATGCCCTGAACCAAGAGCGGGAAATGCTTGAAAACATGGCGGCAAGCATGGACGCGGGTCTCACACTTATTGGCAGAGACTTTCATGTCCTATGGGCTAACCAACTGCTGAAACAAGTTACAGGTGGTGAGCTGGAAAACAAGCTGTGCTACTCCATTTATGACCAGTCAAACCGAATTTGCCCAGATTGCGGCGTACGAAAAGTCTTTGAAAACGGCGTCCCAGTTGATCGGCATGACTACAACTTCAAATTTAACGGACGTGACGAGTGGGTAGAGCTTATCGTTACCCCCGTGAAGGACAAGGACGGAAAAGTTGTTGCTGCACTGGAACTTGCTGTGAACATAACTGAAAGGAAGCGACTGCAAAACAAAATAGCCGACTACTCTCAGCGGCTTGAAGAACTGGTTCAAAAAAGAACTGAGCAATTAAAGCAAACGCAGGCTGAACTGGTAAAGTCTGAGCGGCTTGCAGCTATCGGTGAGTTAGCAGGCATGGTCGGGCACGACTTACGGAACCCATTGTCTGGAATTAAGAATTCTGCGTATTTCTTGAAGAAGAAGGGATCTGGAATCTCGCCTGATCAAGCCAAGGAGATGCTTGAGATAATCGAGAAATGCGTGGATTACTCCAACAAGATAGTGAACGACCTTTTAGATTACTCAAGGGACATACTTTTAGACCTGCAAGAGTTTTCCCCGAAGCAGTTGATGCATGAATCTTTAGCTATGATTCAAGTGCCTGAAAACGTAAAAATCGTAAACAACTTGTTGAGCGACCAAAAGTTGAAGGCTGACGCTGACAAAATAAAAAGGGTTTTTGTAAACCTGATAAAGAACGCGATTGACGCAATGCCGAACGGGGGAAAGCTAACGATTGACGGCGAAGCAAGAGGCAACTTTGAAATCACTTTCACGGACACCGGCATAGGAATCAGCGACGAAGTCTTGCCGAAACTTTTCTCCCCCTTATTTACTACTAAAGCGAAGGGGATGGGTTTCGGCTTAGCAATCTGCAAACGCATCGTTGAAGCCCACGGTGGAACAATAGTGGTTAAAACAGTCAAGAACCAAGGAACCGCCTTTACGGTTACATTGCCTTTTGAACCAACATTTGAAACTGGAGGTGAAAAAATTTGGGTAAACATGCCAGAATCCTCATTGTCGACGACGACGAAAACATAAGAAACACCATGAAAGCAATTCTTGAAGACGAAGGATACGTTGTTGACACGGCGGTCAACGGCAGCGAGGCAATCCGAAAAACGCAGGAAGCAGCCTTTAACGTTGCGCTATTAGACATTCGGCTGCCAGATATGGAAGGCGTTGAACTGCTCAGACTGATTAATGATGGCGTTCCGAGAATGCGCAAAATCATGGTGACGGGTTACCCCTCGATGCAGAATGCGATTGCTGCCTTAAACAAGAATGCGGATGCGTACCTGATAAAACCCGTTGACGTCGAAAACCTTCTGACAACTGTTAAAAACCAGTTGCAGCTGCAAGAAGGCGAAAGAGAGTTCAGCGAGGAAAGGGTGTCGGAATTCATCGAAAGCAGAGTCAAAGAACTGTCAATAATCCGCCCTTAAGACGCCGAAGAACCCTTTTTTTCTTCAATGCCCAGCCTTAACGCCGCGTTTTGTTGTTGCTAACACACAATCACGCATGTTAATTAGGAGGTTTTCCAGCCAATTTCTTAGGAGAAAAAATGCTTGCCAAACAGCGTTCATTTTTTCATGTTTTTTGGAGGTGACCGCTTTGGCTATTGACAAAAAGAAGGGCGACTTCACTGTTCAGCAGAGAAAGAAGAAAAGCGAAATAATCGAAGAAAACCATCATCAAGTCAATGTGCCTCTTGACGTTGGCGACGAAGAAAAAAAGGCTTTGGAGCAAACAGGCGAAGACGCCACTTCAGGATGGTAAAACGATTAACGTTCCGTTTTGTGAACAGAGCAATGACAGGGTTTGAGCCCAGCATTTAACCTGTGAAGACCTGTTAACTTTGAAACGTAAATCTTTTATTTGCATCACCCTAGTAATAAACAGTGGGGTAAGCATTTGGTTGAAGAATCAGTAATCGAGATTGGTCACATAACGCATTTCTTCTCGAAAATCGGGGTGGCAGTCGTGGAGTTAACTTCACCCTTAGCCGTCGGAGACCGCATACTCGTCAAGGGACCCTTAACGGATTTCGAGCAAACCGTCGACTCAATGCAAATAGACCGCAAAGCCATCACACGCGCTGAAGGCGGACAAAGCATCGGGTTAAAACTGGTTCAACTCGCGAGAGAAAAAGACACGGTTTACAAGAAACTTTAAGCGGTCTTTGCCTAACGCGAGTTTAAGCGGCGCCAGTGGAGGCATCGACGATGCGCTTGATTTCAGCGTTCAAAGCCTCAGGCAACCCCAAAATTCCCACGTCCATGAAGCCCCGAATTATCAGGGAGACAGCCTGATCCCTTGAGAGACGCCGAGTCATTAAGTAAGTGATTTCTTTTTCGCTGATCTTTCCAACCGCGGCTTCATGCGTTATCTCAACACCCTTCTTCCTCGCGATTAACTCGGGAATAGACTGCATGAACGATTTGTCATCCATTAGCAAGCCACGGCACTCCAGATGTCCCTTGCAATCGCTGCTGTCGCCTTCTATCATGCCGCGGATGAACATTTTGGAGCCCTCGCGAGCTATGGCGCGGCTTATCATCTCCGCCTTGCTGCCCCTTCCGCTTAGAACCGCTTTTGAGCCGATGTCCAGCTGCGAGTTCGCTTGACCGTAGAGTATGCTGTTGAAGCTTACACGTGAATCTTCACCCGTGCAGTAACCGACTGGGTACATTTGTATATCGCGGACTGGACGCATGCAAACGTAGTTGGAGACGAAAGTTGCCCTATCATCAATTTGCGCGGCGCTTCTGGGACGGACCAGCGTGTTTTCGCTCCACTGGTGAATCATCGTGAAGTTTAACATTGCCTCTTTCTTCACGTAGATCTCGGAAATGCCCAGGTGAGAAGCCTGAGGAACAGATGAGTGCTGAACGCAGCTGGTTATGATGTGCGATTTTGAGCCTTCCTCAGCGATGATTATGTTGTGGACCCGCTGCTCCAGATTCTTCTGCGTAATCATCAGGCATGACTGCAATGGAAAAGTCAACTCAGCACCGGGAAGTATGCGCATGAAGTAGCCGCCGCTGTAGTCCTCCGCAACCTTCTTGGTGAACTCGTCCTTGTCCTTGCTTACAACCTTCCACATGTAATCTTGTAGCCAAGAGTACTTCTTCAACGCGGCTTTAACGTCCATAAGCTCCAGTTTGCCTTCATAAGCCTCGTTTACACTTGCAGCGACGGTTTCCTGGTTCAGGTGCATAAAGGTGCCTGCGCGGTTTCGCCCCTCTGAATCCATACCTGCTTTCTCGGCTTCTTCAAGAATCTTATGCGGAACTTTGGTCAGGTCACTTTCTCGGTTCACTTGTCCATCCCTCGCGCGGTCTCTTCCTGCAGGAAACGCATTCTTCGTACCCCATCTTCTTGATGTCCTCGTAAATCTTCATCGGATGCGTGTAGCAGTGGAACTGCCCATCAAGAAGTATGCAGCCGTAAGTGGCTTTTATGTACTCTAAAATGTCTCCTTTATGAGTAATAATCAACGATGAACCTCCCGAGTTCTCAACGTACCGTTCAATTTCGCTCGCGATCAAACGCAGACTCTCCACGTCCACGCCCGAGTCGGGTTCATCCAGAAGCATCAGGTTAGGCTTCATAAAAATCAACTGAAGAATCTCAGAACGCTTCCTCTCTCCGCCGCTAAACCCCACGTTGACGTCGCGGTTCAAGAAACCATCCAGCTTGAAAGCCTCAATTTGCTTCATTTCCTCAGCCGAAAACTCGTCAGTTACAGTTTTGCCAAGGCACAGCTTCAGCAGGTCCGCAAGTTTAACGCCTGTCACTTCGGGCGGATTCTGAAAGCTCACAACAATGCCAAGCCGCGCCCTTTCATCAATCCCCTTGCCTGTGATGTCGACGCCTCTGAATAGTATCTTGCCTGAAACAACCTCGTAGCCAGGCAGCCCCATAAGAGTGCTGATAAGCGTGGTTTTTCCTGAACCGTTCGGGCCGAAAAGAATGTGGCTTGTAGCTTCCTTAAGGCTGAAACTCACGTTTTTGATAATTAGTTTGCCTTCAACCTTGACGGATAAGTCTTTTACTTCAAGCATGTCCATGCTTAACCAAGAAGCGCTAATTTAAAGATAAACCTTATGACTCCAAAAAAGCAAAACAGGGGACAACGTAAACAACGGCACGCTCCGCAGCTAAACAAAATTTTTCTTGCCCTTTGCAGGTTCGGGATTTAAAGCAAGATTGTAAAATCACGGTATTATTTCGCAGCCGTTGTACTTGATAAAGTCAAAATCCGTCAGGCTTATCTTCCCGTTCTGGATCAGCCGCCGCATCCTTGGAATTTCAGCCTCAACATCCACCGCAAGCGCCGCCACCGTTTCGCACACTTTACCATACTGCTCGTCGCTCCACCGCTTAGTAATGTTGGCGTAAAGGCATCGTCCCCCGCAGACCCCCAAGATTTCGCAGTTCACGCATGGCGGCTGGTCAACAAAGATTCTTTTTATAGCCAGCGGGTCAGCGTCGGCGATGTTGCCCAAATAGTACTTTTTCATACCCCACATCGTCGGGCAAGGAATGATGTAGCCGTCAGTTTGAACCGCATAGTTCACCCAGCCGCCGCCGCAACGCATCAGACAATTTTTTTCCTCGTGCAAAAGCGAGTCGGCAACGCCCAGCAGAGGGTAAAGCTTCAAAACGAAGCCTTTCTCCTCCATCTGGTCAACCCAGAACCGCGCGAGCTTTTTCACTCCTGGAATGTAGCTGCTTTTTGTCCACTCCTCAAAGTTTCGTCTCTTGTAGTCGTTTCCCCAGAAACCCGCGTTCAACTGCCAATGCACCGAAGAGAAGGAAAATTCGTCGTTGTCAAGAAGCCAACGGACCTGCTTGTAGATGTCGGTATGCTCCATAACCGTCATTCGGGCAATCAGTTCGCCTTTGAACCCGTTTCGCGTGATGAGTTTGAGGTTGTCGATGACTTTGCGAAACGTGCCTTTCCCACGGTAGTAGTCGGCTAACGCTTCTTCGCCGTCGATGGACACCAGGATCGTGTGGAAGCGGTTGACGTATTTCGGCTCCAACTTGTCAAGAAGCAGCCCGTTCGTCTGAATCATGAAAAGCTTGGGTGAAACCTTATCCATGATCTGCTTGACCTTGTCGACGCCGAGGAGGGGTTCGCCGCCGTAAAAGGTCAAGACGCAATCAGGGTCTTTTCGGCAAAACCTGTCCAGCAACTCCACGTCATAGCTGATTTTTTTAGGAAGCGCGTATTCAACCTCTATATCGTCGCCGAAGTCCTCGTCGAAATCATCCAAGGACTCGCCGAAACAGTAGCGACACTGCAAGTTACATTCGGTTGTCACTATCACGTGGAAGAACATGCACCCTTGAGAATGCAGTCATCCTTAATAGTATTTTTCCGCGAGCTTGCTGGCTTTATCGTACCCTGGCGGCTTTTCAGTTTCTCCATCGTTTTCTTTGCCGCCTAACTCAACCTTCTCAGCACGTATGATGTTTTTCTTGTCCGCTTCTTTTTTAGCCTGCTTAAGCGCCTTTTCAGCATAACTCTTCAGGTCTCTGTCCTTCAGGGTTTTTTCAGACAAAGTCTCTGGAGCATAAACTAAGGGTAAAACGGCCAAAAACAGGAAAAAACCCGTAAACGAAAACAGCGCGTACGGAGAAACACTCGAGGCCACGTAGTTACTCAAAGACAACTCTAAGAATTTTGAAATGAAAAAGGGCAATACTCCAATTGCGTAATATTTTTCACTTTTTGAATCATTACTCAGGTCGCCCCATATTAAAACAACGAACATAACGTAGAAAATACCCCACGCTAAGCCATCTGCCACTGTGTAGAAATACCAACTGGCCATGTCTTTCGGATACAACCCTAAGACAGAGTAGCCGACTCCTATCAACACAAATCCTGCGATGGCAACGCGTTTTCGTCCCAGATAATCTATTAGAAAACCGCTAGCCACTGCGAATACTCCGATGATGGCTCCCTCCATCGTTTGTAAGATGTTGATTTGGTTGGCCCCAAGAACAGTATCCTGCACTGGAATACTGAGATAATTGACTAAACAAAACATAAGCCAAGGGATTAGGTACAGAATGAAAGATCTTTGCTTTAGAATTCCTGAAAATGAGACTTCCGTGGTTTTGGGTTTTTCAGAATTTTCAGTTGCGAATTTCTGAAAAGGCAAGGCTGCTAAACCGAATAGTCTCCAAACCACTAGAATTAGCACGGTGACCAAGATCCCACCGCTGTTGATTAAAGCCAGTAAGACGGTTCCGACGCATGTTAAAAATATTATTAAGCCACTGTACCGTCCGCGAACTTTAATTTCGGTTAGCTTTATGAAATTATTCATGCAACTTGGGATGCCTAAACCGAGGGATATTCCAAACAGCACCGCGACTAACATGGTAATGGGTATTTCAGCAAAATTCAAACTTAATAAAAACAGAGGGGATATTATTCCCAGAGCGACCCAGATTGCAAGAAAAGATTTTATTTGGATTTTTTTTACAAGCAGACTGCCTGCTACTAAAGAAATCATCACTGCAGAGAAATGAATAGCCCATATTTCCGTTTGGAGGAAGCCTGTTGCAACGCTGTTTATGGTGGTTTCTAAGAGTTTTGACGCTGAGAAATACCATATAAGGACATTGATAATTAAGAATGTGCTTTGTAGTATAAGCTTCCGATCATTTGGAAAATTTTTGGCTAAGTGCATGTTTTAACACTGTGTATTTTATCGTACGAGTTTCATGGAATAATCATTTTACCACTATTGACTTTCAGGTCAAGATAAGGTTTAAGGAGCGAAAAACTGTATTTTGGATAAGCAAACAAGCAGGCTACCGCAAACCTTTTAAAGAATATATGTTCAACATAAATACAGGAGGAAAGGAGTACGAAAAAGCCATTAAAGCCAATCAGAAGTTACTGGTGGTAAATAAGAAACATTTTCTTATCTTTTCTTTTATATGTTTAGCTAGTTTGTTAAACCCTGTAAGGAAGACTCTAACAGGGTTACAAAATCGTGATTTTCATTAATCCATATTAAGTTTTGAATGGCGGTATTCACTGACAAACGCATATCGGCTGCGAGTTTTTGAACGGGCTTGGCGTTGGTAACTAAATCAAGTATTTCTTTTAGGTCGCCCTCGGTTGTTCTGGGCTTCTTGAGCAAACTCATCACTTTTCTGGCTAATGTCTCGTCCTGGAAGGCGTACAAGATGGGAAGCGGTAAGCATTCATTCTTGAACCTATTGGTTAACTCTTCAAGCTCAAACATATCAATAAACTCGTCTCTAACAGTCATCAAAACGCCCAACGTCTTCCCGAATTGCCTTAAACTTTCTATCTGTTCAACAGTGCCATTCCCAATTATGCCGCCCACCTGCGCTGACGCCGCCGCAATTGACACCTTCAATTCGATGAGCCCTAGATAATCTTCTGGTTTCAGATCCGAAATTCCCTTCAGGCAGGTCTCTTTTGCTTCGGCACTGCCAATATCAAAGAGCGCCTGCGTAATAAGCGTCTGAATCGCATGTTTTTTACCGCTTGGAAAAGCTTCGCACGCTTTGCTCAGCAAATGCATGCCCTTAATCCAAAGCACGTCGCTGGCGATTATCGCGATTTCTTTTCCGAATTTTCCGAAAACTGTAGGTTTAGAATCTTTTGTTAACGAGATGTCAATTATGTCATCATGGATGTCTGCTGCTCCAGCAAGCAACGATAAAGACGCGCCAACCTCCACCGTTTCATTGGAATCTCCGCCTACAGCTTCACAAGCCATTGAAAGAAGGGTAGGGTGGGAGGCGTCAAACCAAAACTCCATCATAAAATAACGTAATGCTTCTTGAAGCGTCTCAGACTTAAACTGCTCTTCCACAACGGCTTGCCTGGCTAACTGCATCGCTTCTTTTGACCGTGCGATCAGGATGGCTTTTACTTGCTCCATTAATTTTTCGTCAGTTGACATTTGGAATCACTAACCGTTAGAATGTCTGTGTATTTGTCTTTTTAGGTAAACACCGTCAAGTGGACAGCTGCAAAAATCAGCAGTTGGATCCGAGTTTTCAATGTTTTACACTTGCTTTCAGTTCCTTTAACCTTTATAGTGGTTATAACTGCATAATTTATCAATTTCACCTAGAATTACTGCCCAAAATCAAAACAAGCAAGCGCAAAGTTTTGTTTTAGATGAACAACCAACAAAACAGGCTGAAAAAACCAACAGGCTTGTTTCTCGAATGCTACGGCGCTGCCGTCGGCGCAGTTTTCAGAATTAAGGCGTCATAAATCACTCTGGCAACTGCCAGCGACCCGTCACTGTCAGGGTGAACTCCGTCTGGGAAATACGCCGAGTGGCTCAACATGGGATTGTAGACGTCGATCAGCGACGCGCCCGTCTCGTTTGCCACCTGTGCAATGTCGGGGATTATGTTCTGCACGAAGTACTGCCCACTCAACCCCGCCGTGTTGTTGAAAATCGGCGGCGGTTCCGCAATCCAAACCTTCGGTTTGCTCGAAAGCCCTTGGAACGCCGAGACAAGCTGAACATAGTCGCTGATGAAAACCGCGTTTGACTCGTTAAGGGCTGGATTCGCGTCATTAGTTCCCAGCATGATAATCACGATCTGAGGGTTAAACCGTTTGGCGACATGATATGCAGGAGTGGTCATGTACGGGTTGTCTGACTTGAGGAAAACCGTTGCTCCGTTAATGCCGAAGTTTCCGACCACATAGTTAGACCCAAGCATAAGCCACAGGTCAACTGGGTAAGCGGTTCCGCAGGTCAAGCTGTCCCCAAGGCATGCTACCCGAATGGGACTGGTTTGGCTATGGTCAGCGCCTATTTGCAGTGTGTAGGTTTCAAAGCCTAACAAAGCGATTAGAACGATGATTCCAAGCGCTAACAGCTTCATCTTGCGATTCATGCTTTTCCCCGAGATACTGCTACTCTTAGCGGATGCTAGAATAAAACATTTTATTGCAAAGCGCACTATCAACGTGGTTTGAACCTTCGAGCAGAATTGGCTTTTCTGATTTTACTCGTTGAGGCGCCGCTTTTTTGAAACTGGAGCCATCATAAGCGAGATTTATATGTGGATGACTCGCATGTATAAGCAACAAGTCATGCTGCATTTAAGCGGTTAAGGGTAGGGCGTGTCAAGTATTTCAAAGAAAGAGCCGTCGTTAGCGTTCGGTGGACAAGCATTAATCGAGGGAATAATGATACGCTCCCGAAAACACGTGGTTTGCTGCGTAAGGAACCCTAAAAACGAAATCGTGTCTGACATAAAACAGATAACTCCCATTTCCGAAAAGTACAGGGTTTTAGGATGGCCATTTCTCAGAGGCACCGTGAACATGATTGAAAACCTCTGCCTTGGCTTTAAAGGCATAATGTTTTCTGCAGACACAGCCTTTGAAATTGAAGGCGAAGCGGGCAAAGAGCCAGAAAAAATAGAGTTTGGCGGGGCGGAGATCGCCATTCTGGTTGCCGCGCTTGTGGGTATCACCGCGGTTTTCTTTCTGGTTCCGTTCCTTTTGTCCACTTGGCTTGGATTAACTGGTTTGGTATTCAACTTGGTTGAGGCTGTCACGCGCCTCAGCATGTTTGTTGCCTACTTATCCGCTATCTCGCTGTGGGGACAGTACAAGCGGGTGCTGATGTACCATGGCGCGGAACACAAAGCCATACATGCCCATGAAGCAGGCGTGCCCATGGATGTTGAACACGTAAAACGCTTTTCAAGGTTGCACCCCAGATGCGGCACAAGCTTCCTCTTCATAGTCGTGATAATCAGCATAGTCCTGTTCACGGTAATGCCTAACCTGGGCTTCACAATTGACCTCGCCTACCGCGTGCTCCTAATCCCAGTCATCGCAGGAATCTCCTACGAGCTGCTACGGTTAAGCGGCAAATACAAAAACTCACCCATCACAAGAGTCCTGGTTTCTCCAGGGTTGGCGTTTCAACACCTAACCACGAAAGAACCGACCGACGACATGCTGGAAGTCTCAATCAAAGCAGTCACAGAAGTAAACAGGCTGGTCTGCTCAACCCTACAAGATAAAATGTGACGGGTCAATTTAGACATTGATTTTTAAATTTACTCATTGAACGAAAAAAGATTTCCTGCTCGATGTTTGGTTCAAACCCCAAACTCTCTTCTTTCACCGAAGAAGACATGGCTAAGTTTGATGAGCTGTAGTAAAGCTGTGAATAATCTGGTGCAGAAAGCGTGATTTGAACCCACGAACCTCTGCAGGATGCGTTCAGTTTTCTTAGTTAGCAAAAGGGTAAAGCTCAAGAATTCTTTCGCCTAGGGACATTCTAGGTAGCTTCAAATATTATTTCCAGGTCTTGTTCAGCGAAGGTTATTTTGAAATGTGGAAATACGTCTGTTCTACCAAGCAGTCGTGGTACTTCGTCTGAGTCTGCGAATGCAGCTTTCACATCTAAAACTGTGCCGCCGATTTTCATTTTGATGGCATGAACGTAAGCAGGAATAAGGATTCTTCCAACCCCGATTATTGGGTGGTATTCACCTTGATTGAGGCTAAGCCCTAAAAATTCAGCGTCGCCTCTAGTGAAAAGCGATATATCTGCGCCGCTGTCAGCATAGACCTTAAAACCACGCCATTCTTTCTGTGTTGAGTAAAGAAAAATTGTTACTTTTGGCCTATAAATTATCCTTGACCCAACAGATTCAGGTACATATCGGAAAACATACCGTGTCAAAGAATAAGTACGTCCGCTGCTTGAATGTAATCTATTACTATTTCTTCAGCTTTCGCTTCGGGGCATTTTCTTCGAGCCTTTCCAAACGCTTCGCCCGAGGTTTTTCCGTCCGCAATTATTTTGCCCTTGTATATCGCTACGTTTTTTCCATTATATTTTTTGTATTCCTCTGCTGTTATCTGAAGCGCTTCAAATGTTTTTTCAGGCAATCCTTGACACCTGTTAGGTTAATGTAGATATCCACGTATTAAATTTTCGCGATAAATAATTGTTATGTTGGCTTAGTTTTGGTGCAGGGGGTGGGATTCGAACCCACGAACCTCTAGAGGATAGGCTCCTGAAGCCTACGCCTTTGACCAGGCTCGGCGACCCCTGCACACTTTCTGCTGTGGATTTGCGGAGGGCCGGGGCAGGGATTTGAACCCTGGCAAAAGGCTCCACAGGCCTCTAGGCTACCAAGCTACCTCACCCCGGCCGCGCTGGCTGAACCCAGCCGTTTTTCCTGCTTGGGTGAAACATCTACGTTTTCAGTGCCATATTAACTTGTCTTTTTGGCGGCGGGGTTTAGGGGTCGAGCGCTGCATGTTTTGGGTGGGTGGTTCTTTGACGTGGGCGTTGCGGGCAGGTATAAATTGGTTGATACCTGAAAAAATCGGCGAAATGCCTGTTTTCCCGCTAGACAAGCACGTTTCTTTGAGCTTGATTTTTGCTCTAAATCAAAAAAGCAACATAAAACCAACCCCAAACTGGGGCAGCCTACCGAGGAAGGCGGTCTAGTATTTACGTTGGAATCCCATCACAAATATGGCTCCTCATCAATCTTCCAAAGCCCCCCCGAATTCTTGAGTCGCTGAGCAACTATGTTTAATTCCATGTTTTTTCGTTACGTACCCTTGAGGCTGATTGGATGGTTGATGCTTGGCGGGAACCGTACCACGTCGTCATCGAAGTTGAAAACAGGCAGTGCAAGATGGTTAAGAGGCTTGCCGCGCTCGGGTTCGAGCATCTCAAAGTTGTTGACGTGCGCAGTTCAAGCAGCGGGTCAGTTCGGCACCTGATGGACGTCGGCGAAGAACAAGCGCATAAGGTCCCAAGGGAACTCGCCGCCAAAGGACACGCGAAAGGAAAATCCACGGTGTGGCTTGAAAGCGAAGGCTGCGAAGTCTGCAACACCATCCTGAGCCACGACGCCTTCCTGGTCAGCGGCAAGGGCATGCAGGGCAACATCATCACCTACAGCTTCATGGTGCCAACGTTCGAAGCGTACAAGGGCATAATCAGCGACCTGGAGGGGGCAGGTCACAGCGTAAACGTCCTCAAACTAGGCAAGTTCGAGCGGCAGACAGACGTTTTGACGGAGAATCAGGAGAAGATCTTTTGGCTGGCGCTGAAAAGCGGCTTCTTCGATTACCCAAGGCAGGTTGGCATGGCTGAGCTCGCCGCCAAGCTCGGCATAAGCCCGGCAACGCTTTCTGAGGTTATCCGCAGGGGAACAAGAAGGCTGCTGCAGCACTACTTCAAAAAAGAACTCTAAACAAACCCAAACCCGCCCCCGAGAAACCTCACTCGCCCATAACTGACAATACAGTCAACATGGAGTCAACATTGAAAGTCGCAACCCGCCCATCCGAAAGTCGCAACCCTCAAACGCCTTCAAACCCCAACCCAAAAAAGCAATCAGAAACGCAAACTGCCAAGGCGGAAAGTCGCAACTTTCCTGTAGCAAAAGTCGCAACTTAAAAAACTAGACAAAAACCAACATGGAAAACCCGAAAACCGCTAAAAACCAAAAAACCCCGTGAATCGATAAACCATAAATATTATTAGATAGGTTGCGCCTAAATTACATCAAACTAATAGAAAATTAGAATCTCATCATTGCGAGAAAACGCTCGCTTTATGTGATTAACAAATAATCAAAAATAAATCATCAGGAAGTGCATATTTACGGGAGCATCCCAAACATTCACGATTAAGTACGTTGTACTTGCAAGATTCGAAATAGAAGGCGTCGTAGAAAAACCCGACGTAATAGGCGCAGTTTTCGGACAAACAGAAGGACTTTTCGGACCCGAACTCGACCTAAGAGAACTACAAAAAACAGGACGCATAGGCAGAATAGAAATCGACCTACACTCAAAAAACGACCACACCACAGGCTCAATAACCATCCCCACAAGCCTAGACCGCGTCTCAACAGCACTAATAGCCGCAAGCATAGAAAGCATCAACCGAGTCGGACCATGCCAAGCCAAAGTCAGCCTCGAAAAAATCGAAGACATACGCGAAGCACGCCGAAAAATCATAATCGACCGAGCCAAAGAAATCCTCCATAAATGGAACATCGAATCCATGCCAAGCGTCGAAGACGTCTACAAAGAAATCAGCGACACCATGAAAGTCGGCAAAGTCGAAAAATACGGCCCAGAAGACCTACCAGCAGGACCAGGACTAGACGCAGCAAAAGAAATCATAGTCGTAGAAGGACGAGCAGACATAATTAACCTGATGCGCTGCGGAATCTTCAACACCGTCGCGTTGGAAGGCGCAAAGGTTCCAGAGTCAATAAAGAAGCTGACAAAAGAAAAAATAGCCACTGCACTTCTTGACGGAGACCGAGGAGGCGACCTAATACTGAAAGAGCTGCTTCAGGTCACAAGCATAAAATTCGTCGGGCGCGCCCCAAGAGGAAAAGAAATCGAAGAATGCAACTGCAAAGAAGTCAACGAAGCAATAGAAAACAAAGTTCCAATTTCAGAAGTTTCAGGCAAACCGCAACCGCCGCCTAAAAAGATTCCTGAACACGTCAAAGTTGAAGTGCCAGAACCAGTGGGTCAAGCAGCTAAAGCCTTGCTGGGCACGCTTGAAGCCGTTCTGCTGAACGAGAAGCTCGAGTTAGTTGAGCGCTTGCCAGTCAGCCAGTTAGCCGAGAAACTTCAGCAAGTAACAGGCGTTGACACCGTGGTCTTCGACGGCATCATAACGCAGAGAATTGTCGACATCGCAGGAGAGAAAAACATCAGGCGCATAGTTGCGTCCCGAATCTCCGAAGCCGTGAAGCCAGCTTTGAACGTTGAACTGGTAACTTTCCAAGACGCCGTTCCCCAAGCCTAAACATAATCCATTAGACTCTTGACGGCTTTCACTTCTTTCTTTTCCATCAACAGTTCTTTCTCAGCGACTCCGAAAAACGCCAGCACACGAGCCGCAGCAGGAACCACCTGGTTAGTCACGTAGTAATCAACATCTACTTCATCGTAATTGGCGAAAACGTAAGGCTTCACACGACTGTAAAGCCGACCCTTACCGCTGAGCACAACGTAGCCCACTTTGTCGCCGCCCGTCAGGCGCCACCCTTTCTCCTTAAGAATTTTCGCTGCTTCCACATGCGGAGCCTTCACCGCGTACTGCTCAGGCGGTTTGGTCAGTGTCTTCCATATTATCAGGTCACGAAAGGGAACCCGTCTCTGCTTAAGCTCAGCCACCATTTCGCTCACGTAATCAACGGCTTTCTCAACTGACTGCTCTCTAAGGATTATTTCAAGCACGTTTTCCTGAACATCCTTAGCCACCTGCGCCCAGTCTCCGCGAATAACCTCCAGACCCACGATGTCCAAACTGCCATTAACCCTCAAACCAGCATACCGCTTTTTAGCCTCAGTGAAAAAAATCCGCTTGTAAACCTTGCTGACCTCCACTTCAAGACCTAAGTCTTTGCCGATCTTTTCTTTCAAATCAAGAATTTTCTTGGCATCGTTAGTCAAGAATAGGCTGTCGGTGTCGCCGTAAATGATTGTCAAGCCTTCAGCTTCGGCTAGACGGGTAGCTGTTAAAATGGTGTATCTACCCCATGCTGAAGCTGCTTCGGCGACTGGTTTAATGTACCATCTGGCGCCAATCCATCCTGCGTAGCCGTAAGCTGCGTTTGTAATGATTTTTACGGCTTTCTGCCTTGCATCCAAAACGCTGTATTCAGCTGTCGCCGGATTCAAATCCTTCATCTGCCCGCGTATTTGGCTCCTGACCTGTATCAGAAAAGTCAATGCTTCTTTGTAGAATCCAGGAGGCTCCTTTCGGAATTTATGGTTCACTTCAGGTGCCTCATAGACTCCGCCTTCCGGCTCAGGTTCGCCTGGTGGAACGTACGTGTCAGGGGAAAGGTTGTACCTTATCATGATGTTGGGGTACATAGACTTGAAATCCAACACGGCTATGTCATCGTGCAAGCCCGGCTTCGGCTTAAGCACTAAGCCGCCAACGTAAGGATGATAAGGCTGCTCAACCCGTCTGGGCACAAGTTCGCCGATTTTTCGTGTCTGCTTAATCAGGAACGATTCGACCCTGAAACCCACCGCCGCCGTCATAACGTGGTCAACCGGCAAACTGACTAAGCTGGAAAGCTGCACCGCGAAATCCAGCAGCAGCATGGCGGACCCGTGAATTTTGCGTGCGTTGTTCAGGCTGAACTGTTTGAGCAGCTCCCTCTTCTGCGGGTCATCCCAGTAATCGGCAAATTCAACGTCTTCAATTTCAACCCTAGAAACATCTTTGGCAACGTCAAGGTATTCAGTCAGGTTGGCGAGGGTTTGGACTTTAACTTCGGGGAAAACATCCATGAAGTCGGCGAGGTCCACGTTAGCCACGCCTGTGAAGGAAACGTGACCGTAAACGCTGGTGTGCGGCTCCTTCTTTGCGCGGTCAACATCAAATGTCCTCTGGAGTTGGTGGCTGCGCTTTGTCAAGTAATCCCAGTACTCTTTGTTGCCGCCGAAGCTCAAGATGACGTCGGGGTCAAACTTGCACGCGTAGTCAACGAACCGTTGAATTACGGGTTTATCGTCTTTGTTGTCGTCCGCTAAGAACTGCTTTTCTTCGCCGTTGCTGGCAACAGTGGATATTATTACGACTGGGTTCCTGTCGGGTTTAGGCGATCCCTCACGGCTGTAACTGACCATTGAGAAACTCAAGGTTCGCAGTGTGGGTTTTTCAACTTTGTCAAGTTGCCGTGGAATCGAGCGAGCAGCATAAACCCTGTCGACTCTTACGTCAGGACCAGTTCGCTCTTCCTCCGTATCCACTTCAAGCCACGTAGAAGGGGCAATTTCGTTGTCGATGAGGTACTGCGTTGGGATGCGAATGTCATCTTCGAGGCATTCCTTTACGGCTTCGAGCCCTCGAAGTTGCCGTGCAAGCTTCCCAGTTTCAGTTGCAGCTTTGCAGTAGACTTTGATTGCCTGCACGGGTTTTCCGAAGAAGCGGCGTTGGCAAGCTTCCGTTTTTATTATCGAAGACGGGTAGGCGTCCAAGATTTCTTTCGCAGCTAGCGATGGGTCTTGCCCTTCTTTGAGCACGGCGTAGAAATAGGCAGCGAAGTTTCTGTCAATAACGAGCACTCGGTTTTCGTTCGCGTCAATTCCCCAAAGCCACAGTTCAACGGGTTTTCCCTCGTCGATTTTTGGGTTAATGTCCAGCAGCCAGAACCGAAGTTTCATCGCAAACGCCATTACAAGAAAGAGCATTTTAATCCTTTAAACTTTCAACGTGACGGGCAAGCTGACGTTTGAGCACGTTGCGTTTTTGATTCGTGAAAGAGTTACTTTTAAGAAGCGGCTGACGAGTTGACCCATATTTGTGATTGTTTTTTGATGTAAATAATAGACCCTCTCCCACGGTAGGCTGTTCCAGCTTGGGGCGTTTTTCATGTTGCTTTTTTGATTTAGAGCAAAAATCAAGCTCAAAGAAACGTGCTTGTCTAGCGGGAAAACAGGCATTTCGCCGATTTTTTCAGGTATCAACCAATTTATACCTGATTTAAAAAATAAACAATCAAAATTGTGCTAATCATTTTCTTTAGTGCTAAGTTGAGTCAACTTCTCTTGACTTAACCCTTCAGCGTCTTACGCACGCAGGCTGTCTATTTTTCTTTGATCGCGATGCCCCTTATTTCCGCGATTATCAGGTAGAAGGCAGCGAGCCCCTTCCATCGACCCCACCGCAGCGCGATTTCCCTTGCTTCAGAAGCATTGATTGGTTTTCCACCGCAATAGTAAGTTGAGATTACTCGTCTAATCCCCAGGTCGTCTGCGGGCAACATGTCAAGCCTCTGCATCCCCCGAAGCATGGTCAACTCAGCCGTCCAAACCCCGATGCCCCTTACCGCGTCAAGCTTCCTGACGATTTCATCCGCGTTTTCTTGGCTTTTTAAACCTTCAAGATCCAACTTTCCAGCCACAATCAACTCTGCCGCACCATGTATGTACTCGGCTTTGCGCCTGCTTAACCCAACCCGCTGGATTTCCTCCACGCTGGCGACCGCAATGATCTGCGGCGTCGGAAAAGCGAAGTAGGTTTCGTCGCCAATGTCGAGGCGCTCGCCAAATTTTTTTATTAGCTTTTCTTCCAGGGCGATTGCAACCTTGATTGAGATTTGCTGCTCAATGATGGAGTCAACGAGGGATTCGAAAACAGTTGGGGTTGTCGGGTTCTTCAGTCCGTACAGCTGCTTGGCGATCCCACTCATTACGCGGTCACCATTGATGTTTCTGTAAAAAGAGCAAAGATCAAAGTCCAAATTGAAAATGAATCGGACCGCTTCTTCCGCTTTTTGCTTGTCACCCGAGGTTAAGGAGTTGTTTGCTCTCAACTGAACGGCTAATTTTGGCTGTTCAGTGGTTCCGACGGATGATACCTCGGCGAGGATAAGATGATCATTGAGTTTGAGGATTAATCTAAAAATGCCGTCTTGAAAGGTTCGGATTTGTTCATCGCCGTTTCTAAATATTTGAGCGGTCAAATCGAAATTGAAAGGTGCTGCTGCCTCAACTTGCAATGATTCGGTAAATGCCATCTTGTCTCAACTGGAGCATTGGCTTTAATGCGGCTTTTGTGATATTAAAGATTTTTAACCTTAAACCTGCATTGTAAGCAACGAAAGGCAGGGTTAAACATGCGTTTGGTTGTGCGTTTAGGCGGCTCAGTGGTCGCTTCTCCAGTCAACACGGAACTGTTGGGCAAATACGCTGACCTGATAAAAGCAGTGAAAGCCAAGGGTCACGAGGTCGCCGTTGTCGTCGGCGGCGGCGCATTGGCGCGAGAATTCATCGGGATCGCGAAAGAACTGGGGTTGGATATGGAGGCGCAGGATGAGATTGCGATTTCGGTTTCACGTTTGTACGCTCAGCTTTTCCTCAAAAGGCTCGGTGAAGCGGGCAGCAGCAAAGTGGCAATAACCCTTGATGACGCCGTGCAATGTCTCAGCGAGGGACGGGTTGTTGTGATGGGCGGGTTGAAGCCTGGAATCACCACAGACGCGGTCGCCGCGCTAGTTGCTGAACGTTTAAACGCGGACTTGCTGGTTAAAGGCACAGACCAGGAAGGCGTCTACGACAAGGACCCGCGGAAGCACGCGGACGCGGTGAAGCTTGACACTTTGTCGTTTGAGGATTTGCCGAAGATTTTCAAAGGCAGCACTCACAAGGCGGGGATACACCAAATCATCGACCCCGAAGCCATCAAAGTTCTAAAACGCCACCGTGTCAAGCTTATTGTCGTTAACGGCTTTAAACCTGAGAACATTTTGGCTGCCGTAAATGGCGAAAAAGTTGGAACAGTGATTAGTTAAGCTTAGGAAGGGCAAAGCTTGGAAAAACGTGAAAAGTTAGAAAAATCAAAACGCGATTCGGATAAAATAAGAAATTTGCCAGAATGGCAAGAAAATCAATTGACGGAAAGGCAAAGGAAGAGAATGAAGAAAGGGGTCGAGGGGTTGCTAAGCCTTCGATCAGAAGTGACAGAAAAATGGAAGGATCCGCCTGGGGTAGTAGAGGAAATTCGAAGGAGCAGGCGACACGACCGAGAATAACTTCTTCCAAGCCAAGAAAATCATATGCGCGCAAACTCGAATGAGTTCGCAATGGAAACTTTTGCGGTAGTCACTTTTCTGGCTGAACGATTCAATTCGGCTTTCTCAACGTCGAATTTGGGTTGATAATTCCAGCCGTGATAACGATCATCTGCGTGGTTCTTTCGTGGCGGTACCTGAACAAATAAATACATGATTCGGTTAAGCAACGGAAACGCGTGAAGAGGAAAAAAGCTATGACAGCACTAGTTGAAGCGGTAGACCTGAAGAAAACGTACATGCTTGGAAAAGTCCCAGTTGAAGCCGTCCGCGGAGTAAACATGACAGTCGAAGCCGGCGACTTCGTCTCCATACTTGGACCTTCAGGAAGCGGCAAATCAACCATGCTGAACCTGATCGGCGCCTTAGACAAGCCAACAGCGGGAAAGCTGCTGATCGACGGCGTCGACATCTCAAAACTCAACGATAACCAACTAACCGACTTGCGCAGGCGGATCGGGTTTGTTTTCCAATTTTTCAATTTGATTCCCAGATTAACCGCGTTGGGCAACGTTGAATTGGCTATGTCTATTGCGGATGTCAGCAGGTCTGAACGAAGGCAGAGAGCTGTAGAGCTGCTTGAGACTGTAGGGTTGAAAGACAGAGTAAACCACAAGCCCGCTGAATTAAGCGGTGGGCAACAGCAACGCGTCGCGATTGCAAGGGCGCTTGCGAACAACCCGAAGTTCCTTCTGCTGGATGAGCCGACTGGCAACATTGATTCGAAAACGGCAAGCGAAGTTGTAGGGTTGCTGAAGAAGCTTAACGTTGAAAATCATGTCAGCATCATCATGGTTACTCATGACCAGCATCTTGCGCGAGAAGCAAACAGGACTTTGCAGATGTTTGACGGGTTATTATCGTCTGAAGTGGTGAATCAGCAATGAAAACGTACGATATTTTAGGTTACTCTTATAGCGCAATAAAACTCCGCAAGCTCCGTGCAGCATTAACCACGTTGGGCGTAATTATAGGCATCGCCGCCATCGTTGCTTTGCTGTCCATTACTCAGGGTTTGCAGGTAAGCATAACTAATGATCTTAACCGAGGCTTGTCTGCGAACACGTTAATTGTTGTTCCAGGCAGCAACGATTTAGGCGGCATCGGCGGCGGAGCTGGAAGCGGTGCAGGGGGCGGCCTAGGCGCCCGAAGTGGATCCGGATCGGGCTTAGGCTTGGGTTCTGGCGCAGCAAGCTCAGGCTTCGCGTTATACGTTAACTACACCAGTGAAATCGACGCACTGTCACCTGAGATAAACTCGTCAACCGCAGTTATAGAGAGAACTGGGTACGTGAACGCTGACGGCTTGAACAGTTCCGTCACCATTTACGGTGTAGACTTCAGCCAGTACGCCCAGCAGTACCCGACCACTTTTGTCGCAGCATCAGGAACCGTACCGACTAACCCAGGCAACAACGACATAGTGGTCGGTACAAGAGTGAGTGATCCAAGAGAAAACGGAACAGAGCTCTTCAGCGCGGGCGACAACGTGGGCATCGTTTGGACTAACGCTACCACGCTACCCGTAGCAAACGAAACTTACACGGCGCAGGTTTCTGGGATTCTTCAAAAAGTCGGCGGATTCGGCTTAGCCGGACCATCAGATACAGGCGTTTACATGCCTCTGAGTCAAGCTGAGAGCTTTTTTGGAACCAACCAGTGTGACATGATAATAGTTCAACTTAAAAACAGCAATAACGCAACAATCACCGATGTTTCTAAAGCTATAACTGACTATTTCGGCGGTCAAGTTACCGTTATATCTTCAACGGCGGTGCTGAGTCTGCTTTCAACCATTTTTGGCACAATCCAGTTGTTCCTTGGCGGGATAGCTGCTATCTCCCTGTTGGTAGCGGGCATCGGAATAATGAACATAATGATAGTTTCACTGATTGAACGCACGCGTGAAATTGGGATACTCAAAGCTTTAGGAATGAAAAGCAGAACCGTGCTGTCGATTTTCCTCGGCGAATCAGCAATCATCGGCTTAATCGGGGCGTTCGCTGGCATACTTTCAGGGTGGATCTTAGCAAACGTTGTTGCAGGACTGTTAGGGTCAGGAGCATTCGGAGGCACTGGCTTCAAAGTGACACCTTTACTGACTCCAGAAGTGTTCTTAGGTTCCTTAGCTTTCGGCATAGGAATCAGCGTAATATTCGCCCTTTACCCAGCGTGGCGCGCATCCAAACTGAAGCCCGTCGAGGCTTTAAGATACGAGTGACAATAGCAACTAGCAGAGGCGTTTTCACCTGTGAAGCGGTTGTACCCTGATCAGCCAGTCGTAGGAGTCGGCGCAGTAATAATCAAACAGGGAAAAATCGCGCTGATAAAGAGGGGAAACGAGCCAAGCAGGGGCAAGTGGACGATTCCAGGCGGCTTAGTGGAGCTCGCTGAAAGCCCTGAGCAGGCAGTTATCCGCGAGGCTAAAGAGGAAACAGGACTTAGCGTTGACAGCCCCCTCTTGATTGACGTGGTCAGCAACGTTGACTATGACGAGTCGGGCAAGGTAAAATACCATTACGTCATCATCGACTACCTTGTGCATGTAAAAGCTGGGACAGCTGAGGCGGCAAGCGACGCCGTGGAGCTGCGGTGGGTGCCGTTTGAAGAAGTCGAAGGCTACGATTTGACGGCGTCTTTTCGCCTTTTCTTCAGGAATAACAGGACAAAAATGGAAAAAGCTAATTTTCTTTAAAATCTCGAAAGAATTGGCTAAGATAAAGGCGGCTGTAATCTTGTTATTAGAATAGCCAACACACTAGTTTTGCCTCGGCTCTCGCAGGAGGTAAAGTAGCCAAATTGAACTGACTAAGCATGCGCTGGCCATGAGGAATGTTATGCCGAAGTTTAGGTAAAATGATGTAAACCCTGAGATTAACGAGCCCGCCATAGTGGCAATCCCTACTAGTGCACTGTAAACGCCCAGAGAAGATCCTTGGCTGTTGCCTCCGAGGGTGTTAAAAACCATGGTGTTAGACGCTGTGTAATATATGGAAAATGCGAACCCGCTTGCGAGAGAGTAGAAAATCAAGGCTGGAATCGCGTACCAGCTGCCAGACACGAAATAAAAGGAAACGCCCAGCAACGCGTAACCTACGCTTCTGAAGGTGAGCCCAAAAATCGATGCTCCAATCAGTGAGGTCTTTTCGGCGTAGGATCCAGCGTACTGAAATGAAAAAATTTGAATAATGTTCACTATTGTTATAATGAAAAAAATTGTGAGGTTCGAAATTTTGTTTGCTGTCAATGATGGAATAATCGATGTGTTGAAGAGGCCAGCTGCGACCCAAAACATAAAGATGGAAAAATACAAAATTGGCACATTTCTGGTGAGGTCATATTTCAGTGCTCTTAATACTCTTTTGAAATCAGATAATCTTGGAATTCGAAAGAAAATGATAGGAATTCTTTGAAGTCTGTCGTAAAAGCTGTGTTTGTTTTGAATTATCATTTGGCGCTCAAAAACAAAGGAAGGCTCTTTAATCATAAGCACAGACAAGACCGCCGATGCTATTGAGAAAATGGCCAGAGGAATTACAAGGTAACTGAGAAGAAGAAAAGATGCCCAGACTGTGCCTAGAATCAACCCTGCAGTCTGCCCGATGCTTGAAAGCATGGAAAACCACGCGAATGCGCTGCTCCACTTCTGCTTTGGGTTTGTTTCCATGACGAGCAGGTTAAGAGGTGTAGTGACAGCGGTTGTCACGAACGAGAACAAAGCATACAGCAATGTAACGTAATATAGGGTGCCTGCGAACAGAAACAGGAGAATAATTGCAGCTGTCGCCAAGTAGCCTGCAATAATTATAGCCCTCC
>JBEKWR010000028.1:0-22707 GCA_049512935.1 Bathyarchaeia archaeon
CAAAAAACATAAATTGCTTCGCAATTATCCTTATGGACTTAGTCGGGAGGTAGCTCAGCCTGGCAGAGCTCTCGAACCAGCTAACATGCTTAGCGGGTGGAGACGCTGTAGAGGTCTACCAACGGTGGGCTTCATTCAAGCCTGTGCAGGCCACAGAAACCGAGCCGTCGCAGGTTCAAATCCTGCTCTCCCGACCATTTTAAACTCCAGAAACGCGCTAATTTTGGGCAGTTTTTCGATGTTCAGGGGAAGCGTGCGGCGAAGCGGTAGAATTCTAAACAAAGAAGTCAAAAGCAAGAAGCATGGCAATAGCTTTAGGTGATTTTTTCATCATGGGCGTGGCTAACTCCGTTAACCTGCTCCTCGGCATCATCCTTGCCTTGGTTGGGCTCGTCTGGTCGCGACTCAAGCCCGTTTTCGGATTGCTCGAGCGGCTTTTCTACGCCTCGATGATTGGTTGGTTCCTCGTCATTGGAATCGAGCTGATTCGCCTTGCTCTCTGAATTGTGATCGGGTTGCCAAAGCTGTTTTAGCTGCTCCTTGAAAACTGCTCGGCTGTCCTCGATAAGCGTTCGCTTGTCGCCTTCAAGGCTCGTCCTGTCTATGCTGCCCTTAAGCTCTTCAACGTCAACTTTAAAGTTAGCTTCAGCCAAGCTCTGCAGTGTAGTGTCAAGCTCGGTGGTTTCTCTGCTACTGTCCTTTTCACCCACGCATTTGGCAAGCAACAGGTCATTTAGCATGAAATAGCCTGACATCAGTGTCTTAATCGTCTGAATGCTCGGCTTGGCTTCTTGGGTGTCCCCTTCAGGGTTTAAGCCGTTAAAGTACCCGTACACATCTTTCAAGATGTTAAACGCTTCTTTTGAGGCTTCTTTCGGCAGTTGCGTTTTCACTGAAGCGGCGATTTTTGAGAAGTCCAGATTCAGAGGCGGCAGGGTTTGTCCCGTGAAGTTCATGTTTCCACTGAAACCGTTAGAGAGGGTTTCCAGCTGTTGCCAGTTTATCCGTTTTTCCTGCAGGCCGATGAGAATGTCGAATGACAAGTCAATGATGTTCATAGACGCGTTAATTGCCCCTAGCAGTTCGCTTCTTCTCAAGGCGGTTTTCTCGTTGGTTTCGACTGTTTTCTGTAGGTTCTGTTGACTTATACGTTGTTCTTCAAGTATTCCGTTAATCTGCGCAACCACTGCGCCGAACGGGTTGGTTTTTTCCTTGGTAAAGAACGTGTAAGTAACATCTTTCCATGTTACGCTTAATTTATTCTCAAGATTCTCAATGTGCGTTATCTCAGAAACGGGAATTTCCTTAACATTAACCCACTGTTTTTTGCCGCGCCCTTTTGCAACAAAAAACTTTAACGTATTATCAACGATTTCAGCTTTGTCTACCTTAACAGCGACGTTGACGGGTTGAATGACATTGGCGGGCTGAGGCTGTTCCTTCTTTACGCCCGTTTTGCGCGCGCGTCTACGCAACACAAATAGAATTACTATTAGAACCACCGCTATTACGACGATGATAATCAATAGGTCAATTAGCCAAGGCGGTAGCAGTGTGCTCGCATTAACAGTTACCAATGTGGCAGTAGAATTCACTGCTGCACCCGTGCTGTCAGTTACCTGAAGCATGAAACTCCAACTACCTTTGGTCGTGGAACCCTTAGTCACAAAGTTGTAACTCGTAGAATCCGTACCCACCGTATCATAGCTTCCCTTTGGTGCCTTCGCGAACCACTGATATGTGTAACTGCCAGAGCCTGTGGTTACTGCGGAAGAAGACAAAACTGCAGTCTTTCCCTGGGCAACCTTACCTGAAGTAGGCGTCAGCGTTGGTGGAACAAGAGCAGAATTTATTGTAACTGAAGCCGCGGTAGAATTCATTTTTGCATCCGTGCTGTCAGTCACTTGAAGTATGAAGTTCCAAGTGCCAGTGGCGTTGGAGACTGAAGTGGTAAAGTTGTAAGTTGCAGAATTTGTACCCACCGTAGCGTAGCTTCCGCTTGGAGCCTTCGCAAACCACTGATACGTGTAACTGCCTGAGCCTGCGGAAGAAGATAAAACTGACGTCTGGCCTTGGTCAACCGTAAGTGGAGCAGGCGTAACCGTTGGGGCAACAAGGGCAGAATCCACAGTCACTGATGTGGAAGTGGAATTCACTGCTGAACCCGCGCTGTCATTCACCTGAAGTATGAAGCCCCAGTTGCCAGTAGCCGTAGAAGTCGAGGTTACAAAACTGTAGCTCGCCGAAGTCGCACTGCTAATCAACGAGTAAGAACCAGCACCAGAAGCCTTCGAAAACCACTGATACGTGTAACCGCCAGAGCCTGTGGTCACTGTAGAAGAAGACAAAACCGAGGTCTGTCCCTGATCAACGGCAGCAGGAGTAGACGTCAGCGTTGGGGCGACAAGGGCAGAGTCCACCGTGACGGAAACGGCAGTAGAGTTCACTACTGTAGGCGTGCTGTCAGTCACCTGAAGTATGAAACTCCAAACGCCCGTAGTCGTAGAACCTGTGGTCGCAAAGCTGTAACTCGCAGAACTCGTACCTACCTTAGTGTAGCTTCCGCTTGGAGCCTTCGCAAACCACTGATACGTGTAAGTTGGAGTGCCCGACGTCACTGCAGTAGAGGTCAAACTGCTAGTCTGACCCTGATCCACAGTGCCAGGCGAAGCAGATACGGTGGGAGCAGTCAAAGTTGAACCAAAAGCATACATGTGCCCGTTGTTTGAGCCAGTGCCAAATAAAACCAACGAACTAACCATTAAGGCTATTAAGACTATGCTTAAACGTGACTTATCCATCCCCTCAGCTTCCTCTAAATCTTATTTTCGCTATCCGTTTTGTTCTTTTGCTTGCTTAGGCTATTCTACGCTATGCACATTTAAGACTTATTGCTTTCACCCTCTCCCGACCAAATTCTCTTCAAACAAGAAACATGAAAAAATGGGCAAGAAGAATTAGACTGCGATTTCTTCGGTTAAGCCTGCCTCAGGGTACAGGAACATGTGAGCCTTTTCAAGCGGGTAAGTAATCGTGACTTCTTCCCCGATTTCCACCCATTTCTCCGCCAGCGAAGGCCTGTTAATCACCAAGCGGTCTCCGTTTTCAAGCCTAATCTCGTAACGGATCACCGTTCCTTCAAAAGTGACTTTCTCTATTTTACCCACCAACCCGCTTTGAGAGGCGCGGTGTCCAATTTTCATTTCGCACGTTTCAGGTCTTATCGCTAGGACGATTCTTTCGCCTTCTTTTATGCCTGAGTTTTTGGCTTTGACTTTCAAGCCCTCACGCAGTTCAACTTCGCATTCCCCGTTTGACTCGTCAATGTAACCTTCCAAAAGGTTGGATTCGCCGATGAAGTGCGCCACAAAAAGGCTGTTCGGGTTCATGTAAAGCTCCTGCGGACTGCCAATCTGCACGATTTTGCCCTTCTTCATCACAGCTATCCTATCTGAAATCGACATGGCTTCAGCCTGATCGTGAGTAACGTGAATAGCGGTCAGTTTAAGATCCTTTGCCATGCGTCTAATTTCATAGCGAATTTCATTCCTCACCTTCGCATCCAACTGACCAAGGGGCTCGTCTAAAAGCAGGGTTTTGGCGCCAGCAGCTAACGCACGTGCAACGGCTACTCTCTGCATCATTCCGCCGCTTAGTTCACTGGGGTACGCGGTTAACCGCTCATTAAGCTTAACCAGCTCAAGGACTTCATGCCCGATTGTATCCGCCTCTTGAGCGTCATAGTTCTTTACTTTGGGTCCGTACAGGACGTTTCCCCACGCGGTCATGTGCGGAAACAGGGCGAAAGTTTGAAAAACGAAGCCGACGTCTCTGTCTTCAGGAGGAACTTTGTCGACGCGTTTGTCGCCGATGTAGATTTCACCGCTGTCAGGTTCAATGAGCCCCGCTATGAGCCGCAGCAGCGTGGTTTTTCCGCACCCGCTTGGCCCCAGCAGCGAGAAGTATTCTTGGTCGTGTATGGTTAGGCTTATGTTGTCTAACGCGTAGATTTTCCCGTATTTTTTGGTCACGTTTACGATTCTGACATCAGGCATGTGTTGTCTCTCCCTTCGGAAGTCGTTTTCTTGTTTTTAACAGTTATCATCTTAAGTCTTCCCTTTTCTCGTTATAAGCCTCAAGACAAGCAGTATCATGAAGCTGAAAAGAATCAGGATGCCGCAGGCTAAACCAACTGTTAGTGAGTTGACACCTGGAATCGGCGAAGCCGTGCCCCTGAGCGCGTTAACCCAGTTCACAATAAGGACTGGCGCGGTAACAAGGTTTGTGCTAACAGCTAAGGTTGCGCCTGTTTCGCTTACGCTCCGTGCAAAAACGATTATGGCGCCTGAAAGAATCGAGTACTTTGTCAGCGGCAGCACGATTGAACGGAAAACAGTGAAGGGTTTAGCGCCTAACGTTTTGGCTGCCTCCTCCATGTCAACGCTTATCCGCTCCATAGCCGCTGACATCGAACGGACAAAGTACGGGTAAGTGATTGCCAAGTGAGCGAAAACCAGTAGGAGGAATGCGGGTATGCCTGGGACGCCTTGCCAGAAAAACTTCAGTGAAACCCCTAAGGCGATCGACGGAATTATTATTGGAATGTTTACTAATGTGTCGAGGATTGCCGAAGGCGTTTTGCCGAATGTTTTGCGGGCAATCAGTATAGCCATCGGTATGCCAAGGATGATGCCTAACACCGTGACTATGCCCGCTAAGCTGTACGACAAAAGCAGGCTTTGCCAGAAGCTTGCCCAAATACCTGCGCCTGTTAAAGCCTGAATTACAGGGGTTCCTGAAGCTATTGCTTGTATAGCAGGCAAAGCTACGAAAAGCGAAGGAACCAAAACAATAACTAAGAAAACAAACAACGCGATGCCGTTGCGGGTCCAAGCCGTTTTCTTGTAGCTTAGCTTCTTTTCCATAACGGGCAAGCCGTGACCGAAAGGCAACTTAATTTTCGGGCTTAACACTTTTATCAGGGCAAAAATAGTTAACGAAACGGAAATGAGAATTATGCTTGTAAAGACTGTTGCGCCTTGATAGGTGGATTGAGGGATTAATCCATTTTTGAACTCGTTGCTTAATTTCTGCAGGAAGACAGGGCCGTTGACGAAGGCTCCTGCCACAATGAAGGTGGCGCCCGTTTCTGAAAGTGACCTGGCGAACGCAAGCAAAAACGCCGCAATCAACGACGGCTTGATAATTGGGAACGTGACGGTTCTTGAGGCAGTTAATGGGGGAGCGCCGAGGGTTCTTGACGCACGCTCGTATTCCATCTTGTAATCAAGCATAGCGCCAACTATTACTCTAACCACAACTGGGAACGAAAACGTGAAATGCAAAAGCATTACAAGAAGCCAGCCAGTCGAGATGATTGATGCGCCGAAAAGCATTGATATTGGTCCGCCAGGTGAACTCCAGAACAGCAAAAGCGAGTAGCCTAAAGCGGCGGTTGGCACGATGAAGGGTATGTCGGCGAAAGTGTCTAGGATGCTTATCCATCTTGACTTGCTACGGGAAATAAGCCAGGCGAGCGGGATACCTGCGACTAAGTCTAAGGCAGCGACGATCAATCCTATTATGAAAGAATTTCTTATGGCAGTCCACGCTGTGTTCATTAAAGCTGGCTGGTTTATGACGTTTTGAACGGTTGGCGCCTTTATGAGGATGCCGAGAATTGGTGGAACAAGGATTATCGCGAAGAAAACAATTATTGCGGCGAGGTAGAGGGCGTACTTTAAGGGTTTTTTCGAGGACCAGTTGTTGAGTGTGTTCCAGAGTTTGCTAAGCACAGTCCAGCTCCCAGTTTTCGACGCCGAATTTTGCCTAAGGGGCAAGTTAATGCCTTATTCAGGTATATTAGCTGTTACTCTAAGCAACCGTTTTCTCCATACTTTCCCGCGAAAATATATAGTTTTAAAGTTGAGAGCAATACTCTATGGTGGCTCGGTTTTTATCTATGGAATAACTATAGAAGACTTTATCAGTTTTAAAAACCAGATTTTAGTTGGTGAACTTTTTTGGAACAGAAACATAGAGTAATGAAAAAAAGCTTCGAGACTGAAATGTACGTTGACGGAAAAAAGTTGTCTCTTAACAATTTTGTTCAGGAAACCATCGGCAACATAATGGCTGGTTTTTCAAAAACGCTGAAGTGGATGGAAAAGGAGCCTGAAACGATTGAAGTGAAAATCAAGCGGCTCCCGGCTCCAGCTGAAGTCGACGCCCACGTTTACCCGAAATGAGCTTGTTTAGCTGACGACTTTCCTGAACTGGTATAGTGTTGCGCTCATTGTGATGACTGCGACTAGCCCGATTACGCCCCACGCTGGAAGTATTGTGCTCCATTGATAACCGTTGATCATCAGTGCTCGAGTGGCGGTAACGCAGTAGCTTACAGGGTTAAACATTGACACATCCCCTACCCATTTAGGCAGGAAACTAATTGGGAACAGCGCCGGACTCAAGAACAGCAGCGGAAAAGTAATGACTCCGCCTATCGCGAAAACCGTCTCGGAACTTCTTGTCTTCATACCTATCGCTAAAGAAATTCCTGACCACGCAAGCCCAAAGAATGCAAGCGTGAAGAAGATAAGCAAAATTCCGACAACTCCAGTGGTGACATGGGCGCCTAAAGCGTACGCTAACACAAGAATTATAGCTGTCTGAAGAACAACCCTAAAAGCATCACTGCTCAACCTGCCCAGCAGAATCGCAGGGCGATTCACCGGTGTTACAAGCATTTTCTGCAAAAATCCCGAGTCGATGTCAGCAACTATCGAGTTTCCTGACTGTAACGCGCTTCCAAACGCGTTCATCATCACAATTCCCGCGGTTGCAAACGATAGATAACTTACTCCAACTGGTAATATTCCCGGAAAACTTGAAAGCCTCCCTAGCAGCTGCGTAAATAGCAAAAGGAACAACAGGGGTTGGAAGAGGGAAAAGAAAAGCAGGATAGGAGTTCGAACGAGTTTCGTGAGGTATCTTATGAATATGTATCGTGTATCAGAAAGCAGGGTCATTTTGGGTCATCTCCTTCCACCAAATCTTCCACCCATGGTGCTTGGCGCCTTGACGTAGTCTTCGGCTCTTATTCTTCTGCCAGTGTGCTTCATGAAAACATCATCAAGCGATGGGGAGGAAAAAGTTACTGACGCAATCCGAATGCCGCTGCTATCTAATGCCCGTACGATGTCTGCTATTAGGAGTCCTGCGTTTTTGGCGTAAACCGTGAGGCATTCTTCTGAATCTATTATTTCGGTGACGTCTGTCATGGTTTTGATGAGTTCTTTTGCGTTAGGGCCGTCTTTTTGGCAGTTCTCAAGCGAAATTCTGATAGAGTCTGCTCCAATTTGACGTTTTAGTTCAATGGGAGAGCCGCTTGCAACTATTTTTCCAGCGTCAATTATTGAAAGTCTTTTGCACAGCTTGTCGGCTTCTTCCAGATACTGGGTTGTTAAGAAAATTGTTATGTCTTCTTCTTTGTTTAGTTTTTCCAGGTAACTCCAAATGGCTGCGCGCGATTGTGGGTCTAAACCTGTTGTTGGTTCATCTAGAAATAGGATTTTGGGTTTGTGGACAAGGGCGGTGGCTAGGTCGAGGCGTTTTTTCATGCCGCCGGAGTAGTTTCTGCCGCGTCTGTCGGCGGCTTCTTCAAGGCCCACTAGACTCAGAAGCTCGTTTACACGTTTTTTGATGTCATCTGTGTTCATCTGGTGGAAATGTCCTTGGAGCGTTATATTTTCCCTGCCGGTCAGGTCGCCGTCGACGGTTGTTTCTTGACTTTGAACACCGATGATCTTGCGAATATCAGCTGCTTGCTTCACAACGTCATAACCTGCAACAGTAACGGTGCCAGATGTTTTTCTGAGCAACGTCGTTAAAATCTTGATTGTTGTGCTTTTCCCTGCGCCGTTGGGTCCTAGAAAACCGAAGAATTCTCCTTCCTGCACGCTGAAGGAAATATCATCAACGGCTTTTGTGCCGTCGGAATAGACTTCAACAAGATTCCTCACAGTAATAATGTCTGACATAAGCCTTCACCTATAGGTTTGCGTTTGATAAGATAAACGTTATGTGACTGTTACCTTATACCAACAGCGCGAAAGTCGCTCTGGATGCGCCTGTGAAAGCTTGCTGAACCATGAATCGTCTAAGAAACGAGGCAGAAGAAACCCAAAAAACTCACACTTTTGCCGAACCCTATGCTGCTTAGAACAGTCGTTTCAACGCGCGCGCTAAAGACGGATTTCCTGTTTAAAGTGTTTAAGTCGCCGAAATCAGCGGGATAGCTTGTATCCCGATTTTGCTGTCGGCTAACAAGTTTTTACAGATTAAGTTAAGTGAGCTTTCGGTGAAACTCAAAACATTTTTCCCCTCGTTAGTAAGCTTGTACACTTTTCGCGGTCTTTCTGAATTCATGTTCCAGGCGCTTTGCACGTATCCTTTTTTCTCCAGCATCCCTAGTAGAGGATAGACGGTGCTGGGTCCGAAGTAGATGCCGTAGTTTTTGCGGATTTTTGTGATGATTTGGTACCCATGCATGGATTCTTTGCCTAAGTATTCAAGAATAATCATGTCTAAGAGTCCCTTGGTAAGTTTTGTTTGGGTCTCTTTTTGGTAATTATTGGTCATTTTATGGATTTTCTCCTGTTGGTGTGTTGTACAGACGTACAATATGTCTTTTTAAGACACATTTCTTACGTCATCATAATACATTAAACCGCCACATAAACCCTCGCACATAACTAAGGCATATCAAAGCATACTGAGAAACCCCAATTGTCGAACACAAAAACATGTCAATACGTAAAATATCCTTTAAGAATCAATATTTCAAACATGTACCTGGCTTAAAGGGAGTTGTACAACAGGTCCACAGAAAAACCGCGTAAGTTTCATAAACCTTACAAAAAATTGATGTTAAACACAGGAATACTCTTCAGCAGCTAAAACGATGGGGCACGCTTAACCGTTACCGAAAAACTATTTAGCATCACCACAATCTATCACCACTACAACTCCGATCTGAGGCGGTGTTTACATCGCCACCGGTCGTAGTCCATCCAAAAGCATGTATGTGCGGTCGTAGTCTAGTTTGGTCTAGGACATCAGCCTGCCACGCTGACGACCCGGGTTCAAATCTCGGCGACCGCACCACCAACCAACTTCTTCATCGCGCCTGTTACGTCATTAAGCGGTCGCTTATTTACGAGGCAGCTGAACGACCTTTCGCAAAAAAGTTTTTGAGTGACCGCTCAACGATTTATTTTGAATCGATTTCGGTGAAGCTTATGAAAACCGCTTCTGTTAAGTCAAAGTTCGGGTGGGTTAAGGTCAACGGGGAAAAGTACGAAAAAGACATCGTGATTCACGCTGACGGGAAAGTGACTAAGAGGGAAAAGAAGAAATCCAAAGACCTAAAGCCAGAATACGGACACACGCCTCTTTCCGAGCGCGAACTGGAATTCCTGCCACAGGAAAAATTCGAAGCGTTGTACGTTGGGACGGGTCATGAAGCTGCCTTGCCCATAACGCCTAAGGCTCAAGAAATACTGGAAAAATACAACGCAATAATCCTTCCCACGCCCGAAGTCATCAACGAAATTGGGAAGGAAAAAAGGAAATTTGTCGCGTTAATTCACGTGACATGCTGATTAAGCATCGGTGACCTTAAAGGGTAGTAATTCCTATTAGTACTACGCACTGTAAGGTAGGACGGTTATTGATTTGGAGAATGAAGTTGTCGTCACAAGGAAAGGGCAAACAACAATTCCCGTCAGCCTAAGACGCAAATACAAGATTGAAAAAGGCACAAGACTTCAAGTGTTAGATACAAATGATGGAATACTGTTTAAGCCAAAGATTTCAACGATTGATTTGATCGGGTCAGGCGCTAAATACGCTACTGTAGAAGAAATGAAAAAGCTTCTTGATGAGTTAAGGGACGAAGATGTTTAAGGCCGTCTATGACACTCGGTTTTTTATGGAAAGTTACTACACAACTAATTTAAGTACAGCTAAGAAGCTCAGGGAAAACTTCAGACAGACAAGAGAACGTTTCATTTCAGCGGTTGTCATACACGAAGTCTACCAGTTAACCCTTAGACGAGAAGGCAGAGAAACTGCAATACTCAGAGCAACCGTGCTAGAACAAGACTATACGGTAGTAGAAGTGGACGCTAAAATAGCAAGACTATCAGCAGAACTACGCATAAAATATACAATGTCAATGGCTGACAGCATAATCGCAGCAACAGCATTATCCCTAAAAGCGACTTGTGTTTCGGATGACCCTCATTTCAAAGCCGTAAAAGAAATAAAAACCGATTGGATTTAACCAACTAAAGGGTATCTACTACTTGCTTCGCTAACTCGATAGGTAAACTATCGCGGGTCGCTAAAGTTACTGAGAAAATTTCTGCGTCTTCTCTTTGTTTTGCCTCCTCTATCAATTGGTCTCTGGCTTTAGCGTGCACCACCGCTAATACAAGCTTTTCACTCGTAAGCGCCTGTTTTACGGCTTGCTTGAACTTCTGCGAGTAGAGCTCCATGGGGCCAATTTCATCAATCGCCACAACGGCGCATTTTTTAGTGGCTTCCATGATGGCTTCCGCGCCGATAGTTTCAAGGTCGTGGAGGTTTACGCGGTACTTGCCGACTTGCGGGCCGACTCTCTGGTTTACGTGTGCCAGCCACCCATGCTTGCCGTTGGTTAAGTCAAGTATTTCGAAGCCTACCCGCATGCCGCTTTCTTTTGCTTCACGGCTAATCATGCCGCCGACGCTTACTCCCTGCGTTTTAAGGGCTTCCATCGTCTTAATCAGCACTGTTGTTTTCCCTATGCCGGGAGCACCTGTCAAAAGCAAAACTCGCTTCTTCAACATCTTTGCACCTGCCTGAACCAGAAGTCTAATATGCACATAAAATTCTTTTGATAAGCGAATTCAACTGGGAAGCAACCACATGGCAGACAGCGTCTACACGCCAGATTTTCCAAGCGAAATCGTCAAGGAAGGCAAAGTCCAAGTCTTGGTGCCCAAACTTGAAGCATACGGCGTCAACCCATCGGATTACGCGCCTTCTAAAGCCCCAGTTTTCTACAACCCAGTAATGGAGTTCAACCGCGACCTCACCGTCTTAGCGTTCCAAGCCTACCAACGCGCGGTTAACAGGGAAATCAGCATCTGCGAACCTTTAACCAGCCAAGGCATCCGAGGCATACGCTTCGCCGCCGAAATTGAAGGCGTAAAACGAGTCTTAATCAGCGACATCAACATGCGGGCATATAAAGTTGCAAAGCACAATGTGCAACTCAACGGGCTCGAAAAAAGGGTAACCGTTCGGCACAGGGATGCAAACTGCGTTTTAAGCTGCAACGCGTCGCCTAAGAAACGTTTCGACATCGTCGACGCTGACCCTTTCGGTACTCCTGCCCCCTTTTTGGGTTCAGCACTGAGGGCGCTTCGCAACCACGGCTTGCTGGCTTCAACCGCCACCGACTTGGCGCCGCTTTGCGGGGTGCACTCGAAAGCCTGCGTACGAAAATACGGCGGAAAACCCCTGCGCACCGAGTATTGCCATGAGCTTGCCGTTCGGCTTCTGGCAGGCTGCACAGCCACCTTAGCTGCAAAACACGACATCGGGATCCACGTGGTTTTCAGCCACAGCAGCGAACATTACATTAGGCTGTACGCTCAAATTGCCTACGGCGCGGAAAAAGCCGACGAAAGCGTCAAAACCCTCGGGTACATCCTACACTGCTTCAGCTGTCTCCACCGGGAAACCGCCCATCACCCGTTCAGCAGCCTTCAATGTCCCGAATGCGGCTCAAAAATGGATTACGCCGGCCCACTCTGGCTTGGCGGCATCTTCGACCCAGACTTCATAGAGTCGATGATCAAAGAAAACAAGACTCGCGCTTTCAAAAACAGCGCAAGAATCGCAAAACTCCTCGTCCAGACAAAAGAAGAAGCCGCGGCGCCCATAACCTACTACGTTCTTGACAAGCTCAGCGGAAAACTTGGTCTCCCATCGCCCTCCATACAAGTCTTTCTCAAAGCGCTCCGCAACAACGGTTTTCAAGCTGTGCAGACCCATTTTAACACTCGGGGCATCAGAACGAGCGCTCCTGCCTTAACTCTGCATAAGCTGCTTGAGGAAACGGTCAGTAGTTAGTCTTTCAACTTGGTTTTAGGTGACAAAAGTTTAAAGGGTAAAGCTGCTGTCCTTAAAACAGCAAGGTGAACAGTTATGAACGATAAAATCGCGGTAATTGGTTCAGGAATGATGGGTGGCGCCATAATCAAAAGCCTGCTTAAAGGCGGGTACGAAGGCAAGTTGACGGCGGTTGACATTGCGCTGGATAGGCTTAAAGAGTTTGAAAGCCTCGGCGTTAAAACTTCAACAGACAACGTGAAATCAGCGGCTGAAGCCGACATCGTTTTCATAATCGTCAAGCCCGGTGACGTGGCGAAGGTTCTCAAGGAAATCAGCGAGGCAATTAAGGGTAAACTGCTGATTTCTGTCGCCGCAACGGTGCCGCTCAAGTTTCTGAGGAAGAACGCGCCTGACGCCCGAATCGTGCGGATCATGCCTAACCTTGGAGCTTTGGTGCAGGCTGCCTACACGGCTTACTGCTGCGAACCCAACGTTACAGCAGAGGACAAAGAGAAAGTTAAGACTTTGCTGAGCATGTTCGGAATTTGTGAAGAAATGGATGAGAAGTACTTGGATGCAATAACGGCGGTCAGCGGCAGCGGACCAGGCTACATGTCAATCATCATTGAGGCGATGACCTACGCTGGCTTGAAAGTGGGGTTACCACGCAACATCGCTTTAACCTGCGCAGCCCAAACCGTAATGGCAACGGGCAAACTAGTCGTCGATCTGCATGAGGAACCCTCAAGAATCAAAGACATGACCACTACGCCAGGTGGAACAACCATCGAAGCCATCTACCAGATTGAGCAAAGCCAAATCCGCCCCGCAATGATCCGCGCCATCGAGGAAGCGACGAAGAAGAGCCAGGAAATCAGGGAAAAACTTAACCTCAACTAGCCTGAGCAGCTATGTTTGAAGCAGCTATTTTTGACTGGGACGGCACGTTAGGCGACACCCGCAAAGTGATTGTGGCTTCGTTCCAGAAGGCTCTTAGCGAAATCAACTGCAAAGTCAGCGACGAATACATTGAACGCCGAATCGGCATTGGAGCAGCCGACACCTTCAGGGACATAATGCAGTCAGCGAAAGCGTCGTTTGACGAAGAAACCATCCGACGCCTCGTCGAACGCAAGAGCGCGCTTGAAATCGAACTAACCGACCAGGTGACGCTATTCCCCGGCGCCCGAAGGCTTCTTGACGAGTTGCAGGGCAAAATAACCATGGGGTTGGCGTCGATGAATAACCGCGAGGTAATCACTCATCTGCTAAAAGCGAAGGATCTGGAGAAATACTTCAGCACAGTTCTTACGGCTGAGTCGATTTCACGATCGAAGCCTAACCCGGAAATCTATCTGAAAACAGCCGCTTCGCTTAAAGCAAACCCAGAAAGATGCGTTGTTGTTGAGGATTCGGTTTTCGGCGTGAAAGCGGCTAAATCGGCGAAGATGAGTTGCGTTGCGGTTCTCACTGGCGTTTACTCAAAAGTTGAGCTTGAAAGGGAAAAGCCTGATTTAATAGTTGAAACCTTAGAGGGCAAGCAGGTTGCCTCCTTCATTCTGACGCAGCAATAGCAGTAAAAAGCAAACTTGTAGTAGTCACATCACAGTCACATAACTTTAAAAATTTATTCAATTAAATAATTAATTGCTCTCAAATCTGAGGGAAGGGAAATTTCTTTTGAAAGACTCTTTTGCAAACAAAAAAATGAAGGAGCCGATGTATCAGGTTCTGTTATTGGACAACGACACCAGCGACGAAGTTGAGGTCCAAGAAGCCGACCAAGTGAATTTCTTCCAAGTGAAGGAACACCTAAAAAACGGCGGGTCAGTTTTCATCACAAGCAAACACTCCCAAAAACAGTTTTACCCCAAAGAAAAAGCGCTGCGAAACTACGTCAAATCAAGAAGAAATTACGCATCCTTTCCCGACAGAACTTGAGAAGCTCACAAAAGCGTGACGTGCATCCAGACAGATTCCCTTTACCCCCCTCTCTCTTCCGTACTTTTTTGGATGCACGTCGCTCTCACTTATCGGCTTGAGTGAACTTCTGGCTATGGCTTCTAAATGTAATGGGTCTAGGCGCTGCCTATTTTTTCATGGGTTGCTTTGGCATTAATCAGAATTGACTTAGTGCTTGTTCTTGCGGTAATTGGCAGAATGAAAAGGATCTGTGTCCGACGGCTGCGAACTTCAACTCTTCGCGTGCAAACGGCGATTTGTCAAGGTTGAAATCGGCGAGAAAGTCTATTGTCCCGACGGTACTGCGCACCTTGTCGATTAGACGCGTCTAGAAGCTTTTTCTTGAGATTCAAAAGGTGCCGAGCAGAAAATCGAGGGAGCATCATTTCTTCTTTCTTAGAGCTTGGGGAATGTGCGCGCACCTTGGGTCTGAACCGAAGATGTCTCCTGTGTAGTAGAGCGCTGCTGATCGGCAGCCACCGCAGATTTCGCGGAACTCGCAGACGCCGCATTTGCCTTTGATGCTGTTTTTGTCTTTAGCTTTGGCGAAGAACTCGCTGCTTTGCATGTCATCCCAAATCTGCTTGAGAGTTTTGTCTTTGACGTTTCCCATCCTGTAGGCGTCGTTGTAGCTGCAGGGTATGGCGTCGCCGTTTTCCGCTACGCTGAAGAATTTGCCGAAGAAGCATCTGCCCAGGAAAAAGTTGTTGTACCAGTTGTCAAAATCAGGCATCCCACGCTGCTTTGCCACCCGCGAGTAGAACGGAATGTAAATGTTAATTCCGGGTTTTCCCTTGTACTCTAAGGTCAAGTCGTAGAGTTTGTTGCAGACCCACTCGTACTGCTGCGGCGTGAGGTCAGCCTTCAAGCTGCTCTTGTCTTTGCTGTAGGGGATAAAGCCGTGGAACACCACCCAGCGCGCGTCATATTTGCGTGCCAAGTCAAGCACGTGACGCATGTCTTTCTCGTTGGCGTTTGTGACATCGCCAGCGTTGGCAAACGTGTAAACTAGGCAGTTCAGCAGTTTCTTTTCTGAAAACTTCTCTATCGCTGAGACCGCAGCTTCATAAGCGCCTTTTCCACGGATCGCGTCATCTGTTTCTTTTGAGCCGTCGATGCTTACAGAAATTTTAACCTCGTTTTTGACGATTTCTTCAACGGCTGCGGAATCCATGAGGCGTCCGTCGGTTATGATGCTTGCGTTCAAACCCAGCTTTCTCGCGTAACCGATGACTTCGAAAAGGTCCTTTCTCAGGAACGGTTGTCCGCCTGTGATTCCGAAGAAGCTTGCGCCGAAGTCGTAAACTTGATCGACCAGTTTCATCGCCGTTGCAGTGTCAATTTCGTCTGGAACGGCTGGTTTGCCTGCAGATGTGCAGTGTACACAGTGGCTGTCGCATGCGAAAGTGCACCGCCAAGGCACAATGAACAATGGACCTTTTTCTTTCAAGCCTTGCTTCTCCAAGATATTTAATAATGCATGCAAAACCATGCTATTTAACGCTTCACATTTTCCCAACGTTTTTTGAAAGCTTAAAGGCGTCACCAAAGAAGAGGTTTTTCCCTGAAGTTCCAAAAAGATTATTACTTTTATCAACCATTATACGATTGGAGAAGGGAGAATGGACGAAGAGAGACTGGTTAATGTAAACCAGCTAAATTGTAACCATGCGGAAAAGGAATTATACACTGAAAGATGCTTCGACATACTGAACGGTTTCGAGTTGACCTTCACTCGCTGCCTCAACTGCCACAAAATCGTGAGTTTAGCAGCAAAAAAATTTGAAGACCGCTAAAACCTCAGCCTACACCGTTATTTCTTTTCGTAACTGTAGAGTGATCCATCTTTGAGCAGATCCAAGATGTGCTGCGTTTGAAATGTCGATAGCTTGCATATTTTGGGGTCATTTAGCCACGGGATCTTTTCAGGCGCGTTTTGGATGATGTGCAGGTCCTCCCACGTCACTTTTATGTCGTCGTAGGGGTACTGGTGTTCCTCGTTTTCAACCCATGCGCCAGCATCCAATTCGTCGCCTTCAGGCAACGCACTGAACGGTCCGATCAGACTCTTGTCATCCGTGTTGTAGAGAAAAATCACTGCGCCTGCCTCAATTTCCTCTAGGAGCTTAGGCTGATTATCTGCGCAAGTATACCGTTTATTGCTTAAACATTGTTGCTGTGATTCTTTGTTGCAAAAAAGCACGTATCCATCATACATAACCAATAAACCCTCAAAACAAATTCAAGTCCTCGGACGCTTATTTCCTTTTCCTTCCCGACTTAGTGTTAATTCCTTATAGGCGATTTTTTGGTTTTGTACTCCTACGGATTTCACTTTCACTTACCCCTCACATTTTTTAAGCCGTTGTTTTTCCGATGGGTTAAAAGGCATAAAAAAGCCGTTCTTTCCCAAAAAATATCACTAATTCCCTTTTATCGAGGAATGTGGGAAAATTATTAAAGCTAGATTTCAGTTGCCTACTCGTATCAGGTGGAATGCGCTTTCAAGTCTCTTTCGGTAGCAAAGTTCGGCGGCAGCCTCTTAGATGTTGAAGGGAAAGGAATCCCCAAGATCGGTAAGCGGGTACGGGAGATCCGCGCTAAAGACGGGTTTGGCCCAATCGTGGTTTTTTCAGCTCCCATGGGCTGCACCGACGCGCTCATAAGAATGGGCGAATCTTACGCGCAGTCTATTCCAGTGCCTCTTGACCCCGTCTTCCAAATTTACGAGCGGCTGGCAAAGGCTCATGTCAGCGGCGAATGGCAAGCCCAAGCGTTGGAAGACCTGGCTAAGTTTAAGGCGTTAACGCAGGATGCCCTTGACTCAGTTAACAAACGGTTCAGCGGCAACGTAAAAGCCAGAATCCTCACATTCGGCGGGGAGCTTTCCATGTCCACGCTGGCGGATTACGTTTTTAGAAGCAACGGTTTAGATTCTTGTCATGTTTCGCTGGAAGAGTGGCCGATCGTGACTGACGACAATTTTGAGGATGCCCTGCCGCATTACGGGTTAAGCAAAAAAAGGATTCACACGTTGATCGGTCCCTTGGAAGACGGTAAAATTCTTTGTTTAGCGGGCTTTTTAGGCGTTACGGCTGATGGTCTTGAAACCATATTGGGAAGAGGCGGCTCGGATTTGACGGCGGTTTTCACTTCCTGTTTGCTCAAAGACCTGTACAGCACTGAAACGCTCCTCTACAAAGACGTGCCCGTGCAAAGCGCTGACCCAAAAGTGGTGCCGGGACAGAAAACGGACCATGTTAAAGCGCTTACCTACAACGAGGCGCACAAAGCCTCTTTGATGGGCATGAAAATCGTGCAGAGCCCGGCGATTGCGATGGCTAGGCGTTTCGCTCAGCCCATACGGATAGTGCCGATCGACGAGCCTGAAATGTACTCGGTTATTCAGGCGAAGATCAGCGGCGACGAGGTAGTGAAATGCTTAACAGGCAAGTCAGGCTGCGCAATCTTGTCGGTCAACGATGAAAAAAGCCACTCGCTTGAAGATTCCCTGCGGATTTGGGAAAGACGAAACGACTTCATAGATTTAGGCGCTGAAACCATGGAGACAGGCGAACGCATCAGGGACTTCCTCTTCTTAGACGCAGACTTCCTCAAGAAAAACGAGGAAAAACTGAAGGGTTTCGACGAGAAAATGAAGATTGACTACGGGTTAGGCGTGGTTACCCTTATCGGCGACAGAATGAAGGATTCTCCAGGCGTCGCTTCGTTGGCGATGAGTTCAATTTCAGGCATCAACATTAAGAGGGGCGTTTTTGCACCGCACACGTCGCAGATTATACTGGTTGTTGAGGAAAAGAACGTTAACGCGATGGTTGCCGCCATCCACCTGCGAAAACAAGAACTCAACAAGTTTCCGACTCAGTAAACTTTCGTAGCTTTTAAGCAGGTACGGGTTTGAAATCGGATTATTTTTTGGCGGAAGTCTGAAGTTTTTTCTGGCGGCGCAAAAGAAGGATTATCACCGTGCTTCCAGCGACCGCGGCGATCACGGTTATCAGCGTGTAGGTGAGTGACATTCCCTGCGAGGTGCTTGTTGAACCGCTGCTAATGCCTTGGACCGATGGGTTGGTTACGTAAGAAAAGGTCACTTGAATCGAGCTGGAAAGGTCGTTCTCGAAATTGACCAGGTAGGTTCCATTTTGCTGGGCGACGAAGTTGAACGTTGTGGTTTTGTCGATTAAGCCCAAGTTGAGGATTGCAGCTTGGCTTGGGCCGTTCACCCAAACCTGGACAAGCCCCGTGGTCGAGACTGACCCGTTAAACGTTGCTCCCGCGGGCAGCACGAACTGAAACTGGTTTGAAGACCCTGCGAGGGGGAAGGTTTGAGTTGTTTTGGCGCTGACTGAAAAAATCCCAATGGACACAAACAGAAGAGCCGCAAGCAGGGTGCAGGTTATGATCATGGTTTTCCTCATTTTTCCCACTCGACAGATGCCTTAGACAAGTAAAAATGGGTCTTAATAACAATCGCGTTCGAAAAGAGAAAAAGCAGCCTGCAAAAAACGAATTTGGCTCTAACAACCATGAAAGAGCCTAGTGGCATTACGATATTTTTTCGTCGATTTTTCCCGTTCTACCCTAAATTTCCCACCTGCCCGCCACAAGCCCGAGGCGTTCTGCATGTACGCGCAAAATCAAAAAAAACCTCCCCAAGACGAATAACAAGAAAACATGCTCGATCGATCCGTTTCATGGTTCGCCCGTCTGCCTTGTTTTTTCATTTTTGCGAAGATAAACTACACATATCGGAACAGGAATCGCTGCGATTACGCTTTCGCCGTTGTGTAGACGTGTTGTACTGTTCATTTGTTACACTCCAATACACTTTCGTGTAGTAAATCTCAATATAAGGCGTATTTTATTTCCTGATATATATCGAAAATCGATATATGGCATGAGGCGTTAAAATTTTTTGGTGGACTGGGTGAGATTAGTTACTTACGTTCTCGGTTGAACACCTAAGAAACTCTCCCGTTAAACTGCTTTCGATGCGAAAGCTATTATTTTTGCTATAACTGTTATATTAACAATGACAACTTTATCCGTTACCGAAGATGTTAAGCAAAAGCTGCTGGAAGTTGCTTCTGAACTTCAGGTCAAGCTAGGTCGCCGAGTTTCCCTCAACGAAGCCCTGCGCTTCTTGGTTGATCAGCGGGAAAAGAACCCCCAGTTGCTTGAAGAAGCATGCAAGCCAATGACTGGCGCAAAAGAAGCGATTGAAGAGCTGCAAGAAGAGCGGAAACTTGAGACCGGACTTGAAAGGAAGCGGATCGATTGAGCAAATTTATTGTGGGAGTTTCGCCCGAAAAGAAAAAGATTTGACAGCTGAAATGCAGAAAGAACCGTTTGAAGTCAACATACTCTTTCTAGAAGACAGAAAATAACATAAACAAAAATGACCGCGTTTGGTGGACCGGGCGGGATTTGAACCCGCGGCTTCCGCGTTGCGAACGCGGCGATCATACCAGACTGATCTACCGGCCCAAACTGACGCTTTCGGAAAAAATAGCAATGGAGCGCTTTTAGAGGTTTCGGTTCAGTTTATTCTTCGCCGTAGCCGTGTTCGAGCCTTTCGCGTGTTTTGCGGCAGGAAAACTCGTGTTCTTCTTTGCGGTCGCCGAAGCGGTTCATGTGCGTTTGCAGGTCAGCCTCAGTTAAAAATACGCAGGCGCAGTGTGGGCTTGCTTAGGTTTCTAACGTCGCTGGGTTCATGTTTTTTGCGTGTGCTTTTCACTCAAAAATCTGTTGAGCGCCCTTTGCGCCCGAAAATAAAGTAGAATCCTGCTTGGTGCAGTTTGCGCTCACTTCATGGGCTTTGGCGACTCGGTATAAAGGTGAGTCCCGGCTAGTGTATACTCAAGTACACCTTTTTGCCGTCTAACTCTGATTCATGCCAGTCAGCGTCAACTTCTTCTTTGCGGCTGCCATGCAGGTACACTCTCCTAGCGCGTACCAACCCAGCCATTTCCTCCAGGTACGGCTCAAGCAAATCCATGCTTTCCTCGTCTAACTCGGCGATGTGAGCTGACTCCAAAACCTCGGTCGGCACAAACCCTAGTTCTTTGCGGAGCGCTTGGACGCGGCGTGCTAAGTCGCGCATGATGCCTTCTCCCAGCAGTTTTTCGTCCCGTTGCCCGCTTACGAACACTGTGGCTTCGTCTTCTTGTGATGAAACCCAGTTTTCGCCTCCGACGTACTCGGGAACCTGCGTCGCGTACTCGGCTGCTTTCACATTCGTAAGCTCCAGGAAAAGCGGTTCCAGATGCTTGATGGCGTCCAAGGTTTTTTCTGGGGCAACCACGATTACCTTGCTTAGGGGCCATCGACGCTTCAGTTTGCCCTGCTGCCTTGCAGCGTAACCTATTGAAACCGTCTTAAGCAGGGTTTCGAATTGTTCTTCAAGGGTTTTGTCCCGGAGTTTCCCGTTTGGCGTGGGCCAAGATGCCATGTTGACCGATTCAGGCAGGTCGGGTTCAAACTGGCGGTAGATTTTCTGGTAGAGCGCTTCGGTTAGGTAAGGCGTGACGGGGTTGAACAGCAAAGTCACAGTCTTCAATGTGTGGTAGAGCAGTGCGTAGATGGTTTGGCGGCGCTCAAACGTTTCAGGCTCATCGGTCCATAGCTCTTTGCGTATCATGGGTACGTATAGCCTGCTGAGGGTTTCAATCACGAAATCGTCTAATACGGCGACGGCGGCGTTGAACTCGCATCGTTCAAGCTCGGCAGTGTAATCCTCGATTTTCTCTTGAAGTTTAGAGAGAAGCCACAGGTCGGCGGCTTGAAGCCTGTTTGCCTCGGAAGCCCACTGCAGTGTGTATTTGCTTGGGTTGAACTCGTCGAAGGTTGCGTTTTGCAGAAAGAACCTGCTGAGATGGTACAGCGTTGACAGCACTTGGTAGGGGCGGCGGGTGAGTTCTTGCATGTCAAAATTCATGAAGTCAATCGAAGAGCACTTTCGCATCATGTAGAAACGGCACAGGTCAGCGGAGTTCTTCTCCAGCAGCTTGTTGGTTTCAACCACGTTGCCAAGGCTCTTGCTCATTTTTCTGCCCCTCGCATCCTGCGTGAGCCCTTGGAACAGGAACGACTTGTACGGCGCCTCCGGTTTCCCAGTTAATATGACGTGTTCCAGCAGCAAGCTGTTTGCCCAGCCTCGTGTTTGGTCGATGCCTTCAGTCAGGAAATCGGTGGGCACGAACTTGGCGGCTTCTTCGTCTGTGAAACGCGCGTAGGGTGACGCGCCGCTGTTGTGCCACGTGTCCAAAACGAAGTCTTCCCGTCGCATGGTCCCGCCGCATTTTTCGCACCTGAACGTGACGCGGTCAACCCACGGCTTGTGCAGTTCAAAGTTGTCGGGGGGTGTCTCCTGCGCGTTCTCTAAGAGTTCTTTTTTGCTTGCGACTATGCGTTTTTCTCCGCATTTCTCGCATGTCCAGATGGGCAGCGGGGTTCCCCAGATGCGTTCGCGGCTTATGCACCATGGTTTTCCCTCCTTAAGGAAGCCTAAGAAACGGTTTTTGGGTTCTTCAAAGAAATACTCTACTTTTTCCGCAGCTTCCAAGACTTTGCTGTTGATCTTGTCAGTGCGTAGAAAGTATTCTTTTCTTGCCAGCCAAACCAGCTTGTGATGTGACCGCCAGCATGTTGGGTACTCATGCTTTACCATCGCGAATTTGACGAAGGCGTTGCGGCTGCGGAGCTCCTCAACCACTGGGAAATCAGCGTCGCGGGCGAAAATGCCAACGAATTGCCCCGCGTCCTTGGTGAATTTCACTTCATCGTCAAACGGCGCATAGATTGGCACGCCTCTGCGCTGCGCCGCCCAAAAATCGTCCTCGCCGTTGCCAGGTGAAAGATGAACGACGCCTGTGGCTGTGTTGACGTCAACGAAGTCTTCGCCTATAACCTTGTGAACCAAGGGATGCAGGGTTTCGTTTTCAGCCTGTTTAGGTATCATGTCTTTGAGCGGGTACTCGTAGGCGGTTCCTTCCAAGCTTTTGCCAAGCATGGAATCGGTGATTTGGTACTTTGTGATTTGGAGCTCCGCCATGACGGGTTCAACGCGTTGCTTGACCATTATCCAGGTTTCAGAGCCGACTTTGACTTTCACGTACTCCGCGGCTGGCTGAACCGCAAGCATGGTGTCAGTTACTATTGTGAAAGGCATGGTTGTCCAGATGAGGAAGAACTCGTTTTCGCTGCCTGCCACCTTGAACTTGAAGTATAAGGATGGGTCTTCGACTGTTTGGTAGCTGCCTTCGTAGCCGACTTCGGCGCTGCTGAGGCTGGTTTGGCAGCCGGGGCAGTAAGCGACCACGTAATGTCCCTCTTCAAGCAGGTTTTGCTCCCACGCGCGCTTAAGGATTTGCCATTCCCGCTCGATGTAACTGTCCTTGTAAGTCCAGTAGGCCTTCTCTTGGTTGATGAAGATGCCGAGGTTCGAGTCTGCCTGCAGCCACATAGCATGGTATCGCATGATGGCTTTCTTGCATTCCTCGATGAACCGCTCCATCCCGTATTTCTCGATGGATTCCCGCTTGTTCCGAACACCGAGAA
>JBEKWR010000029.1:0-23504 GCA_049512935.1 Bathyarchaeia archaeon
GCCCATAGCAAAGTCGCATCTCGCAAACGCCTTCAAGCCCTAAACCAAAAAAGCAACCCAAAACGCAACCTGTCACCCGCGAAAGTCGCAACTTTCCCGTAGCAAAAGTCGCAACTTAAAAAAAACAAGAAAAATCAAAGCCAAAAGAAATTCAGGTGCCGTTTAGCAGGTAACTTTTGCCGCCTAAAAGGATGCCCAGAAACGCACATTTGGGAGCCTAAGCCCCATAGTACAGATCCGGAAGCAGAGCCATATCATGGCAGCAAACCTACCTGCCAAACGACTCGTCGTTGACCCTGAATATCTCCTTCATTTAGAACCAAATAAAAATTTGTGGTAGTGCCTAAACAGTCACAATCGCACGCAACCCACAAGCTTCCGCCGCCACAATCTATGTATAAATAAGGGAGACAAAGATTTGTTAGCGTCTGAGGAGACCCAAGTTGAATTTGGAAGAAATGAAAACGCAAATAGAAGCGCTTGTCATCGCAAAAGGGTTCTACAACAAACCAGAGGACATCCCGAAAAAGTTGCTTTTCGCATTCATCGAGTTAGGCGAAGCAAGCGACGCCTGGAAAAAAGGGTTGCCCGAAGAGAAAATTGCTGAGGAACTCATAGACGTGATTTTCTACGTATTAGACGCAGGCCGTTTGGCTTGCCCAAGCATTAACATGGACGACGCGTTCGCAAGGAAGCTTCAGAAAAACTTCAGTCGCCCATTCCAGTACGGGGAAGGTCACCGCGCTAAAGCTCCCTGAAGAAGACAAAAACAGCCTGCGAAGTTTTTTATGCCACACTTTTTAAGCTATATCATTGTTGAATCAAAGTGGACTTTACTTACCCCGTTAACTTAAAGTTTGAATGCAACAGATGCGGCTTATGCTGCGGGGATACGAAGCAAAAAACAAGGCACATTCTTCTCTTGCGAAGTGAAGCCGAAAAAATTGCTAGTCAAACTTGCCAACCCGTAACGGATTTTTCATCTGAAACCGGCGATAATGGTCCTTACGTCTATGAGATGAAAAAGTCAAGTGAAGGAAAATGCGTCTTCTTAAAAGATAACCGATGCAGCATTTACCCGCTAAGACCGTTAATCTGCATGTTTTACCCCTTCGAATTAAAATTTGCCAAAAATAAACAATCCCACAGCTTTGATTTCACGGTTGAGTGCCCAGGAATAAATCAAGGCAAGGTTCTGGACAAAACCGATTTCAAAAAATTATTCGACGCGGCTCAAGAAAGGCTAAAATGAAAATTGGCTTCAAAGTTTTTGGAGAATATCTGTTTGCTCCAGAACTACGCCGCAGTAATGGCATTTCAAGATTATGGGTTCCTCGTTTTTAACGTAAAATTTCGAAACCACGGGTTCGTCGCTGTTGCTTATACAGCATGGATTGACGCATTTCACTATGCCCTCAATCATGTTGGGTAGTTTGACTTCTACTTTTTCGACAACTTTGAAATTTCGGACGATGTTGATTGATGCGTGTGGAGCGACTAAGGCTATTCGATTAACTTCTTGCGTGTTGATTGCGCGACCCTCAATCTTCACAATGTCTTTAACTCCAAAACGTTTACTGGGAACGTTGATTGCGATGGTGATGACTCGTTTTTCCTTACCTGTTATTCCTAAAATCTTGATTACATCAAGAGCGTACCCTCCTCTTATGTGGTCAATCACTGTGCCATCCTTGATTTTTGAAACCCTCAGTTCCGTGTCACTCAAACGAGTCTCCCCGATAGAAGAATAGTATGTATGCGGCAAATAAGATTTTACGTTAAAACCACGTTTGCTTTTGAAGACCACTTTGAAACTTTCGTGTTTTTGTGGTTTTTGTTTGGTTTAAATTTTTAAGTTGCGACTTTTGCTACGGGAAAGTTGCGACTTTCGCGGGTGACAGGTTGCGTTTTGGGTTGCTTTTTTGGTTTAGGGCTTGAAGGCGTTTGCGAGATGCGACTTTGCTATGGGCTCGGTTATGGGCACATGAATCTTTTTTAGGCTGCGACCATTTGGATGGGCTGGAAATTGCGTCTTTTCTTTTTAATTTTTAACCATGTTTCTGCACAGTTTTTTGGGTTTGAAAATTGCCTGAATTGAGGGCTGGCATTCTGGGCTGAGTTGGGCTTGCCTGGGGCAAGTGTCGGCTCGGGTTCACGGTTGCGCCTCTTGTGTTTTCTCGTTTTCCACGTGGAAGTGGTGCAGGAACCCATCGCTTGCCTTTCTAATCTGCACGGGTTACTCTTTACAGTTTTCACAAAATCGAAAAGGCAAAGCAGGGTGGAATCGTTGCCTTTTTGGGCAAGCTTTTAATCGGCGAAGAATATGGTTTTAGAGGGATAGTGCCATGCCTAAATCTAGATTGAAATGCAAGAAATGTGGAGCCGTCTTTCAATATGACGCCTTAGTCTCGCTTGTACATGTAGGACCATACAAAGCGGTTACTTGCCCAGCATGCAAGAAAACGAGCTTCATGAACGTTTACAACTCAGTTAAAGACCCGCTTACCTGGCCTCCCGAAGAAAAACAGCAACAAACAGCCTCCGAGCCTCAGCTAACTGAAGAAGAATTGGAAAAGAAACGCATAGAAGAATCCAAATACGAAAAAACATAGACCCGCTGTCTTCACATGATTGACGCTGAAAACCTAACCCGAAAATTCGGCAGCTTAACAGCAGTGGAAAACGTTTCTTTACATGTCGACGAGGGCGAGGTTTTCGGTTTTCTCGGTCCCAACGGCGCAGGCAAAACCACCACCATACGCATGCTATGTTGCCTGATCAGCAAAACCAGCGGTCAGGCCCGAATTGGCAACTTTTCAGTTGACAATGAGCGTGACTGTCTTGAAATCAGGAAAATAGTTGGTTTGCTGCCTGAAAACGTCGGGTTATATGAGAATTTGAGTGCGTACAAAAACCTGGATTTTTACGGCAAACTGTACGAGGTACCCGAACAGAAGCGGCGAGAAAACATCGAGCGTCTCCTGAGGCTTCTGGGAATTTGGGATCGCAGAGAAGACGTCGTGGGCACATTCAGCAAAGGAACCAAACAGAAAATAGCGATTACAAGGGCATTGATTCATGACCCTAAAGTGCTGTTTTTGGATGAGCCTACCGCGAACCTTGACCCTGAAGCGGCAAAAACGGTGAGAGACTTCATTTTGGACCTGAAAAAGGAGAAACGAACAATCTTTCTTAACACTCACAACTTAGACGAGGCGGAACGGCTCTGCGACCGAATCGCCATCCTGAAAACCAAACTTGTCGCGGTTGACTCGCCTAAAAACCTAGAGCACAGCCTGTACAATCGGAAAACTATTGTGCACTTGGAAGCCGTTAGTGATGCAGTGGTGGCTTCTGCAAAAAGGCTTGGAATGGTCAAGAATTTGCGAGTCGCGGATAACAAGTTGATTCTTGACATCGACAACCCTGAGAAAGATAACCCGGAAGTTATCAGGGCAATTGTGCAGGCGGGCGGCAACATCCAGTATGTTACTGAGTTGCGTTCAACCCTTGAAGACGTTTATCTTAAGCTGATAAGGGAGGCTTCACCGCAATGAGACTGTGGAAATCCTGGATTGTAACCCAGAAAGACCTAAGCACTATGAGCAAAAACAGGTATGTCTTCTACTCGTTAATCGGCATCCCAATTTTGATTGGGGCTCTTTACCCTCTCATTTTCGTATTTGAGCTTAACGGCCAGATCGCGTCGCTCACTCACGCTCAGCTGTTAGCTGTTGCCAGTCAAAGCGCAGACCTAGCAACGATAATCCTCGTTATTGTTCCCGCAGTTCTACCTTCCTACATCGCTTCGTACAGTTTCGTAGGCGAGAAAATTGAGAAAAGTCTTGAACCGCTATTGGCGACGCCGACCACGGACGGCGAGCTGCTGCTTGGAAAATGCTTAGCGGCTTTTCTTCCGTGCATGGCAGTAACCTACGTTGGCGCCGCAATTTCCGCTTCGATCTTGGATGTCTGGTCTTACACGAGAATCGGCGTTTTCCTGATACCAAGCCTTTACTGGGTTTTGGCTGTCATTGTACTTGCTCCTTTGGCGTGTGTGCTGAGCGTTGAAGCAAACGTCATTATTTCCTCAAAAGTAAACGATGTACGAGCCGCTCAACAGTTAGGAGGCTTAATCTCTTTGCCGCTGATTATCCTGGTTCTCGTCGCCGCCACAAGCGCCGAGCTTTCATTGTTGTTGGCAGTTGTCGTTTCAGCGGTGTTAGCAGTTGCGGACGTCATGTTGTTCTTTTTGAGCAAGGAAACCTTCCAAAGAGAAGAGATACTTACGAAATGGAAATGAGATAGATTCACGAAAGAGGAAAGGTTTGGTTCCTGCCTTAAGCAGGCATTCCATGGTAGCGTGCGCTTTTTGCTTAGAAAGTACGGGTAGGGCGGTTTTTTTTGTTTTTTGTGTTTTGGGTTGCTTTTTTGGGTTGGGGCTTGGTTTTGGCTCTGGTTAGGGTGCAAAAAGGTTAAAAAAGGTTATAAAAGGTCTAAAAAGGTTTAAAAAGATACGGAAAGATACCAAAAGATACGGAAAGGCTGATTACTTAGCCTTGTTAATTGCTTCGAAAACAGTTTTTCATGGCAGTTTTTTCTGAGCGCTTAAGCCTTACCAATCGGGTTTTCTCTTCCAAACGTTCATTGTGCATTGACCCCAACAGTAAGAACTAGCCTTGAATTGGCAGCCGTTGCAGGCGATGTCGGTGAATTTTGGCACTGACTCGTATTTCGAGTGGACTCGGACAAAAACCTTTTTCGGTTCAAGTTGAGACGCGGACACACCTTCTTTTTGGAATTTCAAACGCTGTGGACACTTTTCGTAGATTGCGGGATTAGAAAAAATAGAGTAAGCACAAGTTGAACCCGCGCACTCGCGAACACTTAATTCAAACTCGCCTAGACCAGTCTCAGCTTTTGCGTATTCACAACAGGGCGCTTTCTCAGCCGCCTTCCCATTCTCAGCCACAGTCTTTCCCCTTCCGCTAACTGTGTTATGTGAACGACCTAAAGACGTTTGCGATGCTGCCCATGAAGCATTCCGCGCATGCTTTAAAAGGTAAACTTGCTTTAGGCATATTCAGATTAAGCTTGAGAGATTTAACGCGGAAGGACAAAGATCTGTGGCTTGAAGATTTAGAGGATACGCTGAAAAACGCAAAGGACCTAAAAGCTGCGGGCTTCTATGACGTAGCTGCTTTGTACATACAATTGGCAGTTGAGAAAGCCTTGAAAGCTGCAATAGCTGCTTTTCTTAATACAGAACCGCCGAAGGATCATAACCTCATGAGGCTGTATTCCAAAGTTGCGGACAAACTTGACTTAAACAAAGAGCAATTGATCTTTCTCAGAGAGCTAACTTCAGCAGCTTACGAGACAAGATATATGGATTTTAGTTTCAAGCGTCCAAGAGAAAATTATACTAAGGATGTTGCAGATGAATACATGAACAAAGCGCTATTAATAATAGAGCACATAAAAATAGCCATAGAGGCAGAGAAAAAATGACGACAGACGCTCTCATACTTAATGATCCCAGACCGCTCATGGAGAGACTACATGAGTGGATAAGCAAAGCGGATGCCGAAGTACACGTTGAAAAAGTGCTACTTTTCGGGTCTACTGCAAAGGGAACGCGCCGAGAGGAAAGCGACGTAGACTTAATAGTAGTGTCTGAAAGCTTCAGAGGAGTAAACGACCTAAAAAGAATCAGCATATTACTCCGCCTATGGTCATACGTTGAAGAACTAAACATCATAGCATACACTCCCGAAGAATTCAACGAAGCAAAAGAACGATTTATGGTCAAGAAAGCCCTCTCTTACGCAGTGGATTTAACCCCTTCCCGCACATAATTGGGCCAAGACAAATGATTGCTTATCTGATTTTGACGGTGTAGTCTGCTTCGAAGTTTCTCGGGGGTATCTCCCTAGTTTTGCCGACTTTTAACTCGGCTTTCCCACTTAACAGTTTGAATTGCTGAGCGAAGCCGTCCACGTAATCAAGCACGCCACAACCGTAGCAGAAGCCGCCAGAAAACGAAACTGTGACGCTTACGGGCGATACGGAAACCAGTTTAACTGTTACTTCGGGGCTCCGTAGCCTGTTGTAGAGAGCAACGGTTTTACTGGCAAGCTTCTCCAGTTCCTGCTGAGTTAACGCCATCTTTAAACGCCGTTTAGACGGGTATTCTTGCGCCGTCGAAGCCGAGCTTTGAAATCCCCAGTTCGTCTTTGATTTCCCGCAGTTGCGCAGCAGTGAACACGGGTCCGTCCCTGCAGACTCGGTACTTGCCGATTACGCAGCTTCCGCACAAGCCTATGCCGCAGCGCATCAACCGCTCCAAGCTTGCTTCCAAAGGCAGCTTTCGCGCTTCCGTCAAGTCGAAAATCTTCTTCACCATGACTTCGGGTCCGCATGTGTAGATCATGTCGAATTTTTCCCTGTCCAGCAGCTTAGCTAAAGGTTCAGTCACTAAGCATTGCAAGCCGTAGGTGCCGTCTTCCGTGGTGGTAATCAGGCTTTTCTCGTTGCAGACGCCGCCCAGCTCCCGCACGAAGAGGAGCTCGTCCTTGGTTTTCGCGCCCTCCACGAAGGACAATCGTTCGGTTTTGGCGGCAAGTTGCTTTGCCAAGAACAGAAGAGGTGCCGTTCCCGTGCCGCCGCCGACAAGCAGGACTCTGCCTCGGCTTTCCGTGAAGCTGTTCCCGAAGGGTCCCCGCACGCCGACGGTTGCGCCTGCCTCCATGCCGTGCAGATGCCTGGTTGCGTCGCCGACCTGCTTCACCGAGACGGAAACCAAGTCTTTTCCAACGTCCATTACGCTCAAGGGGATTTCATCTATTCCCGGCAGCCAAAGCATCAAGAATTGCCCCGGCTTGGCTTTTGAGCATAGCCTGTCGTAGATAGTGAAGGTTTTGACGGTTGGGCTTTCCGTTCGAACCTGAACGATCTCGGTTGTTCGGATCGTGTTAGCTGCGATGAGCGAGGTTGACAATTTCTTTCACACTCCCAACATGTTTCTTTCTAAGATAAGTTTCTAAGCCTTTAGTTATCGCTTGGAAAACATCCGTGTCCTCCCAAGCCACGGCGGTGCCGACCTGCACGGCTGAAGCGCCCGCGAGGAAAAACTCCACGGCGTCTCGCCAGCTGCTTACGCCTCCGCAGCCTATTATCGGCACGTCAGGCAGCTCCTCTCGGATGTCGTAGACGCATCGAAGCGCCACTGGTTTGACAGCTGCTCCTGACAGCCCGCCTTTGATGTTGCTAAGCACTGGACGCATCGTGTCCGCATCAATCGCCATTGCCTTAAGCGTGTTTACGGCGGTGAGCGCGTCGGCTCCAGCTTTGACAGCAACCTTAGCGGTTACTGCGATGTCTGCGACGTTTGGCGTTAGCTTGACGATGACGGGTTTGCTGATTGATGCCTTCACGTTTTCAACCACTTCGGCGAGAAGCTTGGGGTTCTGACCGATCTCCGAGCCTGTGAACTGCACGTGAGGGCAAGAAACGTTGAGTTCCACAGCGTCCGCGCCTGCCATAACGGCTTTCTTGGCGACGGCTGAGTACTCGTCTGCCGAGTAACCGAAGACACTGACGATAAGCGGGACGCGAAGGATAGTTTTTGCGAACTTTATTTCCTCCGCGTACTCCTCAATTCCTGGGTTAGGCAAGCCCATCGCGTTTATCAACCCAGCTTCAGCCTGAACTACCGTCGGGTTTGGGTACCCACCCCGGGGCTCCATGCCGACCGATTTTGAAACAACCGCGCCTGCGCCGCCTTTAGCCACGCGGCTCAAAGATTCAGCAGTAAAACCCAGCACGCCAGAAGCAAGAATCGTCGGGTTCGGCAACTCTAACCCGGCAATGTTGGCGCGTAAAAGATTGCTTTCCAAATTCTTTTTCACCTTTCCTAAAACTAGTCTGCACAATTAAAAAGATAAAGCTTCTTTTAGCAAAAAAGCCACGGCGAAAAGTCCACAGTCTTTTCGGAGTCATTTTTTGAACATTGCCGCGTCCTGAATGTACTCTTTGCCAGTTCTCAGCGCGATTTCAGCTTTCGCCAGTTCGCCGCCCAGATACGCCAAATGTGTAGGCTGCGTGGCTAAACCCAGCTTCGCAATTTCTGAGTAGATGGCGTCTGCGGTTTTGCCCTTAAAGATCTTGTCAGGGACATCGTTCTTTTGAATTGCGTAGTGCGCAGCCACGATGTTTTCACTTTGGCGGTCAACCAAGATTCTAAACGAGCCTGTAGCATCCAACTCCACCGCCTCCTTCTTTTCCGCCAAAATCACCGTCGCCTTGTGCTCCAGCGTCTTGTCGTAGGGTTCTTCACGGTTTTTCTTGTCCTTAAGAGTCAGCAGGTCTACGCCAAGGTCTTTAGGCACAGAATCCCGTTTTTTCGCCAAAAACATCATTTTAGCTGCCGCGGCTTCCTCGCCGACGCTTCCTTTCGCCTTGTCACTTTTCTCGGTTGCGAGCAGAATGCTTGCACCCACCTCCGAAGACAACCGCGCCAGCAACGCGTTTATTCCGACGGAGTCAGCGTCCATGAGTTCGGTCACGTTTGATGCGCCTACGAACAGGGGCACGTCTGGGTTTCGCTCAGCGAATTGACGAAACGCGGTGAACGATTCCAAAATGCAGGTCGGGTCAAGAATAAGGTCAGCCACAATTTTTTCCACGCCAAGCTGCCTTGCGTGCTCGATTGTTTGTTCAAGAAACGCGACGCGCTCCCTTGCCTTTTTGGGGAAGACTCCTAGGCGCTGGTTTGTTGGGATAACGACGACGGCGACTTTAGCCACGTAAGGCGCAATCAGCTTCAGGTTTCCCGCGTCTCCGCTTAGCACAAGGTCTGCGCCAGCAAGAACGGCTTCTCGGATTTCCGCTGGGTCAACCGAATCGATGCTCACGGGAACATCAACGGCGTGTTTGACAAGTTCAACCAGCCGCTTAGCGTCTGAAGGGCGAGAGCTACCCGCATTCATTCCAACGTCGACTATGTCTGCGCCAACTGCAACAAAGTGCTTAGCCAGCCGCTGGACCGCCGCCTCATCCATCGACGCGGCGTCAACGATTTCAGCCAGCACCCGCATCGGGAAGTCTTTGCCCACCGCCAAGTTACCAATAAGCATGCTGCCAGGCTTCTTGAGCAACGCCTCACGGTTACGCTCTGTCCGCTCTATTTCTTTGAGCGCTTTTTTCTGGAGCTTCTCGCGGATCAGGTCGCAGGCTGGCACAGTTGTTGAAAGCTTGATTTGCCCGATTGAATCCAGCACGGTTGGAAGGTCGGCGGCGTAGCGTGGACCCTTAAAAGTTGGGGTGCCGACGGCTTCAGCGATTTCGGAAGTGTCCCCATTGACTAAACCGGGTGTGAGGATTAAGTCGTAACCTTTCACCCTGAACTTTTTCAGGGCGTCAATGATTGTTTGAGGAGTCAGAAAAGCGGCGACGGCGACGTTCAACGCAATCACTTCGGCGTTTACCGCGCTTTCTTTGGCGCATCGTTCAACAGTTTCTTTTGCCAACTGGCTGGTTACAAGCAACACCTTCATTTTTGAACCCAAACTCCGATTCTTTCCATCAAGTCAGCCAAGACCACGCTATAAGAAGAGTCTGGAGCCACGTGGTTAACCACGTCGTTGTTGTACGCGACCCTTTCCAACAGCTCAGCGATGTGTTCCCGTTCTGCTGGGTCGTTCGCCAAGGCTTTTATGCGGGTCGCATGGATGATGGCTTCCAATGTTGCTCCGAAGGCGCGGCAGTACACCTGCGGGAATTTCTGGGTTGCGTTCACCTGCTCCACCGTAAACAGCACCCTCGTCTTTTGGGTGCCCTGCGCAGCCAAGTCAGCGACGGAAACTTCAACGGTTGCCTCTGCCATGCGCAGTTTAGGCGCGTTAACCGCTTCGGCTTTTAAGAACCACTCCTTCGGCAGCACGCCGCTCGGGTTTGCTTCTTTGAAGGCTGACCTGTAGTAAACCTCTATGTCGCCTGTTAAGTTTACAACCGCGCACCTGCTTGATTTTATGTTGCTCAGGGTTTTTGACGAATTATAAAGGTTGAAGACGAGATGCCGCATGTCGATCAGCTTCGCGCCCATGGGTGCAGCGTTGGGTTCTCCATCCGCGTTGTAGGTTGATACTATGGTTTCGACAATCGCGTCTTTTTTGAATCCTAAATCGCCTAGTTTAGCCATCGCTCAACCCAGTTGACCTAGAAGGTTGTGATAATTAAGTTTTGCCAACGTGTCAGGGCGGCGTGGAAGGCGTCTAAGGGCTTGCATTCTCTATTTTCTGACCGATTTAACTTTTGAGGTCATGCGTTAACTCTGCTTTGAGGTTTCAGGTTGAATCTGCCACAGTGGGATAGGCAGACATTTAACCATATGGAAACAAGGTAAGGTAAGCTATTGCGCCGAAAGTGCAGCTGATGCGAAAATTAACCTTTATCCCCGCCGTCGTAAGCTCGTTCAGAATCGCAGTTTTGCCCCTCTTCCTGTACTTCTACAACGCTGGAAACGTCGCCCTGTGCCTAACCCTCTTTGCTGCCTCCGCCCTAACCGACCTGCTTGACGGTTTCTTGGCGCGGAAACTGAAGGTGACAACGAATTTCGGCGCCCACTACGACGCCGCAACCGACTTCGTCCTCGTCATCGGCGTTTACGCGTTCTTTTGCCTAAAAGGCATCTACCCCGCGTGGCTGCCGCTTCTCATCGCCGTCTCGTTCACCGTGTTTTTAGCCTCAAGCCTTTACGCCAAGAAACTCTACGACCCCATAGGCAGGTATACGGGCAGCGCGCTCTATATCGGCGTCGTTTTAACGCTTGTTTTCCCGTCACAAGCCATGTTCAGTTTCGTACAGTATGCCTTCGCAGGGTTCTTCTCGGTGTCGCTTGTAAGCCGAGCGTTAAGCTTCACGAGGAAACGCTCCTAATTTTCTTCGAACTTGGTTTTTAACGATTTCAAGCAAGCTCTTATAAGGACCATCGGGGCGCGTGTTAATCAGAGATGCAACCATGAATAAAACGCTGCTAAGTACGACCTTGATAATTTTGATGCTTGGTGGGCTGTTCCTCGTCGGCAGTTTAAGTTTGGTTTCAGCTCAGAACGCAACATCTGGAAATTCTGGATCGCCGTTTATTTCTTCGGTGAGCCCGATTGCCGACGTTAATTTACAGACAATAACCATTTTGGGCAGCGGCTTTGGGAACGTCCCGCCTGAAACCCAGAGTTTAGGCGATGGCTCGGTTGACACTGTCGACGGCGGCTCAACGCCCGCGATGCAGGTTCGCGATAACAGCCTCATTAACGGTTGGACGGCTGGTTATGGAGGAAACGGAGTCGGCATAGTTCTGGTAAGCTGGTCAGACACAAGAATCGTTCTCGGCGGCTTCGGAACGGGGCTTAGCATAACGGGGCAGGGCAGGTGGAATTTGATGCCTGGAGACCCAATCCAAATCCTCGTGAAGATGTCGGGGCACGTGGCTTCCTATAGCACCAGCGTGCTCGGCTCGCAGCCAACTCCGAGCGGCAACGGCGGCGGTCCAACGATTTCGTCGGTTAGCCAGATTTCGACGGGCATAGTGCAGAAAATCGTCATTAAAGGCAGCGGCTTCGGCGACACTCAACCCCAAACCATGAGCCTCGGCGACGGCTCCATCGACACCGTGGGCAGCGGCAGCACACCCATCCTTCAAATCCATGACGACGGATGGTACGGTTGGGAAGCAGGCACTCAGGACGGACCCACTACGGGCGCAGATTCCATCGGCGTCATACTGGAAAGCTGGTCAGACGGGGAGATAGTGCTAGGCGGCTTCGGAGCAGCGCTTAACGACAGCGGCGGTCAATGGCAACTTCTGCCCGGAGACCCCATCCGCGTCGTGGTTATGACGCCTGAAGGCGCGGCAATTTATGAAACGAAGGTTGCTGGAACCTCAGACATGACCACGAACTCTGCGCCGCCGCCTTCCTTCCCCAAGCTTGCGGTTTACTGCCAGAGCACCGCGACGCTGTCAAACTTCAAGGTTCAAATAAGCGGCAACTTATCCGACGATGGCGTAGGCGTTCCAGACGCGCCGATCCTGCTTGCGTACAGCGTCACTGACGGCGGCTCCTGGCTGAACCTCACCACTGTAGACACTGACTTGAACGGTGGCTTCTTGGCGGAGTGGCTGCCTTCAGCCTCTGGGAACTACGTGCTTAACGCGACTTACGCGGGAAACGCGACCCTTCCCGGCACAAGCACCGTGGTTAACCTGGTGGTGACCCCGACCGACTCTGTGAACGTTCAAGACGTGTTCTCAGTCTCGTCAAACTCGACGGTGACGGATTTGGCGTTCAACTCGACAAGCAGTCAACTCAGCTTCACAGTCACGGGACCAACGGGAACCAGAGGCTACGCTGACGTGTACATAGCTAAATCCCTCGTGAACGACACTTCAAGCATCAGTGCGTACATTGATGGAGCCCAAGCAAGCTTCACAATAACGTCAACCGCTGACTCTTACGTGCTGCACTTCAGCTATCACCACAGCACCCACGAAGTGGAAATAGACCTGTACGGCAAGTCAACGTCGGCGTTAAATGTCACATTGATTCTTGAGGGAACCGCCTACGGAGCGGCAATCAGCCTGACCGTGATAGCGGTGCTTTTGCTGCTCTTAAGAAAAAACAGGAAGAAGACCCCTATTTTTGATCCAAGAATCGAAAAGGAATAGAAAAAAGGTTCCAAGACATGCCTAAGGGCTTTCGGGACTAACGGATAAAACCAGCGGTAACATTACATATTTCGTTTGCCCAGTTACAAAAGGAAACAGCAAATGAAGCAGTCGCTGGTTAGCAGTCCACCCGATGTGGTTCGTGTTTCATCAGGCACCGCCATAGTCCTCGGGTTGGCGCAGGGCAAGTTGGATGCGGAGCCGACGACGGGGTACCTGATGACTTACAAGCTGGGCAAGTGCACGGCAAACTGCGGCTTCTGCCCGCAGGCCCGAGGAAGCAAAAGCAGCGCCGAGATGCTGTCCAGAGTCACGTGGCCAACATTTCCAACTCCAGACGTCGTGGCGGCGCTCGGCAACGGGTTCAAGAAGGAAAAGATCAAGCGGGTCTGCATCCAAGCCTTAAACTACCCTGAGGTTTTCGCGCATCTTGAAGCGCTCGTCAAAGAAATAAAAAAGGAAGCAGCAGTTCCCGTTTCGGTTTCCTGCCAGCCTCTTAACAGGGCAAACATCGAGCTTTTGGCGGAGGCGGGAGTTGACAGGCTGGGGGTGGCGTTGGACGCGGCGACCGAAGCCTTGTTTGACACGGTTAAGGGTGAAGGGGCAGGCGGCTCCTACAGTTGGGACAGCCAGTTCCGCATGCTCGCCGAGGCGCTGGAGGTTTTCGGCAAAGGAAACGTGAGCACGCACGTGATTGTTGGGTTAGGCGAAACCGAGCGGGAAGCAGCCGAGATCATTCAGAGGTGCGTTGACATGGGTGTTCTGCCAGCTCTTTTCGCTTTCACGCCCGTTCGAGGAACCGCATTGGAGAGAAATTCGCCGCCAGCGCTCGAATCTTACAGGCGGGTGCAGCTTGCAAGGTTCTTGATTGTTAATGGGCTGGCGCGGGCTGACGGCATGCGTTTCGGCGGCGAAGGCAAAATTGTAAGTTTTGGCTTGGCGAAAGAAGCCCTACAGGAGGCGGTCAAGTCTGGCGCGCCATTTCGCACTTCAGGCTGCCCAGGCTGCAACCGACCTTTCTACAATGAAAAACCTAGCGGTCCAATCTACAATTACCCGCGAAAAATGAGCCGTGAAGAAGTTGAAGAAGCAGCAGGACATGTGCGCCAGGCTTAATGGATCAACTGGTCAGCCGTTTGCGGTGGTGCTTTTTCGTTTTTAGGAATCTTCGGCTTCTGCCTCGTCACTTGCTCGACTAAACGCCAGAACTCATCCATCGTGTAGCCCTTCAGAAGGTCCTTCATCAGCTTCTTCACTTGGTAGTAGGTCATTTGGGCTTCGCCTTTATCCAGGTTTTCCTGTGGACCCTTGATGCGTCGGAAAAGCTCGTCCATTTGACGCGGGGAAGCGCGGATTCCAGCCTTCTCCAAGAGCTTCTGGATGAGGGTTTGGCCTGTGCTTCTGCCTATGAAAATCGTTGTTTCTCTGCCGACGATTTCAGGCGGGAACGGCTCGTAGAGCAGCGGCTGCGCCATCATCTCCTCTACTTCTTCTTCTACTTCATGGGTGAAGATGTTTTCGCCGATGATTGGCTTGTGAAACTGGATGGGCAAGGCGAACGCTTTTTCGGCTGTCTGAGCGATGCGGTAGATTTTTCCCATGTCTATGCCTGTGTCGATGTTGTAGAGAAGCTCGGCTGCCGTCACAACTTCCTCGAAGGGGGCTATGCCTGCGCGTTCTCCGAAGCCAGCGATGCATGTGTGCAGGTACGCGACGCCTTCTTCCATGGCTGCTAACGTGTTAGCTGAACCCAAGCCGAAGTCGTTGTGGCAGTGAATTGAAAGCGGAATTTTCCCTCGTATAGAGTCAGGCAACCCTTCACGAATATGAGCCATCAAATAACGCATAGAAAGCGGCCTGATGAAGCCTACGGTGTCAGCTAATCCCAAGCTTTTTGCCCCAGCCTTGGCTGCAACCTCAAAAACCTGCAGTATATCCTCCAGCGTGGTCCGCGTACCATCTACCAGAACAAAATCCACGGCGGCCCCATGCTTCTTGGCGTAATCTATGCTTTCGGACAGTCTCTGCAAAGCTTGCTCTTTAGTCATTTTCAGCTTGTACTGCAAGTTTAAGCCGTTAATCGGGGATTCAACCGTTATCTCCTTTATTCCGCATTCCAAGCACGCGTTTATGCTGTTTTTGGTGGGTTCAGCCGAAGCGGTGAGTTTTACGTTACCAAAACTTTCGTTTACAATGCGTTTGACGTTGCGTTTTTCATCTTCAGACAGGGCTGGAAACCCAACGTTGATTACGGCGATGCCTGCCTCATCCATCAACTTTGCAAGCCTAACCTGCTCAACGTAGGTTAAGTAAACTGTTGGCGCTTTGATGCCTTCACGGAAGGTTTCATCCCAGATAAAAACTCGGTCGGGAAGTTTCGGCGGAAGGTTTTTTCTCAAGCGGTTGTAATTGGCGATTAGTCCTTGAGCTTCCAGCTTCTTAAATATGGTCTTTCTCATCCAGCCACAATCCAACAATATGAAAGTTAAACAGCATGTTTAATCTGCAAAGTCCTATATATAAAAACTACATTATCAAACGTAACAGCATCATTTTGTGACGCCTCGAACGAAGACTTTTCACGCACATTTCGCAGGTGATTTCCGCAAAACATTGCACTGCTACTTTCTTGAAGCGCCGTTGGCTTGCAAAAGTCTTAAGTGTACATCGGGGCAATGTATTACCGCCGTGGGGTAACGGGAATGAGTAGCCTTCAAAGTACAATCGAGAAAATCAAGAACTTAGAAACTGAAAAAAAGAGTCTTCTCCAAGAGATTGACGAGCTGAAAAGAATGGCTGACGCGAAAGCCGCCGCCTTAGAAAGCGAGGTTGCTTCCTTGCGGGAAGAGGCAAAAACCTTGAAGACCCTGATGGGTCAAGAGCAGCCGACCGTAAGCCAGCTGAACGAAAACCAGCTTAAAGTTAGCTAACCATCGAAATGGCTTTTCGCCGTTTGATTTTTTCTTGTTTCCATTTTGTGTCTTGTTTCAGAGCCACGCGCCCTCGCTTAGGAACAGATCATCGCATTTTTACGTTTGGCTGGTGGACGGCGACCGCTGGATAAGAGCGTTTATGCCGTTAGCCAACACGTTGCATGCCGCTTGCCGCGGGGTCACGGACGTGTCGGTTTCAAGTTTCTCAAGCGCTTTGTGTAAGCTGTCGATTTTATCGGTAATTTCCTGCTTCTTCTTCTCGTAGGCGTCATGCAGTTTCTCCTGGTCAGCCGTGAAGCTTGAAAGAGTCATTTCCAACTCGTTCTTCTTAGCTTTCAGCTCATGCTTTGTCTGAGCAAGTTTTTCCGCCGCTTGTTTTTTGGCCTTGAACTTGTAAAAGCTGATTTTGATTTCTTCCTGGCTTGCCACACTGTCTTCCAACTCGCGGACCTCGGTGCTTAAACGTTGAACGTCTGAGTTACGCTTGTTGCTTAGCTGCCTTGTTTTTTCAGCGTACTCCTTGTCTGTTTCCACCAGAAGATGATTGTTGTCGAAAAGTTCTTTGGCTTCTCCAGTCATGCTTGACTCTTGAATCCTGCATTCGGCAAGCGCTGCTTCAACGTCTAGGAAAACCTGCTCGCGTTCCTTGACAAACTGCTCGTCGACTTTTATAGCGGGGTTTGATTCGAACTCGGAGACGACTTGACGCAGGTTGACAAGCCAAGGGTCGAAGTATTGGCTGAAGGGTGAAAGAGCGAAAATCTGGTTGCCCAGCCTGGTTAAGCTGCCGAGCGTTTTTTCAACGGCGTCTTGCGGTGAAACCTCGGTTTGTTCTTCCAGGTATTTGCCGGCGCTACGCTGCTTCTTCTCCTTCGCTTTCTTTTCACGCGCGGATTTCGAAAGTTGCCGCCCTGCATTTCGATTGGATGAACCGCCTTGAGGTCTATATGTCATAAACATTCCAGAGTGCGCAAGAAATATTTAACGTTGACTGTGCCCTCGAAAAGATTAAGGTTGCGCTAAGAGGAAAAAACGTGGATTTTGAAGGCTGAAAAAATTTTAATGGGTTGTGGGGTTTGGAGATAATTTGAGGGGGAGAAGGGAGAGCGTAAAAAAATATGATTCTCCAAACCTTTCCACCCAACCCGTTTTCGGTCTTGTTTTTTTTGCCCCCCGTAACTATAATGCCTTGAACGCTTCGAACCAGCGGTTGTAAGCCGTCAGCATGTCAAGTGAAACGCTTGGCTTGCGTTCTTCAAGGATCTGGCGGAAGTCACTCATGGTTAAGGCTCTGGGGTTTGCTTCTTTGTCCATTGCCTTGCCTGACTCGAAGAATTCTCCGATGAGACTGAGCTGTGCTGATTGGCACACGTCCCGTATGTCGCTTCCCGAAAACCCTTCGGAGAGCCTTGCCAACTCGTCTAATTCGACATCGCTTGCTATCTGCAGGGTGCTTGTGTAAACCCTAAACATGTTCAGCCTTGTGCCATGGTCGGCTAACGGAACCAGGATTCTCTTCTGGAACCGCCTGATGAAAGCCCAGTCCAAATCCCAAGGCTTATTCGTGGCGCCGATGACGTAAACGTGAAGGTTCTTGCCCTTGTCAACTATGCCGTCCATTTCTTTCAGGAACTGGTTACGGACCCGTATTTCTCCGCCGACCTCGTTTGTATGCGCCCCCATCAAAGAGTCTAACTCGTCAACGAAAACTATGGCTGGTTTGCCGTCGGTTGCGGATTTGCGGGCGGTACCGAACAGTTTAGCGACGTTCTGCTCTGCTTCTCCAAGCCACTTAGACATGATGGATGCAGCGTCAATCGAATAGAAGTTGGCGTCGATCTCTGTTGCAACTGCTGCTGCCAAAAGAGTTTTGCCGCAGCCCGGCGGACCGAAAAGCAGTATGCCACGCGGCCACCCCAGCGGGAACAGGTCAGGTCTTTGAACTGGGTAAACAATGGCTTCTTTAACTGCCTTTTTGGCGACGTCTAAGCCTACAACTTCATCCCAGTTAACCTTGGGTTTCTCGGTCATGACGAGCTCCTCGTTGTTCGGCTTCGAGACTCCGCCGCTGGCATCCATAGTTGCGCCTCCGCCCTCGGCGTCGCTGTTGCTTGCCTCGTTCATTTCAGCGGAAGAAACAGCCCCCTGCAACGCCTTGATTCTTTCCTGATACGCAATTGCTCGCTGAACGTACACCTTGTTCAAGCCGTATTCAGGGTAAAGCTGCACAAGCTGCAGGAGGGCTTCGATTGCCTTCTGGTACAGGGTTATTGCTCTTCCTTTTTGCCCTTGTTTATCTAAGCGTACAGCATCCAACGCGTACGCTGTCGCCGCTTTCTCAAGTTCGTTTGAAGCGCTCATTTTTGTTTTTCTCCTCTCGTCTATTCAGGCGATTTTAACTCGATTCTTATTTTTCCCTTCGTCCCTAAACTTTCAAGGGCACGTTCAATTTCCTCGTTTGAAGTTTGAAGCTCACTTGAACATCGACTCAGATCGATTTCGCCGTTAGTTTTACGCACGTACTCCAGCAGGACATCTTCCAGAGAGGGGTTCTGAACCTTCATTGTGAACTCCTTGATCTCCTGCTTCTTGTAAGAGAACAAAGCCTTCGACGGGTCAAACCCTGTTTCCTCAGTGGTTTTGTGCCCGATCATCTGCGAAGAAGTAGCGGTGAGCGCAACCATCTCCCTGATGGGCGTTTTCTCCTGCACTTTGGGCGCTCCAATCGGGGGCTCAGGTAGCGTTTCAGATATTTTCTGCTGCATGAAGTTTGAAACTTCTTTAAGTATTTCTTCCCCGCCCTCCGTTTTCCTCCCGACAGGAATCACATCCTCGTCGGCTGTAAGCTTCGTCGCGTGCAGCGTATCTTGGATCGCGGAGTTGACGCTGTCAAGTTCAGAGCTGACGTCAGGAAGAACCTGGAACAACTCTTGAGAAACCCCTTGAAGCAGACGCAGGGCTGGCTTGAGGTCGGTGACGATGTCGCCGAGCTCCCTAATCGTTTCCAAGCGCATGATTACCCGTTCAATGGCTAATTGGACGTTGTAGAGAAACTTTACGAGCTTTCTAACTTCAGCCAGCTCCGTGGCGCATATCGCGGCTTTTTCACGGTTGTTCTTTTTCAGGGCGCCCATGCACGTTTCAAAAAGTACGCGGTCTCTTTCTTTTAGTCGGAAACTGGCCTGTTCAAGTTTGCCTTGCTGAATCTTAAGGGTGGTGATCGATTTGGTGGCGACTTCACGGATAGGAGAAGGGGTCAGGTTGCTTAAAACTTTCAAACCTTATCCCTCCAGCGTTACGTCTCCACTTTTGTCCGCGATTAGATACCGGCTTTTGCTACTTCTTTAACGTAAACAACAACGGGGGGTTCAGGCAGCTTCGTCGCTGCAGCGTTCACCTGTTCAGCGTAAGTTTTCGTTTTCTGCAGAGCGTCTTGCGTGTCGCCTAACAGTACGCTTGAAACCCTGCTTTTCGTAAGTTCGTAGTCTGTTTTCTCCGAAGTTGCACGTCTAAGGGCTTCTTGAAGAGCCGCAAACGCAGACTTGTAGTTTTCTTCATCTACCTTGCCTATTTCGTGTTCAATTTCCAGGTTAGCGATAGCGTAGCTTAAGGACGTTATTTCATCTTTGCACCTTTCAATTTCCACCGCGGATTCTTCAACGATCACCTGCGCGTCTTTCTTAAGCGAGGCTAAAACGCTGGTGAAGCTGGAGTGCAGGTCTTGGAAGACTTCAGGCGTGATCTTTTTCTTGTCAAGAAGATCTTTTAAGGCTTGGTCCTTGCGCCAGATTAAAGGAATGTGGTCGCATAAGATGCCTGCCTGCGACTTAATTTTAGTGACAAATGTGACTTCAGCACCATTAAAGCGTAAGCTTTCCATCGGCTGTTTCGTGAATTGGCCATCACCAAACTCAAGGTAAACAGCGTCAAATTTCCCGCTTGGAGTTAATGCGAATGAAGCAATCTTTCCGATTACTCGTCCATACTCGTTTTTGATTGGTTTTCCAATATAAAGAAAAAGATTGGAGTTAGACATTGTGTTTTATCCTCCTATTTTAGAAACCCTGTGTTGATTTCTCTGTTTGTGGGGCTGCTGGCATTCCTGGTGGCAGATCTGGGAACTTGTCTTTGATCTTCTGCTCTGCGACTGTTGCTGCTTCCGTGAGAATCTTTGCTGCGTCCTCGTTTACGGTGTCGAAGTTAAGTGTCATTCCGCTGCCTTGTCCCGCTTCAATCATTATTCCGCTGAGCATGTTGCCGATTTCGCCCAGTTCATTCTCTGCTTCTGGGAACACGCTCACTAAGCCGGCTCTGACTGAACGTAGAACTCCTACGGCTGGACCTAAGGTTGATACTACGTCGCCAAGTTCTGATACTGTTCGTAACCGTAAAGTGATTTGTTCAAGCGCGAGTTTAGCGTTCATGATCAACTTTGACATCTTGCGAACTTCAGCTAGCTCATTGGCGAAAACGTTTGCGCGTGCACTGTCATGCTTTGCATATGCGTCAACGATTCTGGCGAAGATTGCCTTGTCTCTTTGGCTGAACCTGTCGGTTGCTTGATCAAGCTTCTGCACTTGAAGCTCGATGCGTCTGACGGCGAAGTCAAGTCGTGGCTTCAACGGCCCCGGCGGCTTTACTGCGTCTTTAATGCGGTTTTGGAATGGTGTGTCATCCCGCTTGCTTTCCCACTTTTTTGAGAAGTTTTCTGACAATTTGATTACCTCTGACAAGAGAGGATGCGTAGTAGAATCTTATACGTTGTTAATATGTTAAGAATATGCACGTATATACGTACAGATATACACGCTAAAAAAAAGTCCATTCGGCTTGCTCTGTAAAGGTTAAAGATGATGCGAGCGCTAATCTGTTTAGACACAAATGTGTAAGTTAGACTAAAAAGCGCCGTGATGCAATCTAAAATCAAAAAGGTGAATTAAATGAACAGCAGATTAAAAATATTCGGTTTAATAGCTCTTTTAGGCTTCGTAGCAGGCATCATAGCTCAAGTCACCGCAACGCTCTTCATCCCGTGGATCATCGCAGCTTTACCCGCATTGGCTGGAGCAACAACCTACCTGATTTCAGGCTTTGCAGGTGCGTGCCTAACAGTTGCGATAGTGGGCGCCTGGGCATACATGACTGGCAAAAAAGAACCGAGACTATAAAAGAGCTTAACTCTCCTTTCTTTTACCAAACCAAGTTTTCAAATTTTTCAAAAAATAGAGTTCATTCCTCGCCGCTTTTTTTGTTTTTGCCACAAATTAAAACGTTCTCGCCCAAGAAAAAAATTGTGCTGCCTATAAAAAGTCTTAAATTTGAATGGTTACGGTCCTACATCTGCTCCAGCAGCTGCGGCAGTTCAGTTAAACTTTTTATCGTAAAGTCAGGAACGACACTTTCAACCGGTTTCTCCTCACGCCTCTTGAAGTAAACCGCCCTCATGCCAGCCGCCTTGGCACCTTCAACGTCAGCATCCAACGTGTCACCTACGAAAACCGTTTCAGCCGCGGACACGCCCAGAGCATTGAGCGTTCTGTTGAAGATTTCTGGGCTGGGTTTACGCCTGTTGACCGCTCCAGAAACCACGACCGCGCCGAAAAACCCGTCTAACCCGTACGTTTTGAGCAGTTTGTAGACGCATTCTGGAATGGCGAAGTTGGAAACGATGCCGAGCTTGTACCTGCCGCTTATGCCCTGTAGGAGGGGAGGGGTGTCGTTGTCGAGGCAAACGTACTTCACGAACTCGTCGCACCAGGCGGCGCTGGCAGCCAAGACCAGCGGGCTTGAAACATCGTAGTCGTAGCCCAGCATCTTCAATGTTAGGGCGATTCGAACGTTGAAGTGCGGCTCTTCAAGGTTCGGGTCAGCCTTCGCGTACAGTTCCTCGCGGGCTTTGTCGTACGCCTCCTGGAACCTGTCCAAAGGCACGGGCACGCCGTTTTCGCTGAGATACCTGTACATGTGCATCGTGGATGGACTGTAAAAATCATGGTTCTTTTTGATTATCACGAGGGTATCGAACATGTCAAACAAAACGGCTTTAACTGTCATCGAAATTTTCCTAAAACATAGGTTTGGGCAGGGTTAAAATCCTTATCGCAAAAGAAACCCGCTTCCCAACTTAACACAGCATGATAACGGCGTTTTTTCAAAAAGGTGGCTATTTGTCCCAATATTCTCTTGTCCCCATGACGGGGCAAAGGCCCGCCCGAGAGGAAAAGTATAACTCAATAGTTGGAAAGTATAAATCATAGTGGAACCAATTGGTATGTCGGTGATAGCACGCTCAAGAGAAACGTTGGACCAAAAGGACAAGTTGTAATCCCAAAACAAATGAGAGATGCCCTTGGGTTAAAGCCGGGGGTCGAAATTACCCTCGAAATGCGCGACCAAGAAATAGTCATAAAAAAACCTCAAATTAACGGAAGTTACGCGGAATATTTCACTCAAACGTCAGCCCCAAAATTGAAGAAATGGATAAACATTAAAGAGTTAATAGAAAATGAAGTGGAAGAACGAACCCGCATACATTGACTCAAATGTTTTCATTTACCCAATATTATACGCTGAAGAAGTAGACATTCGAGTAAAAAACGCTGCAGAAATCTTGAAGGGCATAGCGAAAGGCGAGTTTCCGGCGTTTACGTCGACGCTAACGTGGGATGAAGTGGTCTGGGCAGTAAGAAAGACGCTGGGCAAGAATGAAAGCATTAACGAGGGCCAAAAACTGCTTGGTTTCGTAAATCTACAATTCATAAGTTTTGACGAAAACATCCTCAGTGAAGCGCAAAGGGTAATGAGCTCATATGGTTTGAAACCGCGCGATTCCATCCATGTCGCTTCAGCGATTAATAGAAAACTAAACACGATAATTAGCGATGATCAAGATTTTGATGTTGTAAGAGAAATTAATCGCTTCCCTCTCTGTTAACTTCAAGACCTTCAGTTTTACTTGTCCCAGTATTCTCTTGTCCGCAGGTACTGAACCTTAGCCTTCAGCAGGTCCATGTAGAACCCGTCTTGGTCCGCGTGCATCTTGCCCAAAATCCGCGACGCCGTCTCAGGACCGACGCCTTTCACCTGCAGCGCCCGCACCGCGTCTTTTCCGTAGCTCAAAATCAAATCAGCTTTGCGACGGGCTTGGCTGAGTTCTTTGAGTTCTTCAGGCGTCAATTCTTTGCCTTCCCTTCGCCGCGTTAGGTCGCCTTGCAGTTTGTTGACGTCTTGGCTGCGGTAAAGCGGTGCCAACAAGCCTGACCCGCATTTGGGGCACTTTGGCTCTGGCGGCAGCTCCTTGATTTTTTCTTGTCCTGTCCATTGCCCGCATTTCATGCACATGAGCGCGATGGTTCTGGCATCGATTGCCATTTTGAGTTTGTCAATGTTGTTCACTATGACCCGTTCGGGCGCCATCAGCTCGGTAACGTCAGCGTATTTAGATAGGATGTGGTAAGCTAGAGGCGTCGGCTTTTCATAGCTAACGTAGGTGGACACTTTGATTTTGCCAGAGGCGATGTCGCGCATGATTTGCTTGGCTCGCTCCAAGTCAACTTTCTCCATCATGGCTTCACGGATGGTTTCGCGGTAAACAGGCGTGTTGTCAAACTGCGCTTTAAGCTCGGCTTGCCGCTGGTAACTCATGGTTTTTCCACGGGGCAAGACGCCGAAGCGTTCAGCCACAGCCTTCATCTTGTAGCCGAACGGGAACTTCGCCTCCAAATATCGCCCGAACGCGTGGTCAACTGCCTCGTCGCTGAGCCCGAACAGGGTTTTGGGAAGGTCGGTGATGTCGTCTTTGCCCAGTTTCCTTGCAAGCTCGATTAGGATTCTGTAGCCGTCGGTCC
>JBEKWR010000030.1:0-19714 GCA_049512935.1 Bathyarchaeia archaeon
AGCTTTTGCAAGATACAGTCACGCAGCCTTTCGTCGCATCCGTTGGTTTTCAAGTAGCCCGTTATGAAGGGACCCAGCAGCCAAGGCCAAACCGTCCCGTTATGGTAAGCCTTATCCCTGCTGACGCGGTCGCCAACGTATCTGCCGACGAACCTTGGGTCGCTGACGGACAACGTTCGCAAACCGTACGGCGTCACAAACTCACGGTCAACAACATCCATAACCCGCTGGCACCTGGCTTTGTCAAGGATGGCGAAGTCAAGAGAGACAGCGAAAACCTGGTTCGGACGAAGCGAATCGTCGCCGCCGTCGGGTCCCAAAACGTCGAAAAGGCTGCCTGCGCGCGGGTTCCAGAATTTCAGGTTGAAGCTTCTTCTTGCCATGTCAGCCATCGCAGAGTATTTTTCAGCTAAGGCTTTCTCCCCGAACCTGTCGGCTAGCAGCTGCATCGTCCGAAGTGCATTGTACCATAAGGCTTGGATTTCCACCGCTTTCCCAGCCCTAGGCGTCACCGCCGCGCCGTTGACTTCGGCGTCCATCCACGTGAGCCCTGCGCCATGCGACAGCAAGCCGTCGCTATCCAAACGGATGCCAAAAGACGTGCCTTGCTCGTGGCTGCTGATTATGGCTTGCAGGTTGTTCCAGAGTTCAGCCTCGATGAACGCGTAGTCCCCTGTGTACTTGAGGTACTGAAGGACAGCGTTAACGTACCAGAGGGTTCCATCAACGGTGTTGTAGGCTGCTTCACCCGTCTTGTCTGTGACGAAGTTCGGGATAAGTCCGCCGCGGCAGAACCGATTGTAAACCCGCAGGATGTCTCTTGCCTCGCTGAACCTGTGAGTAACCAGCAGCAACCCAGGCAGCGAGATAAACGTGTCCCTGCCCCATGACTCAAACCAGTGGTACCCAGCGATAACGGCACTCCCGCCCGCCATGCTTTGAACGATGAATGAGTCAGCCGCCGAAAGAACCCAACTTAGCCAGTCAGCTGCTGAAACTTCATGGTGCAAACCGTAAAATTCCGAGAGCAAATCGTCCAGCCGCGCAGATTCCCGCGTGAAAGAAGCGGCAACTTCATCGATTGTTTTGCCGGTGGAATCCAGAACTTCCCGCGCAATTCGGCTGTCAACGTCTACGGCAGCGTTTAACGCGAAATCTTTTTCCTCTTTAGCCTGCAGTGTTAACTCGAAAAAGCCAGGTTGAAATTGGTCATCGCTGCCGTCTTCGCCTCTTGCCGCCTCCGCGCGGTAACACAAACCGTCTACCCAGTTGATATGCTCATGAAATCTGCCGTCAGTTGCTCGGCACAGGATTGTTGCGGAAGGGTGCTGAAACGCGGTTTCAAACTCTTCGTCGCCGCTTTTCTGGGTGAGCTCCAACGGGTTCGCCGCTCGGTTGATGACGGAGTGGAAGTGACGGCAGGTTAACATTGGGTAAATCCTAAGCGTAGCTTCTCCGCTGCCATGGTTGGCGACCCTGTAGATTGCGGAGACAGCGTTCTTCCTCTTCGGCATGAAAACCGTTTTGCGCAGTTCGACGCCGCCAGCACGGTAAATCCACGTGGGGAATGGGGCGACTGAAAACGCGTTGAGAAACATGTACCCTTGCGGATAAATCGCGTCTGCAAACTCGTTAGCGCCCAACCTGAAAACCTTGTCGCCGACGAAGACGTCCTCGTCTAGCTTTGAAAGGCAAACGGTGCGGTCGCCAGGCGGATGCAGCGCGGCAACCAGCAGCCCATGATACTTCCTCGTGTTTATGCCCAAAATGGTGCTTGACGCGTAGCCGCCTAACCCGTTGGTTACGAGCCACTCCTTGCTTAAGGCCTCGCCGAAGCGGGAAAGCGCTTCCTGATTGAAGGCTATGGCGGGCAACTTCATTTTACGGCATCAGCTTGGCGATGTTTTTGTCTCTTGGAGCGCAGAAATAGTTAGCCACGGGTACACATTTGGTTCTGAACAGCAGCAGATGAGGCTTGGTCAACTTGTACTCGGTGAGGGTTTCAGCGTACCCCATGCCCTTAGCGAAAACCAATTCTGCAGCGTCGTAAACCTTGAGGAATTCAGGCGAAACCTCTTTCTTAAGCAAACCCACCGCGTCTGTCCCGGTGGTCAGCACGTCGTCTGCTATTGCGTCCATGCCTGAAAGCGCCACGTCCTCCATTGTTGCGTCGTTGATGACGGAGCCGCCTTTAACCACATAAGTCACTTTTAAGCCCATGTTCTTCAGTTGCTCAACCAAAAGAGTGTCAAAAACGATTTCTCCCGCGTTATCCGCCAGGTAAAGAACGCTGTTCGCGTTTTTCGCTATCTCGTAGGCGCGGTCGATGTCGTCGATGAACAGGTCTTTAGAGGCTTCACGAATGCACGAGGCTAAACTGTTAAGGGTGAAGTTGTGCCCTGGAATGTCAAACTCCATGATGTTTCCGACGATGGCGCAGAGGCAAGCCTTCTTGAAACGCTCCTGCTGATTGTAGCTTTCCTCAACGAGTTTTCTCGCGTGAGGCAACAGTTTGAGCGCTTTTTCGTTAGCTGCCTTCTTAGTTCTGCTGTACGGGTCATTGTTGCCCGTTAACTCCTTGATTAAACGGTCTCTCTTCGTGCCTAAATCAGCAGCTACAGAAGACGATTTGAACTCGCGATTGAGTAGCCGAACAACCTCGGCGAGGCAGCGGAAACGAAGAGCGGGATTTGTCGTCGCCTGGTAAGTTTCCGTTTGCGCCCGCGAAAGCAGGCAAGATTCACATTCTGGTTCCACTTTCAAAGCTAATCACGTTAATGTTACTTTGTTGCGTCGGCAAAAGCACGCAGAATCATATATGGGTCTTTCGCTTTGACAATGCCGCTTGCAACAAGAACCCCGCTGGTTCCCAGCTTCAAAGCGGTGGCAACGTCTTCGCTTTGGCTTATCCCAGCGCCGCATAAAATCGTTACGTCAACGTTGACTTGGCGAACCAAGTTGACTGTGTCGGTGATTACTTGAGGCTGCGCCTTTGAAACCGCGATGCCCGTGCCGATAAGTTCAGGAGGCTCAAAAGAAACGATGTCAGGACGCATCGCAGCTACGCCGGCGCTTGTTGTCGGATTATTAGCGCAGACGCAGGAAGCTAAATCTTTCTCGCGGCACAAAGAGACAATGGCTTCTATCTCTGAAAGCTTAAGCTGCCTCTCGGAATGGTTAATTAGCGTGCCGACAGCGCCTGCCTCTTTGACTGATTCAGCCAGCACGTGTCCCGTTGAGTTGCCAGGCTTAATAGGGTCAATGTGCTGTGCAAAAACGGGAATCTCAACCGCCTCTGCAACCTTCACGATGTCCACGAACTGAGGAGCCACAACTATGGAAACGCCTGTTTCCTTGGCGACTTTTTCAGCGGCTTTCGCAAGCGCAACTGCTTTTTGCCCCGTGGATTCCAAGTAAGTCTTAAAATTTACGATTATAACTGGCGTCTTTACCTTCAACCTCTTGTCCCTCGCCATAAGGGTTAACGCTTTTCACTAATATCGTTTGCCGTTCTATACGCCATTCAAAAACGAAGGTGAAAGCATCATTTTTGCTGGGCGACTGATTTGACTTGGAGTGCAGCCGCTTTAGCCATTGATTCCGTCAGCATGCCGATAAGTTGACCGTTCTTAACCATGGCAGCCCGTGTGATGCCCTTCTCCCCCATCCGCTTCATGGCTGTAATCATCGTCTCGTCGCCTTCAAGAATTATCAACGGCGTGAAGTTCAGGTCGTTCGCCAGTGTTTTCTCAGGATCCATCTGCATGTCAACAATGTCCTTGAGAAGTTCACGGTCGTTGATCACGCCGACGGGTTTACCGTGGTCAGTTATCAAAACTGAATTGACGCCGTTTTCAAACATCTTGCTGACAATCGCGGCGACGGCGTCACTGGTTGAAACTGTGACGGCGGGAAGCTTCGTGCCTGCTTGGCTGCTTATTTCTTTGATGTCTATGCCTCGCTTCCAAATGTCGTTCAGCATCTCGCTTACTCTTTCGATCTGACTGGAGTCGGAGGAGTAGAAAGTGTCAGCCAGGTAGAACGGGGCTTCAGATGCGAAGTCGCTCAGCGGAGGCATCTTAAACATGAACAGGTGCTTGTTGTCAACCAGCATCATAGTCATGTAGCTGATCGGAACATGCTTAATTTCAAAGCGGCTTGCGAGTTTCTGTGCTGGCTCAAGGTTGTCGAGGTCAATGGACGCCATTATTCGGACTTTTAAGCCTTTCTTGAAGTAGTTTACCAGCGGGTTTACAGAAGGGTCATCTTCAGCGAGGACGTTGATGCTCTGAGATGAGGTGATAACCACGATGTCTTTTTTGGCGCCTTCCAAAACCTGGGTGACCTTGGACCATGCTTCATCCGCGTCTTTAATGACCATCGTTTCGCCTATGGGGATTCCAGTCTTCAACTCCTCTATCCTTTTTGAGGCTTCAATGCCTGTTTGCCACATCTGAACAAAGAAAGCCTTCAGAACAGAAATGAACATTTTGTCGTTAATCCATAAGCCCTCGTCCTCCAGGTTCAGCACGGACGCTTCGTTGCCGTAGGGCGTGTACAGCATGGCTTCTTCCTCGTCTTTGATTAGGAACCGAGGGAAAAACTTGGAGGTCATTCCTACGTGGCGAAGTTTTATATTGAGTTTTTCGTCTGTGACGGTGCGGTCTAGCCTTTCCACGATTTTGAAGTTTTCATGGGAAATGTCGGTTATTATCTGTAGCTGTATGTTGCGGTCTTGGGAGGAACTGACGGCTGAGTCGAAGACGCCAGCGATGTCTTCCTGGATTAAGCCCAGTGCGGTGGTTAAGATGGTGACTTTAGAGTTTGACTCTTCAATCATGGACAACATTTTTGAGTGAATCTTTTTCTTCCCCGTGATGATTGAGAACTTCGCCACTGGGTACTCAGATTCGGGAGCGCTGATTGACTGCCAAGCCGTCAGTAGGTTCTGTTTCTGGTCGGTCAGGTTGGTGACCTCGGTCTTTTTGGCGGTGATGAACGTGTCAACTAGGTTTTCGAAAGCAACGATCGTGAACCTCGTCGGCCTCTCCAAAGTTGCTTCGATGAAGCCCTTCTCCTGCAGCTTCTTAAATGTACGATAGGCTTGGACCCGTTCCATCTTGAGTCGCTTAGCTACGAAGCTTGTTGATTGAACCCCGCTTTTGGCTAGGAACATGTAAACTTGAATCTCTCTTTTCGAAAGCCCGAGCATCTGCAGAAACCGTGTAACGTCTTTTTCACTCATAAGGCAGCCGCCGTCTAAAACCCGCACTCTTCTCCTACATTTAGGATGGGATTCGGCATTTATATAACTAATGTTTTTTTGTAGACTTTTCACCTAGCAATTTGACTACAACTTAAGGCACGTTTGTGACTAAACAGTTTAAGTCAGCGTTTTTTGAATTGAGCCTTTCTCGCTTTTCGCCCTCTTCGCAGGCCTCCAAGACTTCCTCACAAAACTGGGGTATTCATCGTTTTTCTCCAGCAGCCGCCGCAGGAAAGCCATGGTTTTCTCGTCGGTTAAGTATCCGCTGCCGAAATCGCCGTGCTCCGCCCGCAAAGCCGCGACTTCCCTGTCCCGCTCCACCTTGGCGATGATGGATGCTGCTGAAACAACAGGGTAGATCCTGTCGGCTTTGTGACGTGAAACGATGCGGGTTTTGACGGTTAGGCATTCACGTATGTGGTTTGCGAAGCGGTGTTCAACCGTGTCTGCCGCGTCAACGAATACTTCGTCAGGCTTCAAAGCTTCGATGATTTGCGCCATCGTTTGCGCTTCGAGACGGTTTAGTTTGTGTAATCGTCTTTCGCTTTCAACTACCTTGTCGATTTCGCTTGGAAGGATTTTTATGGTTTGGTACTTTTCGGTTAACTGCAGGATCGCTGGGTACAATAGCTCCCGTTTCTGGGGGGTAAGCAGTTTGGAGTCTTTCACGCCGAGCTCGGTAAGGATCGGCAGCGCCTCAGCGTTAACCATGACGCCAGCGACAACTAAAGGGCCAATAACGCATCCGCGCCCTGCCTCGTCCACGCCAGCAATCAAGGTTTTAGCCAAACGCATCACTCAACGTTGAATGGCTTTCGTGAAACTAAGCTATAACACTTTTCCAAAAGCCGCGCCTGACCCGAGAAAGCATCGCGTTGCTGAACCCCGCCTTTGTGAACCCATATTTGTGTTGGTTTTTTGATGTAAATAGTAGACCCCCTCCCCCCTCCCTATCGGGTAGGTCAGGGCTTGATTCATGTTGATTTTTTAGTTTAGAGCCCAAATCAAGCTCAAAAGATTTCATTTTTCCGTGAAGAAAACAAAGAACTAGCCGAAAAAACAGGTATAAATCCATTGATACCTGAATCCAGATGCCCTATCAAACGGCAGTTCGCTTCAGGCAAGGCTTGTTTCGGGCTGCATTTTTGATTTGGGTTGTTTTCCTGCCTTTTACTTTTTCTGCGCCACAATCATCGCGTGCGCTTTGTCGAAGGGCTCCAAGTTCACAACCTCAACTACGTCGAAGCCTCTTTTGCGCAGAATGTTGGCTTCCTGACGGTAAACCGCCTCGGGGTCCATGGTCACGTCGATGCTTTGCGCCTTCACCGCAATCATAATCCAGCCTCCCGCCTTCAGGAAAAAGTCCGCGTTGTCAGCCAGCAACTTCGCCTGCTCAGGCTGCGCCACGTCACAGTAAATCGTGTCCACCTTCCCCGAGATGAACATTGCGTACCGTTCAGGCATGCGCGCGTCTTCAAGAAGCGGCGAAATGTTCGGGCGAAAAGCAGCTACGTTGTTGACTAAGTCGCGGATTGAACGCTGCGCAAACTCAACGCAGTAAACGTGCCCAGCTTCGCCGACGATGTCTGAAACGTGGCTCGGCGTCGTCCCCGAAGCAGCGCCCAAATAAAGCACCTTGCTGCCTGGCTCAATAGGCACGTTCTGCAAGCCCTTGATGATGGCTCCCGCCAGCTTGCTGCGGAAAGCGTCCCAAACGCGGTACTCGACGCCCTTAAACTTGACCAGCCGTTCCCCGTAAACGTTCAAGCCCGGCGTCAGGTTCTTGGTGGCAAGCCGTTTCGCGCCGTCTTCAAGCGTGACCTCGTAGATTTCCCTGAACTTCAGGTGCGGCTTAACCCTGACCGGCACGCCTGTCTCTCCACTGCTTACGCCTGCGCTTCCCTCCGTGAGGAGGTCGTTGATGCGGTTTTTCCCTGAGTGGATATTCTCCGCCTCCGCCCTCACGCGGCCTAGAAGGATGCTCTCCGCCTTCCCTGCGTTCCCTAAAAGGCTCCTCGCGCCTTTCCATTCTGGGTTTAGGCTCCTTAGGTGGCGGCGGCTCCTTGTACTTCTCGTGGATTTCGTCCAAGCGCTTGTTTATGTCCGCTTTTAACCTGTCGCCGATGAAGTTGCCGCCGAAAGCGTCAGCTCTAGCTGCAATGGCTAGTTTCCCAGCGATGACACGCGCGATTTTTCCCCGTTGCCAACGCTTAGCATCATGCAGCAATGTGTGTTGGAAGATTAACCCGTGTTTTGGCGGTCTCGCACCTGTTTTCAATGAGCGGAAGAGTGCTTTTTCTGCACCTAAAACTTGAATTGTGCTGGCTGGTCGCATAGCAAGGTTTCGCAGGCTTCCAGCGATGGCGATCAATCGTGCCCCTAGAAGTGCTCCTGCGACGGCTCGGACGTTGGGCGCCAGCTCCTCCATTGTTCGGTCAACGTAATTCTCCATGTTCTTGCGCAACTCATAGAATTCGAGCACGTTTCTAGCTAATTCTTGGATCTGATTAAGGTCGAGTTCAGCGATGTCTGCACCCATGCTTGATTCTGCTGCTTTCGCAACAAACTGCGCTCGCTCTTTAGGAATGTTCTCTTTCTCCAAAGCTTCGACAGTGTAGTTTTCCCTGTAACCCAAGTTCATGACTAAGCGTGAGTAGGTTTCGTGTTTCTCGATTAGGCGGTCAAGCTCGGGGAAGTAGACGCCATACCACTCGCGGAGCCTGCCCATGAACAGGTTGACCGTACGGTCCAGATCATCAAGCGTCTGAATGCCCTGAGCAACGATTAGGTCTCTCTTCTCGACGGCGCCTTTGATTCGCAGTTTTGTGAGTTCCAAGCTGACGTTTCGGCTCCAGAGGCTAAGCTCCTGCTCATCCCCGATAAAACCCGATTCAACAGCCACCTGGCTCATCAGCGAACGCAAATCTTCAACCTCAGCGCCCTTGGCAACTTCAACGGTGACATTCATTTTACGGTGGGTTTCATCTGCCACGCTGGCGTTTTCAAAAACAAACGCATCGTAACCCGCGTTTTTAAGCAGAGTCACCAAAGAGAAGACTTCGTCGGAAAGCTTTCCCGATTCTGTTTTCAGCAAACTTTTTGCGGCTGCCAGAGGTTTCTTCGGAAACAGAACTTTCTCAACCAAGCCTTTCTTGTCGTCGAAGGCTGCGACGCCGAATGGAAATTGAATTATGAATGCTTTCATGTCTTTAAAGCCCCAGTAAACTAAGTACTGTCAAGAGTTTAACCTAATAAATAATTGTTTTTCATGAAAAACATCTGTTGTACTATATATTGAAATCAAGCATCAGAAACCACTTAGGCGAATCTATTGATGAGGAATTGTTTTGAGTAGAAATATCCAATGTTGACATTTGGATTTTGACATACTACGGTTTTAGAAATCTAGTTTATGTTGTTTCACAGCACATAAAATTTGGAGCGGACCCACTAAAGAGGGCGCAGAAAAATGCTCGACAAAAACCTGAAAAAACCAATTATTGCAGTGTTCATAGTAGTCTCCATTTTCCTAACCCTGTTTTCAGCCAACTTTGTCTCTGCCAGTGGTGGGTCAATTGCGATGGCGAATGCCTATCCAGAAGACGGAGCAACATACGTGGTCGTCGACCATTTCATTTATCAAGCCACGGCAGTTAACACTAACACGACTGTTTCAGTAAGCATTGATAATGGGCCACTCATACCTATGGCTTTTCAAGGCATAATAAATGAAGTGGTCAACAACGATACTGTCGCTCGCGACTGGTACACATGGCAGGTAACAATTCCAGCTATAACGAATCCGGGCAGACACACGTTCCAATTTTTCAGCCATTACTATGTTTGGCAAGACACAGACTATTATTGGGAGGAATTTAACGCCCGTTCCACTGCTCAGTCATTCTCTATTGCAGATTCAACTCCGCCGAAATCAACCCCGACAACAACACGCCCAGTTCCAGAGTTACAACCCGTTCCAGAGATGCAATCTTGGATGATTTTTCCAATTTTTGCAGTAGCAATAATATTATCAATTATATTTTTCAGGAAGAGAATGCCCACCACTAATAAACCCTGAGCCAACGCTATTTGGGTGGAGAATGTTATCTTCCCTATTTGTTATCATGCGAGGCAGACACTAGATGATATAAGGTGTAAGGTAGCAAATGAGATTTTTTCCCCGGCAATTCAGTTTGTTCTCATAGCTCGGGCGGACTTTTCATGGATGTGGCTTTTTGCTGAAGGTTCCGTGAGCCTTTCTCTATTTTATATATTCAACGGTGCGCTTGTGATATCTTTTGCATTCTTTGACGATTTTTCCCGTGAATTGTGGCGGAACGAATGTGCCTAGGCTTGCAAGCAAAGCAAGTTCCGATCTTTGATCCTGACGTACCTCAGTGTATTCAGGGCATCCAACGCACTGGTCGGGGAACTCATTGAAGCACGCATATTGTACTTCCAACTTACTTCCCCCATAATAACTAAACCTGTTTAAGTATTTAACAGATTTCTATATTCCATACAATACAATGTTAGCCATCAGCCGCATAACCACTTATTCTTTTCTCAAAGTTCATTAATCGCGCTTTTTCCTTACGACTGCGTTAACCTTGTTTCTGGGGGGTTACCTGCCCTTGAATGTTTTGCCCTCTGAGGTTAGTTGCACAGTAAGGACAGAAATTGTTCTCTGGGGAAGCTGGTTTGTTGCAAGAGGGGCAGTTTTTCGCTGCGGCGGCCGCGGGTTTTGTTTGGCTTGTTGTTTGCAGGTATCTTTTGCTGTCTCGGTACAGTTTCTTGTAGAAGCTTTGTTCCCGCTCACATTGGAGCCTGCACAGCCATGAGACTGGGAAAGCAAACATCAGCGTCGCAGTCAGCATCAAGTCTGGGGGCTGGTTGAACCACGAGAAGGCTAACATCATCAGTATTCCCATGGGCACGTACGGTAAACCCAGACAAGCCTTGGCTAACCAACCCGCCTTCCTAAATCCCTTAATCAACCTGTTCATGGGCTTATGCCTCCCGTTGGGGTGCTTGCTTTTTCACTCTCGACGGCTCCTTCTTGCTTCTCGGGTTTATGCAGGGATATGAATATGCCCATGATGATTGTTCCGGCGCCTAAAATGAGGAATAGTGGTGGCGCGAGTCCACTGTTCATTGAGTAAACATTTACGACTAAGCCCCAGACAGCCGAGCCGCTGAGGAGAATTCCGAGCAGGATAATGGCTATTCCGCCGAGTATGTAGTCCTGACGCTCTTCCTTCCAATCTGACATTCCCTTGGAATCCCCTTTCCCGCGCACTAAGTCAACTAAATGAGCAGATGAACATTTTAAAATTTGCGTTTAATTAGAAATTCTTTTTGCATTCTGCGCGGCTTTACTGGCGGACGGTTGGCTCGTAGATTACTAATCCATTCTCCTCTTTCACTATTAAGTTATAGTCCTCGGATATTCGGCGTATTTTCTAAACGGTAACGGCACAAAAAAATGTTCTTTCAGCTGGACACATCGGTGCCGAGTTCTTTTTTGAGGCTTTTTTCAGAGAAAAAGAGCAGCGCAGCAACTACACCGAGCACCACGGCGGCTGCGACCGACAAGAATGGAATAATGTTGATCGATGTTGTGGCGTTTGAAGGAACCGTCGTTGGAGCCGCTATGGGCGGCGCAGCGGAGGTGGGGGCGGGCGTTGCCGTGGTGTATGACCCAGCTGAGGAGCTGGAAGTTCCTGGGGTAACGTTGGAGTATTTTTGAGACGGGGTTGGGGTTAACGCGGCTGAGGGCTTGTTTTGAAGCGCGACTTGGCTTGAAACGGGCAGGTAGCTTACGGCGGCTGCAAGCGACAGGACTAACGCGACTGCGAGAATGGGCGCTATCAACATTTTCTTGTTCAGTAAGCTCACAACCGTAAACTGTACTTTTCTTTTCCCAAAATAAACGGTGTGAACCGTTATTTAATGTTATATTTTAGGCTGAGTGTTCTAACCTTTCGTACGGCGGTTTCAGCGTTTTTTGGGGTAGGTCTTAAATTGCAGCCTGTGCCTTTGTTTGGGTTTGTGGATGGCTTTGGCTGCAGACGAACCCAAAGAAGTGCTGAGGGGAACAACACTTGAAGTTTACCGTTTCCTGCTGAAAAGCAACAAGCCAGTCGGAACGCGGGAACTGCAGAGAGCACTCAACCTGAGCAGCCCGTCAGTGGCAACGTACCACCTCTCCAAGCTGGAAGATGCTGGATTGCTGAAGCGGGAGGGCGGCGGCTTCACAGTCAGCAAGTACCTCCTGGAAAACAGCGTCAAGGTCAACCGTTTCCTGATTCCAAGGTTCTTCTTCTACGCAGTATTCGCAGTCGCAGCGCTCGCCGTGGAGTTGACGCTTATGATGCCCGCGGTTTTGACGCGTGAATACGCGTTCTCCGTGGCTGTGACAGCCGTGCTGGCGTTGTTCTGCACTTATGAAACAGTCAAAACATGGCTAAGAGGCAACCTGTAAATCCCCACTTTTGCCAAACGCAATTCTCGTCGAGGTCAGGTGCCTAAACTTGGGGCGGCTGCGTTACCCGACGTGAACGTTGAATCATCGATGTAAGGGTAAGCGTAAATTTTCCCCAAAAAGAAGCCGGAGCTGCAGTAGATCAATCGTTTGTTTTTTCTTTCCCACCGCCAATAAACCAGCGCTCTTGTCAAGAAAGCTGCTGCGGGAAATGGGTAAATGAAGTCGACGGCGATCGCGACTGTTTGAAGAGGCAAGGTTGAGACAGCCCAGATGACAAGCCCAATGCCGATAACTGCTAAGCCTATGATGGTAAGCAAGTAGCCAAGAGTCACCGAATAAACCCCCTTCTTTTCGATAATTCGAAGCGTTCCCTCCGCCCATTTACTGAACGCAAATACCCCAACGAAGATGCCTATAATCGTTGCGAAGCCCGCAAAAATGAGGTTGATATGAAAAATTGACCGATAGTAATAAGTCAAATTGTACATGCCGAGTTGGAACAAGGCTAAAAGTGACCACAACACGCCCAAGAGGATGTCAAATGGGATCATTCTGTAATTCAAAGTTACCGGTAACCTGCAAACTGCATTTAGATGCGTTAGGGATTTATGTTTTTCCCATACAGACTCCGGGCTAAGAAGCAATCTGTAGGATGTACACAAGCGTATTATTCAAATGAACGCTTACACATAGTCGATATAGTGGTTAATTTGGTTAAGACCATCAGAATTAAAGACGAAACATACAGAAAGCTTCTGTCCTTTAAAAGAAATGATGAAAGCTTCAGCGAACTTCTTGAGCGTCTAACCGAAAAGAATTCTACCGCGAAAATCCTGAAGAAAATCAGAGGAACCGTTGAATTCGGTGAGGGAGAAAAGGAAGATATTCTTTTTGAGATACGTTCCAAAAGGGCGATTAAGCTTTAAGGCTTATTTTTGAAAACGGATAGGATTGTTACAAGCAACTGTTCCTTGCGCGAGATTAGGTTGAGACTCTTTCTTAGCTCCTACATTTTTACTTTTCCTGCTGCAACCACCCCGAATGAAACTTGCGAAAGAAAACTCCGAAATCACCGATATTTTGAATCCTTAGTTAACTTTAAACGCTGGCGTTGACAATAAGAGTGGCACCGATTTGGGACTGTTGGGGAAGGGTTTATGGTTAATCAGCCTCCGCTTCGCGCACGCGGCGTCAAAGTGCTTAAAGCTGTTTCTTCACCGCTTAGGCTGCAAATCCTTAACCTTCTCTTCGACCGAAGCGCCCTCAGCTACACGGAACTCATGAACGCCCTAAAAATGAACCCAAGCCGAGACGCAGGCAGATTTGCTTATCACCTAAAGTTCATGTTGAAGGCGGAGTTGGTGGAAGCGGATGTTGAAGCAAAAAAGTATTACCTTACCGACCTCGGCAAGATGGTTCTTGACGTGGCGGACCGCGTCGAGGCGAAGGCTGTTAAGCCCAGAGGCATGGTGGTTCGCACTTCGCATTTGACGCTGGAAGAATTCGACGCCAACAAAATCGCGAACTCGCTTATCAAGGAGGCTAAGGTGCCTGCTGAGTTGGCGCAGAAGGCGGCTAAGGAAGCTGAAAAACGCCTGGTTAAGTCTAAAACGAAGTATCTTACCGCCGCGTTGATCAGGGAGGTGGTGAACGGCATCCTGATTGAGAAGGGCTACGAGGAGTACCGTCACAAACTCACCCGCGTCGGCATGCCTGTTCACGAGGTCACCGCTCTGATCGAAGCGAAAGATCAGCCTGTAGACTCGGCAGCCATAGTGACGACGGCGGGGCAGACGTTGCTAGGCGAGTACACGCTGCTTAACATTTTCCCAAGAGACATCGCCGACGCTCACCTTTCAGGCGCAATTCACATCGACGGTTTAGGCACATGGATAATAAAACCCAACGAGGTCAACCATGACCTAAGGTTTTTCCTGCAAAATGGGATTAAACTTGAAAATCCAATGCAAGCCTCGATGGAGCCGCCCTGCGATTTTGAGTCAGCGTTAGCCGTCGCACTGAATGTTTTGTTGCACGCTGGCAAAGAAGTCAACAGAACCCAGACGTACGGTTACTTCAACGTTTTTTTGGCGCCGTACGCGAGGGGTGTTGAAGCGGCGCGGCTCAAGGAAAACCTGCGCTTATTCATTTTAAGCGTCAATCAGCAAACTGAGGCTACGTTGACGCTTCAGCTTTCCCTTCCGAAGTCAGCCGCTGAAAAGGAAGCGGTGGGTCCCGGCGGAAAAGTCTGCGGCAGATACTTGGATTTCGCGGTGGAGTGCCAGCAGCTGGCCCAATTGGTGATTGAAGTTTTTATTGAGGAGTGCGCTAAGAAGCCGCTGCTTAACCCCAAGCTGATTGTCAGAGTCAGCAAGGATACGTTTACGGATGAAGCCGCAAAGAGCCTGCTCTATAAAGCTCACCAGCTTGCAGCTGAAAAAGGAACGCCTTACTTCGCCGCGGCAACGGGGAAAGAGACTGAAAACGCCTTTTTCTCATCTACGGGAATGAGGCTTGCCGCTGACTTGACAGGCGAATGGGAGACTGACACGTTGCGTACGGGCTGCCTCGGCTGCGTGAGTCTTAACTTGCCGAGAATCGTGTTGGAGTGCGAGAAGGACAAGAACAAGTTTTTCGACCTGATTCAGGAACGGTTCGAGCTTGCCGCCCGCGCCTTGGGAATAAAAAGCAGCGTGCTCAAGCAGTTTGGCAAAAACTCCCTGCCTTTTCTGTTGAGGAACGGCACTGGCGACGTTTACTTCAGGCTTGAAAACAGCTCGCGCATCATCAATTTGGCTGGGTTCCGAGAAGCCGTGGAAGCCTTCACTGAGAAAGATGTTAACTCTGAGGAGGCACGCGGCTTCAGCGAAGAAACCGTCAAAGCGGTTTTGTCGTTTAAGCAGAAGATCGGCAGAAAATACGGTAAACGCTTGTACCCCGTGGTTCTTGGCGACTTGGAAGCCGCTGAAAGGCTTGCGCAGCTTGACATCGACAAGTATGGTGTGGCTAAAGTCAAGTTTTCAGGGACAAGAGAGAAACCGTACTATTCAGGCACGCGAAGGTTCCAGGTCAAGACCGCAGGTGAAATCCTGTCATTGCCGACGGAGCAGTTGGAGACTGCTAAGAAGATGAAGGGGTTAACCGCTGGGGGATCCTTAGACGTCTTCGAGTTGGAAGGCACCGACCTTAAGGCTGAAGCGTTGATGGATTTGACGAGGCGCGTGGTTGAAAATCAATCCTCCGAGTTCTTCACGTACAACCGCTCGGTCAGCTACTGCGACAACTGCAAGAAAAGCTGGTTCGGAACACTGCATAAATGCCCATGCTGCGGCTCAATGAGCGCACTGGCAACGTTCGACCGCTTCGCTTCAACGTAAAAGCTTATTTTACTGCGCCCAGTACCAGCGCGAGCAGCGCCATTCTCACGACGACGCCGTTGCTGACCTGCTTGAAGTACCGTGCCTGCGATGTGTTGTCGACTTCTGGGGCGATTTCGTCCACGCGAGGCAGCGGATGCATAACGATCATGTCTTTCTTTGCGTTTTTGAGGGTTTTCTGGTCTATTTTGTAGGCGCCCTTAACTTTGGCGTATTCTGCAGCGTCTGGGAACCGTTCCTTCTGAATTCGGGTAACGTACAAGACATCGATCTGGGGCATTATGTCATCCAGCGTTGCGTCTTGTGTTACGGGTATCTTTCCTTTTATCGTGTCAGAGACGTCTTTGCGCATCTGCAGGCTTTCAGGTGAAACCAAGAAGAGCTCGACGTTGTAGGAGGCAAGCGCGTAACAAAGCGAATGAACCGTTCTTCCATACCGCAGGTCGCCGAGAACCCCGATTTTTAACCCGTCTATTTTGCCTTTTTCCTTGCGTATGGTGTAGAGGTCGGTTAGCGCCTGCGTGGGGTGCTCTTCGGCGCCCGTGCCGCCGTTAATTATCGGAACCCGAGAAAACTCCGCAGCCAACTTAGCTGCACCCTCCAACCCGTGCCGAAGAGCTATCACGTCAGCGTAGTTCTCAACTGTGCGCACAGTGTCCGCTAGGTTTTCGCCCTTCTTGACCGAGGCGATGTCGGCGTCTGCGAACCCGATGTTGCCGCCTCCGAGTTTAAGCATCGCCGCCTCAAAGCTCAGGCGCGTGCGGGTGCTGGGTTCGTAGAAGAGGGTTGCGAGGATTTTTCCTTTAAGCATGTCTGAGCCCGTCTGGGCGATTGGCTCCATGCTTTTGCTTTTGTCCAGTATGTAGTCGATTTCTTGGCGAGAGAAATCCTCGATTGACACGATGTCTCTACCCTGAAACTCCATTTAATGGGCACACCTGAAACCAAGAGTGCTCTTTACTGCTAAATATAATTTCCCTTTAGCGACGGGCTATTTTCACGCCGCGGGGTTTTGTCCCGAAATTAAATGTTCAAATAACCTGTCGGGCAGTAGCTCTTGGGATAATTGTTGGTTGATTATCTGGTCGGGACAGGCGGATGGGCTTACTTTAACATCCCGAACAAGCCCGCGCTAAAAGCGTACAGTGAAATATTCAGTTTTATGGAAGTAAACAGTACTACAGGTACAGCGGCGAGGAATTGGATGGCTGGGTTCCGAAGGTTTTGGAAACGGCGAAAGATGAGAAGAAGGTCTACGGGTTCTTCAACAATCACTATCGCGGTTACGCCCCAGAAAATTGTCTTCAGCTTATAGAAAGTTAGGGTTAATGACTGAAAAGCAGAAGAAAGCAAAAGTCAAAAACGCAGTTAAACAGTCTCAGTTAGGCACATTCTTTTAGGCGAAAAGACAAGAAAAATGCTTGCCGCTTACTCTTCTTCTGCTAGTTAGAGCTTATATGCTTTTGTTGTTGTACAATGATTGCAACACAGTTTTAATAGCAACAAGTTAGCACTACATATTCAAGCGAAAAATCAATTTTAAAGGCGTTTTTTATGGAATCAATCTTGGAAAAAATAAATAAAAGAGAAAAGCCAAAAGAAATTTTCAGTACCCGAGATTACATGCCAAGAGTGTACGAGGTTAGGTCGCCGTGTCAGTGGCTGGAGCATTGCTATGGTGGCAAGTGCCCCGCGTTCATGAAAATCAACGGGAATTTTTACTGCGCGCGAGCAAAACAAATCCATAGCTAAGACAGCCAACTCTCTTTTTCGGAACGGCAACAGCGGGTTTCTCTGCGCAAAAGAAAAATGCACAGGTAAGCAGCGTCAGCCTTTCAACATGGCTAATGCTTCTTTAACCACGGCAACCGACTTTCCGAAACGCTCCTTTGACCGAGCGGATAATTCAAGCTCAATTATCTTTTCCACGCCCCCTTTTCCTAGCACAACTGGCGCGCCGATTGAAACATCGGAGGCTCCGTATTCCCCGTCAAGGCAAGTTGACACGCTCATTACCCTGTTTCTGCCCGTTAAAATCGCGTCAGCTGTTGTGGCGATTACGGCGCCGGGAGCGTAGATTGTTGAGCCTTTAAGCTTGATGACGTCTGCGCCGGAAGTCACGGTTAAATGGACGATTTTTTCAATCTGAGTTTCCGTCAGAAAGTTTGTTATGGGGACGCCTGAAACGGCGGCATACTCAACCAGCGGAACCATCGAGTCGCCGTGTTCCCCAATCACCAAGGCACTGGTGTCTTCTCTGGATACGTTCAGTTCATCTGCTATGTAGGTTCTGAACCGCATCGTGTCAAGGATGTTGCCCATGCCGAAAAGCCGGGTGCGCGGGAAACTCGATTCTTGGAAGGCAACGTAGGTCATTATGTCAACGGGGTTTGTGACAATCATAAGTTTACAATCAGGCGCGTACCTGACAACTTCCCTGACGACCGACCGCATGACCCCTGCGTTCGTATTCATCAAGTCAATACGGGTCATGTCAGGTCTTCTGCCGAGCCCAGCCGTCATGATGACAAGCTCGGAGCCACGCATCGCCGCATAATCGCTGGTTCCTGTGATTTTGCCGTCGAACTCGATGGCGGGCGCAGCCTGCATCATGTCCAACGCTTCCCCCTTCGCTTGGCTTTCGTTAGAGTCAATGAGGACTACGTCGCTGATTTTGTACCGTAAAATCTCAAACGCCGCTGTGCTTCCCACTTTCCCAGCGCCAATAACAGTTATCATACTTTAAACATGATTAGAGGCTAAGATATAACCCGCACGCTCAAAAGAAAACTTGGCAAATTGTGCATTGAAAAATTTTCCGTTCTTAAGGGTGGCGGCTTCTTTCTTTGTGTTGTCAAAGCGAACGTGAAGTTTTTTGATTTACTTCACTATTATTACTGTGCATGGTGCGGAGTGCGCCACTTGCGCGCTTACGCTGCCCAAGAAACGTTCGCTCATCCTGCCTAACCCGCGGTGCCCGACAACAATGACGTTGAAACCCTCCTTAGCGGTGTCAACAATTTCAATAGCGGCATCCCCCTCCTTAGTCAGAGCGGAAACCTTCACGCGAGGATTAACCTCTCTTGCGTGAGCAACGTACCTGTTTATCATCTCTTTTTGAATTATCATCAAATCCTTAGCAACCACGGCGGTACTGCTGCCTCCCGTCGGATACGTAACCGTTTCAGGAGGCACCGCTCCCATCACCACCGATTCAGCAACATTCAGGATGGCGAGAGATGCGCCGAATTTTTCCGCGAAATCCAACGCGAAATCAAGCGCTCGTTCAGAGTTTTCAGATCCGTCCACACCGACCAAAACATTAGTGATTGACATGGGAAACCTCAAAAGCTAATTCTTTAAATAGCCATTAAACCTTTCCCCGACGAAAAACGGCGCGGCACCAAAAGTTCAGTTCGCTCGGAGGAAAATTTCCGTCTGTTTCCACCGATTTATTTAAGAAATATAAGCATAAAGTGCTAATTAATACGTTAGAGCATTACGCGGAGGGGATCGCCAATAAATAAGCATCTAAAAGTCACAGTAGCCATGCTTATTGTGGCAGTGATGGTTTTGCCAGCCCTCTACTTGCCGCGTGCTCAAGCCCAAGGAAGCCAAAACCAAAACTCGTGGACTTCACTGGCGTCCATGCCTACCGCTCGGGGCGGACTCGGCGTCGTTGCGGTCAACGGGAGAATCTACGCGATCGGAGGCTTAAGCGGCAATTCACCTCTTAACGTTAACGAAATGTACACGCCAGGCACGAACCAGTGGGCAACCGAGGCGCCGATGCCGACGGCTAGAAGCGGCTTCGCAATTGCGGTTTATAACGGCAAGATTTACTGCATAGGCGGTACCGTTGGCACCAACGAGTACGTTGGAAACAACGAGGTTTATGACCCAGCGTCGAACACTTGGCAAACGATGGCTTCCATGCCTACGCCCAGAGCCGACTTGAGCGCGTTCGTGGTTAACGGCAAAATCTACCTGATCGGCGGAATGCAGTATTCGGGTGCAAGTCCATTTTACGTTGAGACGGGCGTAAACGAGGTTTATGACCCATCCACGAACAGTTGGAGCACCGCCGCGTCCATGCCGGCGGCTGCTTACGGCTACGCTTCGGCGATAATGAACGGGGAAATCTACGTTGTCGGAGGCTCCAAGAGCCCTGGAACCGAGGGAACCGGGGACTTTATCAATTCAAATCAAGTGTACAACCCCCAAACCAACAGTTGGGTTTTCGCCGCGAATTTTCCCTCTTTCGCATCTTACGGAGCCGCAGGGGCAACAGACGGGTTTATGGCTCCTCCGCTGCTGTATTTCGTCGGCGGATTCTACCTCGATTCCTTCAGCAACACCATGGAAGTGTACAACGCGGGCAACAACTCATGGAGCAAAGGAGCGTCAATGCCTACTGCACGGGCGTACCTAGGCGTAGCCGTTGTAAACGATGTTTTGTACGCGATCGGCGGGTTTGACGGCACAAACTGGCTGAGCACAGTTGAGCAGTACACGCCTATCGGTTATGGCACGGCTCCGCCGCTGATTCAAGTTACCTCGCCTGGCAACCAGACTTACGCTAAG
>JBEKWR010000031.1:0-17335 GCA_049512935.1 Bathyarchaeia archaeon
CAACCATAGTTAACTATATTTTCGGATTAGGCGGACGAGACGCAACCCCCGTTGAACTCCGACAAATCTACGATGACCTACTGCAGATTAACAAGACAGGAAACGTGGAAACCACGGTGCATTTCCTGGGACTAAGGGAGTAACTGGAGGAAAAAAAATGACGACACAAGAATGGAAATTCACAGCAAAAGATATTGCTCAAAAACCAGACCTGTTCCTTTCTGGGCACCGAGCGTGCGCAGGCTGCGGACCAGCATCAACCCTGCGGCTCATCATGAAAGCCACGAGGGGACCAACAATTGTGACTCAAGCAACTGGCTGCATGGAAATCGTCGGCTCAATCTACCCGTACACATCTTGGGCGCTGCCTTGGCTGCACACGGCTTTCGAAAACGCCGCCGCGAACGCTTCAGGCATCGATGCCGCATTGAAAATAATGCGCAAGAAAGGCAAAATCAAACAGGAACATATTGACATTATTGCGTTGGCAGGTGACGGCGGAACCTGCGATATTGGCTTGCAAGCCCTGTCGGGCGCTGTTGAACGCGGACACGACTTCCTCTTCATCCTCTACGACAACGAAGGCTACATGAACACGGGCATACAAAGAAGCAGCTCCACACCGACAGGTGCAGCAACAACAACCACTCCCGCGGGCAAAGTCATTCCCGGCAAGCTCGAAAAGAAAAAGCCTATCACCGAAATCATGCTTGCCCACGACATGCCCTACGTTGCGACTGCAACAGCCTACTACTGGAAAGATATGCTGACCAAAGTCCGCAAGGGCCTTGAAGTTGAAGGACCAGCATTCCTGCACGTTTTCGCCCCTTGCCCAAGAGGCTGGCGCACCGAACCAAGCAAAACCATGGAGTACTCAAAACTCTCCGTTGAAACCTGCGTGTTTCCAGTTTGGGAGGCAGTTAACGGCAAAAGACAGCTTTCGACGCCTAGCAAACTCATCCAGCTTGCGCCGCAAAAGAAACGACCAGTCAAAGACTATTTGGCGGGGCAAGGCAGGTTCAGACACCTCTTTACGCCGCAAAATCAGCATATCATGGATGAAATGCAGCGCTTAACCGATGAAAACTGGCAACGGCTAACTCAAAAATGCGAGCCAGCCTAAAACCTTCCCTAATCATTTTATTTTTGGACTTAACTTGAGGAGATTCTTCGTATTCCTTCAACTTTATCAAAGTCTTCGTCGAATGAATAAATCTCACTGATGCCATTCAACTTCATGATATCAACCGCCAAGGCGTCGTTTGCATCAAGTCTTAAATTGTCGCCTAATTCGTTGGCGGCAAAATAGATGTCGCGCGTAACATCAGCCACAATGACATTCTCTAGCATGAACACTCCGCGCATTATTTCAGATACTTGGTCGGTGGGGAACCCGTGTTTCAGAATGTTTACAACTTCGGATAGATGAACAACAGAGGTCAAGACCCTATCTTTTCCTTCGAAAATATTGGCGATTATTCTTTGAGCGGCTTCTTTCATATCGATTTCTTTTTGACTAAGCTGTTTTCTAGGCTTATAGTACGCGTAGACGAAGACGTTGGCATCAAGAAATTTCATTTCATCCCTCATAAAATTTCTTTTCAAATTGTTTCCAGTTTCCTATCGCATCCACTCCAAGATCAGCCTTGTCAAAATATTTGGTGAGGTCAATCTTTCGCTTAGGAATAATCTTTAGGTACCCTTTCCTTTTGATGACGTATAATTCTCTGCTTTCGCTGAGTTCAGTTTCTCGCCAATCCGCAGGCAGGATGAATCGACCTTGTTCATCCACTTTTTTTAATTCAACTCCAGATTCCATGCTTTTACACCACAAATGGAATATTTATCCAAACTATTAAACATAGTGCCAAGCTGTATAATCTTGTTCTTGCCAGTCGACCTGGGTATGTTTGACCCCAGTTCGCGACCAATTTAATTTGAAAAATGGTCCAAAAGTAAGAAAAGATGGTTTCTTAGTGGTTGCCGTTTTCAGGCAGTATCTTTAGTATGCGCAGGATTTTTTTGAATTCTTCCTCTTTCAGTGATGCTCTTCTGCCGTTGGCGTAGATTTCTTTGATTCGCTCAACCACCACCGCGACGGTCTGGTCGTCTGGTTCCGCTCCCGCAAGCTCCGTTATCTTATGCTTAACTATGCCTTTCCCTGATTGCTTCCCAATGGTTAGGCGCCGCTCGTTGCCGACGAGTTCAGGTGGGTAAGGCTCATACGTCCAAGGGTCATTGAGGACGCCGTGCGTGTGAATTCCTGACTCATGTGCGAAGCCGTAGTCGCCCACGATTGCCTTGTTCGGCGGAACCACGTAACCCGTTGCCTTGCCGATGTAGTCGGCTGTCGCCTTGAGCTTCTGGGTTTTGCCCTCAAACTTTTTGACGCCGTAATGCAGGTACAGGTTCAGCAGCACTTTTTCGGTTTCAGCGTTGCCCGCACGTTCGCCGATGCCAAGGTAGGTTGTGCTAACGTAAACTTTGTCCCATACTCCTGAGGCTGCCTTCACCGCTGCCATGGTGTTTTCCACCGCGTTTCCGAAGTCGTCGTGAGCGTGGATTTCTATGGCGCCGATTCGGGTTTGCTTTTTGATCGCCACAACCTTTGCCGGGACACCGTTAGGCAGAGGCGCCTCAGGGTCAGACAACCCTATGCCAACTGTGTCGCAGATACGGTAACATTCGGCGCCCGCGTCGGCGACGGCGTTGATTAGTTTCTTCTCGAAGTCCCAATCTGCCCGTGTGCTGTCTTCGCCGTGCACGAAGGTTCGCAGCCCGCAGGTTTTAGCCGCGTACTCGACGACATCAACGATGTTGGCTAAGAGTTGTTCTCTTGTTTTTTCAGGCCACTTCGCCCTGAAATGAATGTCTGAAACGGGGTGGGAGATGCCGACTTCCTTGAATCCGCATGCAACTGCGCTGTCAACGTCTTCTTTTAGGGCTCTGCACCATCCAGCGACCCGCATGTCGAGGTTTAAGTCTGCGATGAGTTTGGCTGCTTTTTTGTCTGGCTCTTGATAATGGAATAGCTCGATCCGTTCGACGCCGATTTCGGCGAGGAATTGGGCTATCCTAGCGGAGTCTTTAGGTCCCGCCGCTAAGCCTGGCATTTGGATTCCGTCTCGGAGCGTGGTGTCGTCTATTATTGGCTCCGTTTTTAGCGGCAACTTGAAATAGTAGTCTTGTAAGTCCATGTTTTTCACTACTTTTGTATTGTTTTTGCTTCTCCCACAAGATTTGTGTAACGATAATTATATCGCCTACATGCTATTGATAAACGTTTCTGTACCATTTTTGTATGTTTGTTCAACAAAATACGGACATAATATCAAGGCATCTTGTCTAAAGTAACTTAAAACTTTACACATAAACAGGGCAAAAACTATTTTGCGCCCGAATACAGCGCCTTCAAGGTTCCTGAAACAGACAAAACCCGCAGAGAAGCCTCCTTCCCCGCTACGCTGGTCATCGTGGCCAACGCCGCTCTAACCATGTTCAATGTGGCAAGCGAAACCCGAATCACTGCCACCTTCCGTTCCACGTCGAAATCAATCAGGCTTAAGCCCGTCTGGCTTGCCCCCACTTCGCCGTAAAGCCGCGTAACCGCAGCCCAAACCGCGTCGATAAATTCGCGTTCGGTCGGCAAAACTTCGCATTCCACCTGCAGAGCCAAGTAGCGCCGCTTTACACGTTTCATTGCCCTTTTCCCTCCTTGACCACGCTGATGCCTGGCGCAACAAAGCGGCTGCTGAGCTTTTCACGGTTTCGCTTCACAATCGCCGCTGGACTGCTTGAAACAGTGTCCAAAGCTGAAGCCTCGTCTAACCCGAAAAGAAACGCCAGACTAGCCATGTCTTTCGGCATCCGCATAAGCCTCGCCTCAGCTACGCCGCTGGAAACAACGATGGGCACGTGGAATTCCTTAGCGACGGCGACTTCCCGACTTAGACTCATAAGCAGCCGCACTCGCGGCGGACCCTCCAAAATCAGGAGCGGTTTGATGTCAAATTCAAGGGCGGCTAAGCTTCCGCTTGCCAGCTCCGCTTCGGCGCGGTCAAAAAACCGTTTATGATAGTCGAGGCTGCTGAAGTTTAAGAGGTCAACGCGCCTGTCCTTAGCTGCTTGCCTCGCAACTTCTTTGCTGTCGCAGGATATGCAGATGACTTCGAATTGGCGCCTGAACTTGCGCAGGAAACGCGTCAACTCGGCTTCTGACCTGGGATAAAAGTCGGCGCGTGAAACAAAATCCACCGATGCCTCGCGGCACATAGCTTTAAGCTTGGCGAGTTCCTCTTCGTTTGGCCTCGAGGTGAACGGAACCGAGATTTGGCTGTACCCGAACTGGGCGGCTTTGCCGACTAGCCGTTGGGTTGCCTGTTGATCTTTTGGGTTGGCGCGTAAATGCAGGTCAGCAAAGGTCCGTGTCATGGCAACAACCCTGAAGACTTGCATAATTCCTCTATCTGCTCAGAGGATTTGTTTTTGAAGTGAATTTTAACGTGGATCGGGTCAATTTGCGTAAACTTGAACGCCCCCGAAAAGGCTGATTGCTTGTCAAAACGGAGATACAGGTTACACTTTTCCACATGCAGCTTCCAGTCGGTGCATAACTGTTCCTTGTCGAGGGAGTTCAGGCAGCCGCCGATTTTTTCCAGCGCCTTCGGAAGCAGCTTTTTGTCTGTCAATTTCGCGGTGAAAAGGGTTATGGGGTTTCCATGGTGCCCCGTCAAGTTGGTTGTTTCAAAAAGGATGGTTTGAGCCAGTTCGTCTGGCAGTAGGTTTCTTACGGCAGTTTGAACTTTCTGGGGGTCCTCTGTTGCGTGGGCGAATACTCGAATATCCATGTAGGCTATTGGCGGTTTAGAAGACATTGGACACCGATTGTGTTTCGGGGCTTCTAGCTTTTAGCCTTTTTCTTTTGCTTCTTCTTTTCGGGCTTGGTTTTCGCTTCCGGCTTTTTGGGTTTCGCTTCGGCTTTTGCTTTTTCAGCGTGCGCTTTTAGGGTTTCAACGTTTTCGTCGTGTGCTGATTTGCGTTTGATGTCAAGCGGTATGCCAATTTTTTTGGCGTCTTGTTTGGTTAAGCCTGCGTTTTTCAGTTCGGTTAGGCTGAATCCTCTGCTTGTGCTTTTTTTGCCGTTTTGCTTGGTTACGGTTGCTTTGATATGGTGCATTATTTTACCACCGTTGCTCCTGGTGTCTTGCGCCTCTCTGGTGGCTCGGTCGCACTTTTTCTGCGCCTTTTCCGCGGTGCCTTAAGCCTCTGACGCTTTTGCCTGCGCTTGTTAAGCTTCTGAAGACTCTTCCGTCATGCTGGTTCTCAGCTATCCAGTTGATGTCCTTGTCGGATTTTATGACTGGACTGCTTGGGTCAACCAGGATTATTTCGAACCACTTGTGTCGTCCGTCTTCGCCAACCCAGTAGCTGTTTAAAACTTCTAGGTTGGGAAACTTTTTTGCCGTGCGTTCTTCAGCTATGAGCCTGATGCTTTTGCCTGGTTTGAATTTGGCGACACCCATGCGTTTGGGTCGTCTTCCTGAGCGTGGACGCAGCTTTCGCAGTCCGCCTCTTCGCACTCTCGTGCGTGCTACAACGAAGCCTTGTTTGGCTTTGTAGCCTAGTTTGCGTGCCTTGTCAAGTCTTGTCGGGTGTTCGATGCGTAGGGTTACTGGTTGCTTGCGCCATTGTACCATGCGTTGCCTGTTGAGTTCTTCCACGAAAGAATTTTCGCGGTCTGCCCATTCTTCGGCTATGTACTTGTATGCCATTTTTCAAATTTCCTCCATGTAGTTTATGCTTACGGTTCAGTCCACAACGGGACCACATCCCAACGGACAATGGTTGTCCGCCAGCAAGTTCCCAACAATAAAGGATGCTGCAAAATAAACCTTTCCAGCAAAACGACGCGGCTTGCAGACGTTTTCTCCTGAAAATGCAGAAATCTGATCGTTTAGTATCCACTGTGCAAGTTTTCCATTTCTAAGTCGGCAAACTCTTCTAAAATCCACTGCTTCATCTCATCTCTTGTGAGTCTGAAAGCCGCAAGTTTTTCATCTTCAGTTCCCTCGACTTCAGACGGGTCGGAGAAGCCGTGCACGAGGTAATGCTTTGTTTTATGCAGTTTTGCATTGATTATGTCTGGTCTGCCCATGAACATAGGTGAAGAGCAAAGTTTACAAATCGTTTTAGCGCTGCTTTGGCAAACAGTCACGGCTAAATCAATGTCCACTTCACTGAACTCATCAATGCTTTTAGAGCGGTGCCCCGACATGTCTATCCCTATCTCAGCCATAGCTTTGATTGCTAATGGATGAACACTTGTCGGGTTAGTTCCAGCACTAAACACCTCATACTTGTCTCCATAAAAGTGTCTTAGCAATCCCTCAGCCATTTGTGACCTAGCTGAATTGTGAGTGCATAAGAAAAGAATTCTTATCTTAGCCATCGGAATCACTTTCCCTATTCAGCAATGGGTATTTTCCTGTCTTTAAGGAAGTTCTTAACATGTTCTTGTATCTGGTCTCTAACTGCCCTGAATTTAGCGAGTTTTTGTTCTTCTGTGCCTTCAAAAGCAGCTGGGTCTTCGATGTTCCAGTATAATCTTGTTGAGGGCCCTGGAATGGTTGGGCAGTCTTCTTCCTCTCCTTTTCTGCAAACAGTAATTGCAATTCCAAAGTATTCATTTTTTGTCAATTGCCAAAGATTCTTGGGTTGCTGTTTAGATAGGTCATAGCCGATTTCTTGCATTACTTTGATGGTGTAGGGATGCAAGGGCTTAGGGTCAAACCCAGCACTATACACGTCAAAATAGTCTCCACCATACTTTCTAAGAAAAGCTTCAGCCATCTGACTTCTCGCTGAGTTATGTGTACACAAAAAGATAACCTTAGTTTTAGTCAAATCAACGCACCTTAAGCTTATTATTGGAATCTTCGTCTTTGTAATATTTCTTTCTTAACCACAATGCAACGTTAACTAAACTTATCATTACTGGCACCTCTATCAGTGGACCGATGACGGCGGCGAAGGCTTCTTGGGATGCTAAACCGAAAACCGCGACCGCCACGGCGATAGCTAACTCGAAGTTGTTGCTGGCGGCGGTGAAGGAGAGCGAGGCGGTTCTTTGGTAACCTAGCTTCGAATAGTATCCCAACGCGAAAGCAACCGAAAACATCACAACGAAATACACTAAGAGCGGGATAGCAACCCTAACTACGTCCAATGGCAAACCAACGATGAATTGACCCTTAAGCGAGAACATCACAACTATGGTGAACAGCAAAGCGATCAATGAGGTGTGCCCGAGCCTTCGCATCAGCTGCTCGTACCATTCTTTTCCCTTAGTTCTTAAGAAGTAGAAGCGAGTTATCACGCCCGCAAAGAAGGGAATCCCGAGGTAAATCGCCACTGACTGAGCCACCTGCAAAAGGGAAATGTTCACGACTTGGCCTGTTCCCGAAATCCACCCGCTCGCAATCGTTATGTAAAAGAATGCGAGGACAGAGTACATTACGATTTGAAAAACAGAGTTCACCGCGACCAGTATGGCTGTCCACTCGTTGTCGGCTTCAGCAAGGTTGCTCCACACGATAACCATGGCGATGCAACGTGCCAAGCCAATGAGAATTATGCCGTTCCTCAGCGCAGGGTAATTTCCAAGAAACACCCAAGCCAAAACAAACATCAGCAGGGGTCCAATTATCCAGTTCAGAGAGATCGATTCGGCAAACATGGTTTTTGACCCCTTTGCTGATACCACTTTTCTTAGGTCTTCGTAGCGGACTCTAGCCAGCGGCGGGTACATCATCCAGATTAATCCGACGGCTATGGGGATTGAGGTTGTTCCAATGCTGAGGGAGCTTATGGCTGTGGCTGTGTCGGGGTAAACGTAGCCGATGAGGACTCCTGCCAGCATCGCGATGAATATCCAGAGTGTTAAGAATTTGCTTAGCCATGAAAGGCGGGGTTTGGGTTTATCCATCTTAGCCTCTCGCTTGTGGGGTGTTAGGGTCTGGTCGCGATTATTTAAGGTGATTGGTAGGAAAATTCTTGTTTTCAGTTGAATTGGAGCTAAGCAGGTAATTCTGATTTTTCTGATTTTTCAGAAAGCCTTAAGTACTTAGAACACGTTGCAGTTGATGGCGTTAAGCATGGCAAGTTGCGAAGGGGACACGTGCAGAATAGCCGCGGTCATAACAATGGATTCCAAAGGGCAAATCGTTCTACCCAAAGACCTGCGTGAAAAAGCCAGTTTCAAGGCGAACGACAAAATAGCCGTTGTAGCCTGCGAGAAAGACGGGGCGGTTTGTTGCATCATGTTGATGAAGGCGGAAAGTCTTGCGGGTGCAGTCACCCAAACGCTTGGTCCAATGCTTAAAGGAGTAACCAAACAGGAGACTTGAAAATGAAAGAGGAAAAAGTCAAGAAAATCGTTAGAAAACGCTACGCAAAAGTTGCTAAAACGGACGGTTCCTGCTGCGCGTCAAGCGTGAGTTGCTGCTCAGCTCCAGCAGGCTCGAAGGTTAGCCGGATGATTGGTTACAGCGAAGATGAGTTGAATGCGGTTCCAGAAGGAGCCAATCTTGGGCTCGGCTGCGGCAATCCGACGGCTTTAGCGTCGTTGAAAGAGGGCGAAAGAGTTTTGGATTTGGGTTCAGGCGCTGGCTTTGATTGTTTCTTGGCGGCTAAAAAGGTCGGCAAAAACGGCAGAGTGATCGGGGTCGATATGACTCCTGAAATGCTTGACAAAGCGCGCGCGAACGCCGCCAAAGGTAAGTACGCGAACGTCGAGTTCAGGCTTGGAGAAATCGAGAATTTGCCTGTCGCGGACAACTCGGTTGACGTTGTGATCTCGAACTGCGTGATTAATTTGGCGCCGAACAAGAAGCGGGTGTTCGAGGAAGGCTTTAGGGTTCTTGCGCAAGGTGGGCGGTTGATGGTTTCAGACATTGTCCTGTTAAAGGCGCTGCCTAAAGCCGTTCAGGAAAACGTCGAGGCCTACGCGGGATGCATTTCGGGTGCCGAGATCAAGGAGAAGTATCTTGCGTTGATAGGACAGGCTGGGTTCCGAGACATGAAGGTTTTGCAAGAAAAAACTTACCCGCTTGACTGCGTCATAAGCGAGCCTGAAACCAAAGACTTGATCGACGGTTTAGGCATGACACCTGCTGAACTGGCGGAAGCCGCGGATTCAGTGGTAAGCATAAGCGTTTCAGCGTTGAAACAATAGACGGCAACTTCGGCTTCAGCCATTTTCCCGTTTTCCATCGCACCTCTGCTTCCATTCGAGGGCTCTTGTGATTGCATTTGGGAGACGACAAAGTTTCTTAAGCCACCTCTAAACAACCATTTGAGATTGTGACGTTCGAATGGTTATGTGCCCGAACTGCGGAACAAAGGTTTCTAAACCCGACCGAAAACTGGAGAATTCCTACTTCAGTTTGGCGGTTTACACATGCAACAAGTGCGGGTCATGCTTCAAAGCCGCGTGCTAAACGTCCAGCAGTTTTTTCTGGGCACGGGTTCTTCTCGTGAATCAACAGTCCCGCCTCAGTTTTGTTTCTGCTTTTCGCTTCGAAATTGTGTCGTGCCAGCGTGAGGTATCGTTGAAAAGTCATTTCTGTAGCAAGCCATTCACTGGAAGGCAATTTGTACGTGGACAACTTGTTTTTGGCTTTAAGTTTGTCGAAAAGTGTTTTCATGATTAGAATTTCTAAATGCCGAGAACCAGCTGCTCCGAAAATCTTCTCTAGCGCGTCTGAGAACTCGACGATTCGGAGAGGAATGTCACTTTTCTTGATTTGGAAGGTGTTTTCCAGGTGAAAGTACAGCGCCGCCTTTAGCTGCTCGCTTACAGAGGAAAAAGCATCATCAATCGCGTCACGCAGCAAGTCGTCGAAGGACGGTGCAGCGTTGCCTGCCAAAAATACGCAGTTGGAGGACCCGTTCAAGTTCGAGGTTGCCTTGCCTTTGGATGCCGCTTGGTGCGAGTTCATTTTTACGGTTAAGTCTGTGAAGAAGTACGGAAACTCATCTAGCCAATCCCTGTATGATTTTCTCACCGAAACTTCGGAGATGCCGAGCAGGTAAGCAATTTCGCTCTGAGTCATTTCCGCATTGAACCTGAAGCTTAAAAGGTAGAATAAGCCGCCGAGAAGGCTTCTTGAAGCTTTTCCGTTGAAAAACCTGAGGTTGATTCCTGAGGCCTTGGCGAGAACCTGAAGCGCGTTAGCGCCGATGCAGTCGGCGGTTTCTTGGCTTATCCATATTGACCTTGCCGCTGTCATCGTTTCTTCGCAGGAGATACGCGTGAGAATGGTCACCAAGCCGGTTCACTTAAAGCTAAATGCGCATGGTAAGCATTAGAGAATGTGTATGTAACCCCTGAGACAACACTGAGGATAATGCCGGCTCTAAGTTTTCTTTGAAAACTTAACCCGAAGAGCCAAGGCTAGAGCACAACGTTTATGCTCTTAAAACGCATTTAGTATTATTTTATCTTGTAAGAGAGGAAGATGCACTATTAGCCCAAAAAAACGAGCCCCGAGAAACGCAAAAAACCGCGGTAGAGGTTTTGGTTACCCGTTTGAAGTTGGAGACGAATACGAAGTTGATATTGAACAGATGAGTCCAAACGGCGAAGGCATAGCCAAAATCAAAGGTTTCCTAATTTTCATTGGCAACGCAAAAGTTAACGAGCACCATAAAGTGAAGATAACGCATCTTGAAAGCGGCTGTGCAGACGCCCAAATAGTCACCTAAAGAGAGCGGGCAACCGGAAGCTTTCGGAAAGCAAATCTTCTTTGGTTTATAAGCGGGAAGCGCCTTCATGTAGCCTGAAGAGCTTCTCTTATTCTCAGGGTAAAAACCTGTTTGAGTCACTGATTCTTTTCCAAAAACAATAGAAGGTAAAAAAAATTGTTTGTTAAAAAAGGAATAGTTGTTCAGAAGGAAAATGAAAGTTTACGCATTCAACAAGTTGCGAAGATAGTGATTCGACAGTTAGTTAATGTCGGCGACCAAAGAGTATGTCCTGAATGTAATACGTTGGGGCGTGTAGTTTGGGTTTCGCAAGACAAGAAGACGATGGGTGTGCAGTGCAGCAGGAGCCACCGAGAGGCGGAAAGATCCGCAAGTAAATTTGGTGGAACTGTCGTTCCGTCAACCAAGACGAGGAAAAACACCGTTTTCATAACGGCAGCAGCCTAAAAAATGGCGAAACGGCAACTTTTCTGTCCAATAGCCGCTGGGTTATTCTTTGCGCGCGCCGTTGAAGAGGTTGAAGAGCTTTAGTTCTTCATCTGTGATGCCTGCCCGGCGCAGCTTGGCGATGCAGGCGCGGTACTGTTCTTCGGTGAATTTTGAAGGCTTGACGGGTCCATCAGGTTTGTTTGCGCCAAGAGTGTTCCCGACAAAGTGGTAGCTTTCTTTGTGCTTTTTGCCTTTTTTGAGGGCGGCGCGCTGTTTCTTGAACCGAGTGAGTGCTGGGCAATCTTGGGTTTGCATGCCGAAGGCGGTTTTGGGGAAGAGTTTGCAGCCGCCGGGTCGGATTTCGTAGATGGAGCAGGCGTTGTTGACGAGGAAGGGGCAGGGCGTGTGCATGGTGTACTCTTCGTATTTTGCTTCGTCTGATTCCCACATCTTGCCCAACTCGTCGAAGAGAGCTTTTGTTTTGGCTTGGGCTTCGGGGCGCGTTTCGGGTTTGGCGTCGATTTCTCCCGCGGTCAAGAAATCCTCAAGCGTACAGCAGACACCGCATTTGGTGCATAAAAAGGGCAAGTTAATTGACCAGTCGCCTTTTTTGCTTTTAAATTCCAAATGCAGATAGAATGTGTCTACCATCAGGCATTCAACGATGTAGCATAGGTGCTTGTCGCTTTCAAGCTTTCGCCCCGAAAAATAGGGAAGGGCTGCTTCAAAAGCGGGAGAGATACGGGTAAAAGCATAAGAATCAGTTTTTTTCAGTGTTAGGAGCTTATGGTGAAAAGTCAGAATATCATCTTGGTCATCGTTGTTCTCGGAACGTTGATGGGCGCGTTGGACAGCACCATCGTACTGCTGGCTTTTCCCGCGATAACTGATGGTTTGCACTCTGACTTCATCACAACCATCTGGATAATCCTAACTTACCTGCTGGTGATCGCCGTTACCACGACGCAGCTGGGGCGCATAGGCGACATTTACGGGCGAACAACCATGTTCAACGCAGGCTTCGGCGTTTTCACCGTCGGCTCAGCCCTCTGCGGGTTTTCACCAGACATTTACTTCCTGATCGGCTCTCGAGTGGTGCAGGCGCTGGGCGGCGCGTTGATGCAGTCTAACAGCGGCGCCATAATCGCCGACACTTTCCCGCCGAACTCGCGGGGCAAAGCCTACGGCTTCAGCTCTATGGGCTGGACAATCGGCTCAATGATGGGAATCATGCTAGGCGGCATAGTTACGACTTTCGTCGGGTGGCAGTTCATCTTCTTCATCAACATCCCCATAGGCGCCGTCGCGTTAATCCTCGGCTTCAAGTACCTGAAGCCAGCTCCCAAGGTGAAGGCGAAACTGGACGTCGGCGGCATGGTTCTTCTCGCGTCAAGCCTTCTATTGATCTCTTACGGCGCAACCAGCATAGCATCGCAGGGCATAGCGCTTCCCAACGTGGTTTCTTTGGCGATAGGCGCCTTGCTGATTCCCCTGTTCATCACCTACGAAGGGCGTTTGGAAACCCCGATGGTTGACTTCCAAGCCTTCAAAGACAGGGTTTTAAGAAACAGTTGCCTCGCCACGTTCTTCGTCAGCGTCGGGTACATATCCGTTGTTTTCCTGATAATAATGTACCTGCAAGGCGTCCGCGGCTTATCCCCCCTGAACGCGTCCCTCCTCCTGATACCTGGCTACGTGATTGGAGCCCTCTTCAGCCCCCTGATGGGCAGGCACTCAGACAAAATCGGCGCCAGAACAATCGCGACCGTCGGCATCATCTGCCTCGCCGCGGCAACCCTGATCTACACTGCTCTAGGCCAAAACTCCTCGCTCTACATCATTCTGGTAGCATCCGCCGTGTCAGGCTTCGGCACAGCCATGTTTTTCCCCGCTAACAACAGCGCAGTCATGGCAAAAGCAAGACAAGGCAACTACGGCAGCATCTCAGGCTTGCTAAGAACGCTTCAGAACGTAGGCATACTGGGAAGCTTCGTACTGGCAATAACCGTCGCCTCCGCCTCCATCCCACGGCAACTTGCGTTCCAAGTGTTCATCAGCACCGTAAAACTTTCAGGCGGCTTAAGCGTCTCGTTCATCACAGGCATACAAGCCGCACTCTACGCATCCATAGCCATACTGGCAGTGGCGGCAGTGCTGTCTGCAACCCGAGGAAAAGAAAACCGAACCGAAAAACCCAACTGACCCACACCGATTCGTTAACCGATTCAGTAAAGGTTTTGGTTAGTTCACTATACTAATTTTAATTTGTCGGGTTCTCTGCAGGGTCTTTTAAAAGTGTATCTCCTTCTTTCAGCAAGCAACTTCTATTGTGCTCGATTGCCTTTTCGTGGTCTCCTCTTCCATGCGAAGGTGCACTCGAATACTAGCAAGCCTATTTTTCACATTTAGTTTAAATAGGCAAAGCATATCCCAAATTGATTTAAGCTAAACCAGCATAAGTTAACCAAATAACGTGAGCATCATGCTAGTGAATATGAATGATCTTATCGATGGCAGTCCAAGAAATGAACTGTCTCATTTTTTCGAAGATAAACAAATACAATTTCTTCTAATCCATGGAGATGCAAAGCAAGTACTAGCTAAAATGCCTCGTAATCATGTTAACATGTGCATAACTAGTCCCCCTTATTGGCAAGAAAGAAAATACAATGGAATTGACGCCATAGGCTTAGAAACAACGGTCGAAGATTACGTTAAACATCTTACTCAGGTATTTCATGAGGTAAAGAATGTTTTGCGCGACGATGGTTCACTGTGGCTAAATATTGGGGATAAATATGAGGGAAAAAACCTTCTTGGAATTCCTTGGCAAGTTGCATTTTCCTTGAAAAATGACGGCTGGATTCTTCGTAATGCTGTGATTTGGGACAAAGTAAAAGGTAACCCATCAGGTTCTAAAGATAAGCTCAGAAATTTATACGAATATATCTTTCATTTTGTGAAAAGTAGATATTATAGCTATAATTTGGATGACATACGAGATATGCCTGGCAAGCCATACTACAGAAAAGGAAAGATAATTACAGCTAGCGGTGTAAGTGGGGTCAAGTACGAACGCCAAATAAAAGCGAGTAAGCATTTATCAGAAACTGAGAAAGAAGCGGCCCTTAATGCCCTAAAAGCCACATTAAAAAAGGTTGAAACAGGTCAAATCCCCGATTTTAGAATGATCATACGAGGAGAACAACGGACCACACACTCGAATGATTTAGGCTTTTCTGGGCGCGCACAAGAACTGGCGATCAAAGGCTTTTGTATTCTTCGTTATAATAAGAAAGGTGCGCCGCCGAGCGATATTTGGCGTATCATTCCAGAAGATAGTTGGAGAAAAGATAGTCATTTTGCAATATTCCCTGAAGATCTTTGCGAAATACCGATTAAAACATCATGTCCACCTAATGGAACTTTAATTGATCCTTTCGTAGGGACAGGAACAGCAATAGTTACCGCCTTAGCATTAGGGCGTCGTGCAATCGGCATAGATATATGCCAAGAATATTTAGCCGTAGCGGATGAAAGAATATCGCGTCATCTTAAAGAAAAAAGTGGGGTTCAGACGCGATTATGAAAAAACCTTTGGAGTTCTATGGCATTCAAGTTAGCAAACCAACCGATTGGGCAAAGGTCTTACGATTTGAATTATGTCCTTTCTTGAACAAGAAATGTGTAAAACAACGCAAAAGCAATCCTCAACAAACAATTGGCGCCTGCACAATCGGATTTAAAGACGACCTACCGCTTATAATCTGTCCTCATCGGTTTTTACAACATAATAAAATTTTCGTAGATTCAGTCCCCTTGCTTGCAAAAGGTGAAAAATACTTCGTTTTACCTGAAATCAGTATGCCTGGGGGAAATATTGATTATTTCGTTATTTCGGAAGTAAAGGGAGATATCATTGACTACCTTGGACTGGAAATTCAAGGATTAGATACAACTGGTTCAGGCGGCATTTGGGCCGCTAGAGAAGACTTAAAGAAAGGAGAATTTGGCGATAATTATTCCTACGGCATAAATTGGAAGATGTCTGCCAAAACAATTTTGATACAAATGCATCATAAAGGCCAAGCATTTGAATCCTTAGGGAAAAAACTTGTTCTTGTTACACAGAAAAGCTTTTTTGACTATATGACACGCGAATTTCGAACTCGGCATCTTCATGAAGCGGTAGGCGAGGATGCGATTCAGTTCCAAATTTATGATTGCATTCAACTTGAGGGCTGCTTCGAACTTGTTCTAACAACAAGAAAGAGCACAGACGTAATAGGCATGGAAGAGATGCTAAAACTAGGACGCGAGCCAACAATTTCTGAGGAAGAAGTTGTTCGCAGAATCAAGGCAAAAATGGGGAGCGCAATTAAATTACAACTTTAAACTCTGTCTTCCCATTTTAAAATAAACAAATTAACACCTATTAAGATACTTTACTAAATAATAGTTGGTTTGTTAGGGCTAGCAACCCCTTTTATTAACTGCCTTATCCTGCCATACGGTTTTAAGGATAACAAGACAAATCAGTTAACCATTAAGGGCTTACGCCCTCAAGTGCGCCTGCTTCGTCGAGAATTGAGACGAACTCGTAGTAGGTTATTCCCAGTGTGGCGGCTGCTTGTCTGAAGGTTATTTTTCCAGCTTTCGCTTTAGTTGCGACCTCGTTAAATTTTGCCATTCCTTCGTCGCCGAATCTGGCTTTGTAGAGTTCAATTATTGTCTGTTTCCCAGCGTTATTGTTGCTCATTTTGGCTATCTTACCATTTTTGCTGGTTTGAATTTGCGTTGTACGTCTTCGAGTTTTGCGCCAAGGATTTCTATGTTGTCGATGTTGCCTAAGCCTTTCTCAGCTGCTGTTCTGATGTGGCTGATTTCATGTGGGTCCAACCCCATGACTCTTGCGCCCGTTGCATCAGTGGCGACAACATCTCGCCCTGCGATTATCAGGTCCATTTTGACTGGGTCCCCGTCGGTTGGTCCTCTGCCCTCCATCGCGACGAAGCCGTCAACAACAGTCAAGACGGGTTTTATGACCGTGTTGATGTCGACTACGACTTTGCTTATGCCGTTCATGTGGTATTTTCCCTTAAACTTGTCAGGAAGCAACCCGAACATGTTTTTCATGCCCAACGTGACTTTGGTTGCCATGTGCGTCTTCAGCTTGGCGGCGCTGATTATGGCGGATTCCGTGACGATGCGCGGCACCGTGATGCTCTTGAGCGTTTCGCCTTTGGGAATGGGAATTTTAACCTTGTCTTTCTCGTAGCGCAAGTTGAGGAATTTGACGCCGTTGCGCTCCACCATCTCCTTCATGCCTGTGGCTTCATAGGCTTTGTCAGCGTTCGTCATGGTTGCGTCTGACTCAACAACGATGGCTTCGATGCCTAAGTCTTTGAGCCGCAGGATTATGGCTTCAACCACCATAGGGTCGGTTGTGGCTCCGCTGTCCCATGTTTGCGTGTTTATGAAGTTGACTTTTATTAGAGCCCTCTTGTACCCAGCCAAGGCTGACTTGTAATCGATTAAATCCAAGGCTTCCCAAACGGGTTCGTGCCCCCGCTCACCCTTAACAATCGCGACTGATGATTTATCCATCTAAGACACCACTTTCCATAAGCCAGAGTCACCTTAACCTTTTTAACCTTTCACTCAACAAGGAAAAACCAGGAAGTTCCACGTGGAAAACGCGGCGCCATTCAGTTTAGTTGTTCCCGACTTCTTCGGCTCTTTTCGACTTTTTCCCGCGTCCTTAACTTTTCTAACCCAACCTAAACTCAAATCAAGCCCCAAATCAAAAAAGCAACCGAAAACAAGCCCCGACTGGACGGGAATGTCGAGGAAAACAGGTATCAATGGATTTATACCTGCTTTTTCACGCAGTTCTATCTTTTCTGCACTCAAAAAACGAGATCAGATGAGCTTGATTTGGGCTCTAAACCAAAAAATCAACATGAAACAAGCCCTGACCTACCCGACAGGGAGAGGGGAGAGGGTCTACTATTTACATCAAAATTCCATTGTAAAGATGGGTCAACAAAGACGAGGGAGGGGGTTTAGTGTTTGTGACCAAAAACCACCACGAAGATGAAGCATGTTGGGCAATTCCCGACCCTACAGGGGAACCTACTAT
>JBEKWR010000032.1:0-16471 GCA_049512935.1 Bathyarchaeia archaeon
ATTCTTATACCAGCCGCGATTCTGACTGCCATGTGCTGCGTTTGGGGCTTAGGAATGCCTGCGATCGTTGACTTCATGTCAAAGTCAGCGTTGACCCTTAAATTGACCAGCTTGGTGCCCTCTTTACTCGGCTCGTTCACCGACGTTGAAACCCCGATTTTCCTGGCGCTTCTCGTGCCAACCTTCGTCGTCGTTTACTGGAGCTACTACAAGAACTATCTTGGAGTGCGGAACATCGGAGGCGGCTCAAACCCGATAAGCACCATGCTAAAGCACGCTTTCTTCTTTGACGACCTCTACTACGCTATAGCTAAGGGAATCGGAAAGCTATCCGTCGGAGTCAAGTACATTGAGGATTCAGCTAACAAACTAACCGTCAGCTTCGCCTACGGAACAGAACGCGCCGCTCAAAGACTCAAAAAAGTGCCGTCCACCACGGTGCAAAACTACATCGCCGCCGCCGTTGTCGGTTTCATTCTGATCGTGGTATTGATAATATTGACTTTAGGAGTGTAACAAAATGACGCTTCCAATTTTACTCTCAGTCTTCTTGATTCCCGCAGTAAGCATACCCTTCGTTTACTTAGTCGGAAAGAAATCTGCAAAGTGGGCAGCAATCTTCGTTGCATTAATCGCGATGGTCAACATAGTACTGGTCTTATCGACTGTGCCAACGGTTCTGAACAACTCCTCACACCAGTGGATCGAATCGTACACTTGGTTCGCAACTGGTTCGGTATCCGTCTCGTTTTCGTTGTTCACCGACGGCATCAGCGTCTCCATAGCTCTCGTCAGCCTTATTCTAATGGTCGTTGCGGCACTGTTCAGCATAAACTACATGGCGGGCAAAAAGCACATTGCCATCTACTACGCTTTGCTCACCATGCTGTCCGTGGGCTTAGTCGGAGTGTTCATCACTTCCAACCTGATCCTGTTCTACCTGTGCTGGGAACTCATGCTTGTCCCCGCATACTTCATAATTGGAGAATGGGGCTACAAAGACTCATACAAGCAGGCATTCAAATTCTTCATCTGGACCCACGCGGGCGCAGTATTTGTCCTGTTGGGAATCGGAGCAGTCTACATAACCACAGGAACCGCGAACATGTTCACAGCGCAAGCTGCTCTGTTGACCGCGAGCCCAACCATCGTCAAATGGATACTGATCGCTTTGACAGGCGGATTCGCCGTTAAAATGGCTGTTATCCCAGTTCACATGTGGCTGCCTGACGCTCACTCTGAAGCTCCAGCCCCGATGTCTGCACTGCTCAGCGGAGTCATCATCAGCGCGGGAGCTTACGCAATCTTGCGTCTCTCTCTGGGCATGGTTTTGCCATCAGTAGGCGTAACCTTCGCAACTGACTTCCTGCATGGCTTAGCAATCATCGGCATCCTTTCAGCCTTCTTCGGGTCAGCGGTAGCGCTGGTTTCAACAGACATTAAACGGCTTATCGCATACTCCAGCATCGCGCACATGGGGTACATAATGTTCGGGCTTTCGTTGTTCCCAGCAAGCGCCGCCGCAGGAACCATCGTGCTACTTTCCTCAGCCATCGCAATCACGGGTACGGTGATGCATATCATCAGCCACGCCTTAAGCAAAGGGCTTCTCTTCCTTAGCGCAGGAGGCATCATGCATCAAACAGAGGAGAGAGACATCCGCAAGATGGGCGGCTTAGCAGGCAAGATGCCGTTCACAGCGGTCTCCTCAACCATCGCAGCTTTAAGCATCGGCGGAGCACCGCCATTCGCGTGCTTCATAAGCGAGTTCCTAATCTTCGTCGGCGCCTTCGACGTGATACGGGTTGACTCTTTCTACATAATCCCAACCGCCCTGATGCTGGTGGCAACGGTCATTTCGCTTGCATACATGCTGAGGTTCGTTTCATTCATCTTCTTCGGGCAGCCTAAAGGCGAAAACGGCGAAGAAATCAAGGAAGCCGAGGCTAAAGAGGGCGAGCAGGTGAAAGAAGGACACAAAGGCTTAGAGGTGCCGAACTGGATTAAGCTGTCTTTCGCCATCTTAGTGGTGCTAGTTGTGTTCGTCGGGATTTACCCGTCGTTCTTCATACATCTAATTCAAACGGTGAGCATGGGTTAACTGAAGGTGAAATGTGATGGTTGAAATAATAGACATCGTATTACCGATATTCACACTCGCAATAGCAGCGCTACTAACTATCCCAATATTCAGACGGATACGCAAAACCAAAAACCCCATGGGCTGGATGATAGGCTGGTTCGTGGCAGTTTTCGTAGCTGCAGGCGCAGGCGTAGCCAACCTTGCAGTAACTTATTACAGCCAGTACGGCACTACTTCACCGCCGATACTTGACTTTGGCTTGAATGGCACAAACCCATTTTCAAGCGCCTTCATGATTGACGCCATCTCCATTTTCATGGCGATAATCGTAGTAGCGCTTGCCGCAGTTGTCATAATATACTCAGTTTTCAGCGTCGGAGGCACCGAGCGACCTTCAGAACGCTATTTTGCCATCTTGCTGATGACCACGGCGGGCTTGCTTGGCGCCGTCCTCGCAGGCGACCTGTTAACCCTCTTCATATTCTGGGAGGTAGCCACGGCAGGCGCGGCTTTCTTGATGCTCTTCAAGAAAAACGTGTTCAGCATCAACGCCACACTGAAATACCTCATCATGATTATCATCGCCTCAGCATTCACGGTTTTAGGCATCTCAATAGTTTACGGGATAACAGGAACCCTGAACTACATAGCAGTCGGGAGTGCTTTGGCGAAAGTTGGCACCAGCAACCACCTGCTGATAATAGCCTTCATATTTATCGCTGCAGGATACGCCATTGAAGCCGCAATCGTACCCTTCCATTTCTGGTTACCAGACGCATACACTGCAGCTCCAGCGTCATCAGCCGCCTTTCTGTCAGCACTCATTGACCAGGGTGGCTACTATATCCTCATCAGGGTCCTACTATACATCCTGCTGCCGTCCACCCTCAACTGGACGTTAATGTTAGCAGTATTGGCGGCGGTAACCATGATTGTCGGTAACCTCTTCGCGTTGATACAGACCGACGTTAAACGTTTAATCGCGTACATATGCGTCGCCGACGTCGGCTACAACCTAGTGGCAATAACAAGCGTAACCGCACTGGGGATAATGGGTAACCTCTACTTCTTCCTAGTCGGCGGTATCACCACAGCACTCGCATTCATGGCTATCGGCGTGATAAACAGCCACGGATTCAGAAGCCTAGACGACATGTCAGGCCTTGGCAAAAGGATGCCACTGGTATGCTTGGCCTTGGTAATGGCTAGCTTATCATTCGCGGGTGTTCCACCCTTCGGCGGATTTTTCGCTAAACTATTCGTCTTCACTGCCGCAATAGATGGCAAACTGGCGTGGCTGGCAATCATCGGAGTTATCATGAGCGTGCTGCAGACGGCTTATCTGTTCAGGCTAATCTACGTGTTCTACGGGAAGAAACCAGCTGTTGAAACATCGATCAAGGAGTCGACACGCATACTGATCCCGATCTTCATCTTTGCAGGCGCCTTAATCGTGGTAGGCATATACCCGCAAATAGTGCTCGGCCTAGTTCACCCCGTCGTAAACCAACTCAAGAGCCTTATACCAACTCTGTCAACTATCTAAGAAAAAAGGGCAACCCAAAAGCAAGCAATGACGCACCTAAGATACGACTTTCTCGCCTTTCTTTAAAATCTTGTACAATTGCAAATGTTGCCTTCTAGATGAGAAGACGAAATTGTTGTGATTGTACGCAATAAAGAAGCAGTTGAAAACATCAGAGGACTCGACAAAGCAGTTTCTCATCCGCAAAGACCAGCTAAAAAAACGAAGCTGCACATAGCGGCGGAGACCCACCGCATGGATGGCTGATTCTTGCAATGGCAAATTTCATATACAAGCTAATTAATCTAAAAACGCGGTGCATACCTAATGAGCGATTCATATTTCAAAAAGAAGCTTGAACCAATCAAAGTTAAACAAAAAAGCATTTCACAACTTTTAACTGAAATGAGCAAAACCGCCTACCAGGGACGCAAACTCGGCGAGGCGGTAGATGTTTGGGAGAACATGCTCAAGGAAAAAGACCTCACCATCGCCATGGGCTTCGCAGGCAGCATGAGCACGGCGGGTCAATGGACGATTATTAACTGGCTTATGGAGAACCGTTTCATCGACGTGCTGGTTTCCACGGGCGCCAACGTTTCAGAAGACATAGTTGACGCTATGGGTTTGGGTTACTGGCAGGGAAGCCACATGGTTGATGATTCCGCGCTGCTTAAGGCAGACGTTAACAGGTACTACGACGTCTTCGGGAAAGAGACCGACTACCGAAAGATGGAGGAACTGGTCACTGACTTCGTGATGACCCTGAAAACAGACTACAACTACACATCCGCTGAGTTTCTGCATCTGCTCGGAAAGTATCTGGGCAAGAAAAAGATTCCAGCAATCTCCGCGGTCGCAGCCGCAAACGGGGTTCCAATCTTCAGCCCCGCCATGGTTGACAGCGCCTACGGCGAAACATTCCTCATGGCGAAAAACCAGGGACACAGCGTCCACATTGATTCCGTCAGGGAGTTTGACGAGTTCATCAGCATAGGCACAAAAACAAAGGATGTCGGCGTGGTCTACATCGGCGGCGGCGTACCCAAAGACCTAACGCAGCTCATAGCCATATCGGTTTCACCGCTAACTGAGGATCAAGGCGTCAAAGGCAGAAAAGGCGGCTTACGCAAAGGCTTACAAGAATACTACTACCCCCACAAGTACGCCATACAGATAACGACGGACTCTGCGCAGTGGGGTGGCCTGAGCGGGTGCACGCTGGAAGAAGCCATTAGCTGGGGCAAAATCAACAGCCAAGAAGGTACACGAGCAGTATGCTACTGCGACGCAACCATCGCACTGCCGCTGATTGCACATGCCTTGTGCGAGCGGATACCTGAGAAACGGAAAGGGCCAGACATGAGCTGGCTATTCAAAGGTGTCCAATAAAACAACCCTTTAACTTTTTTATTTTCTTTTTGCCAAGTCTATCTAGAAGCGCGGTGGTCATTTATCAGTGTGATTGTTGTGACGTCGTCTTCAATCAGGATGTGCCGCACTTTTTCACTGATTTTACCCCATGAAACGGCTTCGCGGAGCCTGGCGTCTGAGAGCAAGTTTTCTGTAGGCTAAAAAGTTTTAAATCTATGTACTTACGTACATAATATTATGTACTTTGAACCTTTAACGAAAACCTCAGTCGAAATCCTTGCGCATCTCAGCTCAAAAATTCGTGAAAGCTTTACAGTGCGCCAGATTGCTGAAGCAATAAAAAAGGACTATAAAATTTCTCATGTGATGACGATGAGGTTAGCGGAGAAGCATTACATAATTGCAGAAAAGAAACCTCCAGTTACGTACTGCAAACTAAACCTAAAAGGCAATTCATCGCTTCTTGCTTACATCGAAGCGATACGCGCTAGTCGCTTCTTTTCCAAAAATCGAGATTTGGAAATACTCGTAAACGATATCTTTTCAAAAGTTCGTGGGCCATTTTTTACTTTAATGATCATCGGGTCTTACGCAAAAGGCACAGCTTCAAAAAAATCCGATTTGGACATTCTTCTCATAATTCCCGACCGGCAGATGGAAAGAGAAGTCTCATTAGCTGTGGGTTCCGTTGAGCACATTAGCCCCCTCAGCATCCATGATACAGTGTTTACAAGTGATGAATTCGTGGATCTTTTAAACCAAAAAACGCCTAATATTGCATGGGAGGCAGTAGATAACAGAATTGTTGCGTATGGTGCTGAGGAATTCTTCAGAATCTTGGAGGCGATTTTATGATAGATCAAGCAAGGACTAATGAAGCAAAAAGGAACGTGAAACAATATGTCGATGACGGTTTATTAAAGCTCAATGAGAAAGATGCGCCAAGGTTTGTTGGCTTTTTTATGGCGAACGCAGAATCTTCTCTGCGTACGGCGTCTGTTCTGCAGCAAATATCAGATGATGATTCACTTAAAGAAGCATTGAAGGTAGGCTTGAATTTTGAGTCCTACTTGTGGGTAATCGTATCTTGTTATTATGCGATGTTTTATGCCGCCACAGGTCTTTTGGCGAAACAAGGGATTAAAGCTTCAGGCCAAATAGTGCACAAGGTTACTGCAGATGCATTGATTCATTTTTTTGCTTCGAACGAAAAGCTGGCGAAGCTGCTTGAGCAATATGAAGAAGCGCAAACGGTTGGGTTGGAGTTGATTGGACGAGAGGAACTTATGAAAAAGATGCAAAAGAAGGCTGATGAACTAATAATATCATATGAGGGCGAGCGAAAGAAACGAAGCAAGTTCCAATATGACATAGGAGTCCAAGCAAAAAGAGGATACGCCCAAACTTCGCTTGAAAGAGCAAGAACCTTTGTTTTCGAAATAAACAAACTAATAAAATCATAAAAGATGTATTTCAAAGGCTGGCAGAAAGTTAATCACTCTACTAACCAGTTTTCTTTTTGCTCAGCCTGTCAATAAGCGCGCTGGTCATTATTGGCATTATTACTGTTGCGTCGCCTTCAATCATTATGCGCTTGGCTTTTTCACTGATTTTACCCCATGAAACGGCTTCTCGCGGTCTTGCGCCGCTGAGGCTTCCGTCCCACTCATCTGCTGTGCTGATGTAGACTACGAAGTCTAAGCCGTCTTTGAACTGGTTCCACCAAATCGTGTGATGCTTGCTGATGCCTCCGCCGACGATTAGGGCGCCGCTTTTCTTAGCGTCGAAAACGATGTTGTTGAGGTCACCTTCGTCTTTAAGCAAGTTAATCCTGAAGTCATGGTGGTCCTGACTGAAGAACCATAGCTGGTAGCCTACGGAGCCGTCGGTTATGCCTGGCACAAACACGGGGATGTTGTTTTTCGCTGCCCAGTAAAGAATTGAGGTTTCGTTGCAGCATCGTAAGCCGATTTCACGGCACAATTCGGTGGTGGAAAGTTCCCGTTTGCCTTCCTTGTACAATTCCTCAAGGAGCCCGATGATTTTTTTCTCTATGATCATCCCGTAGCTGTCGTTTGGCACAAGCACGTTTCCAAGGCGGTTTACGCCTTCCCGGTGAAGTTTTGAATCGTTCATTACGAAGCTGCCTTTGTAGTAGTCTTTCCAGCATCGGGCAACGTCATGGTCCAATGTGCCGCAGGTTGTTATGACGACGTCGACGAGTTTGCGCTTGACGAGTTCCTTGATTACGCCGCGGGTGCCCGTGGCAACTATGTCGGCGGGGAACGATAGAAACTTGACGCATCCCTCTGCGTTAATCATGGACTCTATTATGCCCACGCCAACGGCAACCTTGCCAGCGGTGAAACCCCATGCCTTATCCATTTGGCGAACAAGCTCATCCACAGACATTCCCACTGTAAAATCGTAATCCTTCACTGGTTCCTTATGAGGTACTTTAGGCAATAGCTTAATCTCCAATGCATTGGATAAACGAGAGTTTGAATAAATATGTGTCGAAGTTGGCGACCTATTTTCGGATTTGTCCGTTTCCCAGTATAACGTATTTTGTCGTGGTTAGATGCTGCACGCTCATGGGTCCTCGTGCATGGAGCTTCTGGGTGCTGATGCCGATTTCCGCGCCTAACCCGAATTGGTTGCCATCCGTGAACCGTGTCGAAGCGTTCCAGTAGACGGCGGCTGAGTCGACTTCGCGTATGAACCGCATTGCTTTGTCAAAGTCCGCGGTGAGTATGCTGTCTGAGTGGTGAGTGCCGTACTTGTTGATGTGGGCTATGGCTTCGTTTAGGTCCTTGACGACTTTTACGCCCATAATGAGGTCTGAGTATTCAGTGTACCAGTCCTGTTCAGTTGCAGCCTTCACGTCAGGAACGATCCTGCGGGTTTCCTCGTCACCTCTAACCTCGACGCCTTTCTCCCTAAGCGCAGCAACAACCATGGGCAGGTACCGCTCGGCGACTCTACTGTGAACCAGAAGTTTTTCCGCTGCGTTGCAAGTTCCAGGCCTTTGGCATTTGGCGTTAATGACTATGGGCGTCGCTTTTTCCAAGTCAGCGTCTTCTTCAACGTAAACGTGACAGTTACCTGTTCCCGTCTCAATAACTGGAATACGCGAAGTTTCAACCACGGTTTTGATTAGATCTGCGCCGCCGCGGGGAATAAGCACGTCAACATACTCGCGCATCCGCATAAGCTCTTCAGCAAACTTGCGGTCAGCCGACTCAACCACCTGCACAGCATCAACAGGCACCTGGGTTCCCAGCAGCGCGTCTCTGAGAACCTCGCCTATTGTAACGTTTGAGTTTAAAGCGTCAGAGCCGCCCCTGAGGATAACGGCGTTGCCTGATTTGATGCAGATTCCAGCCGAATCCGAAGTTACGTCAGGTCGCGACTCGTAAATAATCCCGATAACGCCGAGGGGCACACGCACCTGGCTGATTATCAACCCGTTGGGTCTTGTCCACGTGTTTAAGATTGTGCCGATCGGGTCTGGCAGAGCTGAGACTTCACGGAGACCCTTAGCCATACCTTGAATTTTACGTTGGTCAAGCGCTAAGCGATCAATCATCGACGCTTTGAGCCCGCTGTGCATTGCCGCGTCAACGTCCGCCAAGTTGGCAGTTAAAATCTTCTCCGTGTTCGCTTCCAAAGCGTTTGCAATTCTGCAAAGCGCCGTGTTCTTCGCTTCAGCCGTAAGATGAGCCATCTCAACTGAGGCAGCCTTGGCTTTTTTGCACATTTCAGTTATCATTTTTCTTCCCCGATTAGGTGGATATTTCTACGTTCAACCGCCTCTTTAGGTTTGTCTGCGCCAAGTTTGACCTGGACCTCCGCAGCTTGGCAGCCTTTAATCAGGTTCAATTCGCCGCTGGTAAAGTTAGGGTTGCCTTTCGCAAACTCAACCTTGCACTCATCCCTGATGCTGACAACATCGCCGGCGCTGAAGTGCCCAACTACACGCGTTATGCCCACTGGCAAAAGGCTTGAACCTTCAAGAATTGCTTTTTTTGCACCTGTGTTAACGTGAAGCTCCCCTTTAACCGAGGCACCGTAAGCTATCCAACGCTTCACCGCAGGCATCGACGTCTGAGGCTTAAAGAAGGTGCCGACGTCTTTCCCAGCAAGAACATCCACTAAGACGTTTTCTCTACGGCTGTTAGCTATCACGACAGGGATGCCGCATGAAGTTGCGATTTCGGCGGCTTTAATTTTGCTCTGAATGCCGCCTCTGCCGCGCTTGCTTTTCCCGTTAAGCGAGCTTTTGAGTTCAGGAGTTACGGCTTCTACGGTTTTAATCAGCTGCGCGCCGGGTTCGTGCGGGTCAGCGGTGTATAAGCCGTCAACGTCTGAGAGTATTATTGTCATGTCAGCGCCGATGGCGCCTGCCAGCAGGACTGAGAGGATGTCGTTGTCGCTGAAGTTCACCTTGTAACCTTCCGTCTGCCTCAGTTCAGCCACAGACGTCACGTCGTTCTCGTTGATTATCGGGACAACGCCCGTTTTCAAAAGCATGTTCAAAACGTTACACATGTGAAGGTAAGATGCCCTGTTGGAAAGGTCTTCCGCGGTAAGCAGAATCTGAGCGGCTTTCAACCCGTAAGCTTTGAAGAGTTCTCGGTACTTTGCCATCAGCACGCTCTGCCCCGTCGCCGCAGCCGCCTGCTGAAAAACCACGTCATTAGGTTTAGGAGGTATCCCGAGCTCCGCTATTCCCGCGGCAACCGCGCCTGAGGTTACAAGAACAACTTTGTCGCCCTGCTTGGTTACCGCTGCGATTTGGCTGGTCAGCTTCTGCATTTCTTCCTCGTCTAGGTTTCCCTCGCTGGTCGTTATGCCGCTGGTCCCAACCTTAACAACTATCAATCTTGAAGGCATCTGTCAATCACTTTTAGAGATAGAATTGAGATATGCGGGGGTTCCTTAAAAATACAACCAAAAAACAACAATAAAATTTTGTTAGTTCCTAGAAATTCTGAGTTTAAACATACCATTGCATTAATATTTTAGAAAAATATATAAGGAAAATGGACGTGGCTTGTTGAACATGCTCATACCCTTACAAGCACTAATAACAGCAAACAGTTACTCAGTTTCTCCACTTGTATTCTGGATTGCTCCCATCGCGGGCGTTATCGCCGTAATCTCTTCACTTTTGCTTATGCGTCACATAGGCAAAATGAGCGCCGGTGGTTCAAAAGCCCAAGAAGTTGGAGCCGCCATTCGAGAAGGCGCGTACGCTTTCCTAAAACGTCAATACACAACAATCGCAATTATCACGGCAGTGGTGTTTGTTCTGCTGTGGGTCGCTTTGCCAAGTGGCCCATTTGGGTTAGGTACCGCCTCAGCCTTTTTGGTTGGTGCCGTTGCTTCTTTGGCTGCTGGCTACATAGCCATGGACAACGCCACCAAGGCCAATGTGCGTACCGTTGCGGCGGCGAAAGAAAGTGGTGCAGAAAAAGCCCTTAAAACCGCTTTTTACGGCGGTGCAACTATGGGCATGGCGGTTGTTGGTTTATCGCTTTTAGGTGTAAGTTTTCTATTCATGCTTTATGGTGGCTACAACGCCATGTTCAACAGTGGCTCAATGACTCTTACTCAAGCCGCAACATTAGGCAGAGATGCAGCAAGCGGAATTGTAGGCATGGGTTTTGGGGCTTCATTAATTGCTTTGTTTGCCCAACTCGGAGGCGGAATTTACACTAAAGCCGCGGACGTAGGTGCAGATCTCGTAGGCAAAGTAGAAGCGGGCATACCTGAAGATGACCCACGCAACCCCGCAGTCATCGCTGATAACGTCGGCGACAACGTGGGTGACTCAGCTGGAAGAGGCGCAGACCTGTTTGAATCTGCGACTGGAGAGAACATCGGCGGCATGGTCATCGGAGGCTTAATCAGCATAGCCACAGGAAATTTGGTCTTCCTGTTCTTCCCACTCATCGCGCGCGCCTTAGGCATCTTTGCGACATTGATCGGCATGCCTTTCGTGAAGCTTAACGCGGCAGAAGCTAAGCATCCGATGAAAGCCCTACGAAAAGGCCTCATGGTAACCACGATAGTATCGGGCATACTGTTTCTGTTCGCTACAATTTTCCTTTTAGGCAACGGCGACTTCTCAATCACGTTCCTCTACCTGTATTTCTGCTTACTTTCTGGCTTAGCCGCAAGCGTAGCAATCGACTACATCACTGACTACTACACTGGAAGCGACCGTGGCCCAGTCGGACGCATAGCCAAAGCAAGCCAAACAGGTGCCGCAACAAACATAATCACAGGCTTCGCCGTAGGACTCGAAACAACCGCATTACCCATAGTTTCGCTAGTTATTGCCCTCGTAACATCCTACTACTTCGGTACACAATTCGCCGTTTCGTGGAATGCATCACATGTAGCTCAAATTACACCGTTCATAGGCGGAATTTACGGAACCACACTTGCCACCATGGGTATGCTCGCAGTTATGGGCATGGTACTTGCACTTGACGGCTTTGGACCGATCGCTGACAACGCAGCAGGCATAGCTGAAATGTCAGGCGAAGGCGGCGCAGAAGAAACCATGGAAGCGTTAGATGCAGTAGGAAACACGACAAAAGCATTAACCAAAGGCTTTGCCCTCGGCTCAGCTCTGCTCGCGGCACAACTGTTGTTCCAAACGTTTGCTTCAGAGGTTTCTGCAACTAAAGCTTACGCTGGTAAAGCCTTTGTCGTAGACATCTCTAATCCAGCCGTGCTAATCGCTGGTTTCATCGGTGCAATGCTGCCATTCTTCTTCTCATCTCAAGCAATCAGTGCTGTTGGCAAAGCAGCCGCTGAGATGGTGGAAGAAGTCAGACGGCAATTCAGAGAAATTCCAGGAATCATGGAAGGCACAGGCAAACCCGAATACGGCAAAGCAGTGGACATCAGCACAAAAGCTGCGTTAAAAGGCATGGTGCTTCCGGGACTAATCCTTGTCATCGTTCCAGTAATCGTCGGTGTCCTGTTAGGACCCGAAGCTGTAGGCGCATTCGTAATCGGCGCAACGCTCTCAGCCGTGCCGCTAGCACTGTTCATGAACACAGGCGGAGGCGCATGGGACAACGCGAAGAAGTTAATTGAAACAGGCAAGTACGGCGGCAAAGGCTCACCAGCTCACGCCGCAGCAGTAGTAGGCGACACAGTCGGAGACCCATTAAAAGACACTGCGGGACCAAGCCTTCACGTACTCATAAAACTGCTCAGCACACTATCCATCGTCTTCATCCCGCTGTTCATAAACCTGCTACACCTCATATAGTCAAGCAGGAAACTGGGAATTTCTTTTCCCAAAATCTTTTATTTTTCAAGCGTCCAGGGCTTAGGCTTTATTGACTCTTAATTGGGTCATCTAAAAAATCGTTGGGGTAAAAGAGGAGAGAAAGAGGAAGGACCCTAAAGCCCAGTAGCATATTTTTATTTCTTTGTGCACAATTAGCCTAAAGAGAAGTGCATATTGTGAAGATTATCGAGAAAAACCTGCGGCAAGGCTTCGTTAAAGTCGTACCTGACTCGCCAGATGACCTGTGGCATCTCTATAACGTCATCTACAAGGGCGACGAAGTCTACGCTTACAGCAGCCGAGCCATAAAAAGCGACACTGAAACAAGCCGCCCCAAAAGCGCCGAGCGCGTCTCAGCTTTCATGGGCGTCAAAGTGGAATCCGTCAGCTGGGACAAATTTCTCGGTAGGCTGCGGGTCCACGGGCTAATCTGCCACGCGCCCGACATCATCCCGACAGGCGCCCACCACACCCTGAGCATTTCGCTGGATAAGCCGGTAACAATCGTCAAGAGCGAATGGCCTGGTCACCTTCTTGACAGACTTGAAAAAGCAAGCCAAACCGAAAAACCCATGCTCATAATCTCCATCGATGACGAAGGCTTCGCCATAGCGGAAACTAAACAGTACGGGTACGAAACCCGAGTTGAACAACGCATCCGTCTGCCTGGGAAGCAGGAGGCTGACAAACGGGTTGAAGCAACAAAAGCGTACTTCCGTTTAGCAGTTGGCAGCCTCGACAAACTTTGGAGTCAAAATCGCAATCCAATCGTCATCATCGGCGCAGGCTACGTAAAAACTGACTTCGTACGGTACCTAAACGAAGAAGCCCCAGAAATGGCAAAATCCGTTGCCGACGTGAAAAGCGTCAACAACGGCGGAACAGCAGGCATCGACGAAGCATTGCGTTCAGGCGTCTTGTTGAAAGCGGCGCATCAACTTCGGCTCGTGGACGAGATGGAAACAATAGAGGAAGTCATGAAGCGGCTTGGCAAAGGCGAAGGCAACGTAACCTACGGGTTCGATTCAGTGGAGAACGCAGTTAAGTCTGGTGCGGTTGAGAAACTTGTGATTGCAGACACAGCTATCCGCGACGCAGACGAGCAGCAGCGGCTGAAGCTTGAGGAACTCATGCGTGAAGCGGAGAGGCGCCGCGCAAACGTAACCGTAATCAGCACCGAGCATGAGGCAGGCGCAAAACTCTTAGGCCTAGGCGGTATCGCAGCGTTGCTGAGGTTTCCCATATACGGCTAAAAATTTGAGCCAATGTGAATTAGAGGTTGCTTGCCATTTATAAAGGGCTTTATAAAGGGATGATGTTATATACTCCCTGTGTAATTTAAATACTCAAGCGCGTGAATTTATATGAGTAAACGAAAACCAATAATTTCGATACAAAACATCGTAGCCTCCGTATCACTTAATCAGAAAATTGACCTGCAGAAAATCGTTGAAAAATTCCCGCAGACCGAGTACAACCCGAGTGTTTTCCCAGGCTTAGTGTTCCGCCTTAAAAAACCGAAAACCGCCACGTTGATTTTCGGGACAGGCAAAATGGTTTGCACAGGCGCTAAATCCGAGAAGGAATCCCGTAGCGCCGTGGAAAAAGTCGTTAAAGAACTCCGCGGCGAAGGCATTCAGATTACTGAGAAGCCGATCGTTAACATCCAAAACATCGTTGCCTCGGCTGAGCTCGGCGGCGAAATCGACTTGGAAAGCTTAGTGTATAAGCTTGAACGGGTAATGTACGAGCCCGAGCAGTTTCCAGGCGCAGTATTCCGCATGGCTGAACCTAAAGTCGTCTTCCTGATCTTCTCCGCTGGCAAACTCGTCTGCGTAGGCGCAAAGAAAGAAGAGCAGGTTTACGAAGCAGTCGATAAAATCCAGCAGCTACTTGAAGAAAAAGAACTCATCTACTACCCAACCTAAACCTATTTTTTCATTCTTCTGCGAACCGCAGGATTCAAATCTGAAAGTTTCTTGAGCGCCAACTCAAAAGTCTCGTCCGAAGACAGCTCCCTATGAATGAATACGCCTGTCCTGCCGACTGCGTCACGTTTTAGAAGCGTGTGAACCCGATCCAGAACCGTTTCAGCCGAGATGCCGAGGGTTTTGGCGGCGTCTTCCTCTCTGCCGATGATGCTGCTTTCAACATGCCCCTTCTCTGTGGGTTCGATAAGCATCAGCCTTTTATCGACGCCTGGGAAACGGGCGTTGGCTTTGAGTTGGCTTAGGCTTGCTTCTCCGCCGAACATGTAGAACTCCCGCTCAACCCTGCGCATCTGCATAAGGGGAAACGAAACGGTTACTTGCTCGCAGACTTCGATGTGTGCTTTCATAGCGTAATTCGGCGTCGCTTGCACAACATATCGAGCGTTAACAGGCACCTTTGCTTTTTCCAAAGCAGTCTCTACAAGAAAGCTGTTCTGCACCTCAGGAATGAAAACGTCTCCGTCGCTGCCTTTTTTAACGTCGCCGCGGGCCACGCTTCCATAGGCAACCGAAGCCAGATGAAACGCTTCCAGCGCAGACATTACTTCTTCGGTTTTTTTCCTCAGTTCTTTTAAAAGCGTCCAGCGTGCGCTGGTGTAAGTTACTTCTCTGTAATCTGAAAGTTTTGTAGGCTTAACTGTCATTTTTGTCAGCCGTCTAAATCAGTCAGCGTCTCAAGTATTTATTCAATTTCAAGGGATTCGGCGATAAATACGCTATGTAAGCCTTTTTTCAGTGCTTCTTTTAAGGTTTGTTCAGTTTTGCAAAGTTCTTTAGATAAGATACTGATGCTCAAAATTGTGATCAATTGGCAATAACCTTAGCTGTTTTTCTTAATGCGAAAATCTTGAAAAAATAAAAAAGGAAAGGGAGATTGTTTTTTGGTTGCTTTTTTTATGGTCGTTTTCTTAGGAGTAGTACCGTAGCTACTGCTAGTGCGATGATTATCACTATGATTGCTACTGCGATGTACATTGTAAGCTCTGATGTGCTGACGAGGTTTGATTGTGGCGTTGCGGTTGGCGCTGGTGTTGGGGCAGCTGCTTGAGCGTAGAAGGATGTTTCTGCTGTAGATCCGTAGTATGCTCCTGAACCTGCAAATGATGCGACCACTGTGAAGTTGCCTGGGATGTCAGGTGCCCAAGATAGGCTGAACGCGCCGTTTTCATCAGTCATTGCCTGTCCGATTACTCTTGTGTTGCCGTTAGAGTCTCTTACGCTGACGGTGACTGGTACGCCTGTGAAGGTTGTTGGTTCTGGCTGCTGCATGTAAACGTACTGCATCCAAGCGCTCTGCATTGCATCAGATGCGACTGGGACGCCGCTTGGAAAGTCTGCTGCTTGCTGAGCCTGCTTTGTGCCTGCAGATATGTCCATGACTGTGCCGCGTATCACAACTGGTACGCCCACAGTTGCAGCTATGTTTGGCGCCGTAACGGTTGTTGCGCTTGGTCCTTGACCGTAGCAGTCAATCTGCTGGTCATAGGTGTCGTCGACAACTCCGTAGCCGCTTGCGATTGCCATGTTGCCTCCGTACATCTGGTTGCCGTAGTCAGGGTTGCTCCATACTAGCAGTCCAGTGGTTGCGTTGACGCACCATACCTTGTAGTTCGGGTACAGTGGGCTGTTAGGTGAGTGTTCACTGCTGATGGTATAGACCATTCCGTCCGCAATGGTTGCGATGAACATTGGTGTTTGACCGTAGGGTAAGAAGTTCGCTGCTGTGCTGTTGTCTGGCGTGTTTCCGTTACCGAAGGTCCACAGTAGCGCGCCTGTCTTGTCGTTGAACGCGTAGAGGTCTCCGTCGTAGCCAGTCCAATATAGAGTTCCATAGGCAACGTTATCCTGTGAAGTCCCGTCTCCCGTGTACATCCAAGCAACGTTGTTGGTTGCTGGAGGATACACTGGACCCCACATGTATGCGCCAGTGCTGAGACTGTAGCCGTAGTGGTCTAAGCTTTCTTGGTCCCAGAAGATGAAGACGCCTGTGGTTGGATCCCATGCGCTGATGATTCGGCTCAGGTTTCCTGGTGCCTGCGGATAAGTCTGCCACCAGTTTACGGCTCCGCTTGGGATTCCGTTGGCTCCGGCTGCTAGGCTTATTTCAGTGATGTTTGCGTTGTAGGTTTCTGGTGTTGACATGAAGTCGCCGACGTGTGCTCCGAAGGTTCCCTGCGTGAGAA
>JBEKWR010000033.1:0-13726 GCA_049512935.1 Bathyarchaeia archaeon
CGACGTTGACATGCACCGAGACGGCGTCTGCTCCAAGTCGTATGGCTTCCTGTACGCTGCACACTTGCACTTTGCCGTTCACGTTCGGGCTCAGATTCGACATGCCAGACAACATGACAATTAAGCCTACGTCGTCGACATCGGTGTTCTTGGCGATGCCTTTGTGGACAAGGACAGCGTCGACTCCTCCTTTGATGAGGTTGTTGATGGTTTGCTGCATGTTGATTATGCCCTGTATCGGGCCAATCGTGACGCCGTGGTCCATGGGTACAATTACAGTTTTGTTGTCTTGCTTCATGATTCTTTTGAGTCTTCTATTTTTTCCTTGATTCATGTTTTCACCTTATTTAGCGCTCCTTAAAGAGCTTTTAATTAGCCTGAGGGCTTTTTCACGTTCGCCCCAGTCAATGAATAGCAGGATGCTTGACGTGATGGTTAAGATGCCTGAAATGTTTATGCCGTTCAATCTCAAGTCTTCGCTGATTTTTCCGATGACGCCGTGCGTTTCTTCCAAGCCGACACCGCTTGTCTTTATGAAAACCAAGTCTTTCTTGACAGCCATCGCGATGGTTTCTCTATTGCTCTTTGTGATGTCATGGATGTTGTTGAAGAGAGCATCCAGGCTTTTCTCTTGAGAAACGTACAGTATGACGCTGTTCGTGTTCATCGACATGCCAAGAAGCAGCGAGTGCAGCTTGGTTTTTTCAATCATTTCCTGAATGATCTGGGGGTTCGCGGAGATGCCGTTTCCTATCACCGTTATCTCAGCCACTGGAAAGGGATGCGCGATTTCCGCGTCAAGCTCAGAGGCTAATCCACCCGTGACCAACGTGCCCTCCTCCGAAATGTTCCCACATGCATGGTTTATTACGCGGACGTTGATGTTTTTGGGCTTGTACTTCAAGGCTTTGCTGTGGATGAACTTGGCTCCTGAATCGGCAAGGCCCACCAAAGTGTTGACGTCGATTTCCTTGAGGCGCTCGACGTTAGAGAGAATCTTCGGGTCTCCCGACATTATGCCGTCAGCATCTGTTACCAGCACAATTTCGTCTGCTCCCAAAGCCTCAGCTAAAACGAACGCGGTTGTGTCGCTTCCGCCCCTACCCAGCGTGGTAATTTTCCCGTCTTTGGTTTTGCCCAAAAAACCAGCGACGACGGGGATAACGCCTTTTTCCATTAGCGGCAGCACGCATTCGCGGATGTTTTTTTCGCAGTCCTTAAGGAGCGGGTTGGCGTTCTGGAAGGCTGAGTCGGTTATTATTGGCCAGTTGCTGTCGATGGGGTCGAAGTAGCAGGATTCAGCTCCGTTGGTCTTCAGCGCCGCCGAAAAGATTCTGATGCTGGTCCGCTCGCCCATCGAGAGGATATCATCCAAATCTTTCTTCTCCAGTTTCCCGTTGGAAGCGCCTTTCGCCGTCGTCATGAGGACATCTGTTGTTTTACCCATTGCGGACACTACAACGGCGACATGCGTTCCTTTCTTGGCTTCGTTTACCACGGCAACCACAGCTTTCAGGAGCCTCTCGTGGTCCGCTAGGCTAGAACCGCCGAACTTAACCACAATTGTTTTGTTAGAGCAAGTTTTTTCCATTTGTTACACCCGTGCCTTGCCCAGAACCGCGCTAAAAAAATTTTTCAGTTCTGGGCTTAAGGAAAATAACTATAATAAAAGTAGTCGAAGCTCTGGAACCATGATGCAACGTTTTCTTTCTTGCTTGCCAATTTAGACATTGAAGCTTCGAACCTTGCCCAAAGAGTCATTGACTAAAAAATATAAGGCTTTCGGCGTTTTGAAGAGTAATCACGTTTTAGAACTGGCTTTCAAAGCCAAAATAACACGCATGGTTAACGTGGCAATGTATCAACCTCAGATTAAAAGTGCATGTTCTTGCGCATTGCATTTATCAACCTGTCCCGGATAATAACAAAAGAGGATGACCCGTCAATGAAAGAGCAAAAACGAAGCAGCTGGCAAGAAATCCTTATCGAATGCAAAAGCAACGTGCGAGCCAGCATTCAACCCTGCGTCGCAAGTATCCGTGAACCACAGCCTAACTTGGGCTTGGGCGCAGGCGGCGACGCCATGAAGCCGATGGATTTAGCTGCTGAAAACGCAATCGTGGAAACCTTGAAGAAACATGGCGTTTCGTTCACCCTGGTCAGTGAAGAGTCAGGAGTAAAAGACTTCGGAGCCTCGCCCCGAGAGTGTTATGTGACGGTTGACCCGATTGATGGAAGCACAAACTTCATGCATGGCTTGCCCTTCTACGCTTGCTCCATTGCCGTTTCAGACAAGCCTTGGCTCATGGACGTTTACGCTGGCATGGTCGCCGACCTCTATCACGACGTAACCTACACCGCGTTCAGGGGCGAAGGCGCGTTTCGGGACGGAGGGAAGATTGAGCCGTCGAAGAACGTTTCGTTGGAGGATGCTTTGATAGGGTTAGATTTGAACACTTACAAGGTTAAGGAGGTCGCGCCACGGGTCACCGACCTTATCGAGAAGACTAAGCATATACGCCATTTCGGCGCCAACGCCCTGGAGCTCTGCTACGTGGCTGACGGGTCGTCTGACGCGTTTGTTGACCTGCGTGGAAAACTCAGAACCACGGACGTCGCGGGGGCCTTTCTCATCATCAAAGAGGCAGGCGGATTGGTGACAACGCTGGACAATCAAGCGGTAAACGTCGAGTTAGACCCCAAACGCACGGTGAGTTTCATCGCTTCAGGCAACGTGCAGATTCACGAAAAAATCTTAAGCCTGGTTAAACGCCCATGATAAGCCTGCTTTGGCCCAGCCCCGCGGCGATGGTGAAGACAGGAAAAACCAAAACGCTGCTCATCGCTGACCCGCATATAGGCTGGGAGATGCAGCTTCAGGAAAAAGGCATTCACGTGCCTAGCCAGACGCCTAAACTTCTTAACAAGCTGACGGCGATCGTTGACGAGTACAAGCCGCAGCGGCTGGTCATCGTCGGCGATGTTAAGTACACGGTTGTCTCAAGTGAGCTGGGCGAGTGGCATGACGTACCCGACTTCTTCGCCAAACTGCAAAGCCATGTAGGTGAAATAGCGGTCATACGCGGAAACCACGACGCAAACATCGAGCCTCTTCTACCCGAAAAAGTCGAGCTTCTGCCAGCCACGGGGGTCGCGATTGGCGATGTGGGCGTTTTTCACGGGCACAAGTGGCCTTCGCCTGCGTTGCTTGGCTGCAAAACCCTGGTCATGGGGCACTTGCACCCCGCAGTTGTTTTCCGTGACCCAATCGGCTTCAAGATTACGAGGCAGGTGTGGATGAGAGCAAAACTCGATGCGGAAGCCTTAGCGAAGATTCTTCTGCAGAAGCACAGGGTAAAAATCGAGGGCACAGCTGCCGAAACGCTGTGGAAGCACTATGGGGTTAAGCCTGAGGCGAGGGAGATTTTGATTATGCCCAGCTTCAATGATTTTCTCGGTGGCAGACCCGTAAACGAAACTAGGCCCAGAAAAGAAATCGGCGCTGAAGCGCTTATCGGACCAGTGCTGCGTTCAGAAGCCGTCGACGTGGACGACGCGGAGCTTTTCTTGTTGGACGGAACTTACCTCGGCACCTTGAATCAGTTGAGAAGCCTGTAAATCAGTCAGGGTTTGCTGGTTAACTCTTATATTTATGGCATGTTATAAGCATGATATAGTTTGAGGGAGGAACCACAAAAGTGAAACTTGTAACCGTCTTGTTGCCAGAAGCGTATCTGGAAGGTTTAGATGAACTCGTCCGAGCAAACATGTACCCGAGCAGAAGCAGCGTCATAAGATCAGCGGTGCGTGACCTGCTAAAGAAGGAGCTTTGGGAGAACAAACGCGGAAGATAAAACCGCCTAGACCCTTTTTATCGAGTCCCGAAGACGGCTTGCCGCTTTGGCTGGGTCAGTGGCTAAAGTGATTTCTCGTCCGATAATGAGGTAGTCCGCACCCGACTTAATCGCCTCTTCAGCAGCTCCACCCTGCGCGCCTACGCCTGGAGAGTAAATTGGAACTTTTCTTCCAACTACCTGTTTTACTTCACAGATTTTCTCCGGGAAAGTCGCGCCGACCACTACTCCGTCAGCGCCGTACCTGAGGGCTTTTTTAGCAAAGGAAATGTACTGAAGTGTTCTCTCTCCTGTTTCCGAGTCAATTATGGTTTGGCCGTAGCCTTCAGCCGCGCCTTTATGGCTCATGTAGCAGAGAAGGATAATTCCTCGATTGAGCCGCGTGGAAACTTCAAAGAGCGGTTTTAAGCCTTCTTCCCAACCGATGAAGGGGTTAGCGATTATGGCGTCAAAACCCGCCGCATAGTAGTACTGTGCTATTGTCTGGTTGGTGGCTCCTATGTCGTTGACTTTCGCGTCCATGATCGCGAGCAGCCCCTGCCCGCGGATTTGCTCCACCAACTGCTGCACACCGTCGAATGTGCCAAGCGGCAGGACAAGATGGTGGTTTATCTTGACCGCGCAGATGTAGGGGTGGACTGCCTTGAGTACGCTTTGGGCTTTAGATAGAATTTTGCTTCGGTTCTCTTCCGCTTCAAAAGGGAAATCCAAGGCTAAAACGATCCTTGACTTCTTGCTCTCGGCTGCCTCCACCATTTTCTCTTTAAACGACAACTCGCGCGCCTCGCTTATCCATTTGAACGCTTAGCTATTTCATTTTTTCGCCTCTTTTGCGCAATTGCATCTTGCAAACCCTTTTTCACCATAATCAGCGGCTGAGCATAAGGGCTAGTTCTTTCGGTTTGCTTGGAAAACTATTGTGTCATCATCATCAACAACAAGCTCAAAACCGTCTTGAAACCAACTTTTACAATCAAAGCTACCTGTTGATACTGTATGTGTCGCCTGTAGAAGCGACTGTTCGGCTCAATTATCTTACCCGGACGGGTGGGCTGTACAAGCAAACGCAAACTGAGGGTAGACGTTAACAAGGTTCTGAGGTATTTCGGCTCAGGAGTTAAAGCCCTCAGCATTCTAAAACGAGGAACCATAGCGAACATGGGAATAGGGACAGCTCAACAACAGCCATTTTCCCACCTGACGAGTCAACAAGAGTTTTTCTGCGTGGGCAAGGAAGAGAAAAACATGGTTAAAGTAGGCGGAACGCTGGCTGCTATAAAGGTAAAGGAGATAAGATAAGTTTGAAAGGCGATTTAAACGTTCCAAACTGTTGAGTATGTAAGGGTATAAATAACCTCAAGTTCTAGCGCTGGGTTATTGTATTCTTGTATTTCGCTAAAGCTAGTGAGCATACCTGTTTGCCTGTCGAACCAAACTTGATCGTATAAGTAACGCTCTGTGCTTTGTGTCGGGTCAAGTTGGTAAGCCTCAGTAGTGCTTGCCCAGTAGTAGACGGTGTCTCTGGCGCCGCTATCATATGATTGAGTAAGTGTTGCATTAACGGGAACCGTATAGTTCATTTTAGGATAAATCGGGTCATTTACTTTAAGGTTAGAAGGGTAAAGAAAAGAAAACCCGTTTTCATCGCTCATCACTCCGTTGGATAAGTCGATTGTTTGTTGCTGCGAGATGTCTGTGCCGTTTACGAATACCCAATCTGTTTTAAGCGTGACTGAATCGCCCTGGATACCTGTTACAGTAACATTGTAGTATTGGGTATCATTAAGTTGGTAAAAGCCTGGATAATCTAAATTAGAAACAGGGCCTGAAGAACTGCCAGTTATGCTGTAGGTGAAGGTGTCTCCAACCTTAACGCCTACTATGCCTCCACTAGCAGAAGATTTCCTTGCAACTACGTAGACTGTAGCGGCAATTGCAACGGCAAGTATAGCCACGAGGGCGATGGCGATAACTAACTTCTTGGTTGAACCCCTCTTCTTTTTATACTGCATGCCTAAGAAGTGTGAAGGTCAGGTATTTAGTTTTTTTCCTAAAAGTCATCAACAAGCCAAAGTAGCATCGTTAGCAAAAAAAGCCGAAGTTGCGTTTAAGGGCGGGCGTAATTGAGGTAAATTTAAGAGAAAGCAGCATTATTTAGAGAGTCGGTGGAAAAGATTGTATTGTCATAATTGTGGTGCTCAACTTCCAGATGACTCGGCGTTCTGCACCAAATGCGGAACAAGCACGGGGTTAAACGCGGTTAAGCCGACTTCAACCTCGACAGGACCCATCCTTGCTCCTTCAGGAGTGCAATCCCTTAAATGTCCCAGTTGCGGAGCGCCGATCGCGCCTAAGTTCGGAGAAATGGTCATAACCTGCGAGTACTGCGGCACAGGAGTCACTCTTGGAAGCCAAGGTTGGACTAACATTCAGAAGCAGACAATGCTCTCGTTGAAGGTCGCCACCGAAGACCAAGTGAACGCGATAATCGTTCCAATGATGGACAAGGGTCTTTTACATAGGCATCTCCACGAGGACTCCAAACAAGAGGAAATGAGCCTCACCTACGTGCCTTACTGGATTGTAAGCGTTTCAGCAAGAACCAGCGTCGTCGCCACAAATGAAACTGCACAGATTGCGCAAACCGCAACAACCGCCGCGTTGATGGGCGTCATATTCGGCGGCATGGGTGGCGGTTATGGAGGAGGCGGAGGAAGACGAGGCGGTTTTGGGGGGAGGCGTGCTTTTGAAGGAGGATTTGGAGGAAGCAACCCGTTTGCCGGCATTCTCGGGTTGAAGCGGATAAGAATAATGGCTTGGGGCATGGGAATGGGGTACGGGGGCTACGGTGGAGGAAATAGAAATGCTCAGCAGATGGACGAGAACTATAATTTTCCAGTTATTGCACTGAAGGCTCTTACGGACTTTCAGCCGCGTGACTACCAATTCAACCTCGAAGGCAGAGAACTGTTTGACATTTCAAAACTGCCAAAAGGAGTAAAGATCCTAAACGGAGACATCAGTGAGGACGTTGCTAAATCTCAAGCAAAGACTCTTGTCGATCAGCTTCAATCGCAAAAAGCACACGCAAAATACCACATGATCCAGTCGATACACACGGATTCCGACGTTGGAGATGTCGAGTTGCTTCACGTTCCAGTGTGGTTCTCAAAGTTCGACCACAAGGGAAACAAAATCGTGCTGGTTATCGACGCCAACTCCGGCAGCGTAATCAACAGCTTCGGCCTCTAAATTCACGTCAAAGTCTTCTGAAAACCTACAGGGAAGAATACGACTGTGACATGCCCGCCGTGATAAGAGACGCCTGAGAAGGCAAGTTCGCCGTAGCGCTACCCATCAGAGGAAACAGCAAAATAGTAGCCTAAGACGAATCAATCTAAACCTAAAATGGCGTCTGCCACGTTTCTGTCTTTTCTCTAACCCAAAAATTGACTCGCCACTTGATTGATTGGAAGCCGCCCTCGTTCGATCCGTCTAGCGCTCATTCTTCACGCGACCGATTACGTTCAGAATAGAGAAGAGAAAGAAGACTTTAACCAATTAAGACAAGCGCAAAATCCACAACAGCAAGGAACCAACTAATTCCTAACTGCTCGCCAAACAGCACAAAAAAAACGGCGGAAACAACTAAAACAAAAATAAGTCTAAAAAAATAATATTAGGGAAGTTTAGTCGGTTTTTTCTTCGGTTGCTGGCTCGGCAGCAGAGGCTTTAGCCGCTTCCTTTGTCACTTCTTCCACGGGCAAACCTTTAGCTGCACGTTTCGCCACGGCTCCAAGTTTTGTCGCCGGGGTGTAGGCTCCGCCTGCGAAGGTGAAGTTGCATTTACCGCATTTCCAGATGCCGACGCTTTCACGATGCACCCGCACGAAGCCGCAGTTTGGGCATTTGTGCGGTCGCTTAAGTTCAGTGACGACTTTGACGTAGCGTTTCCTAACTGTGGCACCGTAACGTGTTCCTAAACCCCTTGTTGGACCGACCTTCTTCGTTTTCGGCACTTTTTTCACCAATCAAGCTTCTTGCGTAATTCGACTGCTTTCTCCTGAGCAATCTTTAATGCTTCTAAAATCTGTTGCGGTGTAAAGTAGCCTGAGCCGCCCTTCTGGCAGGCACATATTTTGCCTTCGTCGTTGATCGCCAAAGTTATCCGGGAGTCCATAACCTTTTCTTCTTCAAGCCATGGGTCAACAATCAAGACGTTGTTTATCTTGCCGATGGTTACGGTTATGGGGTGGCTTTTCATAGGCAGCGGAGTGTATCCCTGCTTCATTTTTACTTCGCCGTCTTTGATTTCATAGTTCGGCATCTTCGTGTTCAGTAGTGCAGCCATAGCAGCTAATGCGGCGCAGTCAATCAGGTTCCCGTCGTGGTTCAGCACGTAAACGTCAACGAAGACAATGAACACTTTCTTTCCTGGCTCGATGCAAAGTTTCTCGGTGTCGATAGCATGTGATTCACGGATGCCTCGGTCAACAACTCTTGCAAGCTCAATAGAGTTTTCGTCTGGTGGTCCCGGCTCAAAGTTCGGTGAAGCCAACGGGACAAGTTCAGCGTTAACCGTCATTACCCCTTCGTTAGGCGTATCGGTGAACGGCTCGCCAATTTCCACTTTTACGCCGGCAAGAACCTCGGATTTGCCAAGCAGGCACCTTGCGGATCCTTCGGCGCGTTCGATTAAACCTTGCTCAATCTTGATTTCTCTTGTGTCACGTAAGCCTCGTTCGTCTAGGCGTTTTCCTTTTTCGAGCAGACCTTCAATCTGCTTTAGTCTAACTTTAGTTATTAATGATGACATTACTCTTCTCCAGCCTCCTTAACAACCATATACTTCGTTTTTAACGCTTCCTTCTGCATCTCATAGATCTTTTTGCATCCATCAATCGCCATGTTCATGGCTTTTTCAAATTCTTCCGTTGTCAGAATGCCATCCATCTGAAGCAATGTAACCGCGTTTAAGCTGGGCATGTAAGCTACGGGAACATCAGCGGCGCCTAGCTTGTCTTCAGCATCGTAGAGGTCTAAGACAACTGTGTCATCAACCTTTCCAGCCGCGCACGCAACAACCAAGTCACGCATCGGAACGCCAGCGTCTGCAATTGCTAAGGCGGCAGCAGTGATGCTTGCACATCGGGTTCCTCCGTCAGCCTGCAGGACTTCAACGAAAACGTCAACGCCTGTCCGCGGATAAAGCTCCAAGAACAAGGCTGGCTCCAAAGATTCTCTTATGACTTTAGACAGCTCAACTTCTCTTCTTGAAGGCGCGGGTGATTTGCGTTCCTGCACCGAAAAGGGAGCCATGTGATAGCGGCAGCGCAGAACCATGCGGTCTGGCATAGCCAAGTGTTTAGGATGCATTTCTCTTGGGCCAAAAGCCGCGGCTAAAATCTTGTTTTTGCCATGTTCAATGTAGGCTGACCCATCAGCGTTCGATAAGACGCCGACTTGAAGCTTTAACGGTCGAAGCTCATCTGCTTTTCTACCATCCAACCTTACGCCTTTTTTATCAATCAGTTTTTCAGGTTTTTCATTCATTCTTGTTTTCCTCCACTTTTTCTTCAACTTTACCTTTACGTTCTTTAAGCAACTGTGTTATGCGATCTGTAAGACCGCTCGTGTGGGACTCTTGCTCAATCTTTCGGATCGCATCTATTGCGAGTTCCTCATCCTCAGGAGCTTTTCCAGTCACCAAGATGACACCGTTGAGCCCCAGAATAATTTGGCAACCCGTCTCCTGTTTAATCATGGAAATCATTGAGCCTTTTCTACCGATTACCCGAGGAATCTTCGTTGGTGTCACGTGAAGAATCTGTCCTCGAGTTATCTTTCCCAGCCCTGGCTCTCCAACGGTGAGCTGTGGGTCGTGGGCTCTGTCGTATGAGGCGATTTTTGCAACAATCAAGTCGCCAGCGTTTAGAACCGCGGATAACTCGTCGTTTTGAGGCTTGAAAGGCCTGCTTAAAACGTCTGAGGCACGCAAGAGTGCTGTGTAGGGTGATTTAATGTCAATCGTCCAGCCGTTAAATCCTACTTCCACGACTGTCCCTATCACAATATCTCCCATTTTAGGCACATAAAAAGCCCTAAGTGCGACAACGTTCACTTTTTTATTGTCGGTATCCACAAGTCCGATTCTAGAGGCGAAAATCTTGTTCTGCTCCATATACGTGTTTTCGCCAGGCAAATATTCGCCCTCAGCAAGCATTTCTCCTGGCGTCACGAGCTGTTTTTTTTCAAAGAATATTGGCATAAAATCTTTCACCATCCATTTTAGATTTTTTTACGAGATTATTTTTGCTTCTCCACTTCCTTTTGTTACGTCGCCAAGTTTGTTCAGCAACGAGGCGTAGGATCCAGCGGGCAGTTCTAGCTCGCCATACCATGAGCCGTCTCCACGCCATTCTTCCCGTTTTATTGTTCCTAAGGTTTTAACCGACCCGTAGGCTCTTGCGGCGTACTGGGAAGGTATCTTCACGGCGACTGTGACTTGCTCTACTTTTAGGGGCAAGATCGGTCGCAAGAGTTTAACTATGTCCCTTGCTTGTTCCTCAACTGGCTTGTACGGGTCAATCGGGTAACGGATCTGCTCCATCGCGTTCTCGATGCGCATTGGAGGATGAGGCAGGTTCGTTTTTGGGTCAACTGCTTGTCTCGCGATGTAATCGATTATTTGTCTTCTTTTGTCCTCAACCATTTTGCGTCTCTGTTCGGTGGTTAGCTGAAGCGTGCCTTTCTTGAGTATGACATCAGCGATTTTCAGCGCGTCGATGGTTCCGAAGGCTTTGCGCATTGCTTCCTCGGAAACTTTGGTTCCCTTGTTCGCGTCGGAAAATATCATTTCAGCGGCTAAGACATCGGTGATTCCAGCGATTTTCCCGTTGCGGTAATCCAGTGCTTTTTGCGGCTTAACTAGGACTTCAAAATGTTCGTTTTCTTTTGTTAAGCGTGCAACGGTGAACTTTTCACTCATCACTTTGTCACTTGCTTGAACCCAGCTCTTTGATGTAACCTTCCACTTTGTCGTCGCCCAGCATTTCCATCTTCTTTGTTGTTAGGGGTATGACCGCTATCTTTATTCTCGCAGGCAGCTGCCGTGCTTCTAGAGCTTTGACTAAGCATTTTACCGCCAGTCTGACGCCTTGCTCGAGTGTTAGGTCTTCTTTGTACTCTTCTTTGAGGATTGCCTGGACTGTTTCTCTTCCTGCGCCGAGCGCGGTTGCTTTGTATCCTCGGTAGGTTCCGCTTGGGTGTGTTCCGAAAACGCGTGTTCCTGTTTTGTCGACTCCGCCGAAGATTATGGAGACTCCGAAGGGTCTGACTCCTGCGTGCTGTGTATACATTTGTTGGATGTCGCATATGCGTTTTGTGACGACTTCTACGTCTATGGGTTCGTCGTAAGTTAGTTTGTTGCTTTGAGCGTAAATTCTTGCTTGATCGATGAGTATTCTGGCGTCTGAGCTTAAACCGACGATCGCGGCGCCTATGTGGTCGTCTACTCTGAAGATTTTCCAGGAGTAGCCTGCTTCTTCGAGGATTTCGATGTTTTCTTCTGAGCCGAGGACTAAGCCTTCCGGGGTTTGGATTCCAAGTATGGTGGCTCCGCGGTTTACTAGTTCCATTGCGTATTCGACTTGGAAGAGTCGTCCGTCGGGTGAGAAAACGGTTATTGCACGGTCGTATGCTCCTGGTGCTGCAAACACTGACATAACTTAACCTCACTTTACACTATTCGCTATTTCACAGATTCATATAAAGACCACACTAAAAACCTTTCCTAGCCAAAACCCATTCCGCTGAAATTTTTTGGCGGGGCTTGTTTGGTTTTAATTTTTTTGTTGCGACTTTTGCTAAGGGAAAGTTGCGACTTTCCGCCTTGGCAGTTTGCGTTTCATGTTGCTTTTACGGTTTAGAGCTTGAAAGCGTTTGAACGTTGCGACTTTGGGATGGGCGGGTTGCGACTTTCAATGTTGACCCCATGTTGAAGGCATTGTCAGTTATTGTCGGTTATGGGCGGGTTTTTGGGCGGCTGGTTCGGTTTTGCATGGGTTTCGGTTTTTCAGCTTGGGGCTAAAGGTTTCTGCGGGTTGCGACTTTTGGGATGGGCGCTGGCTCGGCAGTTTTTCAGAAGCTGGCGGGTTCTCCCGGGATCCTTTGCAGTAACTTTGGCTTTTATACTAGACTGAACCATTAACTTTATCTATTACTTTGTAAAATAAAGTAATTTGCAAAGTGTATGGAGTTCTGGGGAGAAAAAATTTGAACGATAATGTTTACCTCTTGTTAGATGCTTCTGAAAGGTTGAACACCCGCACAGTATCTTTGACTAGGTGTCTTATTTTGGCTTTATTGTCGTATTTTGTGGATGGCGTTCAGTACAGAGAGTTGAAAACTGCTTTGAAGTTATCTGATGGAAAATTGATCGCAAATTTAAATCTGCTCAGAACAATGGGGTACATTCGAAAATCTGAAGCTGACGCGAATCAAAGAAAGATTGATGTCTATTCTCTTACGGAGAAAGGAAAAAATGAATTGAGTAAGATTGTTGAGTGGATGAAGCTAATTCAAACAGTTGCAAGTGAGGGAGACGAAAAATGCCAAGTGATATTGACAAGGTAGTTGCATGCCTCAAGTTTTTAGATTTACGTCCAAGGATGAATGATTATCGATGGCGTTTTATGACCCAGAAAATCGGGTTCTTGGCAAAAGCTCTTGGAATGGATATTAGATATGAGTTCACTATTTACGTGGCAGGACCTTATTCGAGAGATTTGAATTGTGACTATTACTCGTTCGAAGTTAAGGTTAAGATGGATGCGCTTGAAACTGATTATCAGCTTTCGACTAATGACACTGCTGCTTTAACGAGAATCAAGAGTTGCCAAGGTTTGCTGGAAAATCAAAGCTTATTGGAAGCAACAGCTACTGCAGTTTATCTTATTCGTCAAAATCCGAATGAAGGCGACGACAGCTTGTTTATGAGCTTAAAGCGGCTAAAACCTCACCTGAGTGACTCTGACCGGGTTGTAGGCATTACCAAGGCCAAGGAACTGCTGTTTACACCTGATTATTTGACTGAAGACCTTAAGCGTGAAATGGATGAATGGGATAGACTTGAAAGCTGATGAGAACTGATGCAGCGTGCAATTAAACCCATGGATATCTGGATGGTCTCTTTAACTGAGACTGTGGGTTCTGAGCAAATGGGGCAGCGACCAGCAATTGTTATTTCAGTGCATAATCAATCAAATACTTGCATGGTGGTGCCCTTGACTAAAAACTCGGCTGCTTCCAGATTCCCTTATTCTTTTACAATCGCATGCTCCATGGTCAATGGGCTGTCTGTTGATTCGGTCGCATTGATATTTCAAATGCGGTCTCTATCGATGACAGCAGGAAGGTTCCTTTCGAAAATGGGCAGCGTTGAAAGTGGTCATTTTGGGCGGATTAAGTCTTTAATAAAAGATTACCTGCAAGTCTAGAAGGACCACAACCTGCCTCAAAACCCAGAAACAAAGAGCCGGGTGTCGCCTGCCTTTTAACACGAATTGTTGCCTCTTTTGATTTCTATGCATCTTTTCCAATGATATTTATAGCTTGGAAATCACCCACCCGCAAGATAGCCATGACTACATGGCACGGGCACTAGCCCTGGCAGTAGCACGCAGCATGCAGAACGGTGCTTTTCAACATAGAAACAATACCCGCGCTTTCAACATGAAACAGTCTCTTTCTGCATTAAAAGTTGTTTTCTTAGTAGTTATAAGCAATTTCTTAAGGTCAATTGGCGGTTGTTCAGTTTTTCTAGCAATAAATGCTTGGACGAATGTTTCACTCAAGAAGCGACCGCATCATAA
>JBEKWR010000034.1:0-12022 GCA_049512935.1 Bathyarchaeia archaeon
CGGAACGGTTCAGGGCGTATCGGTGGTTACCACCACTTGGAACGAAAGAGAAAACATTGAAGAACTGACTCGGCGGATTAGGGCGTCGCTTAAGGGTATCCCACATGAAATAATTGTTGTTGACGACAGCTCTTCGGACGGAACCTTTGAGGCGGCAAGACAGGTTGCTGATTTGGCGGTTTCTAAAGTTCGGGAGGGGCAAACTAAAGGGTTACTTTACGGCATGAAACTGGCGAAATTCCCAACGATCGTGACAATTGACGCCGACTTAGAGAACAGCCCCGAACTTATCCCAAGCCTCATCGGAAAACTTGACGGGTTGGATTTGGTGGTGGCTTCGCGGACGGTTATTCCGAGGTTTTCTGAGAGGTTAGCTTCCAAAATGCTAGGTAAAAGGTTGGGTGCCTCAGATTTTTATTCAAATTTTAGGGCTTACAAGAAACAAACTCTTGAAGGCTTGACTTTGAAGGGCGGCGAAACGTTCGGCGGAGAACTTCTGGTCAGGGCAAGGAAGAAGGGCTGCAGGATTGGCGAGGTAAAGTATGAGCCTCCGCCTAGACGAAGCAAGCCCCGTATCGGCGGCAGGATTCGAGCTAACCTTAGGATAATGGCCGCAACATTCAATTGCTTTCTTATCTTTTTGTTTTAAGAACGCCTAGTCATATTTCTGGTTCGCAGCCTACGACTTAGTTGTTGTTTGTTGACAGCCACAAACCGTTAAGTTCAAAGCTACCCTAGCGTCATAGTGTATCAAAGCTTTTTTGGAAGGACCAAAAATGAGCCAAACTAGCGAGAAAAAGGATTTGGAGATTGCAACGCTTGCCGCCGGCTGCTTCTGGTGCACGGAAGCCGCGTACAGCATAATCAAAGGCGTAGAGCGAATTGAGCCCGGCTACACTGGCGGCACGGTGCCTAACCCGTCTTACGAGGAGGTTTCTTCTGGCACTACGGGGCACGCGGAGGCGGCGCAGATTTACTTTGACCAGAAAGTCATCAGTTACCGTGAAATCCTGGAGGTTTTCTTCACCATACATGACCCGACTTCGCTGAACAAGCAGGGCGCTGACGTTGGAACCCAGTACAGGTCAGCCATCTTCTACCACAACGAAGAACAGAAGGCTACTGCAGAAAAACTCATCGATGAACTCAGCAAAGAGGGCATTTGGGATAAGCCGATAGTTACCAGCGTTGAACCCCTTAGAGAGTTTTACAGGGCTGAAACTTACCATAAAGACTACTACAAGAAGCATCCGAAAGAGGCCTATTGTCAGGTGGTCATTGCGCCGAAGATTGCGAAGCTGCAACATCGTTTCGTCGACAAAATCAAGTTACCGCTATGATCGCCAAAGAATCCGCCTTGAGAAGCGCTGAGCCCAATTCCAGTTAGTTTTTGTCATGTTATGTCGAATATCTTTGCTGCAACGTTAACCATTTCCACATCGTTGCTAGCGGCGGCTCGGCGAAAGTTTTCGACAACTGGCAGAAATGTCTTCTTCAGCAGGACACTTGTTAAGTCGTTGACGATTTTTCTCTTACGCTCATCCAACTCGCCCATCATCTCAAGAGCCTTGGTAAGTTCCCTGCGGCGGTTTTCTTCGACCTGGGACAGAAACTCAGAGATGACTTCGTTGACTGAATCGGCGTTAATGGCACACTCCAGAGTTTCAAGTTCCCTGTCGACCACCCTGAAGGCTTCCCACATGCTTTTTTCACGCTCCTGCCTGTCGCTCTCAGAAATCGACGTTAAGTCATCGATATCGTAGAGCTTCACACGCGGAATCTCACTGATGGTTTCCTCAACGTTGCAGGGGTCCGAGATGTCAATCACTAAGAGATCATTTTGGTTTTGCCTCGCCGCAATAAGCCAGGAAACCAGTTGTTTCGTCAGCAGATAGTGCGGGGCGGAAGTGCAGCAGAAAACCACGTCAGCGTCTACAAGAGCCTCGCCTAACTTGTCAAACATCACGGCTTTGCCGCCGAGCTCCCCTGCCAAACGTAACGCGCGCTCATAGGTTCTGTTAGCGATAAAAATTGGGCTTAGGCTACGTCTAGCCATTGCCTTGGCAACGAGGGTGCCAGTTTCGCCAGCGCCCATAACTAGGATCTTCTTGTCGGTGAGGCTGCTCAGCAGGTTTTCGGCGAGTTCCACAGCTGCCGAGCCCACGGAAACGGCGCCCCGGTTGATTCCAGTTTCACTCCTTACCCGTCTTCCAATGTTTACTGCACGGTTAAACAGTAGGCTTAGAACGGGGCCTGCAGCTTTCGCTTTTTCAGCTTCAAGGTAGCTGTTCCAAACTTGGTTTATAACTTGGTCTTCGCCTATGACCATGGATTCTAACCCTGAGGCAACCCGCAGCAGATGGTTGAGGGCTTCATGGTTAACGGCGTACTCGATTGCTTTGCACGCTTCCTGGGTGTGGTCTGACGCGCGGTTCTCCAGATACTCGATGGCGGATTTGACTGTTCGGTCTCCCTGTTCGCTTACAAGGAAGAGTTCAACGCGGTTGCATGTTTGGAGAAGCACTGACTCCTGCACGCCGTCGAGCGAGCGCATTTCGGTGTAAGCGTTCGCCTTGTCTTTGAATGATACGGCTTCTAAAAGCGGCACGCGCGCCGTCTTGTGAGTGATTCTAACGTTCACGATGTCGGCGGTTTTAGGTGACGAGTGCGGGGTTGAGGTAGCCCCCCGTGTTCGTTATCACCTTGATGTCTTGCATGACCTGTTCAGAAGAGTTCCACGTATCCTCGACTATCTGCTGAACAGCACGCAGCGACGAAGCCATTTTTTCGCCCATGCAGGTTAAACGGTAGGCTTTCGGCTTTCTTCGGGTGAAAACGAGTTTCTTGCCCCTCAAGCACCTGAGGTATTTGTAGGTTATTCTTCGGGAAAGCTTTGTTTCTTTTGCTAGGTTTCCAGCGCTGATTCCTGCCTCGGCGATTGCATCGTAGATTTTTCGTTCTGTTGCCGTAAGGTTTTCTTTAGTTGGGTCGCGTTTTGATTTATAGAAGAAAATGTAGTCTCTCTCTTTCGGCGTTGCAATCAGCTTTGCAGAGCATAAACGTTTGAGGACGCGTGAGACGTTTTGGCGTGGAACTATGGCTTCTATGTCTTCGAACACTTTTTCTCCTGTAAGCATGGCTTGCAAAAGGTTTTCTTCGTACCCTTCGGAGTTGGCGGGAAGTTTCTTGGCGAAGCCTTGGAAGCGCACGAGCAGTTGGGCTAGGCGGTCCCCGAACGTGGTTGCATAGTACTCGTCGCGCGTTTGAGCAGCTAACCCAATTAGCACAAGAGGGCGCAGGTATTGTTCGTTGATGTTTGTTTGGCTGTGGTTGTAGCCTGACTTTTTAAGTTCCTGCTGTAGCTTGCCTACCGAGCACCTGCCATTGGCTATGGCTTGGAGGATCTGGAGTCTTGTCTCGTTTTTTAAAACATTCAAAAGTTCTTTTGTGTAGTTGGGGTTCGCCATGGACTTCCGAAGTGACAGCAGCTCGTTTTTCAGCTTGTACGCCTTGCAGCGATCAATGCATTGCATGGGGCTGATGGGGGAGCAATTTCTGCATTCTGCAGCAAGGGACTTGAGAACTGTGGACAGGTCGCGGTTATTCTGTGTTCTTCCCGACGGCGGAATTAAGCCGAGAACAACTAAGTTGGCCATCCAGTTTTCCTCCAAGTAGGCATGGAACGTTTTCGTGTAAAAAGCGTTGTCGTCAAGAAATGTTGACTGGCGTTAGTCAAACTTTCTTGACTAAGCCTTTTCGGCGGCTTTTTACCTTTGTAACAGGCTTGCCAACTGGTGCCCGACTCATGAAGCGTGCAAAATCTGGATTAAGCTGGAACTGCTGGTTGGCGGGTGCGGTTTACGCTTGAAAACTTGGTTTACCAGTCAAGGTTTCTTGACTAAGCTCTTAGAACCTGCCGTATCTGCGTTGCTTTTTGCGTTCGGGCTTTCTTAGTTGTTCGCCACATATAGGGCAGTATGCGTTTCCTTTTGATACTGGAAGAGTGCTGCCGGCTGCGAAGAAATGGCTGTGTGGGCATTTTAGGTCAAAATCGAAGGTTTGGGTTTCGTAGTCGTGGGGGTTGGTGATGATGTCTTCTTCGAGGGATAGGTTGCTTTGTTTGATTTCATGTTCAGGCTTCTCGGCAGGGATATTAGGCATAGCTTGATGGATTGGTTTAGAAGGGGTTCCATTTTTGGCTGGGGCGGTAGCCTTGACTGGCTTAGTTGGGATGACAGGTCTGACTGAAACGGTAGTTTCGACTTTGGGGATAACGATTTTGGCAATTTTTGTTTTGGGAGGGGCTTTGTACGTGTGGGCGGCGGATGCTTTTTTGATTTTGATTATTGCGGCGGTGGTTGAGGTCCCGCAGTCGGGACAGCTTTCGCTGTATAGGGGGAGGCGACGTCCGCATTTTCGGCAAAACGGCATAGTCTCACTTTAACTTTTTAGAAGCAAAATGGTTTTGGCTGCCTTTAAACCTTAACGGAGTATTTTAAAGATTACCTGAATGTTTAAAGGCTATTGGGTCAGTTTTTGTTTGGGTGGGCAATGACGACTCTGGCCCCGAAGACGCGAGGATGATGAGGATCTTGAGTGCGAAGACGGCAAAATGAACGCTCAGGCTAGTCTTGAACGTTCACTTGTCCTCGAAGAGCCCACCTAACAAAATGCCGCGCCTTTAAGCTTGATAAATGAGCCCTAACACCAAGCCTTTGAACCAACGAAAACCAGATTTATGCAGGTTAAAACCGTTTTAAGTTTCCAAAAATTGTTTGGCTAGGCCAGACGAGAACCATGCCGGTTGCAAGTCCGACCCAGGCTAGTTCTAGATGGTTGAATGCGTTTCAATCCTATTCTAGTCATGTTTTTATCTGTCACTGGGCTATAAGTGTATTTTGGTGACGATTTTGTCGGCGGCTAACATTAGCCAAGTCTACCTCTCTTTAATCCGCACCTTCCAGTTTTATCCCCAAAGACCCACGCTTAACCCCTCGTTCGACTTTCTCGCAGACGACGCAAAATACTATAATTCAGTCATAAGCGGAAACACAACCTTGGGACAAATGGGCAAGTCTGTTCCAGGCCTTGGAAAACTGCGCTCTCCTCTTGACGGCTCATGCGCCCTTAATCAAAAGAAAAAAGTGGAAGCAGACTCGCTGTTGACCAAGTTTCAAGACTATTACACGAAGCTTTACGCTCAAAAGCTGACACTCACGGCGCATTATCCCTGCGTCATCGACATCCTCCCGTCCAAAGGCGTTAATTATCAATTGGATTCCTCGACTCTGCCAGGCTCCCTGAGCAGCGCTGAAGAAAAAGAAACCAAGATGAGCGCTTCCCTAAGAATCTACCCCGCTGGCTTAGCTTCACTTCGGCTGGGCTTGTTCCTTAGCACGCAAAGCAGCTTCAAGACGGAAGACATCATCGAGTTCCTCAAGGGAAAAAACGCGGTCGTCAAGATTAAAGCGGAGCAATTCACCATTGAAGACTTGACAGCTGAATACAGACGCCGACTGCTTGCCGGGTTAAACACTGAGCTTAACTCTTTCAACTGGGAAGACACCTTTTCTTTCGTTGACATAATCAAGGCGGCGCCGTTAACCCTTGCACAAAACCAAAACGACGTGTTTTTGCCGCTCCTCTGCCTCAAATCAGCACCGAGGGCGAACGAGTGCAGCATCGATAACCTCTCCGAAGACCCCGACATCCTTTTGCCCGGATCAAGATGCTTCGTTTCTTACCTTCCCTCAGGAGAGAAGCCAGACCGACGCAAAGTCCGAGGTTGGCTTCGAAACAGCCTTGAACTCTACTACATGCAGAAGTTTCTAATCCAACGCATCGCTGCACTGACGGACAGCGCGAATTATTCCAGCCTGCTGGAGGAAGTTAACTGGATGATAAAGGTTAAGAAGTGGATTTTGCCGCCTAAAATCGCGTCTTTACTGTCTGCTATGAACTACACAAGCCTTCACACAAGAATCTACCCACTGCAAAAAGACGTGTGGAGAACCAGATACAACAAAACCCTGCTGGTCTTGGACAAAGGGAACGACATCACGACCGCTAATGCGCAGGCAAAGACGCAGGTCGACGCGATTGTGAAGTTAACAAATGACAACAACCATGAAGTCGGCTCGTGGTTTCAGAAGCTCGTTGACATAGCCGCCAAGTTTGTGGGCAAATCCTAGGAAAACCCTTCCCGTTAACGCTGCCCGAATAGGAAATAAGCGGGCAGAAAACAACGTTTATTTCTTTGGTTTTTCCCACAGCTCAAGCTTTTCTTTCTTGAGTTCGCTGCGCTTCCGTTGCAGGTACCTGTAGACCGTGTGATGTTCGCAGCCCTCGATAATCATCTGCACCGCGTTCCTAGCTGTATCCACCTGCTCAAAGCTGCCGATTATCCCAATTGTGTGACCGTAAACAACTACATCAGCTTCCGACAACTCTTCAATCAGCTTTCTTGTCTTGCCTTCGGTGCCGATGATTCTGCCTTTTACGCGTTTAATGTCCGATTCTGAGCGTCCAAAGACCAAGCGCAAATCTACCAAGTCAAAAATTTCGTCTTCGTTACGTATCAAGCGGTAAGTGACTTCGGGCGCGAACCCTCTGCCGATAGCCATTACAACGTCTTTTGCCTTCAGCAGCAGGGATGGGTCGGTTGCTTTTTCTGAAAGCGTAATGGCGACATCTCCTTCGCTTTCAACGGCAAGTTTTACCTGAAGCTTCTCCTCAATGTACTGTTTAACTTTGCCTTCGGGGCCAATCAGTATGCCGACTCGTTCTTTCGGAATTTTAATAAACGTGTCCAAACCAGTCATTTTTCAGCCAACAACCATCTTATGCAATTCTTCAACAGGAATAACCTTTACGTCTAACCGACTAAAGAACCTATTCAGGTTCGTCAAATCCCGCGTCAACAACGAGTCAGCCATCGGATGCTCGATCGCCACGGACTGGGACATGTCGAAAATCACGGGTCTGCCCTTCCACATCATGATGTTGTATTCGCTGAGGTCGCCGTGCACTATCTTTGCTTTCTGGCGTAGCCTCTTGAGGTAAGTTACTAGTATTTTGTAAACTTTTTCAGGGTCAGCTGGCGGCTGCTCCTTGAGCGAGGGGGCGCTAACGCCTTCCTTTCCAATGAACTCCATAACTACAACGTTGCTTTTTACCGCGATAGGTTTTGGCACACGTACCTTTGCATCAGTAGCTTCTTTGAGGTTGCGAAACTCTTTTTGTGCCCAAACAGCAATCAGCGAGCGAGTGTCATGTTTGACATCTTTAAAACGTGGGTCGCCTTCAATGTATTTGTGCATGCCCTTCTTGAACTCGGCCGAAGAGGTTAAGTAAATTTTCACCGCTAAGTCCTTGCCTTCCCTATCTGTTGCCCAGTAAACTCGCGCTTCCTTCCCAGAGCTAACGACGCCGTTGACTTCGTAAAGGACGCCGCTGTTTAGCAGGTCAAATACGACCATGCGGGTGGTTTGGTCAAAAACCTCCTCTACGGTGGCGCGTTCCTTTGTCATGTCATGGATCAGCATTTTGTCTCTTCGCTCGACTCTTCTTTCGTTGTGTGCAAGGCGTTCTTGAGCTTTCTTAGACATAACAGTCAACCAGCCTAATCTCTGTAGGACTATTAAAACCACTCGAAGCCAAAGAGGAAACTCGGTTTATAATAGTTTGATCGTAATAGAAATTTTTATATATTTTTTTATATTACGAAATGAAATTTGCCGAATTTATCCAAGCATGCGACTCGCTGCAAAATAATTGACTGTGCTCTTCAAATCGTTGATGCAGAAATGATTGATTAAAAAATTAAAGGCTAAAGGGTTAGTATGCCTTTGCGTCTTAGCGTGTCAGCTTGCGAGTGTGTGTAGCGCCAAACGACGTCGCCGCGTTTGTCAGTTTGGAATTCCCATGGTGAAACGATGACTATGTCGTTTTCCCGTATCCAGACGCGACGCTTCATTTTGCCTCGGATTCGGCAGAGTCTTTCAGCTCCGTCCTGGCATTTGACGAGGATGCGATCGAAGCCAAGTAGCTTCACCACGACGCCGAGAACTTCGCCTTGTCCTGGATAAACCATCTCGCTGATTGCGCCTTCGCTTAACACTTTTTTCTTACCCAAACAGTGTAAACCCCGTTTTTTGGATATTGAAAAACAGTGCTCTCCGTGCTTAAAAGCATGCTCATCAGATATTGCAGATTTAAAAGATAAATCAGGATGGGATGCTGCCTCGCCGCTTGAAGTCTTGATGTAAGTTTAAATTGTTTGGTCTTGAATATGGTAAATGGAGCATCCGCAGAAATGTCCTACGTCTTCAACATTCCTTACCGAAACAACGTCAAGCTCAAGCAGGTTATGGAAAGAATAAAGGAAGACAAGAAGCTGCAAGCTTACTGGAAATGCTGCAACGTCATGGCTATCGAGCGTATGGGCTACACTGACCATGGACCGACCCACGTTAAAATCGTAGCTAACATTGCGTTGAAGATGCTGCGGATTCTTGTTGAGAAGAAACTGATTACGCCCAGCATCGTTGAGAATTACGGGATGAAGCCTGAGGATGCGGAAGTGGTGGTTGTTTTAGCGTCGATATTCCATGACCTCGGCATGATTGTTCAGAGGTTCAACCATGAAATGTACAGTGTCACTTTGGCGCTGCAATTCATGGACTGCTTAAAGCCGACGTACAACGACGAAGAAGTCGCCATAATCACGTCCGAGGTTCTTCACGCCATCGTAGCGCATGAGCAACCGCCCAGCATGGACCCAACCCACAAGATACTGACAAAAGAGGCGGGCATAGTGGGCATCGCGGACGCTTTGGACATGGAGGCGGGCAGGGCAAGAATCCCCTTCCAATCGGGCAAAATAGACATCCACGCGGTTTCGGCGCTGTCAATCGAGAAGGTAGAGGTTGAAGCGGTTGAAAACAAGAAGAAACCCATCGAGATAAGGATTAAAATGTCCAATTCCGCAGGCGTGTTCCAGATAGATGAGCTTTTGAAGCCGCGGATAATTTACTCGGGGCTTGAACAGTACTTTCACGTGATCGCCGAAATCACGGGTGAAAAAGAAACCAAGATTATAGAGAAATTCGAAATTTAGAGGCGCGGAGTGCGAAGGCGCGCTTAGGTTGGCAAAGGTTCAAGCGAAAGATAATTCAGGGACTTCGCTCAGAGAGCATGTGAAAGGCGGGTTCAAATGGCGACAAGAAAAGAGGTTGACCCATTAGGCGAACGGCTAATTCCCAGAGACGCTTATTTTGGCATTCAAACGTTAAGAGCCACGGAGAATTTCCCAGTAAGCGGCATCAAAGCGCCCGCAGCCTTCGTCGACGCTTATGTTCTTGTGAAAAAAGCCGCAGCCGCCGCGAACATGCAGCTGGGTTGCCTTAACGAGAAAACGGCGAAAGCGATCATTGCGGCGTGCGATGAAGTGCTATCTGGCAAGCTGCGTGACCAGTTCGTCGTTGACGTTTTCCAAGCTGGCGCAGGCACCTCTTTCAACATGAACGTTAACGAGGTTTTAGCCAACAGGGCACTGGAGATCCTCGGCAAAAAGAAGGGCGACTACAAAACCGTTAACCCCAACGATCACGTGAACATGGCGCAGTCAACCAACGACACGTTCCCCACGGCGCTCCACATTTCCGTTCTCATGTCTTTGCAGCCGCTGCTTGCGGCGCTGGACGGGCTGGCTGACGCGTTTATCGGGTTAGGCAAGAAGTATGCTCACGTGCTCAAGTCGGGCAGAACCCACTTGCAAGACGCCGTGCCAGTTACGGTAGGGCAAGAGTTCACCGCGTACGGTTCAGCCGTCGCCAACGCCTGCATTGAACTGCGGAAAAGGCAGGAAAACCTGTACGCTGTTGCTTTAGGCGGGACGGCGGTTGGGACAGGAGCCAACGCCCACCCCAAGTACAAGCAGCTTGCAATTGCTGAATTGGCGAGGATGACTGGGTTCCCGCTTAAGAGCGCGGCGGACAATTTTGAGGCGCTTCAAAGCATGAGGGCGGCGCAGTCGGTTTCCAGCGGGCTAAAGGAGCTTGCGTTGGAGCTTATCCGCATAGCTAATGACCTGCGTCTTCTGGCGTCGGGTCCAACAACAGGTCTAAACGAAATCGTGCTTCCGCCCGTGCAGCCTGGCTCATCCATAATGCCGGGGAAAGTTAACCCCGTCATGGCCGAATGCCTTGATATGGTCGCGTTCCAAGTGATCGGCTGCGATGCGGCAGTTTCCTTGGCGGTTCAGGCAGGGCAAATGGAGCTAAACGTCATGACCCCCATCATAATGTACAACATGCTCTTCTCCGCCCAAATCCTAAGCAACTTCATCCCCGTGTTCACCGAGAAATGCGTCCGAGGAATAACCGTCAACGAGGCACAGTGCAGCCAATACTTGGAAAAGAACCCGTCCCTTGCCACGCTGCTATCGCCGTACATCGGGTACTTGGAAGCGGCTAAAATCGCCAAGCAAGCCCAAGCGGAAAACCGCTCAGTGAAGGAAATCGCGTTGGAAAAGAAACTGCTTAAGCCCGAGGAGATAGAGCGGATTTTCAGCCGCAAAAACCTGCTTAACGAGCAATGACCAAACCGTTGATTCAGCAGTTAAACCGTTGCAAGTTCAGCTTTTTTAGCCAAGCTCAAGCTATCCTGCTGTGCCGTAGCCGCTGACGGTGACCACCGCGTTTGTTGCGGCGGCGCTTGACTGCGCATCGAACACCACGCCCAAAATCAAGTTCTGCGAGGGAAACAGCGTCAGAATCTGGTCATTGCTTAGCCACACTGCCCCGCTTGCCGTGAAGGCTTGAGTGACTGGGTTAGAGACGACGTTGTCGGCTAGGAGCAGGCGCACGCGGACAGTGACGGTTTCGTTGTTGCTGAAGCTTCCGTTAACCTGGATTTTGGGTTCAAACGTGAAGATGTCAAGCGGAAGAGCCTGAATAGTCGCGTTGCCAGCGTACTGCCCGCTGACGCCGACTGGGACGCCCACGTTTTGCCGCTCGAAGGCGCTACCGACCCCGCTGATCCAGATGCTGTATGGGTTGTGTATGCTGGCTGTCCAGTTGCCCAAGAAGTTGACGTCGCCGTCCAGCATCGGAGCTGGGTTGCAGTTTTGCCCAAGGTCGATGGCGTACATGTTGTTCGGCACGTCTGTGAAGGATTCAAACACCACGCCCGACAGAAGTGTCTGGTACATTGAGCCGTCCACGAGGAGCCCAGTTTGGTTGGTCACGCCGTCCTGTCCCATCCACATCCTGACGTCCTGCATTTGGCTGTCTGAGAACTGTGCGTTGGCTTCAACGTTGATGCCGACGGAGTTGTCGCGGATGTTGAAGAAGCATCGGGTGATTTGTGAGCTGGCGTAGGAGCCTGTCGCGTTGCCCGTTGGCGTCTGGAAGACTATGCCTTCTGTGGCGTTGATGAAGTAGCAGTTGTCGATCTGCGTGTCCTCGCTCCAAGACCTTGTGTTGGCTAACCAGATTCCCACTGTGGTGTTCTCAAAAATCATGTTGGCTATGGTTGTTCCAAACGAGTTCTCAACGAGAACTGTCCCGCCGATGACGGTTAAGCCTGAAATGGTTGAGTATTCTGAGCTTGTGAAGTTGGCGCCGTAAACGATTATGTCGTGTCCGTTTCCGATTATGGTTGCGCCGTCGCCGACGATTTTTGCGTTAACCTTGTTGGAAACAGAAACGTTCTGGGTCAAAACGTAGTTTCCAGGGTTAAGGTAAACGGAGTTTCCATGAGCCAACGCGGAGTTGATCGCTGATGACGCGCTTGACGCGGTGGCTGTCGAACCCGTCAGCATGTTCTTCAGCTGGTAACTGTTGCCGTTCTGTGAAACCACGAAGTCGTAGCTTACTGCGCCTGAATTGGCTTGCCCGCTGGGGCGCGTAAGAATCATGTAAGTGTTGAACGCTGACAGGGCAAGCACAGCTACGAGGAGAACGGCGAGGAAGCGTTTGGAAATCGTGAATTTCGGTTTAGCTTGCATATTCAAGGCTCA
>JBEKWR010000035.1:0-10645 GCA_049512935.1 Bathyarchaeia archaeon
GCAAACACTTTTTGTTGGACCCGTGGCTTCGTTGGATTCGATAATGCAGCTTGGCACCAACGGCGGCGGATTCTTCGGTGCGAACGCCGCGTACCCCTACATGAACCCCTCCCCAATTTCAAACATCCTTCTCATTTCACTGATGCTTCTGCTTCCCACGGCGTTGATCTTCGTTTTCGGGCAAATGATTGGCAAGAAAACTGAGTCCAGACCTCTCCTTTGGGGCGCCTACATTCTCTTCGGCGTAAATTTAATTATAGCATTTATCCCAGCGCTTCCCTTAGTGGCTCCGGGCATAGAAGTTCGGTTCGGCGGCTTCATGTCCAGCTTCTACACCGTAACAACAACCGTCGCCACGACAGGCTCATTAAACTCGGCGCTGCTGGGAAATCATCCCCTGACGGTTCTTGCCGGGTTCTTGGGCATGTTTATCCAGTCGATTCCAGGCGGCAAAGGCGTCGGCTTGATGTACATGGTCATGTTCATCATAATAACCGTCTTTATCGTGGGACTCATGTCGGGAAGAACGCCTGAATATTTAAATATGAAAATCACGGGACGCGACGTCAAACTGGTCATGATCGCGTTTCTGATTCACCCCATCATCATACTTGTACCAACCGTCGTAGCCTATGCCAGCGGCGCGGTAAGCGCCATCGGAGTAAGCGGCAGCTCTGTTGGTTACACGCAGGTCCTCTACGAATTCACCAGCGCAGCAGCCAACAACGGCTCAGACTTCTTAGGCGCCTCAGCGAACACGCCCTTCTTCAACATAGCAACCGCCATCGTGATGCTCGTCGGACGCTTCGCTCCCATAGCCATACTGCTGGCGCTGTCCGGGTCGATGATTGGCAGAAAACGCGGCGGAACAACTTCAGGACTTAAGACTGACACGTTGATATTCACAATAGTTTTGATTGCCGCAATCATAATTCTGGTAGTTTTGACTTTCTTCCCGTTCCTGGTAATCGGACCAATAGCATCATACTTTAAAGGATTGGTGAACGGATTTGGTCATTGAAAACCCTGCAGAGTCAAAAAAGACCAAAGATTCGTCGCCAGGAGGAATGCGGGCGGCGTTCTCGGGTAAAGTTCTAGTTGACTCTGTCGTTCGCTTGAACCCTAAGTCCTTGCTTAAGAACCCAGTCATGTTCATCGTCGAAGTTACATTCTACATTGTAGCAGCGATGGCTATAGACCCAAAGGCGTTCGTGCCTGTAGCTACCCCTAGCCTGCAACTCTTCTACATTGAAGTCGCCATAATCTTGCTCATCACCGTCTGGTTTAGCACACTCTCTGACGCGCTTGCGGAGCAACAGGCAAAAAGCACTGCTGGAAGCCTCAGAAAACTGGAAACCGAGGTGCCGAGCAAGAAAATAGTGAGAGAGGAATGGACGAGGAAAATAATCAATGTGAAATCAACAGACCTCAGAAAAGACGATCTGGTTCAGATTGAAGCGGGCGACGTTGTTCCGTTGGACGCTGACGTGATCGAGGGGATCGCGATGGTTGATGAGTCACTGGTCACAGGCGAGTCTGCCCCAGTCAGGAAAGCGCCTGGTGACTCGCTTATCGGAGGCTCAAAGGTTGTCAGCGACAGCCTGACGGCTAAGGTCACAACTAACCCTGGCGAAACCTTCATTGACCAGATGATAAAGATGGTGGAATCTTCCAAAAGGCCGAAGACTCCGAACGAGGTTGCGATAACCATCGTTCTTATCGGGTTAACCGCCATATTCACCATAATCATAGTTGCACTGCTTGGCACATCGGTGACTCTTGGGCTCGGCGCCGACCTCTCCGTGCTCATCGCCCTTTACGTTTGCCTCCTCCCAACAACCATTGGCGCCCTGCTTCCAGCCATCGGGCTCTCCGGCATGTCCCGACTGTACAAAAGCAAAATAATTGCTAAGTCAGGAAAAGCCATTGAAACCGCAGGAGACGCCGACGTTGTTCTGCTTGACAAGACAGGCACAATCACTGTTGGCAACAGACAAGCCATAGAGTTTGTCCCGTTCGAACGCTACACCGAAGAAGACGTTGGCGAAGCAGCGTTTCTGTCCTCATGGCACGACGACACCCCCGAGGGACGCAGCATCCTGAAGCTCGCCTACGAAAAAGGCTTCGTGCCCAAAGAACTAAACTCACTCGCAACCTCAGAAGTTTACCAGTTCTCAGCTACAACCCGTACCAGCGGAGTAAAAATAACACATGCAGGTCTCACGCTGCCCAAAGGCGGCAAAGGCATGGGAGAGCGGACAAGAATGAGAAGAAAAACCTCAGCAGTAGGAGGGGAAGCGGAGACTGCGATGCTTGAGCCAGAAATTGAGCTAATGAAAGGGGCGCCTGAATCTATCAAACAGCAATCAGACTGCGTCCCAACAGACTTCGACTACGTGGTAAACGGCATCTCAGCGGCTGGAGAAACACCCATAGCCGTATCCAGAAACGGGCTGGTAATTGGAATAATCAGGTTGAAGGACGTCCTTAAAGAAGGCATCAAAGAGAAAATACAAGCCCTCAAAATCATGGGAATCCGCCCCGTCATGATTACAGGCGACCAGCCGCTCACCGCGAAAAGCATAGCGGCGGAAGTTGGAATCGACGAATACGTTGCTCAAGCCAAACCTGAAGACAAGTACAGGCTAGCGAAGAGGGAACAGGCTGAAAACAGAATCGTCGCCATGATCGGTGACGGAACCAACGATGCACCCGCTTTAGCGGCGGCAGATGTTGGTTTAGCCATGAACTCAGGAACTGAAGCGGCAAAAGAAGCAGCGAACATGGTTGACTTAGAATCTAACCCAGCAAAGATAATCGACGTTGTCATGCTTGGAAAGCAACTTCTGATGACGAGAGGCGCGGTCACGGCTTTCAGCATCGCCAACGACGTGTCAAAGTACTTCGCAATCATGCCTGTCATCTTTGCCACCGCCCTCCCTGAACTCAGCAGCCTCAACATCTTGCATCTGGGTCTCAAAAGCGCCGTGCTTTCAGCTCTCATCTTCAACGCGATAATCATCCCGCTTCTGATTCCCCTGGCCATGCGGGGCATAGCCTTCAAACCAACAAGCACCATGAACCTGTTTCTAAAGAACACTCTAATCTACGGTGTAGGCGGCGTCATCGTGCCCTTCATCGGCATCAAACTAATCGACCTGCTCCTGCAAGGAGTATTTCACGTCTAGGAGAAAAATGACATGACTGAACAACAAAATGGAAACTGGAAAAAATGGAACTTCAAGCCAATCATCGGGTTAACACTGGTTTCGCTGCTAATCTGCGGCATACTTTACCCGTTTCTGATGACAGGCATAGGACAAGCCTTCTTCCCTAACCAAGCGAACGGAGATCTTGCTAAACTTCCCAACGGGCAAGTCGTCGGGTCAAACCTCATAGCGCAAAACTTCACCCTGCCCATCTTCTTCCAAACAAGAAACGAAACCTCCGACCCATCAGCCTCAGGCGTTGACCCAGACATCACGCTTCAGATGGCCTATTCGCAGGTTCCTGGAATCAGCAACGCAACAGGGATTCCCGCTGCCGCATTAACAAGCATCGTTAATCAGAACAAACAGGGAACGCTTTGGATTTTCGGCAGCCCCTACGTTGATGTTCTGCAGCTTAATCTGCAGCTGATCAAAGATTACCCGTCTGTTTACGCCAATTTCACTTCGAACGGCTAGATTTCATGGTAAACCTGCGGGTATTGGGTGCTAGGATGTTGGCGCTTGCTATTTTTACGTATGTCCAATCATAAAAGATAATGCTGTGCAATTGTCTTGCTTTGCATAAAAGTGCTGTCCGTATGACAAGCAAAGTATAAATATGCCCTACTCATGTTCAGTATGGCAAGACCCATATGCCAAGACTACTAGCGTTCGTAGACATATTTGTAGAATCCCCAGAAATGGACAGCGTCCTGATCTCCCTCGCCGAGTTGGACCATCTTGAAGAGCTGTACGAAGTCACAGGGGAATTTGACATCGTAACCATGGTGTCAGCCGCAGACATAGAAGAATTTCGAGAAATCCTCAAGAACAAAATCATGAAGATAAAAGGCGTAAAAAGCACCGTCAGCTCCATCGTTCTCAAGGCTCACAAAGGGCCAAAATGCCTGGACGAAAACGTTCCAGCCCCAGCCGCTTCACCATAGAAAGCTCAAAAAGCCAAAGTTTTCCTCAAATCACCTAATCATAGGCAAATTTCTTTTAATTTAAAAAAACAAAGAATGTTTTGGGTTTTTCGTACGCGTCGTTTTGGGGCTACATGGGTGCGAGTACGATTGATGTTTCTGTGCGGATGACGTTTGGGTCTTTTTCGATTATTCTGTAAACAACTTGGTTTATTTCTTCAAGCGCCGGGGCTTCTAGGACCACGATTGCGTCGTATCGACCGAATATGGCGTCGGCGGTGATGGTTTCTTTGACTTTTTCTTTTAGCCTTTTAACGACTTCCAGGGATGTGCCTGGTTTAGTGCTTAGGAGTATGTAGGCTTTCAATTCTTTTTACCTCTTTATTCCTGAAGATAACTGTGCGTTATCCCATATAAATTTTCTGCTTGAATTTAGACGCCTGTTTAGCTTTTATGAAAAATTATGAACAAATCATAAGCATATTTATATTTAGCTGCGCAGGTAACTAATTATAAACTGGAACGGTGAAAACATGTTTGGAATAATCGATTTAGCTTCAATAGCCGCAATATTCGGCTCAGTAGGCTTTGTACTATACAGCATCAGATTAGAACTGAGAACAAACCCCGTCAACTAAAAGCAACAACCCCGCAATTTACCGGCGTCTAAAGCCTTGCAATTGTAAATTATTTGCACCGTTTGCAGAAAGGAAAAATAGTTGATGTGGTTAAATACCTTGATGTTATGAACCTAAAACACGCACCTTCAAGCAGGGTGGAATAGTTGCCGCATCTTCACGCCTTTGTCGATATCTTCGTTGAGTCCTCACTTATGGACGATGTTGTTGAAACTCTTTTAAAAATGGACAACGTTGAGGAGCTTCATGAAGTGACGGGAGAAATGGACCTAGTGGCGCTCGTTTCAGCCGCTGATATCGAGGAGTTCAGGGACATTTTGAACAACAAGATCCTTAAAATTCACGGAGTAAAGGGCACTGTTACATCAATCGTCTTGCAAGCGCATAAAGGCCCCAAATGCAGAGACTAACCCTTTTCAGGTTAAAGGTCGTCTGCTTGAAGGACTTGTTTGCTTCTCGTTTCTATGAATGAAACTATCTTGGTTTCACAGAACTCCTTGTTTTCTTCTTGCAAGATGAGCAGTTCACGGATTTTCTTGAGGAGTTCTTCAACGTCAACGGGTTTTATCATGAAAGCGTCGGCATGCTGGTTCACGGCGTCTATAGCGTTATTCATGGATGGATAGCCTGTGAGCATTATTTTTGCCATCTTCGGCGTTGTCTCTTTCAACTGAGTTATGAGCACTGTCCCATCAATGTCCGGCAGACGCCAATCAACAATTGCGAGGTTGTAGAAGTTGGCAAAGGATTTTTCAACGGCTTCCTTCCCATTCTCAGCCGTATCTACTTCATAGCCTTCTTCCTGAAGAACAATCGCCAACGTTTGCCGAATGTTTTTGTCATCATCGATTAACAGTATTCTTGCGTTACCCTTCATAATTAAACCATCAAATTGGAAATGTTAAAATCAATATATATCATGTATGAAACTCAACTACAGACTCTCAGTTCATAGTTCAGCTTCACAATACGTTTCAGACGTGATGAACGGCGCAGAGCATGATGCCGCCGAACCTTTGATCTTGGAGCCGTTTGTTTTTGAGTTGTACAGTGATTTTTGTGAACCCTCAATGAATAAGGTTTATTAATACTTACTACACACGAATTTGCAAAGGAAGAAACCCAATTGAAAACCAAAAAAGCACCCATTATCGCAATAGCGGCGTTAGTTTCAATAGGAATCGTTCTCGCCGTCCTATCCCAAGGTTTACTCGCTTCCCAACAAGCCATTCCAAGCAGCGGGACAGTCGGCGTATCTAGCACAATAAACATTGGCGTTTATACAGATGCGGCTACAACGAATAATTGCACAAGTATCAACTGGGGCACATTAACACCAGGCACTTCCGTAAGCCAAACCGTGTACATCAAAAATACCGGCAACACGGCTGAAACGCTTAGCATGACCACCTCAAGCTGGAATCCTCCAACAGCCACTTCATATTTAAGTTTAACATGGAATGACGCAGGCACTGTTTTAGCTGCAGGCTCAGTTACACCTGCAACCCTTACCTTAACTGTTGCAGCAAACGCCGGAAGCTTAAACAGCTTCAGCTTTGACATAGTCATATCTGGATCAGCCTAACCCCTAAAACTGGAGGTTCACAATGCTTTTTTTTGTTTTCAGAGCCTATCAAATCCTGCCCATAATAGAAAAGGTTATGTCTATTTCTAGAATAACAGTTAAATAATTCGGGGTCCCGCGTGAGTGCAGAAGAGGGATTGATTTGCAGGCAACCGAAGAATCGTCATTAAAGTTTCAGATTCATTCTGGGAGTTACAGTGAAAAGATTGAAGCGCAAAAAGAACTAGTTGAATCGCTTAAAGCTCAATGGAAGCTTTTATGGAGCGAACGCTACAACGACAAGGTACGAGCCGAAGATGTCTCAGCCAACAACTACAATTCCTTAAGCATAGAACGAGGCACAATCATCTATGCCAACAGGGATTTTAAGGCGCCAACTTTCAAAGAAATCCTTGAGCAGCATATGATTGCCAACCCAGATCGTTTCGTTCAACCTGACCCTCAGACTGGCGGCTGGAAAAAATTCGTAAAAACCCAAGTCAACCATCGCACGCAGGAAAACACGCGCAATTCACAATCGGCTCCCAATAAGGCAGCGAATCAACAGCCTAGAAAATGCGGACGCGGTTGGCTCCACAACTTTTAGAGTTTCCGACTTACGTTTTTTTTGACCAACTTCTACGCCGATTGAAAAGCATGAGGCTTGTCATCTGACTTTTCGTTGGACGGCGGCATTTTAGTGTGGAAGATCCAGCGAATTTGTTCTTTGCGTTTTGGGTTGCTTTTTGTGGCAGAGCTTTAAAACTAGAAGCGATAGGGAACAAAAAATCACGTCAAAGACGAAAAAGAACGGTTCCCATGTCCCTTGAATAGTAAGGGCACAGGAAGTGGCACTTTAAACAAATCATCGATTATGCCTTGTTCAGTGGACAGTTTTGTTCGATTCTTTCTCTGAAAAACTCATCTAAAAGAAATACATACATGTTCAAATTAAAACAAAAGGACACACCAACAATGGAAAAATCTGTCAAAACGGGCTCGTTCAAGATAGCCATGCGCTCCATGTGTCGCTTTTCAGGGTGTCTGAATGACATGTGGAAATTGTAGAAGCCGAAGGATTATGGATGGTTCGTTTTTCCTTAGGAAGCGCTTGGATGTAAGAAGGCTTTTATTGGGAGTAAACATTCCTGCAGATAATTTAACTGATAAAAGAGAAGGGGGATATAACATGAAAAACCGTACAGTATTAGTAATGCTGCTTGTGGCATTAGTTTTCGCTATGGTTAGCACAAGCGTCTACGCCCAAACACTTCAAGTTCAAATAGGAGTTCCAAGTAACTCAAACGGCGACTTAGGCATCACTTCAGGCAGCTACTGGGTCGGACAGTTCCCAATAACAATAAACCCTAACACCCCACAATCCGCAACAGGCGAAGCCTACTGCATGACTTCTTACGGCACAGTCTACGAAGGAACATCATACCCAGCAACCGAAGTACCAGTTCCAAACACGCCGACATGGCAACAGATAGCCTACATCTTAAGCTGGAATACACCCACATCCGACAGTGAAGCGGCAATTGATCAAGTTGCGATCTGGATGCTCTTAGGACAAAATCCGCCTTACGCTGACTTCAGCTTAGACTCTTCAATCACGGGTCCAGCAGCCAGTTTGGTAAGTTCGTTGAGTGCAGGCGGCGGCATGAATGTAGCTCGGACTGGCGACCAATTGCAGTGGATTGCGCCTTTCGTTGGTACTGAAGGTAGCACAAACATTACGTCAGCCGACGCTGGTAAACCTGTAACTTTCCAAGTGCAACTTGGAGATTCCTCAGGTCACGCACTGGCAATCCAAAACGTGCAAATCGACTTTACCGCTTTGGGCTCAACAACTCCAGAATATACCGACAGCAACGGAATAGCTACCTACGCATACGTAGTACCCCAAAGTGCACAGGCTGGCTCAACAATCACTGTCACTGCCTCAACTCAAAGCGTGTGGCCAGTAGAATACTTAGACCTTACAACTGCTTCGCCTGGAACACAAAACTTGATTGGAGTAGGCCCAACTCTTGGCTTGACCACATCATATAACATACAAGTCGCAGGGTCGATATTCGTGTTGCCTGAATCAGCCTACGGAGCGCTCAGCGCTTTAACCGCATGCGCAGCAAGCTTCTTGATCTATCACAGACTCAAGCCACAAACGCGTAAACGAAGCCTCTAAATCCATTTTTTTTATTTTAGGTTTCACTTTTTATATATGAAAAAACCCGGGAAGCGCTCGCTATCAGCAAGTATTCAATAAACTGGGGCTTTAAGCTTTGATAGAACAATGTATTGTATCTTTTAATCCCAAAAAAGGGCAAAAATAACTGATTAGTAAAGTCAAGTTTCTGATTCATGTTTGGTTTATCCAGTGCCTGTGATTGTGATGGCGTTGCTGAAGGTTGTGAAGCCCTTTATGGTGGAGGCTACGGTCAGCGTTATTTTTGCAGCTGTGGGTTTTCCAGCTGTGAGTTTGGTTCCCTGCTGGTTCCAGCTTACTGTCAAATAGGTGCTGGCCGTTGGCGGGCTCCAGCTGCTTGCAGCTAAGCTGAGGGTTATCGTGGCGGTTCCAGTGTTCTTAACGTAAACGGTTTGTGCGGCTGTTTTTCCTGCGGCTACGGATCCCCAGTTTATCAAAGTTAATTTGTGAGTGCAGGCGCTATCAGAGTAGACTCCGATGTTAGGAGAGGCTTTGACCGTTGCGCAAGCAGTGAGGTTTTGGCTTGAATTATCGACAAGTAATATTGTAATCGCTAGCGCCAGTACCACTGCAGTTAAAACAGCTAATGTTTTGAAGGGTTTAGCGTTTACCATTTTTGTTTTTGTCACCTCTACTTGGGAACAGAAAAGGTAAAATTCTCAGAAAACTCCACCGGAAAATGCCACTCTGCTCCGCGACGTCAGGCCCAAACTTCATGGAATTCTACGATTTTCGAAAAATATCGCATGTTTATTCGTCCATATTAATCTTTGTTTAACCATGCATTTAAAGAAATCACTTCCCGACATAAACGGAACAGAAAAACGAGTCCATTTGCAAAAATAACGGGGTATTAAAGTTTCAAGTTTTTGGATTCATGTTTGGTTTATCCAGTGCCTGTGATTGTGATGGTGTTGCTGAAGGTTGTGAAGCCCGTTATGGTGGAGGCTACGGTCAGCGTGATTGTTGCAGCTACTGACTGCCCTGCTGTGAGTTGGGTTCCCTGCTGGTTCCAGCTTACAGTTAAGTAGGTGCCTGCTGACGAGGGACTCCAGTTGCTTGCAGCTAAGTTCAGGGTCATTGTGCCTGTGCCTGTGTTCTTGATGTATGCAGTTAGATTTTTGGAGCTTCCGGCTGCTATTGTTCCCCAGTTTAGTGATGTCATGTTGACGGTGCATGCGCTGTCTGAGAAGACTCCGACGTTAGGCGACGTTGTGATTGTTCCAGAGGAAGAAACGTTTTGGTTGACGTTTATAGCTGGGAATGCTGCCGGGATTACTGCAAAGGTTAGGGCGAGTGCGACTGCGACTGCTATTAAGGCAACAATTGCCAGTTTTGATTTTTTGCGGATTATCATCTAATTTTCGCCTCCTTTTTAGCGATTATCTGACAGAAGAAAATTTTTCTGAAGCATTTTTCTAAGAGCTGATAGGTTAGAGATTTTTTCATATAAATCAGCTATTACGCTATGGGTGCAACATAGAAATAAGGCGCATTGAGCATATGAGCTACACAAGCACAAACAATCAGAAAAGTGGACTTGAAAAGCAAATCAAACTTGCTCCAATTTACGTGTAAAAATGCAACGGACAGCTCAAATAGCCAATCGAGCTATCCCTCGAAAGTCAAACTCAAAAAACAAAACCAGTTACAAGAAGCCTACTATGGAGGACTAACTAAATTATGCTTCTAAAAATGGAATTGACAGTCTATGCATAAAAATACGCTAAAAATAACAAAAAGAGGAAAGCAAAAATCGAATAAACCTGTAAGTGAGGTACGCCCTTTTCGCAGGTACGAGAAATTGTGCAACTGGAAAAACTGAGAGCAGCTCAAATATTGTCTCAGCACTTTGATTAGGCCAACGATTGAATCTGTTGTGGGCTGGAATTTGATTTTAGAAAGTTTTCTTCGTGTTTGAGCAGCTTCGCGCGCTCCTGAACTAGTTCCTCTATGTGAGAAGCGAATGCTTCAATTTTCTGCTGCATTTGTTTACGTTCGGTTATATCTATGCAGGTGCCTACCCACTCCAGTATGCTTCCATCATCGTTAACCACGGGAGCAGCTCGGGCTAAAAAGTTGCGATAAACGCCATCAAA
>JBEKWR010000036.1:0-10575 GCA_049512935.1 Bathyarchaeia archaeon
TTGATTAATTCCGCAAAGGTCTTTTCGCCTTCGCCAACGATTAAGAAATCGATGTTTGGGTCTTGGATGACGTATTCAGGCAGGCTGGACGGATGTGCGCCTCCCACGGCAACCAGAATGTCGGGATTAACCGCTTTAACAAGCGAAGCGACACGTCGCATTTCCATATCCATCAGAGTGAAAGGACAAGTTATCCCGACCAAATCAGGCTGAAAGGCGCGTATCTCGTTTTTAATCGCATCCTCTGGCAATCCAACCCTGATTAGCCGACCCGCACAGGTGGAACCTAAGCCTTCAACAATCGTGTCAAGAATTCTTACGCGGTGACCCATCTGCTCAGCAACCGCCGCCAAGTAGCCTAAACTCAACGGTGGCGTAACAGCAAAAGCCTCATTCCTCTTAACAGTAATCGGCGGCTGAATCAGCAGGATATTCATTGCGTTCCCCAACTGAATTTAAAGCTTATAAGCTTTCGTAAAACAAACCTGCTGGCGAGCTTTTTTTCTTCAGAGATGCGGCAAATGGCAAATCTGAAAATTCAAGTCAAAGACATTAATCGAAAATTTCCGCAGCCGAACAAAAGCTCTATTGACACAGATCAAGTAGAATTTTGACTATCTTTTGCCCAGCTTTGCCGTCGCCAAATGGGTTGACCCAACCTTTCTTATTCCACATTATTTTTGCCGCGTCAAGTATCTTGTCGGGGCAGGTGCCAGCCAACATGTTTGAGCCAACCTCAAGGGTTTCAGGCCTCTCAGTATTATCTCTTAATGTGACGCATGGAACACCCAGAACGCATGTCTCTTCCTGCACACCGCCCGAATCAGTGAAGACAAGCCCCGCCTTGCTCTCAAGCTCCAGGAAAGCCAAATAGTCCAGCGGTTCAACCAAAGTCAAGCCCGACGTGCTTATGCCGAACAGGTCAAGCTGCTTTTTCGCTCTGGGATGAATGGGATAAATAAGTGGAAGCCTAAACTCCTGCTGGACCATTTTTAGGCCATTTATGAGGTTTGCGAAGCGTTTTGGGTCGTCCACGTTTTCTTGCCTGTGAGATGTAGCTAACATAAACTTGCCCGGCTCAAGATCAAGTTGGTTGAGAATTTTTGTTTTAGATTGGGCGATTGCCAAGTTCTGGTAAACAGCATCAACCACCGTGTTGCCCGTCACAAAAATGTCTTCTTCCCGTAGTCCTTCGTGAAGCAGGATTTGTTTGGATTGCTCGGTTGGCGCAAACAGGTAGTCGGAGCAGTGATCTGCTAAGATACGGTTAACTTCTTCAGGCATGCTGCGGTCGTAGCTGCGTAATCCAGCCTCCACATGCCCAACTTTAATGCCCAGCTTCACCGCGGCAACGGCGCCGGCAAGCACAGTGTTCGTGTCACCTTCAACCAACACAACATCCGGCTGCTCAACCTGCAACACCTTTTCGATGCCGATAAGCATTTCACCAGTCTCCTTGCCATGTGTGCCCGAGCCTACGTCCAAGTTGTACTTTGCATTAGGCAGCTCAAGCTGTTCAAAAAAAACCCGATCCATATTGTAGCTGTAGTGTTGCCCAGTATGCAAGATAAAATAGTTTAAACGTAGCTTTTCGCATTCCTTTATGATGGGTGAAAACTTCACGATTTCTGGTCTAGTCCCGAGAATTATGCAAGTTTTCAATGAAATGTGCCGCTCCAATTCTGCGCCAAAGTTAATTGACCAACCTGCGATATAAGTTTTGAAACTGAATCAAAGAAACGCTTATTTTCGAATAAGGGGCGAATTTACTTGACGTTTAGAGTCGAGTCAAGCAAGAAGAAGTGTTAAATAACTCAGAAAAGCCGGAATAACGATTGACCGTGCAGTATCGTTGTGCAGAACCATGAAGAGAATATACGGCAAAGAAGACCAGCTCAGAGACCTGTTATTCGACATCAGCAAATGTGGTTCTCCGGCAAGGCAGACTAAAACTCTGACGTGGAATAACAGGAGAAGTTTAATCCTGCTTAACAGTAATCAGGGCTGAATCAGCAGGATATTCATCGCGTTCCCCAACTGAATTTAAAGCTTATAAGCTTTCGTAAAACAATTCCGCTAGTGAGCCTTTTTTCTTAAGAAATGCGGCAAATGGCAAATCTGAAAAGTAAGTCAAAGACGATAATCGAAACCAAGTAGATTGATGGTTGAATAAGGCAGCATTAAAAAATTAAAACTTAATAAGATATTATTAGCATTCTTAAAAGCGTAAAAATGCCGGAAACTATAAGAAACTTCTACCTGAGAGACGAGTATATAAAGAAAAATCCTAATCTGCATGAAGAGGATTCAGCTTGGAAATACACCAAGATAGTGCCATTTGCAGACGAAATTTTGTCCAAGGAGTTTAAACCTAACACTCACTTAACATTTCTCGACATTGGAGGGGGCGCTGGGCTAATTTTAAAGCAAGTTGTTATACATACGCAAAGTAAATTTGGAGACAGCATACAAAAAATAATTCTTGATTTGAGTCCAGGGATGCTCAGAGTTCAAATCAAAAATAATCCCGACGTTTCTAAAGTCCTGAATGAGGATATATGTCAGACTACTCTCTCAGATAAAGAAATAGACATAGCCTTTATGATTGATGTTTTAGAACATATTTCGGATACTGTTAAAGCACTTAAAGAAATTAACCGTATTTCCAAATACGCAATATTAAAGGTGCCGCTTCAGAGTAATCTTCTGCTCAACTGTGCAAATTTTATTTCACAAGGAAAAATAAGAGAACAATCCAGAAAAAATCTCGGTCACATAAACTATTACAGTACACCCACGATTCTACGACAGGTCAAACAAAATGGTGGAAGAATACTAGCCTATTCTTTTACTAACTGGCATCAATATCAGCTAAATTCACTTAAAACTAACTGGAAAGAAAAAATTAAATGCCGTGTGGGTATGAGTCTTTTCAAAGTTTCTCCGAAATTATGTAGCTTAGTTTTAAGTGATTTTATCATTATCCTCATTAAGTGTGATTAATATATAATGCACCGCTCTTAGCAGAATCAAATAATCGCCAAGTCGAGTACAAGAGGCAGATTTCGATCCGACGGCAGAGTAATTGGCAAAAAGGTAATAATAAGCCCGAGTTTCTGCAAAGGATTAACTCCCTTTATTTTGATTTCAAATCAAAGTAGTTGGTAACTATTTTTTTTTGAAAAAACTCTTCCAGATTATTTTAAGCGAAAATTATAAAAAATGATGACTGATTTGTATGTAACACTAATGAAAAAGTTTTGGTTCAGGTCAGCAGCACAAAACTTCCTTGATTAAAGAAGTAATTTTGTCTACTGCTGAGACTTTCAAGTCAGGATATAATGGAAGACACAAGACCCGATTTGCGACGGAATCGGCATTTATCAACTTGTATTTCTCAACCAAATTTAGGCCTGCTTTTTTGAAGTAATCAAAGTTGGTTGTAAGAGGGAAAAAGTACTTTCTTGACTTAATGTCATTCTTGAGAAGCAATGAATACACAGAATCTCTTTCCTTCTTGCTCGCTAAAAGTATTGGCATATAGCCGTAATTATATTTAGATGCTATAATCTTCTGAAATTGTATGTTCTTAATGGAGGATAACGTTTCAATGTAATACTCGTAAAGAGTCCTTCTCAGTCGAATTGCTTCATCAATATTTTCAAGGTTACAGAGACCCATCGCAGCCTGAAACTCGTTCATCTTAGCATTAGTGCCCGGAAGAACAACCTCTTCCTCTGACTTAATACCGTGATTTCTCATGAGCTTCAGCTTCTCAACTATTTTTTCGTCTTTGGCGACAACTGCGCCTCCTTCTATTGTGTTGAAAACTTTGGTTGCATGAAAACTCAATGTTGAAACATCACCAAAGTCGGTTATCGGCTGATTCTTGTATTCGACCCCAAAGGCGTGTGCAGCATCATAAACGATTTTCAGGTTATGTTTATCGGCAATTTCCCGTAGCTGATTCACATAACAAGGATTACCATAAACATGGACAGGAAGAATCGCCGTAGTTTTATTAGTTATTTTCTTTTCTACATCAACAGGGTCGATATTATAGGTTTCTGGATTGATATCAGCGAAAACTGGAGTTAACCCTTCCCATAGCAACACATTTGTGGTCGCAGCGAATGTGAAAGGAGTCGTGATTACTTCACCTTTGATGTCAAGCGCTTTTAACGCTGTCTGCAGCGTCAACGTGCCATTAGACATGAGAACCAAATTTTTGACTTTTAGATAGTCTTCTAATCTCTTTCCAAGTAACTGTACAAATTCGCCGTCATTAGTAAGCCAACGATTAGCCCAAATCTTTTTCAAGCATTCAAAATATTTTTCGATAGGTGGAAGGTCAGCCTTAGTGACGTTTATCATTTTTGCATCACGCTAAGCCTTTAGACTATAATTTCAACTATTTATGTTAAATGATATTTTAATAAACTAAATAATTTTCTAATTTTCCGCCCTGCCATCTTAAAACTCCTTAGTTAACCGGCGATTTGCTCGCTAGTTTTGTAACGATTATTGATATATATATTTGTTCTACTATTTTATTGAACAGTTTCGGCAGCAACATTATCGACAAATAGACGAGTCTCATTTTATTGCAACAACCGTATAATGAATAGGCATAAGGTCTCTGTTTGGAGTAGGAAGTGACTTGATTTCTACGCTTGAAAATTCGCTAAGAAGCGCCCTTAAGCCATATTCGCTAAAACGCCAGCAATCAGGCAATGGACCATGAATCCGGAAATTAAAAGGCACCGTTAAAAGCAAAACACCTTTTGGTTTCAATAATCTGAAAATTTCTTTGATCGCTGAGAAAGGATTTAAAGTGTGTTCTAGAACTTCCGTACATACAATTACATCAAACTTTCCATCAGGCATGAATTTGTTAAATTTAGTAATATCTGCAATGTACTTTGCACCCGAGTTGGGGTCTATGTCTAGCGTTTCGATTTTAGCTTTTTTAAAATAAGCCTGTGCCCCTTCATGAACTTGAGGGGCAATATCCAAAACTAACAATTCTGTACGATCACATTTTTCAGCACATTCTTTCAAGAACTTACTGATATTATTCCTAATTTGAATATAACATTCTTCATCGAATTTGCTTACCACGGCTTTCTTAGAATTCATTCAGACCCTCTCATCAAGTAATAGTTCAATCATGCTGCAGTCGAATGTTGGTATTTTGTGTTTCCAATAAACCGATTGGCGCTCGCTAAAACTATCATCTATGAAAATTGCGCCATCTGGATTAATAAAATCTGCTTTAGAATCGCCTTTGCTGATTGCAATAACTTCATCAAAAACGCTTGTAAGTCGCCATTTGCTAAGAATGGAATCAATTCTGCCAGTAGTTTTAGTTATTAAGATTATTTTACAGCCTTTATTTATGGCTTGATACAAGAATCTGATTAGGAACGTATTGATTTTATCATTGAGGATTAAGGTATCATCTAAATCAACATAAACTTTCTTATACTCGATACTATGCTTGAATCTATTAGTTAAGGCCCTATCTATTTCAACATCACAGTTGTTGGTCATTATTTTTAGGACTATTCCTTCCTGCTCGTAAATACTCAAAAGAGGGAAGTTTACACCTAACACTCTATTCGTTGCCATCGTTCCGCTAATCCTCGGAGCGATTTCTAATAGCTTAAAGATGCCTGTATTCGCCATCTTTAATTGAAAAAACCAGGCACCATGAAATTCCAATTCCCCTGAAATGATGTCTGCCATTTTTCTGAAAAGCGAAGAGGTTTTGTCATCAACGGGCTTGCTATTCATTGATATACCAGATTTAGTGCGGATTCTCTCCCGGCCATTGCAAAAAAGTAGACCTTTACGCCTATCGGTGAAACAATCAACAGTGAATTCTTTTCCAGGTAAGTATTCCATTATTATTAAATCCGGGTTATTTTCAAGAAGAACTTCAAGCGTTTTAAAATTGTTGACTTGGCAAGAGTCTTGAGAGCCCTGACCTTTATCAGGTTTAACAAATACAGGAAAACTAGTAACGTCGGATATCTGATTGAAGACGATAGGAACAGGCAACAGCTTTTGGAATTTTTCATATGTTTTGGATTTAGATCTGCAGATTAGACAAGTATCTAATGGCGAAGAAATGATTTTGGCCTTTATCTTGTCAGTATTTTCAACTAAGGCCACTACGATATCGTCGAAAGCTGGAAATATATAATCGATTTTGCAGTTTTCTATTAAAAGATTTAGGGATTCGACCCAATTTGAATCGTAAATGGTTGGAATTATAAAGTGATTTTTAAAAACATACGGTGCATGATTTGAGACATCGCTGCCTGCTGAATAAAGTTGTATTTCCTTGCAAAATTGAAGAGACTTTAGTATTTCTAACCCTATTTCAGTGCCGCCCGGAAAAACAAGTACTTTTTTGCTTCTCAAGCCATAGCCCTCCAAGAATTATAACAAGAGAAAAAATACTCTAAGTCTTGTTCGCTATTTATATGTGTAGTCTCCTCTATAGAATGATTCTAAATTCTTGACATATTCGGTATACTGATAATGTTTTTGACAAATAGCAAATTGTTCACTTTGATAACTTGTAAATTCTTTTTCATTATCAAGATCTCTTATGTCTGAACATATTTTTTCAATCATTGAATCATATGTATCATAGATTGTTCGCAGTGACTTAAAATCTTCTGTAAAAAAGGAAGCATTATAAACGCTAAAACTTATACTACCGCTAAATATAGGTTCAACAAAATACCCGTCTAAGCCTTCACCGAAGGTCAAAGCCCATTTTGCCTTGGAAATAGTTGCTTTGTACTCTGAATAGGTCATTTTCGCGATAATTTGAATTTTCATTTGAGGAAATCGTCGAGCAATCAAATTAAGCACTTCAGATTTCCTGGAATGCAAATCAGGAGAAACTATCATCAAGTTTTCTTTTTCAGAATAATTTATGAAATGATATTTTTCGGGACTTACAAAAGTTGATAAACCATGTAAAGGAAAGCCTAGGTTATTTCTAAGTTGAATAGTCAAATACTTTGAGTGGGCAGTAGTACAAGTCAGTTTTCCAAATCTGCTCAGTTTGGTTATAATTCTTACGGAGGGCAATAAGTCTATGTTTTGTATTAAAACGTTAATTTCTACAGTCTTTATTTCTTTCAGTCTAAGAAAATCTTTATGAGAAGAACGCGACAAGAATTGAGAAACCGCGTGTTCAGGAATATGTATTTGCAAATACTCGAGTTTATCAAAGTACTTAAGCACCTGGGAGAAACAAAACAGAATATTATCATTTGCAAATTTGGTGTATTTTAGTAGAGGAGGGTCTCCTGGGTAATTGCAAAGTAATGTTTCTGCGCCGTGCACGGCTTTAAGCTTTTCAGTTTCTTCAAAAATTGACGAAATTGAAAGAACTCCGCCATTAACAATGTCAGAACCTGGAGCCAAAAAAATAATTAACCTTTTGGCATCGCCGTCGTATTTCTCCTCTAACAATTTCTTTTGAAGTAATCGCATCCTGCGCGACTTGGGCGTGGCTGAAAACAAACGCTTGCGGGCACGGTCAATAGTCTTAAAAACAGGTCTACTAAGTCGTGATGGCACTCGGGAAACACAGCCTTGCAAAAAATCATTCACTGAAATAGCCGCCTCAATTTATTTTTCTTCCAATTAGCATTCAAAGGCACCATGGATCTGAAATTAGAGTTTGTTGCTAAACTTTTGTGTCTATAATCAAGTCTCAATATTAAGTTTGTTGCTTCATTAGAAGATTTTGAAAAGAACCCAAAATAGAAGATAAGAACCTCATAATGCTCTTTTCTGTCACTATAGTTAAACCAGGATTCACATCACGAATGTGAGCTATAAATCACAATTTTATCTCTTTTGCTGAAGTAGATTTTCTTGCAGCATGTTAAATGACAAAAATATATTTCTTTGAAAAAGAGCATCATCAGAAATTGACCGAATATCAATTTGCACTTTTTGTCTCTTTTGCCAGATTTTTCTTAAATTACGAACGTTAAAAAGAATCGCTCTTAATCTAATCAAATGTTCTGTTCTAATTGAGCGCATGTCTGTTGCAATTTTTATAAACAGCAAAGGAGGAAGGTACTTAGCAACATTCATAAGATCATAATTTTTCAAAAGTGTTGTTATATGATTCCTATGAAAACAATAATAAGTTTCTAATTTTTTTCGAGAAATTGAAGCGCCTCCTGCATGAAAAACAATTGATTTGGGGACAAACAAAATTTTATACCCCTTTAACCAAATTCTCCAACATAAATCAGTCTCTTCATATTCAAGAAAATAATCTTCGTCAAAGAGACCGACTTCATTTAAAACTTTTCGTTTTACTGCAAACGCCGCTCCTTTAGCCCAAAAAATCTCTGTGATTTCGTCATATTGACCATAATCATATTCTTCTATGCCTCTGACAATGGGAGAAATAAAACGGTCGACGTATCCTCCCGCATTATCAAATTTCCGCCTTTCATGCATCAGAAGCAATTTGCATTGTGCTGCTCCAATGTTGCGATCGGTTTTCATAACATCGATTAATTCTTTCAGCCATTTTTCTTCTACCTCAGTATCGTTATTTAGAAAAACCAAGTATTCGCCTTTAGAATGTTTTATTCCGACATTATTGCCCATGGCGAAGCCCAAATTTCGTTGATTCTGAGTTATTTTCAGGTTTTGGTTGGGATATTTTGCCTTAGCAAATTCGATACTTCCATCTGTGGATGCATTGTCGACTAAAATTACTTCCAAATTGGGGTAATCGCTTTTAAAAACTGAAGATAAACAGTTCTCAAGTAAACGTTTGTTGTTGAAATTAACGATTATTACAGATACTAACGGCAAGCTTTCCAGATTAGCGCACCTCTTAAGATGATATTTAGCGCATACACTATTTCAAACAAGGCAAGTGAATGCTCTTTTATTTTGCAAATTTTACGCATCTCAATGGTACAGACTATGAATTCATAAGGGCATTAACCATAGAAAAGTTTAGGTAACAGTCAGAAGTTTTTGTTTGTGCCATATTTACTTTCATTGAAGCGGTCGTCCAACAATTTTAATAAATCGCTAATTGAATGCTCTGTTCTAAATCTGTTTCAACCCTTACTTTGTACCGTTGGAATCAAGGTTTGTATTGATTGGCTCATAGATACTAACGGTATTCCAACTCGCAACTAGCTTAAAGGAATTAGAGGAAAATTTGGCGATCCCATCAAAAGGCAATAATTGATTACCTGTTGGAGCAGGATATACCGCGTACATTGATTGGGAATTTATCCATGCCGAAGTTCTAGTTGTTATGACAATAACGTCAGCTTGTTTTGGTAGTTCATTATAGTAAAGGCTAAGGTTGGATACATTATCGTCAGTGAAATAATTATAAAGCACACTTGTTAAATTGGCAAATTCATCCGGCGATGGCGTATGTCCATTAATAATGAAAGATGTTGAAGAATTACGGATTGTAAGCCCTCTTAATACATACCCTGTGGAAGGATCAGTTATAACATAAGTGTTTGGAGGCGTATTTTGCTGTATCCACTTTGCAGATAGATATTCGTCTTTTGAAATATTTGAATCATGTGGAACTGCTGTCGCATAAGACAAAAAGTTCGGCAAAGATAAAGCAAGTGTTAGAATTATAAACAAACAAGAGAATATTACTATTAATTTGCCAAATCGAGATTTGAATATTGATTTATATAAGTGTCCATTCGTTTTCTGTGCTTTATATTTAGAGAATAACATTTCGAGTAACGTAGAAAAAGGAATTGCTGCAATTATTGCAAAGAAGCACCGGAAAAATATCTCGACTCTTATTGAGGAGAATGGGGGCAGAAAATAAACTATCAACAATGATATTGCGTAAATTGCAATAAAAGAACTCTCGACTTCCGCAGCCTTAAGGTATTTTAATAAAACAATGCAGCAACCGGCAAAAAAAAGGACAATAAATATGATTGGGTAAACGTCGGTGATCATCCCGATTTTTTGAACCGCGGGAAAAGTACCGGGCGTAAGTAAATAGGAGCCAGTCCATGATAATGCTATCATAACTACAAAAATCGAACATGAAATTAAAGCAAGGCGATTTCTTGACCATCGGCCTCTGAATCTTTTTGTGATAACAAGAACAAGAAAAAGCGGAAGTGTTACAACAATCGGAAAATAGTATACTACGTAAAATAAGAATAGAAACACAAGTAGAAGGCTAATATAAAATCGCGTAAAATCCTCAAATCCAATGATAAAATTCAGAATAAGCAAGAAAATAAGCATGGACAAAGTTGATGGAAAAAGATATTGTGGGCCGAGAAAAGTTTCACTACCAGGAATTAGCAGGGCAATTGTTGAAGCAAAAAAAGCTATTGAACATTTCTTAGTGAAAGATAGTGATGTTTCATAAATCAAGACACCAAATAAAGGAATCACAATAAATGAGGATGCCCAAAAAATTGAATACGGATTAGCACCCACAACATACGAAAGCGAAGCAATCAAATCTTGGAAGAAATAAGCAGTCGGCATTACTATTCCCACAGAAGCAGG
>JBEKWR010000037.1:0-9699 GCA_049512935.1 Bathyarchaeia archaeon
TGCTGTTTCTGGATGTGCTCCGACTCTTTACCCATGAACACTAAGCTGAACATTCGTATGCAGTAGGCAAACGTGATTGCTGCTGTGGCGTAAAGTATGATTCCCTGTATCACGTTCACGCTGGTTACGCTTGAGATGACTAAGCCTTTGCTGAAGAACGAGGCAAACGGCGGCAGACCGCTTGTGGTTATAATCATTATGCCCATCAGGACGAAGGAGGTCGGCATGTACTTCCGCAGCCCGCCCATCAGCCGCATGTCTCTTGTGCCGATCGCGTGGATGATGCCTCCTGCAATGAGGAAGCCCAACCCTTCGAAGAAAGCGTGGCTGACCATGTGGAATAAGCTGGCGAACCAGCCGATTGATGCGGCTCCCGCGACCGCTGCGCCTAAACCAGCCATCATGAAGCCGATTTGGCTGACGGTGGAGTATGCTAGGACTCCTTTGATGTCGGTGGTGGTTATGGCGAGTGTGGCACCGACGAGCGCTGTTAAGACGCCTATCCATGCGACGGTTGGGAACCAGAGCGGGTCAAGCGCCTGAATCAGAGGGTACGCCACTGATGCGATTAGTATGAATCTTGCGAGGAGGTAGATGCCTGCCTTAACCATCGTGGCGGCGTGTAACAGGGCGCTAACTGATGTTGGAGCTTCCATTGCGCTGTAGAGCCAAGTGAAAAGTGGAAGTTGGGCTGACTTCGCGATGGCGCCGCCCAGAACCAGAAAGAACACTGTAACCAAGAGCCCCGTGTTCAGGTTGTGGGCGTTTGCCGTGAGGGCGCTTATTATGCCTGTAAAGCTGAAAGTGTAAAGTGGACCTTGCCCGTTGATGATTGGACCAGCGTAAAGAATGCCTATGGCTGCGAGAAGGGATATGTCGCCGATGCGGGTCATAATGAAAACTTTGACACCTGCGTTAACTGATTCTGGACGCTTGTACCAGAAGGCAATCAGCGCATAAGAGCACAGGCCCACCATTTCCCAGAAGATGAACATTTGCAGCAGGTTGTCGGCGAGCACGAGACCCATCATCGAGCCTATGAAGAGCATAATCAGGAAGTAGTAGCGGGGCAATCCTTCTTCGCCTTTCATGTAACCCCATGAGTAAACGGCGATGATTAACCCGAAGAAGCCGACGAGGCAAGCGAAAAGCACGCTGAGCGGGTCAATGTAAACGCCCGCGTTGATGTTTGAGATCCAAGGTATCGTGTAGGTTATGGGTTGCCCGTTGCCGAACCAGACGGTTGGAATAAGCGAAAACGCCAAGCCTGCGGTGACGGCCATTATGCCTATGACGAAGTAATTGCGGATTTTGTCGCCTATTTTAGCTACCAGTGGAATAAAGCAGCATGCTATAAGCGGAAGTGCCCAGACAGCCCACGCGGAAAAACTGCTAATGTCAAAGGTCATTGTGATTCAGCCTCACTTTCAGGTTTTTCTCCTATCTGCTTGATGATTTTGCTTATGTCGCTTGTCCCATACCTTTTCGACACGATGACAAGCAACGCCAGAATCACTGCGCTAACCGCCGTGTCCGTGGAGAACGCTAAAATCAGGTACGCTTGTCCTAGCCCCTGACCAAGAGAAGTGGTCAGCATGACGAAGTTCAGCGTTGCGCCGATAGCGATTAACTCTATAGAAATGAACACTTTGATCAGCTGCCGATTAGTCAGCAACCCATAGATGCCGATTGCCAAGATCACAAGCGAAAGAATAACGTAGTCCATTACTGTACACCTCTCCTACGTTCGTACAGGATAATGGCGACCCCCAACGCCACCGTCAAGATGACTAGGGCTTGCAGCACAACGTCAAGTCCATTCAGGCTCCACAGCGCGTCGCCGAAGCTGGCGGTGGAAACACTGACTGTCCCGCCTGAAGACGACACTGAGAGGAAAATCGCTGGCAACGACAAAACCACGCCTATGCCCAGCAGCGCGGCGAGTTTTTCAGGCGAAGTTTTCTTCACGGGTTTGTCGCTTAACATTTCTCCTGACAGAAACAGAATGGCTAACGTGCCTACGCCGACGGCGAATTGGAATATGGCGGCGTAAACTGAGCCGCTTACCGCGTAAAGCAGTGCGGTGAACAGGAAGGTTCCTGAGAAGGCTGCAACCGAGTAAACTACTTCGTCGAGGAACAAGGCGAGACACGCGGAAATTATCATGCCAATTGAAAGAATTTCAAGAATCATTGTTTCTTTGCCTCCTTAAGCGTGGGTTTTAAAACTAACGAGCCTTTGTCAGTTGTCGCTAGCTCGTAGATGTTTGTGCCCTTTATCGCGTTTCTCGGGCAGCTCTCGATGCATTGGTTGCAGAAGATGCATTTGTTAAGGTCGAACTGCGGGCGTTTTCTTCCGTCGATCTCGACTATTTCGATTGCGTTCGCCGGGCAGTCGCGGCAGCACACGGTGCAGTTTGTGTTGAGAAACGCCTGAACGTCGAAGCCCATTTCACGTTGGGTTCCGCTGAGGTCAATCATGTTGCATGTTTTGGTGGTCCACTCTGGTTTGCCTCGGAAGTCGTCGGCGAGCTTGGGTTTCACGAAGGGATACTTTGTCGTTGCCGGCTTGGTGAAGATGTGTGAAACGGTTCTCTTCCACATCGGGGACACTGTGCGTGATTTCTTAGGCTTCGATTTCGTTTCAGTCATTTTTTTACACCAACGGGTAAACCCACGTTACCATCGCCACAGTCAGCATCAGCGACAGCACCGCTAAGGGCAGAATTATTTTCCAGTTAGCTGAAAGCACTTGGTCGATGCGCAATCTTGCGAAGAGCGTTGTTACGTACTCGGTCACTATCACGACGGCTAACAGTTTAAGCACGAACCACAGGCTGTACCAGAACGCGGGCAACCCGCCGATGACGGGTCCGTATGGTCCGCCGAGGAACAGTTCAACGATGAGGGCTGCGCCGAAGACGATTTGCACGTCGCGTGTCAAGTGTAGGAAAGCAAGTTTCGCGCCTGTGTACTCGGTTTCTAACCCGCCGACCAGTTCGCTTTCTGCGTCGGGAACGTCGAAGGGGTCCTTTTCCAGCTCAGCTTGCATGGTGATTAGGAAAAGCACGAAAGCCCACGGAGCCATGATGATGAAGGGCACAGCTTTATTGACTTGGTACCCTGCTATGGCAAATATGCTGAGGCTTCCAGCGATGAAAGCTGGGGTTAATGCAATTATGAAGAGCGGTATGTCGTAGCCTAAAAACTGCGTCAGAACTCTTGCCGAGCTGATTGTGCCGTAAGGGTTGCTGGACGCCCACCCTGAAAGGAACAACAGGAAACTTGCTATGGTTGAGAACGTTAAAATGACGATCAAGTCGCCGTTAAAGCCGCCCGAAGAAATCACGCTTGCCCCGTCGATAGGCAGGAAGCACATGGCGAAAACCATGATAGTGAAGGCTACGAGAGGCGCAAACTTGAAAACGGTTTTCTTCGCGTCTCTAGGGTCGATTTCTTCTTTGGTCAGCAGTTTTATGAAGTCAGCCATTGGCTGAAAAAGCCCGATTGGCCCCGCGACCAGCGGTCCAACGCGGTTTTGTATGCGTGCCTCGATTTTCCGTTCTACCCAGTCGCAGAACAATGTCAGCAGCAGAATGAACGTGAAGCCTGGGAAGATGAGTATTCGCTCGATCAGCCAAAAGTCGACAGCCATTCATGTCACCTGTCCGTGCATGAGAAACATGGGTCCAAGCTGACAAAGTTCGGTGGAACGTCCGCTATGTTCTCACCTATCGCTGTTTTGAGGAACGCCGGGATGTTCGCGTAAGTTGGAGTGCGGATTTTGACGCGTTCAGGCGAGGCGGTTCCGTTGCCTTTGACGTAGTAGAACAGTTCGCCTCTTGGGGCTTCCACGCGGTTGATTGCTTCGCCCGCCGGAACGTACCTTGAAACATCCACGCGGAACGGGCCTTTCGGCATGTGTTCTAGCGCGTATTCGATTATGTTGATGCTTTGCTCCAGTTCATCCATGCGCACGTTCTGTCTGGCCCAAGTGTCGCCGCTGTCGTAAACTATTTCTTTGAATGGAATTTCACCGTAAGCCTCGTAAGGATCATCTTTGCGCACGTCAATATCGTAGCCTGAACCGCGTGCAACTGGTCCGACAACGCACAGTTTAATCGCGTCAGCCCGTGAGAGTACGCCCTCGTTTTGCATCCTGGCTCTGATCGAGGGCTCTTCCGTGTAGACTTTCCTGTAAAACGGCAGCTTCTTTCGCAGCTCCGCCAGTGTAGTTTTGATTTTGGGGACGTCGGTGTCTTTGAGGTCTCGTCTCACCCCACCTATAGTCATTAACGAAGCGTAAACGCGGTTGCCGCTGGTTAACTCGATGAGGTCCATGATGGGTTCTCTGTCTCTCCAGAAGTACTGGAACAACGTTTCGTAGCCGATTTCCAGCCCCGCGTGTCCAAGTGTGAGAAGGTGACTGTGCAGCCTGTTAAGCTCAAGCGATATTACCCTTAGGTATTTAGCTCGGGGCGGAACGTCAGTTTTCAGGATCTTTTCGACGGCGCCGACGAAGCCGTAGGCGTGGCATGGGTTGCAGATGCCGCAGACCCGTTCAACCAGGTAAATGTCTTGGATGTAACTTCGTGACTCAGCTGATTTTTCTATGCCTCTATGGACGTAGCCGATTCTGGGTTCAACTTTCGTGACGACCTCTCCATCCACGGTTACCGCGAATTTTTCAGGCTCTAGAAGCGCGGGGTGCTGGGGTCCGATGATGAACTTTACAATTTTCCTGTCTTCATGCATCTTTTCCTCTGGCGGCGCAGGGTTAAGTTTCACTTCGGCGGGGTTAACGTTCTTTCTCAGCGGGTAAATCCCTTCAGGCCAGTACTCGGACAGGAGAAAGTGACCTTTAAGCTCGTTGCCCTCGAAAACCACGCCGAAAAAGTCGGTGACTTCCAACTCATGGAAGGCTGCGCCTGGGATGATGTCGGTTATCGTCTGGATTCTCGGTTTTTCTTTTGGCACTTCAGCGCGCAATCCAAAGAAGCCCTTTGCCGTGTGAACATGGTATATGACGCCCAAGTTCGCGCCTAGGTCCACGCCTGTTATGGCGGTGATGCCTGTTTTCTCATCTGCGTCTACCATTGCTTTGAGGATTTCTCTGTGCAATCCGTTGGTGTTTACTGCTGCTGTGCCGAGCAGCCCTAGCTGAATTTGCACTTTGTCGCCGAATTTAGATTCAATCACTTTTACTATGTCTACATCACTTTTTAGCATCTTGTTTTGCCTCCTCTATTACGGGTTTAGCTTCAGGCGCAGCCACAACAACCTGCGGTTCAGCAGCTGGTTTCGCCTCCTCCTTTGGAACTTTAGCCTGCTTCGGCTGCTTCTTGGGTTTAGGCGGGTTTAAAGCGTTCAAGAGTTTAACGACCCCGTCTATGAGTGCTTCTGGACGCGGTGGGCATCCTGGTATGTAAGCCGTGACTGGAATTACCTTGTCGACGCCGCCGACTACGTTGTAGTTTCCTTCAAAGACTCCGCCGCTGCACGCGCATGCTCCGATGGCTACGACGAATTTAGGCTGGGGCATCTGGTCGTAAACCCGTTTCAAGCGTTCCGCACATTGCTGTGTGACGCAGCCCGTTACCAGAAGAACGTCGGCGTGTCTCGGTGAGGGTTCAAGTTTTATGCCGAAGCGTTCAACGTCATATTTCGGCGTCAGAAGGGCGACGATTTCAATGTCACATCCGTTGCAGGCGCCTGAGTTAAAATGCAGAACCCAAGGGGACTTTACTCGTGCCCACGTTATTGTGCCTGGCATTTATTCTTTACCTCCCTCCAAAAGAACCAAGCCCGCGGCAAGAATTATGCCAAGATAAAGAATCAAGATGTACGGGTTGGTACTGGCTAATGCGAAAGCCGCAAAAGCAAGAACTAATACGGCTGAATCAAAAATCACAAAGTAAATCAGGTATTTGTAAAGCGACACGTTGATTCTTAGCCCGTGGAACGTGGCCTTTTCTCCGCAGGCGTATGAACCCTGTTCATTTTCACTTACGGTGGTTTTAGGCGCGGACCGTTTGCCTAAACTGTAAATCACATACGTGCAGATGAAAATTATTATGAAGGCGATTATGGCTTCAATAATCATGCAGCATTTCTCCATTGTCACTTTCCTGTTTGAACATTAAAGCGGCTTCAGGGTTTGAGCCAAGCTCGTAACTGTCACAGCTCGAAAACGCTTCATCAACGCGCACAAAAAAGCCTAAGGAAAAGCTGTGCAGACGCTCAAAGCGATAAAAAGCATGTTGATAGTGGCTAATATGCGAGGACGCGCCATCGAATAGGCAAAGTATGCTCTCTCCTACCGCTGTCTGTTCTCCCATACTACCCCGAGCTAGTTCTCTATAAAGTACTCCACTTACATTTAAATATTGACAAAAGAAAGGGCGTTAAATTCCATGAAGAAACCCTGAAAATAAAATGGAGATTAATTCAATTCTGAGCAGATCTGGCAACCAAGATTCCTAAAAAGTCATGAAGCCAAGCGATCAAGGTAGCATGTTTCAACTCCAATAGACACGGGTATTTGAAGACAAATAAGGCATGGTACAGAACACCATTTTGAATGTATTTAATATGTTAATTGAACTAGTCCGATACGCAAATTATACGCAACTCTTTTAAGTAAATCGCTTAAATACAGGATTTTGAGAAAGAGGTATTTTGCTAACCTTCTTCTCAAAGCGAAATATGATTTAAGGAGAAAGAGAAATTGCAAAAATTGAAAAGTAAAACTTTGGCTATTCTTATCACGGCGATTCTAACTATTTCTGCTGTAGGTTCAATGATGACGATGCAAACTGCTCACGCACATTCGCCGCCATGGTTAATCACGACGTACGCGTTTGTCGACGCGTCACCTGACCCATGCGGCATAAATCAGCAAATGCTCATATTCGGCTGGATAAATCAGGTCATATCAGGAGCACTATTAACAAATAACATTAGACCACAAAACTACAAATTTACCATAACTCAACCCAACAATACAACAGTGACAGAAACATTTCCAACCGTCAGCGACCCAACATCATCACAGTACTTTGCCTTCACTCCAACCCAAGTTGGAACGTACACCGTGTTTTTCAGCTACCCTGGACAAACATACACTGGCACCGGACCGTCACCTGCTCAAGTGGGGCTTCCCGCAACTAGCGGAGACCTTTATTTACCTAGCAACGCGACGATGACATTCACCGTTCAACAGCAGCCTATCCCTACATATCCTGAAAATCCCCTTCCGACATCTTACTGGACTCGCCCAATATACGATGAAAACCAAGCATGGGAGTCTATAGCATCAAACTGGCTAGCTGGAGCATCAGTGTCTAACTATTGGCAGCAAAACGGCGCTGCGCCCATGACTGCGCACATAATGTGGACTAAACCTTTAGAGTACGGCGGCTTAGAAGGCGGAACAGTAACTCAGTTCGGCAACAGTGCAGACGCAGTTGACGCTGGAGCAACATACTACTTTGGGATGTCCTACAACCTGAGATTCAGCAGCCCGATAATTATGCAGGGAGTACTCTACTATCAAGAGCCGAACGGTGAAGCTGGAAGCGGCGGACCTGAAATGGCAGTATCTTTAGCTACTGGCCAAACACTCTGGTCTAGCACTAGCTTCTACCCGAGCTTCGCTCAACTTGACGACATTCAATTGCCGAACCAGTACGGAAGCCCAGGAGGCATTCTTTGGGTGACTGCTGGATCCACATGGGAGGCTTACAACGCGTTCACTGCACAGGCATTGTTTAACCTGACAAGTGTTCCTTCAGGCACCCAAGCTTACGACAACATGGGCAACATACTGATTTACCAATTCAGCTACAACGTCAACACGCAAACTGGGTGGGTGGCTTTATGGAACGACACAGCGGCAATGACGAGCCCGCTTAACGGGGCACCTATTGGGTCAGCTGGAGCAGGAATCCCTGAATTCCCAGTCGGCTCAGGATTCTCAATCAACGCAGGAGCAGCCTATGCATACTCATACAACGTAACAGTTTCGGCAAAATTAGACGGAGCTTTCCCATCGGCAGTTACCTCAGGCAACCTGGCAGCCCCGCACATCGTCGGCGTCATCCCAGGCGAATTTATCCTCGGCGCCAGCAGCAACATTGCGATCATTGCGGAGTCAAACCCGAACTCGAACCCGTGGACAATGTGGTGTCTAAGCGACAAGGCAGGTTCTCAAGGTCAACTATTATGGCTTCAGGAATACCCTGCGCCGTCAGGCAACCTTACCCAAATGTTATGCACGCAACCAATGGACCCAGTTACTAACGAGTTTGCCATGACATATCAGGAGACTGGCCAGCGACTTGCTTACAGCCTTACCACTGGCAACTTGGTTTGGGGACCAAGCTCGATTGCTCAAAACGGATTCCAATACTACAGTTCAAGAGAAGGCTTGCCAGCGTACGGAAACTATTACGTAGCGGGATACGGCGGCATAGTTTACTGCTATTCAATGCTTAACGGAACTCTGCTGTGGACATACGGTAATGGCGGCGAAGGAAACAGCACAGGCATGGGTATCAATGGACCATGGGGTAATTATCCAACCCATATTACGGCCTTTGCTGACGGAATGGTTTTCACCTATGCTGGTGAACATTCGCCAAACACACCTCTGTACAAAGGAGAACAGATGCGTGTTCTTAACGCTACCACTGGACAAGAAATTTGGACACTTTCAGACTGGTCTGCTTCAGGACTTGGAACTTCAATGCAGCCAATTGCTATCGCAGACGGCAATGCGGTATTCGACAATGACTACGACGGGCAACTATACTGCGTCGGTCAAGGACCCAGCCAAACAACCGTTACGGCACCCAATGTAGCTGCTATAGTTGGCACTAAAGTGGTCATACAGGGCACAGTAATGGACATATCTCCAGGCACAAAACAAACTGCGCAGGCGGCTGACTTCCCGAACGGCGTTCCATGCGCTTCCGATGCAAGCATGACTCAATGGATGGAGTACGTGTATCAGCAGCAGGCAGAACCAACCAACTTCACCGGAGTCCCAGTCGTTGTCAGCGTCTTGGACTCTAACGGCAACACCAGGGTAATAGGCACAGCGACAACCGATAGCAGAGGCTCTTACAGCATATCTTGGGCTCCAGATATACCAGGCAACTTCACAATATATGCAGCATTCCCGGGGACAAGCGCATACTACGGATCATCAGCTGAAACCCACCTTTACGCAAGCGCAGCAGCACCAACACCTGCACCGACATCTACACCTGCTTCGAACCTGGTAACAACAACAGATTTGATGACCTACATGGTTGCCGGAGTAATCGCCATAATAATTGTAATAGTCATAGTCGGACTGCTACTATACAGAAAACGTCCATAAAATGGGAGCCAAAAAAACCATTTTTCCCTTTTTTTTGTTTCTAAAAAAAAATTAGTTCCATTTCCAAAGACTGGGCAAGCAAACAAAACTATTATGGTTAATCAATTTGGTTTGTATAAAGGAATCGGGAGGGGATTTTTTACTTAGATTCCCTTGTTTCCGAATTTGTTGTGGTGTGTGAAGTCTTCTATGTCTCTGCGGACTCGTAGGTATTTGCCGGCGCTTGTGGGGTAGCCTAAGCGGCATGTGTAAGCAATCTTCATGTAGTCTGGAACACCGAGAAGCTTCTTAATTTCCGTTTCAACAAGCGGAGCA
>JBEKWR010000038.1:0-8638 GCA_049512935.1 Bathyarchaeia archaeon
CGCGAGCACCCCGCCTGAAGTAGCCGCGTTAACAAAAACGGCAGCCTTCAAACAATTAATAAATGACACTACAGCTCAGGAAACCGAAAACTTGCTTGAAATTCTTGAAAAAAGGCTCAGCGCGGCTGACAACCTCGTGTTTTTCTCGGTGGAGGAGGCAGAAAACCTGGTCTTCGGGTCGCAACCAGCGGGGAAGCCTCAGCCCGAGTATATTCTGCTTACAGACACTTATCTTTCGACCAGCCGCCGAAAAAACCGCGTTCAAAGGCTGCTGCAGGTCGCCAAAAACAAAGGGGTTAAAACCAGAGTGATAAACGCTGAATCAAACGCTGGAAAACGAGTCACACAACTGGGCGGTCTTGTGTGCCTGGCAAAAACCGGCTAAAGCATCCCCGTTCGACGCAGTTCCTCGACGGAAATCTTGCCCGAATGCAAGGCTGAAGCCACCAAAACCCCTGAAACACCCACACGTTGCAGCTCAACCAGGTCAATCATATTTCGGACACCACCGCCAACAAAAACGTCCATCGCCGAATCTCTAAGGACTTTCTTTAGGAAATCAACGTTTACTCCTTCACCGCTGCCGACGCGCTCCAAATCCAAAACAATAACCTGTGAAACGCCCAAGTTTTTGAACTCGCCGAGGAGACCCATGGCTTCCGTGCAGCCGTCAAACCCGTGCCCGACAAGAACCCTGTCGCCCTTCAAATCCAAGCTGACAACAACACGCTCGCTTCCAAAAACCCTCACCGCCTCGCCGACGAAACCTTCATTCTGCAACGTTTCAGTTCCAACAACAAGCTTCGAAACGCCGGTTCCAAGCAAACTCTGCGCCCTCTCCATTGCGGTTACTCCAGCGTCAACCATTAACCTGAGCCCTGTTTCGTCAGCGATGCGTTTGAAAACTTGGAAGTCCGCGGAGCAGTCGATGATCGCGTCCAAATCAGCCACGTACAGCCAGCTGAAGCCAAATGCTTCAAACGTTTTGGCAACCCGAAGCGGCTCAACTGAGTCGGTTAGGCTGCTTTGAAGCGGCTGGTACTCGCTTCTTTTTCCCCTGACGGCGTGAACCACTTTGCCGTTCAAAATGTCAATTACTGGTATAACCTTCAAGTTTCTCAGCCACCCAAGAATTGAATGTTAACGGATAGAAAAACCTAGCCGTAACTAAGCAAAACTTTTAAAGGCATAATCAAGTGGCATCAATATGATGCGAAATTGAAAGTTCTCATCAGCACCGTTAACGAAAAGGAAACGTCCGAAGCCATCGCGGGAGGAGCCGACATCATCGACGTCAAAAACCCAAACGAGGGCGCGCTAGGCGCCAATTACCCGTGGGTCATCAAGCGGATAAGGGAAATGACGCCGAAAGGCTTGGAGGTAAGTTGCACGTTAGGCGAAGTTCCGAACCTTCCAGGCTCCATCTCCCTGGCGGCTTTAGGCGCCGCTTCACTGGGAGTCGACTACGTTAAAGTGGGGCTTTACGGGTTCAAAACAGAGGAGGAAGCCGTTTTTCTGCTTGAGAACGTGAACAAGGCAGCTAAAGCGTGCAACCCAAAAATCAAAGTCGCCGCCACGGGGTATGCTGACGCGGAAAAAATAGGCGCGTTGAACCCGATGCTTACTCCCGACATTGCTTTCAAGGCAAAAGTGGAGTTGGCGATGGTTGACACGTCCCTTAAAGACGGAAAAAACCTGTTCGATTACCTAAGCAAGCAGCAGCTGGAAGATTTCGTCGCTAAGGCGCATGGGCACGGCTTGCATGCTGCGTTGGCGGGCTCCTTAAGAAAACAGGACTTGCCTGTAATCTACAGTTTAGGCGCTGACGTGGCGGGTTTACGGGGCGCTGCATGCACGATGGGCGACCGCGTCAAAGGGCAAGTCAGCCGAAAACTCGTGCGGGAACTTGCTGAAACCGTTAAGCAGGCGGAAGCGCAGGTCAACCTCAAGAGGGCTTAATCGTTGCGTGCAAAGGGTTTAGGCAAAAAGCAGGTGCTTGCCGAACTAAAAAAATTCAGCCGACAAGACCAAAAGTATGGCGACGGCAAAATTCTGTGTTCGATGTGCACGAAACCGCATCCGATAGCTGAAAAGGCTTATCGGCTTTTCTTGAACAGTAACTTGGGCGACCCGGGGCTTTTTCCAGGGAGCGTCCAGCTTGAAAAAGAAGTTATCGCCGGTTTGGCGGCGCTTCTTCACGGGGAAAACTGCGTGGGGCATGTTGTTTCAGGCGGGACAGAGGCTAACTTGATGGCGCTTTCAGCGGCAAGAAACATGGCGCGCGTCGACGCTCCAGAAGTGGTGCTGCCCGAGTCGGCTCATTTCTCCTTCACCAAAATCTGCAACCTGCTGAACATTAAGCCAGTTTACGCTGGGCTCGACGATTCCTTCAGGGTTGACCCGTTGCAGGTTGAAAAACGCGTGTGCGAGAACACGGTCGCCATCGTCGGCACGGCTGGCACTTCGGAGCTGGGCGTTGTCGACCCAATCGAGGAGCTTCCCAGAATTGCGCAGGCGCATAAGGTTTGGTTGCATGTTGACGCGGCTTTCGGCGGCTTAGTCATCCCGTTCCTCCCCGACCCGAAGCCCAGAATCGACTTTGCCTTGGAAGCCGTCGAGTCCATCACGGTTGACCCGCACAAGATGGGGTTGGCGGCGATTCCAGCAGGCGGAATCCTCTTCAGACACCGCGAAGCCTTGGATTGCCTCAAAACTGAAACACCATACTTAACCGACCATTACCAGACCACGTTTGTCGGGACCAGGTCAGGCGCCGCCGCCGCGTCAACATGGGCGGTTTTCAACTTGTTGGGCGTGGAGAGCTACCGAAAAATTGTTGAAAAATGCATGAAAACAACGGGATTTTTTGCTGAGGGACTGAAGGACGCGGGTTTCAAACTTGTCGTGGAGCCAACTCTCAACGTTGTCGCCTTCCGTAGCGACGGTGGCTCTAAACGCTTAGCAGAGAAGCTTCGGCGGCAAGGCTGGTTTGTCTCTTACGTGCCAAGGTACGACTGCATAAGAATCGTTGTTATGCCACACGTGAAGAACAAACACGCCACTGCTTTTCTGAAAGACTTAGCTCAAATCGAAAAGCTTTAAGCCTACGCTCGAATTCCATCGGTTCCTAAAGGGACTCTTGCTTTGAAGCTGTTAGTTTACGAGCATGTTTCAGGCGGCGGATGCGCAGGTCAACCCTTGGACCCAAGCGTTTTGTCTGAGGGATTCGGCATGCTGCGCGCCGTTTCTGAAGACTTTAAGGCTGCAGGGTACGATGTAACGGTTCTTCTTGACGCTCGACTTTCAAAATTGAACCCTCCCATAGCAGCCGACTTCACTCTACCGATTTCTTACGAGGGTGAAGCTGAAAAATTCCTTGTGAACGCCGCCAAAATCAATGACGCCGCCTACATCATTGCTCCAGAAACGGGGGGAAAACTTCAGTCGCTCGTAAGGCTTTTCGAGCAGGCGGGTATGCTTTCGCTTAACTGTGAAGCCAGCGCTATCCAGCAGGTAGCAGACAAAACGGTTCTCCATGAGACCTTAAGAAACAACGGTATTCCCATCCCTGAAACGGCGGTTTTCAGCGCTGACGACGACGCAGCGGAAGTTAAAAGCGCAATCAAAAGCAAAATCGGGTACCCTGCTGTCTTTAAGCCTGCTGACGGCGTCAGTTGCGGCGGATTAAGTGTCGTCAAGGAAGATGCCCAAGTTGAGAAGGCGCTCGCAAAAGTGAGGGCTCAATCGTCGGCGAAACATTTTATTGTTCAAGAGTTTATCCGCGGTCAAGCCGCAAGCGTCAGCCTACTTTGCAGTCGCAACGAAACGGTGGCAATTAGCCTCAACAAGCAAAACGTCAAGCTTGCCCCGCCAGAGTCAGCCTCAAGCTATGAAGGAGGCGCTGTCCCGTTCGAGCATTCGCTGAAGAAAGAAGCTTTTAAGACGGCTGAGAAGGCAGTTGACCTTTTCGCGGGTTTGCGCGGCTACGTTGGCGTCGATTTGGTTTTAGCCGACAAGGGACCTTTCGTGGTGGACATTAATCCTCGGCTAACAACATCCTACGTTGGCTTAAGCAAGGTCGCAGGCTTCAACGTCGCAGACGCAATGGTTGGCGCAGTCTTGAAAAATAAACTTCCAGCGCACCATGAAAGCAGCGGTTTTGTCTGCTTCTCAAAAGTGGAGACCCGCACGCCGACAGTTGACGCTTTCCAGAAGGCGGCTCAACTGAACGGGGTTGTTTCGCCTCCTTTCCCTCTTAAGAATGAGCCGAAAAGCGTTTCTCTGGTCGCTGGCAACGGCGAATCAATGGAGGATGCAGGGCTTAGGTTCGAAGAAGCTAAAAAGCGCCTTCTTAACATTATCAGCAGGGGAAAAATGGCTTGACTGTCGTGTTGGGTTTCGACATCGGCGGGGCAAACACCAAAGCTGCCCTTGTGCAGACGCAGGCGGGCAAGCTGCAGGATGCCAAAGTGACTGTCGAGTATTTCCCAGTTTGGAAGGAACCTGAAAAGCTCACCGACGTTCTTTTGACACTCAAGAAACGGCTAGGCGCCGAAGGACTTGACGGTTTGGGCGTAACAATGACTGCTGAATTGTCTGACGCATACCAAACCAAACGTGAAGGGGTACATCAGATTTTAGCCAGCGTGAAAAAAGCGTTTCCCAGCACAAAAATTCATGTTTTGAACAGCAACGCGCAATTGGAGCCCGTTGACGCCGCGGATTTGGAGCCCCTTCGAGTTGCTGCGGCTAATTGGGCTGCGACAGGCTGGCTGGTTGCCCAGCGGGTTAAGGATTGCGTGGTGGTTGATGTCGGAAGCACAAGCGCCAGCAGTATACCTGTGGTCGGCGGACACGTTGCTGCTAGGGGCAAAACGGATTTGAATAAGCTCATCTGCGGCGAACTGGTTTACACTGGAGGCTTAAGGACTAACGTTGCCGCGATTGTCCAGTCAGTTCCAGTCAAGGGCGCTGTTGCAGTGGTTGCGTCTGAACTGTTCGCGTTGTCCGCTGATGTCCACTTAGCCTTAGGCAACATATCCGAGATGCAGTACACCTGCGAGACGGCTGATGGACGGGGAAAAACGTTGCCTGAAGCCTTGGCGCGGCTTGCAAGAGTCGTATGCGCCGACATGGAAATGTTAACTCAGCATGAAATCATCGACATGGCAAAGTACATTTACGACAGGCAAATCGTGCAGGTCGCCGAAGGCTTAGCCAAAGTTTACGTTGACGTTAAGAAGCAGGTACAAAGCGAAGCCCCCGTTGTGGTCACTGGCCTATGCAAAGATTTCATCGCGAGAAAAGCCGCGCAGAAAATCGGCGCAGAACCCATTGTTGACTTAGCCGCGTTTATGCCTGCTGAAGTTGCGTTGGCTACCCCAGCGTTCGCGGTTGCCCTGATGACTGCAGGAAAGATTGCAGGGGAAAAAATCGAATGGACGCAACAATAATAAAAGTCGGCGGCAGCCTCGCTGTGCAGCCTGAAAAACTAAGAGCACTCTGCGCAAAACTTGCTGAACTGTCCAGGGAGTACAGGCTTATCGTGGTTCCCGGCGGGGGTGAATTTGCTGATGTCGCTAGGAACTTGGATCGCCGTTTCAGCTTGTCGCCTGAAGTTTCCCATCGCATGGCAATTTTAGGCATGGACCAGTACGGGTTGCTGCTGTCTGACCTGTTGCCAAATTCGTGCCTCGTAAGCAAGCTTGAGTCTCTGCAAGAAGCCTTGGATTCAGGTAAGTTGCCTGTTTTTTTGCCGTCAACTTTTTTCTTCGCCGAAAACGCGTTGCCAAACTCGTGGGATGTAACTTCTGACTCCATCGCTGTCTTCATCGCGTGGCAGTTGCATGCATCCCGAACTATTTTGGTTACTGACGTTGACGGTGTTTGCACGAGTGACCCTAAAAAGTCTTCCGAGGCTAAATTGATAAGTGAGTTACCTGCCCGCGATTTATTACGAATGCATGAGCGGACAAGCGTGGACAAGTTCCTGCCTAAACTGCTCCTGCAGCTGAAAACTGAGTGCTTCGTCGTTAACGGGCTTCATCCTGAACGCGTCCAAGACATACTAAAAGGGCAAGATACAGCTTGCACGTTAATAACTAGCGAGCTTTAAACAACGTTTCATACCCAACCAATTAAACGCTGACTTGTTTAGATTTTTGGCAAAGAGGAAATATGAAACTGCCGAAACTCAATCTTTTGTTAAAGAAAAAATAGAAAAAAGAAAATTGGAAGTTACGCTATTAGATTTTTTTCTTATCCACGACTTCTCGGAAGGTTTTGTCACAGCACTTGTAAAGCGCAATCGTAAGTTGTGTCCGTTTCCCTTTCTTGTCCGGTTTCCCAGCCATTTTCCAAGTTTTTGTTGCGTTTTTGACTTCTTTTCCACAAGTTGGGCATTTTGCCATGGTTATCCCTGCTGTCCATGTTATCATATGAATCAGCATAAAACACTTGCGGTCGATGCAGGTTAAAACGGCAAAAAGAGGTTCTTTTAGGGCTAAAAATAACAAGTGTTTGATCGTTTTATTGGAAAAAGCAAGCGCTAAGAAGCTGTTTTGGGGTGAGCGGCGACCCTTTCTTGTGTGAAGCACACGGTAGAACAAGCCGTTCTGCGTAGAAGAATTATTAGCTTGAACCGACGAAACACTGTTGAAGATAGATGTCGATTGTCGGTTTAGACTTAGCAGGTGTTGAAACTCGCCCAACAGGTTTCTGCGTGCTAAGAGGCACGGAGGCAGACACATTCCTGACTTACACAGACGCGGAAATTCTCGGGAAAATCATGGAACTCAAACCCGACGTTGTCGCTATTGATGCGCCTTTAAGCCTGCCGCCTGGAAGAAAATCGCTGGAAGAAAGAACGAGCGTTCACTTAAGAGAATGCGACAGGGAACTGTTGAAAAGAGGCATAAGATTCTTCCCCGTTACGTTGGGCCCGATGAGAAAACTGACCATGCGAGGCATAAACTTGAAGCGTATCTTGGAAGCCGAAAGCTTTGTCGTGATAGAGGCTTATCCAGGCGGCGCCCAAGACGTTTTGGGAATCCCCAGAAAACAGAAAGGATTAATGAAACTGAAGGAGGGCTTGGAAGCCTTAGGCATAAAAGGGTTGAAAAGCCAAATGAGCGACCATGAACTTGACGCCGTGACATGCTCGTACGTGGGCAAACTGTTCTTGGAAAAGGAAGCCGTCATCTACGGAGCGCCCGGCGAAGGGATAGTTATGCCAAAAGGCGAAAAAAACTCCAAATGAAATAACGCCTTTCGCTGATTCGTCTAGCTACATTTTTTTCTTGGAACCGGCGCTCTTCTTGACCATGGGCTTGTCACAGCAGAGCAATGGGCCGCATTTTGAGCAGGATTCGCCAGTGCAGCCTCTGTTGATTGTGATTTCCATGCCGCTGACAACCTTGCTTTAACTGCCATTGTCGTTGTTTTGGGGTTTTTTGTTGTTTCTGGTGAATCTGGAGGGCCACCAGTTGAACTTCTGCGCTAACCCCATTAATGAGGGCACGAAGAAGAGGATGACAATTGTCACGTCGATCAGTATGGCTGCGGCGACTGCAAGCGCGATTTCTTCGAGGATGGCAATGTTTGTCACCATCAGCGACAGGAAGACGGTGGCAAGTACGAGACCTAAGCCGAGGATTGTCACCCAGACTTTGTGGATGGCGGTCACTATGGCTTCGTTGTCTGATTTTCCGTTGAGGACTTCCTCGCGGATGCGGGTTATGAAGAATATGTCATAGTCGATTCCGACGCCGAGCATTGTTACAACAACGAATAGCGGCGCAAAGTCAAGAATGGGCAAGTTCAGACCGTAGAAGAATATGATCGACACTAAGGCTAAAGAAAACACAACGCTGCAAAGAATTGTAACTATCAAGCGAATAGGCGTAAAGGCGGAACGTAACTGGAAGAACAGAATCACGTAAACTGCGGCTGCAAGAATCAGGACGACCTCAGGAATCAGGCTGCCCATGAAAGCCTCGCTGTCGTATGTCGCCTGGGTTGTCCCGCCATAGTAAATTTTTACCCCGTTCATGAGCGACAAGCTGTTGACGTTTTTCTCCAAAGCCTCCAGCGAGCTGATGGCAGCGGGGCTCCAGCCTGAATTAGCCAAGTTAACCGTGATAACCGCGGTTTGGTTGTCTTGTCCAATCGACAAGAACATTTGGCTTTCGTACTGCTGCTGAATTGGCTCAGACATGTTTTCGATCGCGGAGTAGTTGAATGTGTTCCCGTAAGGTCTAGTTACGCTTGTAACAGAGGAGACCCCCTTGGAGTCCGCGGCTGCCGCTGTTATTTGGTCTATTTGGTTAAGCAGAGTTTGGTTAAACTGGTTATCTCCAAATGTTATTGGCGTGGCTGTGGTAACGACAATCTGGGTTGGAGCCAAGGTTCCGCTTCCAAAACCGTTCGCTATTGCTGTAAGTCCTTGGTTGCTTTGGAAGTTGGGAATCAGCTTCAGGAACTCTTCGCTTGTGGGTGTACTGTAAACGACGATGAAGGCGCTCAACGCCACTATGCTGATGATGATTACGACGGGCACTTTCCGTTTAAGCGTGCTGTTAGCTAAGCGTCTTAGCCTGTCCTTCTCGGGATTAGAGGCTGCTTTGCTCCGCCCATTCAG
>JBEKWR010000039.1:0-7624 GCA_049512935.1 Bathyarchaeia archaeon
AGCTGGGTGAGGAGTTTGCGGCGCGTGTGCTGGGTGTCAACGTGCAGGATGCGGCGCATCTTGGTCACGCGGCCGCTGACTCGCCTATCAAGACTTAATCTATGAGGCATGTTTTTCACCCGGGGGAGGGGGTCTAGTATTAGTGACAAAATTCCAACACAAATATGGGTTTTTAACATGAATCCCTGGCTTGCAGGCTGCCCGTGCCCTGAGGATTAATCAAAACCTCGCCCCGCTCAACATCAGGAACCAGATGCACCTCAACAGGCTCCTTTAACTGGCCCAAGACGTCCAGGCGGGTCAACTTGCAGATGGACTCACCTTTCGCACGGTCATAGTGGCTCCCGCGAAGTATGATGCCGCGGATTTTGCGCTCCAAAAGTTTCTGCTTGCTTCTCTTATGCATAACATGGTCACCTCTGATGCCACTCAAAAGGCGGCAAAAGAAAACACGGTGAACCTTGGGCACGCGTGTTTAGGGCTTGCTTTGCCGTTTCATGTCTAAGAAGTAGCGGACTGCTTCCTTCACGAACTCGGCACGCGACGAGTAACCCCAGCCTTGATCCTTGACGACGGCGTCGACCTGTCTTAGGAGGGGTTCGGGAAGCCTTATGGTGGTGTAAGCTGTCATTCTTGAATCACCTTTGTTACATGGATAACACACAAGCGGTATTTAGGCATTGTCGAAACCAAGCCCTCACATCGCCAGCAGCCAACCACCCGCCTTAAACACAAAAAAGGCTAAACCTACGTTGCCACCGCTGACTCATCCCTGACTGCAAAAGGCATGCTTTGGCGGAGGGTGGGAGCCACAATCAAGGTCAGTGTCTTCGGGTAGGCGCACGCGAACCAAATCGCACGCAAAGCGATGCAGGTGGTTTTGCCCGCCTGCCTGCTCCACCGCACCACGATCCGCTTAGCCCTGTCCCGAAGAAGGCCAGCCTGGTAATCCAAGACCTGAAACCCGAAAAAATCGCGGGAGAAAACGACTGGGTCGTCAGGCACAACTATGCCAAGAAGGGCAGATTCAGGGGCCAACTGACTTTCCTGGTGGCTGCCCAACATCCGCCGCAACCGCGAACGCTGAAGCTGCTTCATTCAAAAACGCACCAACCTACCCATGATTAATCAATTGAAATATGAATCAAACCCATCTGACTCTAAGAAAAAAAGAAAAAGTTTGTTTGACAAGCCACAGGCTTATTGCTTGCTTGTCTGCTGGCTTGCCGTTTGCGGTTTAGCTCTCAATTCAGCGTTCTCCTGCTTTAACGAGTTGTTCTCGTCCAAAATCGCTTTCATGACATTGTTGAGCTGCGTTATCATATCATTAATGCGCAGGTTCAGCATTGCCATGCTGAGGTATCGGCAACATTTGAGCAGAAGTAACCCCTTGTTTTTCACTCATTCAAATCCCCCCTTTCCCACCTGGTTTGTTTGTAAAAAGTGATCTCTTTTTGATTGTTTTTCCAAGTTGTCGTTGCTTTTCTTAATGAAGGCTCAAGAGCGGCTCTTACCACTTTTCAGTTTGCCTTTAGTTTTTTGAGAACTTAAAGGTTGAATGGAGGATTCGCTTTGCAATTCTACCTCGATTCGGCTGTACAAACGGCGATTGTTTTGTTTCTTTGTTTTCTGCATTCCAAACTATATCCTTTTGTTAACGCACTCGTAACCGTTGACTACTCCCTAAAGCGCGGCGTTGCAATGTGGATGATTTGCTTGTAGAGGCTCCACGTCAAGGGTTGATTCAGTAAGTCTAAGGCTGCGCCTGCAGCCTCCGATAGCCTTCGCTAATTTTTTCAGAACAAAACTCATGTCAATTTACATCTCTAGTAATTATTGTCTTTGTACGTAATTACTTGTTTTCTTTGATTCTACGTCTCATCATCTACAAGATTGAAACTATAACAAGAAAATAAGGGATGTTTTAGCTTTCGTCTGTAGGCTAAGATGCCTATAGTTGATGTGATAATTATGAGTATGAGGCAAATGGCTGATGGAAACTCTGGCGTTGAGGGCGTAGAGGACGTAGAAATTACTGTCGGCGTTGGAGATGACGATGGGCTAGGCGTTGGCATTGGCGTGTTTAGGTTTGGCGCTTGAGGGTTAGGCGCTGTCAAGAATGGAACGAAGTTTACTGTGCCTAAGTTGAAATCGTTCTTGTTGTCATAAATTGTCGCGTTGATTGCCTGCAGGTCGGTTGTTCCCCACCAATTGTTTGTTACGTCTATGTTGTTAGGAAGTTCCCAGGATAAGTTATGGCTATTTTGGTAAATATTGTTGTTCAGGATTGCAGGTGTAACTATACCACCGTAGGCTTCAACAGAAATACCGTTAGTGTTGTTGGTTATCAAGTTCTCTTCTATGAGCGGTGAATTGCTTGCAGGAGACTGCGCACTTTCGCTTGCTTGAATAACGATGCCTGCTTGATTATTGTTTATTACATTCTGCTTGATAATCGGAAAACCAGTTGTTTGAGAAGAGTATATTCTAATGCCTTCCTCGCAACCAGTTAGGGTGTTGTTGATAATAGATGCATAGCCGTTGCATGCAATTCCTATGTTTGATGTTTCATCAGAGTTGGGGCTGCCGTAGATTTGATTATTTGCAATAGTCGGTAATGAATTTGGCGATGAACCGCTACTGACCGATACAACGGGAACGACTGCGCCTGGACCATTACTTAAAGTGCCGCTAATTATGTTGTTTGAAAGTGTTGCTGAGCCAAGAACGCTGGCGCCACCTGTTAAGTTGTTGTCCGTGACTATACTGGAACCACCAACAGTAAAAGAACCCGATACAGTGCTATGGTCTATCTTAACTGAACTTTCGAAAATTTGTAGATTAGGTTCAATTATGGCATTTTGAATTATGCATCCAGACCCAGTTTGCTCATTCCAATTGTTGCTTAGAGATGTAAAAGTGATTCCTATGGTACTTCCACCAATAAACTGAATCTGACTCGCGCTTGTTCCTTTAGCAACTAATGTGCCGTTGACTTGTATGTAGTAGTTGTTGAGATTAATAGTGGTTCCAGGCTCAATTGTAAGCGTCACGCCTTGGTTTACAGCTACAGGACCCGCAAGACTGTAGGGACTACTTGCTTCTGTCCATGTAGTGTCTGAATATATTACGCCACTTTCATTTGTGGCAGTTTGAGCTAATCCAAAAGGTTTAGAGATTGGGGTTGAGAAAGTTATTATTAGAACAAGAATTAAAGTTATAGTCTTGCCAAGGCTGTCCATGCATAGTATTAAGAAATTATAAGCGATAAAAGGCTTTTCATGTTTTTGAACTAACAATCGATGACTTGACTTGGGTAAATGTATTTCCTTGGAAAAGCTTTGAACTGCAGAGTTCTTTTCTTGTGATGAATTTAAAATGCATGAGAGGACAGAAATCGTTTTAGAAACAGGATTCATTAAAAAAAGATATAACGTAAAAAAGGAGGGAATTGCAAGCTATTTAGGACTTAGTTGTTTTCTCTTGTTGAGCTTTTAGGTCAGCGTTCTCTTTTTGTAAAGCAGTGTTTTCATCCATTAGCGTTTTCACGACGGTGTTGAGTTGTGTCATCATATCGTTGATACGCAGGTTTAGCAGGCCGACTTGCTGCATTATTGGATCAACTTTCGCTTGCTCTTGGCTCATTTTAGCTTGCACCCACTTTCGATAGTCGTTTCATTTCTGACCGTAAAGCCTCGACTTCTTTTGTTAAGCATTGAATTGCTGACAAAGCATAAGTCGTCAATACGTCATAGTTCAAATTATACTCGTCAGTGTATCTTGCGCCTTCATGTACTATTACAGCTTCAGGTATGGCTTTGGCGACTTCTTGGGCGAAGAATCCTGCGACTACGTTGTTGCCCTTTTGGGTTTCAGGCTTCCAAGCAAAATGGAGCGGGTTTAGCTTCATGATTGCACTAAGAGCAGTTTGTGCGCTTAAGGCATCGATTAAGGTTTTGTCTCTTTGGTCGCTGTAAACGTCGATTTCTCCGCCGCAAAAGATACGATAGCTTGTCTGCAAAGATACATTTACGGTTCCAGTACTGCCGCTTAAGTAGCCGTAAGTGCCAACGGCAGTCAAGTATCCGTAGCCTGTCGCACTTGACGAAAATGAGCCCACGATGTTTAGTGGCGATCCCACAACTACCAATTGACCATTAGAGCCAGATATGCTGCCATGAACATATAAGTTATTAATCTCCAAGTTGCCAAATCCTAGATACCCACTCCGCCATATCTGCAATGTATTCCTAAAGATGAAATCGTTTTGGGGATCCAATTCTGAATTAGCTAGTATTATTTGGGGCATTTGGCCATTGGTATTTGTAGCATCATAATCACTTCCAAGAAGAAGCGCTCCTTGAAGTGAATAAACTGCACCGCCGCATGAGAAGTCCTTTTTCACGATAAGATGCTGGCTGACCCATAATGCGCAATTAGTCGGGGCCATTTCGTCACGTATTATACCGACATCTAACCAATTGACTGTTCCGTTATCATTATCCACGAAGTGAATGAACGAGGTCCCTAAGGGTAGAGTATTATTCATAGCTGTCCATTGCCATGAGCCGTTAATGTATTGGAGTTGCCAAAGGTAAGGTTCAAGCTGCGCCCATGTGAAATACGGGCAAATGCATGGCAGCGTCAATGAGCCAGTCGTAATCATGTTTCCTGAGCCATCGTCAAGCACGTTTTTCGCCGTCGACATTGGACCGTTTACTGTTAATCCAGCAAATGTTGGTGAACCTGACATTTGAAGGGTTGTTGGTAGTCTGGCAGAAACGATGGTTCCACTTGTAATTAGCGAAGCATCTGCTGTAAGATTCTGCAATTGCCCACTTGAAGAGAGGACCTGTGTGCCACCAATCTGCAGAGACCCCACGTTGGCGGCGCCAGTTACTGTTAATCCCGTTAATGTTGCGTTTGAACCTGAACCGTATTTGCCGTTGAAAGTGTTCCAGTCTGAAGAGGATAGATAACCATTTGTTGAGCCAGTGGCTTGCTGGATTGAAAGTACACCGTTTGAAAGCTGCAGTGGTAAAGATGCGGTTTGGCAATTTACGGGTTGCCCCTGAACAGTTAAAGTCCCAGTGACAACGGCATTCCCACCAATCGTTGCATTACCTGTAGTTGAAAAGGTACTGGAGGACAGTTGATTGGTAACCGCGGCGCTTCCCCCAATCGTAACGTTTCCAACCGTCGAAATCGAATTGGCAGACAGCGAATTAATTACTGTGGAGTTTGCATCAACAGTCAAGTTTCCCGTGACTTCCAGACTGTTTGAACCCGTTGATGTCGAGGCGTATATCGTATGTATACCTGTCACATTCGTGAAGGTATAAGTTGTAATAGCTCCTTGATCAACACCATCGACATAAACGTGAGTTATTTGGAAACCAGTGTTAGCGGACATAGTGTAAGACTGGTCGGATCCATAATTGACGTAAGTTATTCCAGCGGGGGATATAGTTGAGTTTGCGTCTGCTGAAGCGGTTATTGCATACGTGTTAATCGCTGAAGTACAGCTTATGGTATGGTTACCAGTAACGCTATTGAACGGGAACGAAGATATTACGCCTTGACTGTTTCCATCTACCGTTACACCCGTTATATGATAGCCTGTATTTGCACTGATAGTTATTGTTTGGTTAGAATCATAATTGACCACTGGATTCGATGGTGACAGCGAAGAGTGAGCGTCTGGAGAAGTTGTAATAGTGTAAGTGTTGATTGTGGAGGTGCAACTTATTGTATGGTTGGCGGTCACATTAGAGAAGGTATACGAGCTTATCACCCCCTGGTCTACGGTATCAACATAGACATGGGTTATGTGGTACCCCGTATTAGCGCTAATAGTTATAGTTTGATTAGAGCCATAGTTGACTTGCGGGTTTGAGGGCGACATCGAAGAATTAGAATCAGGCGACGTAGTAATCGTGTAAACAATAACATGAGAGGATACCGCTATCGTGTGGTTTGCTTGAACGTTGTTGAAAGTGTAGCTTCCAGTAATTGACTGCGCTGAACCGTCTACGAGAACTTGACTTATGTAGTAACCTGTATTCGCTGAGTAACTGAAAGTCTGATTGTTTCCTTGCGCAACTTGAACAGAGCCCGAAGGCGAAATAGTAGAGTGCGAATCGGCTGAAGACGTTATCGTATAATATGTTATCGAAGCTTTGAAAGTAGCAATGCAACCAGCCCATTGATATCCTGAAGTTATAGACGTTCCCGTGCTTGCCCCGCCAGTGGAACTAACGATCTTTTCCAAGTAAGCGCAGCTTGAACTATAACCACCTTCACCACCGTATTCGACGCCGCCATCCAACAGCGAAAAACCATTTGACGCCGAAGATTGACCATACTGCCCGGCACCGCAACCAATCCAAAGTTCCGTCGCTTGACTTGTCGTGCCCGTAGTGCCTGTGCTAAGGCTACCTGAACTTCCACTGTCAGTTGCCGTCTTGTCAGCCGTTGCAGAAGACAAACCCGAATACTCGCAGATATCCACCACCGCACAAAGGTAAGCGCCGCTGTCGCTTCCGTTATCCGTGAAGTTAACCGTCACGCTTTTAGAAGCGCCAGCGCTGACGGAGCCAACCCATATCTCAGCGTCCACGCCGTTGCTGTTCGACTGAGCGGCAAGGCTCCAAGACACGTTTGACTGCGAAATGCTTGAAACCGTGTTGTAATCTGTTAAGTCGGTTATTGAGATGCACGCGACTAGAACGTTTCCAGAAGCAGGATTGCTATTCATGGAGTAAGCGATCGCGTCACCGCCACTGTAAACGCCCTGCGCGTTACCCTGAACCCTTGTTATCGTCATCAGCAACCACCCAGCCTTGTTAGGCTTTGCAGATTTTGCATTGACGGACTTTCTTGTTCGAAGGTTTTGCTGGGCTCAAAAAAAGGGCTAAGCGCCTTCGAAGTTTTTTGGTTTAAAGATTTTTTTCTAAACATACCTAATCAATCCATTACCATGATTTTTAGGACACACCTGAATAATATCGAAAACTTTTCTCGAAAAAATTTTAATACAAATTAACAGTATCCCTGCTTGTTTCCATATTGGAAAAAATAACGGCAACACTGTAGGAATTCTGGTTCGCCATATCCCCGTCATCGCTGCTTCTTGTTTGGGATGGTTCTTCTAAAACATCTGAAACACTGATTGCGCACCAGGAATATTCGTAGCTCACCGTAAATCGATCTTTTCTGGGAGCGGTTGGCCTGCAAGAAATTTTAACGGTTGGAATTTCCAAGTTTACCATAGTTGATTTTCACCTTTGTTAACTTGAATCGCCGCTTGCCGACGGCTGTTTTGGAATTGGGGGGGGGAGCCGCTGTCGAGGTAGGTCGGGTAGCGCGTGGGAACCGCAAAAAGCAGGGTGGACAGTTTTCGCCGCCTGTCCAGGTGTAGGGGAACCAGACGCGCTTGCCGAAACATTGCTTGAGGGGCAACCTGGCAAAACATGACCCAAGGCAAAAACGGCGAAATGAGACGCCTCAGGCACAGCAACGCTCAAGGGAGCTTTTTTTCAGGCGCCCCCAGGCTTTCTCGGCGGCTCCCAGCATCCAAGCACGCGCCCGCGTCGGCTGCCCCGGTCTTCTTCAGCATGGCTTC
>JBEKWR010000040.1:0-6361 GCA_049512935.1 Bathyarchaeia archaeon
CGCTGAAACTGGAATGGGGTGCGATTTGGCATAATATTTATATTCCTTGGCTACTACCCAAGATAGTAACAATCAAAAGCACGCAAGGAGAACAAAACCTACGCTAACCGTACCCAAAAAACCAAGAAGAACCAAACTTGCCATCATAATAGCAACATTACTAATCATCGCCTCCCTCATCGCGGGAGTAGCTGGATACTATGCAGCCCACCCAGCCGTCTCCGCCAACACGAACACGCCAACCCAATCAAGCACAACCTCAGGTACAACGTCGACTCAAACCGACAACGCCGTAACCGACAACGTAACCCTCCCAGAGATCTACCAAACCGTGTCACCGTCAGTGGTGGTCGTCGAAGACCTTCAGCCTTCAATCGACATTCTCAATCAAGTTTCCTATTCGCAAGTGCTGGGGTCAGGATTCACCTATAACTTCAACGGCGACGACCTCATAGTCACAAACTTCCACGTAGTTGACCAGGGCGTTAACGTCACCGTCACCTTCGAAGACGGAAACACTTACACTGCAAAGGTGTTAGGCTCCGACCCCTACGCTGACCTGGCCGTCCTTTCAACTGCCGCGCCTCAAAGTGAACTCGTTCCATTAACGATTGTAGCCTCATCAACGCTGCAAGTTGGAGACCAAGTGATAGCCATCGGCACCCCCTACGGCTTAGCAGGATCCATGTCAACAGGCATAATCAGCGCCTTGAACAGAACAATCACCGAAGAAACCACAGGCGGATTCAGCATAGCTGACGTCATCCAAACGACGGCAGACATTAATCCAGGCAACTCAGGTGGACCCCTGCTTAACGACCAAGGACAAGTTATCGGCATAACCACTGCGATACTTAGCAGCTCCAACTCAGAAGAGCCATCCGAAGGCTTAGGGTTCGCAATACCTTCAGACACAATCCTTCGGGAACTCCCATCCTTAGTCGCCACAGGCAGCTACAATCAGCACCCATACCTGGGTATAGAAGGAACAGACATGACGTACGACATTGCGACTGCAATGAAGACAAGTGTCACTTACGGTGTTTTGATTCAGAGTGTTATAAGCGGAGGACCCGCTGACAAAGCAGGGCTCAAAGCTGGCACTACACAAGCTACGATAGACGGCAACAACCTGTACTTAGGCGGCGACATCATAGTAAGCATAAACGGAAACAGAATCAGAAACACAGATGACCTGTCGACGTATCTTGAAGAAAACACGACGCCTGGACAGACCATTACCGTAACAGTCATACGTGATAACCAAAGTGTTAACTTGTCTGTTGTTCTAGGCACAAGACCTGCTCCCTCATCTTCATAAAAGAATGGCAAGCTTCCCCTCCCCATTTCCTTTTTTTGAAAACTGAATTAATCTGTGTTTTATTGCGAAAGCTTAAAGAGCTACTACAGCTGATAGTAATGCGGTTGCATGCCATGATCGAAGACAAAAAACCAGAATTCTCGCAATACAACATAGACGGCAAAGCTTTACAAGCATTCTTGGGTCCGCTGGAAGCCAACGTCATGGAGGCAATTTGGGGCTCAAGAAAAACACCCGTGACCGTAAGAGAAATTCACGATACTCTCAAAAAAACTAAAAAACTGGCCTACACAACCGTGATGTCCACGATGGACAGGCTGTTTGAAAAAAACCTTCTTGACCGCAAAATAGAGAAGGGCAGAGGCGGACTGTACTATGTGTATTGGCCAGCGCTGGAGAAGCAGTCCTTTCAGAAATCCGCGGTTCGCGAAGTTCTTTCCAGCCTTATTGACAACTTTGGTGAAGTGGTGGCTAACTGTCTAGTCGATGAAACCTCGTTAAATGAGGAAGAACGCAAGACCCTAAAAGAACAATTGAACAAGAACATAACAAAAAAGAAATGAGTTTGGGAAGGCGTGCTTAGATGGGGCTTGAAGGTATCCTTAACCAGATCTTTCAACCGTATTTCTATTATTCAGTCATTTTTCTATCTGTTACGTTTGTCTGCGTCAAAATCTTAACTAAGTACTGCAGTTTTCTAGGTCAAAGAACAAAAAGCCTGCTGTACCTGGTTCCTTTAGCCCTTCCCCTCGCCGTCATGCTTATCGCCTTTCCCTCAACAGGCATTCAAAGCTACCAGCAAATTAAAACTCTAACCGCCGCTGGCACTCGCGTTAATTCATTTCCTTTCGGGCCCTTTCTACCGCCCTCCTCGCAAGCAGGTTACATGTCAACCGTTTCAACCAGCACAGTACTCTCAGTTACAGGGATAATTTGCATAATCGGGTTAATTGCAGGCGGCATATTCGCTCTGTCAATGGTTCTGGCTGATGACCGAATAGCAAGAAAAGTCTTGCATGTGATTCTGTTATCACCCGAAGAGCACCAGTGGTTACAAGCAAACGTTTCAGAATCTTCCAAGAAATTAGGCATTGCTCCTCCGAAAATCGGAGTTGTTGAAGACCTGCGACCTAACGCGTTCACGATTGGGTACGGTCGAGGAGCAACAATCGTTTTCTCAATCGGACTCCTCAAAATCCTAAACAGAGAGGAAATAGCAGCTGTGGCATCCCACGAGTTGGCGCACGTCAAAAACAACGATTTCTTCTTCAAAACCGTGTCCAACGCCTTGACAACTGTTTCCTTCTTCAACCCGCTCTCATACATTGTGTCTTCGGCGGCTCAAAGAGAAAGAGAAATGTACGCTGATGAAGGCGCAGTTGAGCTTCTGGAAAAGCCTTCAGCCTTAGGAGACGCTCTCGCCAAGATCTGCAAGGCAATTCAAACTTTCCCGAAGGAAAGCATTCTTGCCAACTTCTCATCTAACCTTCTTGTTTCCTCCTCAGTTCTGCACAGAGTTGGGATACTTTCAACCCACCCCAGATTAGAAACCAGACTAAAACGCATCTCAACGCCAAAACCAAGAAACAACCGCTGGAGCAGCAGAAACGCCCGGTTGGCTTTCCTGTTGTCCTGTCTCCTAATTGTTTCAGCCGTGGCAGTAAGCCTTGCGATGGCTGACCTTCAAGTTAATTTCACCGCGGATTTCGCATCTTCACAGTACCTTAAAGCATTGCCATCAGATTTCAGGGGAGTAAGCTACAACCCGAGCTTAGGCAACGGGACATTAATCTATGGGTGGGAAACGGGGTCCACCGGCATTCAAAACATGACCTTAATGAGTTACCCATCTTACTCGGGAGCATATCCCATAACTGTCAGCGTTGAAACTGGCAATAACAGCGCTTATAACTTGCAGCAAATCTCAATGGTCGAATTTATCGTGGTGCCCCCGCAAAATTCCGCGTATGCCTATACGCATGGATCAGGTAGCATGCCAAGTCGAATATGGATAGGATAATGAATCGTTGTTAATCTCAGCTGATCGGCGCCTGTATTTTGTTCGGGACATTTTTAGGTTTGTGCCCAACCTGCAAATTCGTTTTGACTCAAGTGAAACTGCTTGAGCTTTGAGTTGTTTTCAAGCAGGAAAAATCTCCTTCATCGTCAATAACCCTGCGGGTTTAGGTCTTTGGGTTTGCGGAAAAACATTGTATCATCAATAACAAGCTCAAAGCCGCCGCGCAGTGCTTGGAGATTTCAGGCGACTTGCTTTATGTGTGTTAATTTTTAAGACGTACAAGTGCTTTTTTGTCTAGAAGCGGCTACTACCCTTCGATGAAACTTGACCCAACAAGTAGCCGCAGTTAAGGAAGAGCCTCAGGACCTCTTTACAGCACAGGAGACAAAGCAGCAAGATCGAAAAAAAACAGTGTCAATTCAAGAACTCGTTGATTCATTAAAAAGCACCGCAGACGACATTGGACAAATAAGCGAGTTGAGTTCGGAAGAAAAAATATTAGTAACGCAGTTTTTCTCTTCTCTCCTTAAGCTAATGCAGCCGCTTTCCCCCGCAATAGCGGTTGACCAATTAGCGCTTCCAGCTCAACTTGGTGACGTAGTCCAAGCGCACATCGATCCGACAGGGCACCTACTTTTGCAGTTCCAAGATGGACATATGGAACTGAGAGATTTGCATGAAGATAAAAACCGTGATTTGATGACATCAGTCATTGAAGACATAATGCCTAAGTTCAAAGGGTTAGCCAGCATGCAACGGCGCAAACTTGAAAACCGAATAAAACTGCTTTCAAGCGTAACCAAGGAAATACAGAAGAGTTCTGAGGCTCTTTCCGCGGCGCTTTCTGCTGGCAAGTAGCCTTTTTTCTAATGTGTTGGAACGTAACTGACGGTGAAGCTTGTTCCGTTTGCAGCAAGATTTGAAACAGAAGTCAATGGGTTATTGAGATCATTGGTCATTTCCAGTCGTAAATAGTAAAATCTGCTTATTGCACCTGAAATGTTGTTGGCGTTTAAGTAGCAGTCTGCGAACGTAACGCTTCCGAAATCCGCCAGAGTGGTAAGCTTGTTATTCATTGTTGGTCTTTCCAGTACCCACTCGCCTGAAGAACGAGTCGAGTTGTAACTGACATTCAAGCTAAAGTCTTGCCCCGTTGTCGTGTCGCTTATGTGTATGTTCCACTGGTTTGTCGCTGAATTAAGCAGAGTTATGGACGCAACCATTACATCCCCAGAAGACACAGTTAAGGTGTTAATTACCACAGCAAAATTGGGCAGCAACTCGTACCAAGCATAATACGTGGCTTGCCCACTAGACACGGCATTTTCAGTACCCACCTGAATTAACGTTTGGTCCAATTCGCCGCCGATTCCAACCCACACGGACGAGTAACTATTGCCTGCTGAAGCGTTAACTACGGGAACAGCCCATGAGGCATTTATCGCGGTAACTCCTGCTTGCGCATCCGTGGTTCTCGAAATGATGTAGCCAGCCCAGCTCAGGCTTGAAATGTTTTCGCCCTGAGGATTATGAAGGAAACTTGAAGAGAGAACCGACAGCAAAGACAAGGACAGCAGTAATAACAGAATCCAGACGACAGCAAGAAAAACTGCTCGGGTTCTAAACCGCCTTTTGTCTTTCAAAACCTTCACCGCGAATTATCGACCAGCAAGCGCCGAATGGGAACATTGCTGACCGACATAACATTTCATTTATGATATGCTAACTCTGCAAAATAAAAGTATTTATAGATTTTTAATTTCTGAAAGTCGAGCAAGTTTCTAGCCCAATCGGAAATTCTTACGGATGACTCCTTTTAATGCTTAATTCTCTGAATTTACAGTGTATTTTTCATGTTTCAAATTAAGCCGATGCGCGAGGGCGATTTTCCGTTTGCGACAAAACTAGCCAACACCATGGGCTGGAACATGGCTGAGGAAGACTTCCAGTTCAATTCTAACCTTGAACCTGAAGGCTGCCTTGTAGCTTTCCACGGCAGGGAACGCGTCGGCATTTCCACATGCATTAGTTTCGGCAGTGTGGGCTGGTTTGGCAACTTGATTGTTAAAGAAAAATACAGGAACAAGGGCGCAGGAACGCTTCTTGTACGGAACAGCGTAAACTACCTGCGAAGCAGAGGCGTCAAGACCGTTGGGCTCTACGCGTATTCCGACCTTTCAGGCTTTTACGGCAGCTTAGGCTTCAGGCTTGACGAGGACTTTAAGGTTTTATGTTCTGAAAAACTCGGTTCATTGACCGCCGAAAATTTGCAGACCCCAGCACCGCGTGAGATTGCTGCGTTAGAGGCGTTTGACGTTCGCTGCTTTGGCGGCGACAGAAGAAAATTGTTGGAATCCATCATTCTTGACAAGGGCAACCTGTGCTATTACATCGGCGAAATACGCTTTCCAGTGGGGTACGTTGCGGCTACGGTTTACGAGAAAATGGCTTGGGTTGGACCATTAGTTTGCCGAGAAGGCAAAGTTGACGCTGCAATCAGGCTGCTTAAAGCCGCTCTTTCAAAATTGTCGGGCAAAAGTGTTTACACGGTTCTTCCGAAGAAGGAGACAGCTATCTCCAACATGCTTTTCGGCGTTGGTTTTCAGGAAGATTTTTCTGTGTCAAGAATGTTTTTAGGCGAAGCTGTCGCAAGAAATTGTATATACATGGCGGAATCTTTAGAGCGAGGATAGACTTTGATGTCTGAAGACTACAGTAAAGCTTTGGTTGAAGATTTCCTTAAGAACTCCATTTCAACCGTTAAAGTCCTAGTTGACAAGTTAACCGTTTTCAAGGAGAAAACACGAGGCAGGCAGGTAACGCTGTTTCGTTACGTTAACGGCAAAAAGGTCAACGTGCAATTTGGGGGTAACCAGTTCTTTTTAAGAGGCTCAGTTGAATACACGAATCCCCAATTGACGGTTGAGGAGGTTCAGGGAATTATCGGCACTCGCCTGCTTGAGGCCGCCGCCAACTACTTTGACAGGGTTGGGCTGCATGAACCCGACGGCAACGACGTT
>JBEKWR010000041.1:0-6314 GCA_049512935.1 Bathyarchaeia archaeon
GGACGCCTACCTTCTCAACCGGGCGTCCAATGTCTTCCCCGGGATCCTGGGGCGCACATGCGACCGCCCCTGCGAGCCGGCCTGCCGCCGTGGCCGGGTTGATGGCACCCCGGTGGCCATCTGCCGACTCAAGCGGGTGGCCGCCGACCTGCGTGGCGAGATCCGAGACCGGCTGCCCCGGGCCCCCGACCGGAAGAATGGGAAGCGGGTGGCCTGCGTTGGCGCTGGTCCCGCCTCGCTCACCGTTGCCAACGACCTGGCCCCGCTCGGCTACGAGGTGGTCATCTTCGAGCGGCATGTCCGTCCTGGGGGGCTGATGCGCAGCAGCATCCCCGCCTTCCGCCTTCCGGATACCGTCCTCGACGAGGAGATTCGCTTCATCCTCGAGATGGGCGTCGAGGTTCGCTACGGAACCCCGGTGGAGAGCATGCGCGAGCTGCTGACGGGCGGCTGGGACGCCGTCTTTGTGGGCAGCGGAGCGCCGCGGGGCAAGGATCTTGAGCTGCCGGGGCGGCACGCGAGCGACCGGATCCACATCGGACCGGACTGGCTGCAGTCGATCGCCTTCGGCCACGTCACCTCGATCGGGGCCCGGGTAGTGGTCATCGGGGTGGGCAACACCGCCATGGATTGCTGCCGCTCCGCCCGCCGGCTGGACGGTCACGACGTCAAGGTGGTGGCCCGGCGGCCCCGCCCCTTCTTCAAGGCGTCGGAATGGGAGCTGGAGGACGCCGAGGAGGAGGGCATCGAGATCGTGGTCAACCACGCCCCGACCCGCTTCGTCGTCGAGGATGGGCGGCTCACCGGCGTGGAGTTCGAGCGGGTGAGCTGGAACGAGGACGCCACCCTCTCGACCGCCCACGAGAGAGTGGTGATGCCCTGCGACGATGTCATCCTGGCGGTCGGCCAGGATGCCGCCTTCCCCTGGATCGAGCGAGACCTCGGCATCGAGCTGGGACGGTGGGAGCTTCCGGTGGTCGACCGCGCCACCATGGAATCGACGCGTCCCGGCATCTTCTTTGGAGGTGACGCCGCCTTCGGTCCCCTGAACATCGTCTGGGCAGTCGAGCACGGCCACCAGGCGGCGATCTCCATCGACAATCGCTGTCGGGGTATCTCCACCACCGCTCGCCCCACTCCGGGCGTGACGCTGGCGAGCCGGGAGATGGGCCTCGGCCAGTGGAGCTATCACAACGAGTACAACCCCTCGAAGCGGCAGCGGATGGAGCACGTCGCGATGGTGCGCCGCTTTCAGGTCCTCGACCTCGAGGTGGAACTCGGCTTCTCCGCCGAGCAGACGACGCGCGAGGTGAGCCGTTGCCTCAACTGCGACATCCAGACCGTCTTCACGGCTCCACTCTGCATCGAGTGCGACGCATGTATCGACGTCTGTCCAGTTCGTTGTCTGACCATGGTCCGGGACGCCGGGGAGGACGACCTGGTCACCCAGATGTCGGCGCCGCGCCTGCACCCCTCCCAGTCCCTCTTCATCTCCCCGCCGCTTCCGCAGACTTACCGGCTGATGGTCAAGGACGAGGACCTCTGCGTCCACTGCGGCCTTTGCGCCGAGCGCTGCCCAACCGCCGCCTGGCAGATGAAGAAGCTCCAGCTGGGGCTGCCCCGGCCAAGCGGCGCCGTCCCCGAGCCGGCGCGATGACCACCGCGCTGGTGACGCCGAGCGCAATCCCTGTGGCTGGATCGCAGGTCAACGACCTCTCGATCCGGATTGCAACCGTGAATGGCAGCGGCTCCTCGAGCGCCAACAACCTGTTGATGCGCGCGATCTTCCGGATGGGGCTGCCGGTCTCGGGCAAGAACCTCTTCCCCTCCAACATCCAGGGGCTGCCAACCTGGTACGACATCCGGGTCAGCGCCTCCGGCCACGGCGCGAGGGTCGCCTGTCCCGACATCCTCGTGGCTATGAACACCCAGAGCCGTCAGCGCGACATCACCGCGGTGCGGCCGGGCGGCTGGGTGCTCTGGGACTCTTCGTGGCCACTCGAGGAGGCGTCTTCCTGCCCCGACGTGACCCTACTGGGGATGCCCATCGCGCGTCTCTGCGCCGACCAGTTCGACCAGCCCCGACAGCGTGTCCTGCTCCAGAACGTGGTCTACGTCGGCGCCCTGGCCGCCCTGCTGGGGATCGATATGGGCGTCATCGGGACGGTGCTCGATGAGGTGTACGCCGACCGCAGCCGGCTGCGCGAGTCCAACCATGGCGCCCTCATCCTCGGTCACGACTGGGCCTTCGAGCACTTCCCATGTCCTCTCCCTTGCCACGTGGAGGCGATGGAGCGCACCCGGGACCAGATCATCGTCGACGGCAACACCGCCACGGCGCTGGGATGCGTCTACGCGGGTGCCACCGTCGCGGCCTGGTACCCGATCACCCCCTCGACCTCGCTGATGGACGCGTTCGCCGGATTCTGCCGCCGCTACCGCCGCGATCCCGATACCGGCTGCACCAACGCCATGATCATCCAAGCCGAGGACGAGATGGCCGCCATCGGCACTGTGATCGGCGCTGGCTGGGCGGGAGCGCGAGCCTTCACCGCGACGTCGGGACCGGGGCTCTCGCTGATGAACGAACTGCTCGGCCTCGCCTACTACAGCGAGGTGCCGGTGGTGCTCTTCGACGTGCAGCGGGCCGGCCCTTCGACCGGGCTCCCAACCCGCACCCAGCAGGCCGACCTCCTCAACGCCGCCCATGCGTCCCACGGCGACACCGAGCACATCCTGCTCTTCCCCGGCGACCCCGCCGAATGCTTCGACTTTGCGGTTCGGGCCTTCGACCTGGCGGAGCGCTTCCAGACCCCGGTGCTGGTGCTCTCCGACGTCGACATCGGGGTGAACGACTGGGTCGTGCCCCGGTTCCACTGGGACGATTCCTACACCCCGGATCGCGGACAAGTGCTCGGCGCTGCCGATCTTGAGGCGATCGAGAGATTCGACCGCTACGCGAACCCAGATGCAGAAGGAGTGACGCCCCGCACCGTGGCCGGTGTGAGCGCACGTGGCGCGTACCTCGCCCGGGGGTCCGGTCATAACCGCTACGGCGCCTACACCGAGGACCCGCAGGAGTACCGTGAGGTGATGGACAGATTAAGCCGCAAGCTGGCCGCCAGCGCGCTGCGCTTGCCCCCACCGGTCGTCGAGTGGCGCTCCAGAGCCCGTTTTGCACTGGTGACCCTGGGCAGTGGGGGACCGGCGGTCCGTGAGGCCGCCGAAATCCTCGGGGCCGGAGGGATCAGCACCGACGTTATGCGGGTCCGCGGCTTCCCCTTCGCGCCGGCGGTCAGCGAGTTTCTGGCCCAGCACGACAGATGCTTCGTGGTCGAGCAGAACCGGGACGCCCAGCTCCGTTCCCTGCTCACCCTGGCGTTTCCGGCGATAGCCGGGCGACTGCGTTCGGTCCTGGCCTACGGGGGCCTGCCGCTGTGTGCCGCCGAGGTGTTCGACGGCGTCACGGCCCAGCTCACCGGGGAGGCGGGCTGATGCCCACCATCGCCCGGCCGCCGGTGCGTCATCCCGGACTCCCCGTCAACGCTCTCGGCCTGAGCGTGCGCGACTACGAGGGGGCGATGTCGACCCTCTGCGCCGGCTGTGGCCACGACTCGGTGACCGCCGCTATCGTCCAGGCTCTCTGGGAGCTGGCGGTGAAGCCCCACATGGTCGCCAAGCTCAGCGGGATCGGCTGCTCGGCCAAGACGGTCGGCTACTTCCTGAGCGGCGCTCATGGGTTCCACTCGGCCCACGGCCGGATGGCGCCGCTTGCCACCGGGGTGAGCGCGGCCAATCGGGACCTCCTGCTCATCGGCATCTCCGGGGATGGAGACTCGCTCTCGATCGGTATCGGACACCTCGTGCATCTGATCCGCCGCAACCTCCGCATGGTCTACATCATCGAGAACAATGGAGTGTACGGGCTCACCAAGGGCCAGTTCTCACCCTCGGCCGACATCGGCTCGACAACCAGCCACGGTGCAACGAACATCATGGAGCCGGTCGACCCAATGATCCTCGGGCTGAGCGTGGGCGCCACCTTCCTGGCCCGCGGCTTCTCGGGCGACAAGGCACAACTGGTCCCGATCCTCAAGGCGGCCACCGCCCATCGCGGCCTGGCCCTGGTCGATGTGATCTCCCCCTGCGTCAGCTTCAACAACCACGAGGGCTCGACCAAGAGCTACCGCTTCACCCGCGAGCACGAGGTGCGGATGACCGAGACAGACTTCGTGCCGCCATCTCCCGCGATCCCGACCTCGATCGCGCGAGATGGGGTTACCGAGCTGACCCTCCACGACGGCAGCCGGGTCCGGACCCGGGCGGTGGCCGAGGACTACGATCCGACCAACCGTCTGGCCGTCGAGGAGCACCTGAGGGAGGCTCACAGCCGCGGTGAGGTGGTCACCGGCATCCTCTATGTGGACTCCTCCCGGCCCGACCTCCACGAGCTGAGCGGGACGGTGACCCAGCCGCTGGTGGACGTGCCCTTCGCCAAGCTCTGTCCCGGGGCGGCGGAGCTGGAGCGGTTCGGGGTCTCCTGACGCCAGCCGCGGTGTGAAGGTGCACGAAACTGTCAAGATCGCGGAGCACGAGAACTGTCAGTAGAAACGGGCACCAAACTGTCAGTAGGCGGTCCATAATCGCCTGAGGCCAGGAGCCGGGAGCTCCTGGCCGGCAGGCGCGCCGAGAAGCGCTTGGAGGGGCCGCGTGGCGGAGCCGCGCCGACAGGCGCCGCACCACGTACCCGGCGAGGTGCGGGATGCAGCGATTGCTGCACTCAGCGCTTTCCGGTCGAGAGGGAGGCTCTATGAGCACGTCACCCTGGTGGCCCGTGAGGTGGGAGTGGCGGAGCGCACCGTCTGGCGGTGGGTCACCTCGGGCGATGGCGCGAACGCCCGCCGGGGGAGGACGCGGTTCGAGGTGACCGCTGAGGACATCGCGGAGCTGGCATACCGGCATGGGAGTGTCGCCGCCGTCCACCGGGCGCGGGGTGGGGAGCCGAGCGTGTGGACGCTGCGCCGTGCCTTCGTCAGAGCCCTGAGCCCGGGGCGCATGGCTGGCCTGGAGGGCGGCGAGCGGGTCCGGCGCAACTTCGACACCTACCTCACCCGCCCTGCGCGGCACCGGAACGAGTGCTGGGAAGCGGACCACTGCGAGCTCGCCATCGAGGTGCTCCTTGCCGACGGGCAGGTGATCAAGCCGTGGCTCACCTCGTTCCTCGACCGCTTCTCCCGGGCGGTCTGCGGCTGGGCGATCTCCGGCTACCCGAGCGAGGAGAGCGTTCTGGCGGCGCTGCGCGCCGCCATCCTGACTGAGCCGCCCTACGGGCCGGTGGGCGGCATTCCGGCGTCGCTGCGCTGGGACCGGGGGAAGGAATTCCTGGCCGATGGCGTGGGATCAGCGGCGCGCGCGCTCGGCATCGACGCCCAGCCGCTGCCGCCCTACGCGCCGCACCTGAAGGGGGCCCTGGAGCGCTTTCACGAGAGCATCGAGACGCTGCTGCTGGCCGAGCTGCCAGGATTCACGCACGCCCCGGTACGGAGGCGTGAGCGTCGATCGGCGTCCAAGGCGGCGCTGCTCACCCTGGACGCCTTCGTCACCTGCTTCGCCGAGTTCGTGGCCCGTTACAACGCGGAACATGCCCACAGCGCACTAGACGGCGACACGCCACTGGAGCGCTGGCTTGGCGACGATGCGCTCGTGGTCGAGATGCCACGCGAGCGGCTGCATCACCTGCTGCTTGCCCGTGATACTCGCGTCGTGGGGAAGTGGGGGATCCGCATCTTCGGCAACCACTACAACGCGGCCGAGCTCGTCGGCGTTGTGGGGGAGACGGTCGAGGTCCGCTTCATGCCCCACCAGCACGGGAGCATCGAGGTCTTTCTCCACGAGCATCACGTCGGCACCGCCGTCCGGGTCGATCTCATCGACGAGGAGGAGGCAGCACAGCTTCGTCGGCGCCGCCGCGAGGAGGAGCGGTGGCTGGCACGACAGCAGCGTGATGCGGAGCGGCGGCGTGCCCGCCGCTTCCAGGCGGTGACCGCTGCTCCACCCCCAATCGAGGAGGCCGAGCCGGAGCGTGTGCTGACCCCCAGTCGCAGCCTGATCGACCACGGTGAGATCCCGGCGGGGTGGGTTCGGCCGCTCGCTCCCGATGAGGTTCCTGATCCTCCACCACGCAGGAGCAGACGTTGATGGACCAGCACCACTTCCTCAACCTTCCGGGCGCTCGGGTCGTCGCCACGGAGCAACTCCTCGACACCCGCGACCTGGTCGCCGACCTTGTCGAGGTGGGGGCGATGGGCGCCGTC
>JBEKWR010000042.1:0-6150 GCA_049512935.1 Bathyarchaeia archaeon
GTGAAGCACCTCGATGAAAGAGCACCTGCTTTCATAATCGTCAGCGATTGCCCCAGTTTTATCAGATGAAGCGTCGTCGACGACCAAAACCTGCAGTTTATCCTTGGGATATGTTAACTCAGTAACCCGCTCAAGCAACCGCCCGATTACTTTCTCCTCGTTATGCGCGGGAATTATGATGGAAACTGTTGGTTCAAAAGATACGGTTTCACTTTTGGGCTTTCTTTTTCTGTTGGCACCTCTCAAGACGGTTAGAGTGAAGATGTAGTGCCTGACAAGGTACGCCATCATAAACCCAGTTAAAAATATGAAAAAGATCTCAAGAACCCATTCAATCACGGGGTAACCTCAGAGTATCTTTTGCCATGGTGCAAAACTGTCAGGCTTAAAGCCCAAAACGAAACTATCCAAATTGAACTCAGAAAAGGAAAGAAAATGGTGTAGAGACAGAGAAATATTTTGCCAAAAAACTCTGTTGCCGCAACCGCAAAAATTGTAAATACAAAGTTCCAACAGAGCCCCGTAACGTTCCCTAACGCTAAGAGACAGAGTTTTAGGTTAAGACTCCCGCTCAGCTGGAATGGCAGAGAAACAAAAAGCACGTTGAAAATCAATAGTGCAATGGTGGATTGAAGGTTGTTTATGTCAAAAGAGATCGCTAAGCAAATCGTTACCGCTCCTCCAAGTAGGAACGATGTGAGGTACTTTAGTGCTTTCGCCTGCCCATTTCCCCCTTGGAACTGCTCTAAATAGAACTAGATATGGTTTCACGTTTAAGGTGTCTGAAACCCTGTTATAGAAGAAAGTTCTATTTAGACGCACGCAACGCGAGGAATAACAACGTCGTCAATTACTCTGCACAAAACCTCAAACACTTCATCTGCACTTAAATTATCAGTATCCAAAACCAAGTCAAACGGCGCAAAATCTTCTCCTAAAACGAAACCGTAAAGCTTCTGGTAAATTGCTTTCGTCCTAGCTTCCTTCTCCTCCAGAACCCCAAACGCTTCACTAACTGCTATTTTGTCACGCTCAGCAACTCTCGCCGCTCTCTTCTCAAGTGAAGCCATTAACCAAATCTTAAAGCCGCCTTCAAGCAGCCACGGCATAGTCCAACTGTCCAGTAGGACATTTCCTTGGTCAGCGTATTCTATGAGCTTGGCGTCTACAGCCTTATCGAATTTAGGGTCGCTTAACCGTTCCTTAAGAAAATTCAAGCCTTCCGAGCTTTCCCACCAGCCCTCACGTGACGCGTCATAGCCTTCTTCCTTCGCCAGTTCCTTGAGCGCGTCGCCGCCCGAATAACATTTGAGATTATATTTCTTCGCAAGCTTCTTAGTCAGCGTACTTTTTCCAGTTCCAGCCATCCCGCAAATGCAGATTACCAACTTTTTGTCAGAAACACATGCCTTTGAGTCTTTAGCCATTAACGACACCACGTCTTTTGCGGTTAGGGTTCAATCGGCATTATACCAAGTATGCGTGACGCCAAGATCCCTATGAAGAACGATGCGATAGGGTACCAGTAGACAACGGGGAGAGCGCCGAAGCCTGGCAAGTAAACCATTGAAGTCACTCCGTAAGTGGGAGTCAAGACCAAAATCCAAATGAAGATGTACAGAAATGATACGGCAAGCTGGACCATTTGAGGCTTCATCATTTTTGCCTGCATGTTATTGATTTGAGATTGCCGTTTCTTGAGTTTTTCCATCTGCTTTTTGTCGTTAGATCTCGCGGCAGCCATTGTTTCCTGCCTGTATTCGTTCATTTCCTTCTGCATAACACGGTACTGTTCCCAGCCTATGAAATAGTTGATCAAAACCCTGTTCAAGGCAGTGTTTAGGAAGGCGATTCCAGCCGCGATGACTAAGATCAACAACGCATCTTGAAGAGAACTTATCACAATTGAAGAGGTTACGTCATTGGTGAATGTTTGGGGAACATTCGTTCCCGTTGTGGTCGTGTTTTCGTTAATCCCAGCCACCCACTTATATTTCCCTTCCGGCAAGGGGTTCCTTGCGTTAAAGGTAAGGGTGAGGCTCTGACCCGGGCTTAACCCTTGAGTGGACCCGTAAACAATAATGAAATAGTTGCTTTTGCCCGTTTGCAGAGTCGTAGTCCAACCTTGCGATGCTGGCGAAGTTACAACTATGCTTCCTACGTCAGTGTAGCCCGTTGGCACAGTTATGTTTGCGCTGCCAATGGTGACAGTGCCTGTGTTGCTTATGCCCAGCGTGTACGAAGTGTGCTGCCCAACTGAGTAGGAGTTGCCGGAAACAGACGCTGTGCAACCAAGACCGCTAGCAGCCGACGCCGAACCAGTGAAGAGGCTTACAGCTGCCATTGCAACAAGCGCAAATAGCAGGGCAATAACCATTTTCTTAATTACTTTCATGCATTCTTCTCCAGTTTGCTAACAGTCACTCGCAGTTTGTCTTTGCGTAATGCGTAACTTGTTTCCTTACTAATAACCGTTTTTGCTTCCCAACGTTGCAAGCTGCCAACAAAAACACGTTACCAAAGGCATTGGCTTAGCGGGGCTGCGAGGCTCGAGAGAACTTGCTTGTACGTCTTTTTGGGAAATTGGATTATATGAAGTTCTATATATAGGAAATTCTATATAGCTGAGGGAGAAAATCAGGCGTTTTTCGCTCAGAGCTAAACGTGAATTTTGGTCTATGACTAGCGGTTAAAGGGGTAAACCTTGTTTGTCTCTAAGTACGTCAGCGATTCGTCGGTTTTCCTTATTGTTTCGGTTTCGAGGACGATTTCTGGGTTAACTCGGTGTTTCTCTAGGACGGCGGTTAAGGCTTGCCAGTTGATGTTGCCGCAGCCTATCTGCAAGTGCTGGTCTGAGTTTCCCATGTTGTCGCTGAAATGCATATAAGGAATTTGCTTGCCCAGTTTTGCTACCCATTCTTCGATGGGTACTTTTGAGAAAGCGTTTATGTGACCTGTGTCCAAGCAGACTTTCAGGCGAGACATGTTAACCTCGTTTAAAAGTTTCTTTAAGATTTCAGGTGAGGGCTCCCAGAAATTCTCCAAAAGCACGGTAGCTTCATAGTTGCCAAGAACTTCCCGCCAGAAAGCGGCGTTTCTCGCTATCCAGTTGCTCCTGTAGAGTTCGCCGTAAACGAAGGGATTGAAGTTAGCGTGGAAAACCACGTATTTGGCGTTGAGGGATTGGGCAATGTCCATGTTTCTGAGGATTCGCTGTTTTGAAACTTTCGCTATTTTGCTGTCGTTGCTGTGTATGCAGATGTCCTGAAACACGCCGTGAACTGACACTTTGCCTGCGAATGAGGATAGTGCGCGTTGATGCCCCTTAACGAGGCTGCGCCAATTACTGTCTAACGCGTTAGCGTAGGCGAAGGTTCCCAGTTCAAGGTTGCAGCCGTGTGCTCTTGCGAATTTAAGAAAATCTTCAAAACAATACTCAGCATGCTCCGCTATGCCGCGGCTCTTCCAAATTCTAGGCTGCACATATATCATTGACATTGCAATTTCCCATGCTTAATCAGCACAATCCCTTATCTGCTTATCGCACACAAACGCATAGATCAATTAGAAAACTGAGGGACAGGCGCTTTTTTCCAAAACAAGTAAACTTTGGTCTGCATCAATACCCCGGCAATCTTGATTAGTTTCGCGACCTTCGCGTTGTCAGCGTTTTCCAAGCTTCTGAGATAGTCGGACGTTTTTCCGAAGGGCTGTCCACAGAGGAGTTCCTGTCTGAACCTTAAATGCTTGTTCTTAACAAACGCCTCTTTTAACTGACGCATTTGCTGGGGGTTTAAGCCGTCGAGTTTTCCCCGCACGTAGCTTTCACTGCCAAGAAAGTGCAGGTCAAAACCCAGTTGTGAAAGCGTTTTTGAGACCTCCACTACGGAGCCACCGGACTGTTGCTGAGCTATTTTTTGCATGCCAGCCTTCTCCGCGAAAGGCGAATACTTCGGCATGACCGCAATCAGCTCCACGCAAGGGGTTCCGGCTAGAGGAAGCGTTTCGCCTATCAGTTTGGCGCCTAAGCCGATTGTTCGGTACTTCGGATGGATTACCACTCGGCTGATGATGCTCAGTTGCCTGTTAAGTTCCTCAATCGACAAGTTGGGGAGCACGAGACGACGCCCAAAGCAGCGCGGCGGCGGATAGCTGTAAACGACGACGCCGCAAAGTTCGTCGCCTCTAACTAGCCTGAAGATTCTGCGGGGAGCCGCCGTTCGGTGACCACGGTAATGGAAACGGCTAAGCCTACGCCAATCCTCCATGGTTCCTTGCTCCACCCTCATTTCTCTGATTAGGCTGCACTCCGCCGCTGGCTTGCCATGGAAGTATTTAATTTGGATTTCTTCGCCGAAACGCTTATGCACGTGCACGCTGGGGGCAAGGTCCTCGAACAGGTCGCTGTGGGTTGTGGCTGCAATTACCGCTTTGCCCTGTTGCCGAGCGATCTTCTGTAGGTTAAAAGCGATGATCTTCGCTGTATCACGATCCAAGCAAGCCGCGAACTCGTCCATGAGCCACCACTGCTTGCCGCTTTCGATCAGCTTTGCGATGCGGTAACGGTACTTCTGCCCGTCGCTCAACTGATTGTACGTGCGTAGAAACAGGAAGGCGTCGTTTAACCCGACTTTGCTCAGCAACTCCAAACCTTCTCCAACCGTGGCGCCAACCGTTTCAATCAAGGGCTTGTCAGCGTCAATTGCAACTTCGGACAAATCCACGGCTTCACCGCCCAAGTCCGCCCTGATCGCATGCAGCAACACGCTTTTTCCGCTGCCGCTGTCCCCGCTGATGTACACTATGTCGGTTGGGCTAATCTTGATTACGGCGTCTAAAACCTTGAACTTCTGTGCTTCGTCAATGCCGAGACCGAACGCTTCAGCCACGACAACACTTCGGGGAGTTACCTGCGCACGGGTTTCGTAGCTGATGTCAAACGCAAATTTACCCGCTGCTCTGTCGTAGGTTCTTCGAAACTGTCTAATACGGAAAACTTCACGTCTTCTTCGCAATCTGCATAGCCTCCGCAAACAACAATTTAAAATGCCTAAAAACAGATTTTACCATAGCATTCAAGCATGCCGTGGTAAACGAAACTATCTTGTCACACCTGTGACCTGGCGCTTTTTGAGTTTCCTGCGCAGTTCTTCAAGTTTGGCTCTACGTTTTTCTTCCAACAAAAACACCGACCACTATCCCAGTTAAGCCTGTGATGGCGCTGAAAACTTCGCTGTTCCAACCGTGAAGAAAAGCCATGTTGGCAATTTCAAGCGCTGAAAGGCAAGCGGTCATGGCAATCCCGAACTTCACCAAGTAAACCAGCGTCTCGTCAGGCTCCTCCTCTACGAAGCGCCCCCGTTGAAACCGCCTGCGAGTTAAGGCGTGCTTAATCGGGTCGGCCATCAAGGCTTAACCTCTGCTGAAACTTCCTTCGCTGAAAAGTCATGGAACGATTAATCGTCCGATGCCCTCCAACCATGAAGCTGCTAACGAGTTTGCCAGCGGTTTCTTTCGGAACATGTTCTTTTATTATGACTGAAACGTTGAGGACCCAGCCAAGCGGGATAGCGGTGTAGTCCAAGTCGAAGATGCCGTCTGCATAGCGGAAACTGTTTTGGGCAAGTACGATGTGCTTTGCCTTGACTCCTAAGACGCCGATGAATATGCCCCAGCTTTTAACTGGTATGTCAATAGTTGCTCCGCTGTCCATGCTTTTGCCGACGCTGGCGTCACACCACTCTATGGTCAGTAGGTCGCCAGGAGTCAACAAGTCAAGTTGTTTCTTCAGTTCCTTCTTTTTTTCTTTTGGTTCCAAGATTTCACCATTCAATTATCATTATAAAAAACAAAAAAATGAAAACTCAAAAAGGGTTTTGTAGGGCAGCTAAGTGCTCTGTGCTGGAGTGCTCGGCGAAGTTGAATTTACTTGTTCGTAATGTAGGGCTGCGGTTAAACCGATGACTATTCCCATCAGCACCATGCTGACCGTGACGGGCGTGTTCTGGTCTATCAGGTAGGTTAAACCCGCGATTAAACCGACGATGAACGCCAAAGCAACTCCATGGTTTAGACTGAACGAAACTTTATAACTCATACAATCACCCCCGCGCTTTTGGTTAAGCGATGCGTTTTAAGGAAAAAAGGGCA
>JBEKWR010000043.1:0-5047 GCA_049512935.1 Bathyarchaeia archaeon
CAAGGAAAAGGCTGGCGATTGTTCCCAGAAGGCCCAGCAGAAACCTGCCTCACCTGTCAAGGAAGAGGCAAAGACTACCGATTCAACCGCAGCGGCGCCGTGTGCCAGGACTGCGACGGCTTCGGCGAAATTAAGCAGCTTTAATTTAAGAGCATTTCTTAAGATTATTTAGCGAGCAAACCCGCAATTAACAGCCAAAACTAAATCATCAAGGAAAGTCGCGATAACTTGCTAACTTTATGGGTGCGTGGATTTGTAGCGCCAAAAACCCATGTAAGGCGCTTCCAAACCCATCTGCCAAAACGCAGCCGACAATTCGCCGTAGTGAATCATGTCCTCGATAACCATGTGGGTCAACGCAGTTTCCACGGTGATTTTTGAGCCTGGCTTGTCGCCCCACGGAACAACGACTTCCGTGCTTAATTCCTCCGCGGTAAGATTAGACAGATAGTTTTCCGTGTAAGATTAGACAGATAGTTTTCCGTGTTCCTCGCTGTCTTCTGCATGTAATTCTTCAACGAATCGAAATCCTTGAAAACATCAAAATCCATCCCAACTATTTCTCCGGGTCGACCAGGAATAATGCAGTTTATCCACCTGTCTTCAACGAAGGTTAAATGCAGAAAAACGTCACGCATCGAATCAAAACTCAAGCCCCGAGGCTCAACGACCTGCGCCCAAGGCAACTTCGCCAATGTATCAAAATACAAACCGCGAACAACATGATTGTAACGGATCAAATCGGCAACTTGCATAGGGCTTACTAGCTTAGGATAATTAATTAAAATTTTCTATTTCTAGAAAGAGCAATTCCTAAAACTTTGAGAAAAGCCTAAATTATCTGATGCTTCTAACTATTAAGCTATGAAAGATGAACTGACTTTTTACGTTGCAGAAGCGGATGAAATTAACAAAAAGTACAGTGGCAAGCATATAGCCATTGTTGATGATCAAGTGGTTGCAAGTGGGGATGACCCGAAAGTAGTTTGGGAGCAAGCCAAAAAGAAATACCCAAGAAAACGCCCAGTACTAGCTTTTGTTCCCAAGGAAGATACTTTGGTGCTTACTGTTGGTTGAGTTTTTATATAGGAAGGAAAAATCAGGGCTCTTAGGGGAAATCTTAAGACCAATTGCGCAGTTAGAAATTAAATCAGAAAAAAGTGACTGGTACCCTGTTATAATGTACGTTGACTCTGGCGCAGACATATCGCTGGTTCCTAGAAATTTCGGATTATTGCTTGGGTTAGATCTAACACAAAATTTGGGTCAAATAAGAGGAATCGGTGAGGCAATTGTTCCGCTATCGCTTCAAGACATTATATTGCGGATAGAAGAACAAGAGATGCAGGTAAGGATTGCTGTAGCTTTAATAAATGAAGTGCCTTACGTATTGGGAAGATACGACTTTTTCAAGTTGTTTAATATATCCTTCCAAGAGTGCAAGAGCAAGGTAGTTATTGAAAAAGCATAGTCATTTTTCCTAAATCGAAAAAATCATGTCGGCGGTCTTTTTTGGGCGTACTGATACCTGCGCGGTTTGCCGATGCGCGTTAAGATGTTGTCTTTGACGAGGTCAACTAGCGCGTGTGCTACGGCTGTTCGGTCGTAGTGGAATCCTCTGCGCGCGAGTTCGCTGTGGACGTCGTCCAAGCCTCTTGGCTCGCCAAACCAGTTTTCTTCCCAGAGTTTCTGAATGACGCCTCTGCATGTTTCGGCTCGGGGCGGTGGGGCTGGGCGTTCGGCGACTTGGGCGAGGTTGGTGTTTTTTAGGTGTTCGGTGACGGTTTGGAGTATTTTGTCGACGGTGTTTTGGATTTGGTCTTCTTGGGATTCGATTTCGAATTCTATGTCGCCGATTTTCATTTTTACTTTGATTGGCGGTTTTTGCTGTTTTTCTGTCAAGTTCTCACTTGTTGCATATTGTATTGTGCAAGATGCACATGCACAATATTTAAATATTTCACCAACATGTTGTTGAATATTGGTGAATCAAGGTGATTGAACAATATACAATTACTAACAAATATAACTTTCCACAACCCAACATCGACACAGCCCTCCCCCAACGCTTTTTGGAGCAAAGCCTAAACTCGCTCAGGCAAGTCCAGCACCAAGACCTCCAGCTAAACCACCAAACCTTCCCACTGCTAAGCGTCGCCGATCAATGCCCATCCAGCCTACAGCTAAAAACTGAGCCGATCCAGCTCAAACCAGACCGCCAAGAAACCCTCGTCGCCGCCGTCGACACGTCAACCATCAAAATCGGCGAAACCGCCACCGGCATCATAATCGCGGTCAGAGGAGCAATCACCTGGCGCCAGAACCACTCGTACAAGTACACGCGGCTTGGCCCATTCATCTTCCACATCACGGAAGACAACAAGAACGCCGTCTTCAACACGCTTGAACACGCTTATTTCTGCACAACCTACGGCAGCATGCATCAATCAGCGCCCAACATGATGCAGATGCCTATGCGCCTCGCCAGTCTTTTGGAGCGGTGGATGCAAACGATGCTCGCGAAAACCGTAGGCAACGGCGTAATCCTCTTCGACGGCTCACTCACCTCAGGCACCATCGACACGCCGACCCAACGCCTAAGAGAAATCCTCAGCCACGCAAGAAGAAACGGCAGCACAGTCCTCGCTTTTTCAAAAGCCACCACGCTTAGAGCCAACGGCATCCTGATAACTGAGCAGCTTCCAAACCATGAACCGCCATACCTGCTTGAAACATTGGGTTTGCATTTCAAGCCGCCGACAACCCTGCTGGGCGACGTTTACGTTGCGCGGCTTAACAAAGCGAACTTTGCTTTTCGTTTAGACATCGACAGGGAAGCCTCTGAGGAGCAGCGAATAGGCGCCGTTCAGAAGCTGCTGGGCAACGACCTGTACAAGCAAAGCTACCCAGAAACCCTGCGGCTCTCTCATATCCTGTGCACGTTCACGGCCAACGAAGTCTTAGCCATCAAACACTTCATCACGCGCAAGCACGGGATACAAATCGTGAACCGCCCCGACATGCACCGCCTGCTTTTTGGCCCATTTGGCTCGGGGGAAATCTACTCATGAAACTCTACAAGAAAGAAGGCAACATCCTGCAAGTCATCAGTTTCCCAACTGAAAGCGCCGAAAAAGGCGACTACCTCTTGGTTGAGGATCAAGAAGCGGGAAAAGCCTTGATCGCCCAAGTCATCGACGTACAGTTCGCGGCTGTCCCAGGCGTTTTGGAGGAGCTTTTGCGTACGCTTCCCGACGGAGGCGAACCCTTGCAGGGCGAAGACATCGACCCGATGGAAATAGCGCCACACATCACGTACATCCAGGATGCCAGCCTGCTGATCTGCAAGATAAGGGCAACGTTGGAGAACGACACGTTGAGCCCAAGCAGCAGCTGGCTGCCCAGCCGTTCCCAATCCACCATCAAGAAACTGTCCGTGCCGATGCTGATGAAGCTGGCGAAAATCGACGGCAAACTCCCCATCGTACTGGGCGGCACCAAAGACTCCTCGCTTCTAACCATCGACGCCTCCGCAATAGATGGCACATTGAACATTATCACGGGCAAGAAGGGCTGCGGCAAAAGCCACCTCTCCAAGCTCCTGATGGTCAACCTGGTCGGGTACAAAGCCACCGTCGTCGTCTTCGACCTAAACGGCGAATACACAAGCCTGGGCATGAGCAACGACGGCAAAAGAAACATGTACTACGACAAAATCCACACCCTAACCCCAGGGCAAAACTTCAAAGTCGCCCTCGAACAACTCCACCTGAACACCGTGATGGGCATACTTGTAAACGCGTTGCATCTGCCGGGAACTTCAGCCCGCGAGTTCCGCCGAATCTGGAAAATGCTCAAAGAAAAAGGAAAATTGAACATGCAGGAACTGGGCGAGGAAATCCGCAACTTGAACTGCAACCAGCACGTACGCGACGCTTTAGCTTCCCGCTTCCATTCCCTTGCTAACTCGGGCTTTTTCACTGACAGCCCAGGCGAGGCGACGCTTCTGGATGAGAGCCTAATGAAAGCCCGCGATCAAGGGGGTGCCATCGTCATCAACTTGAAAAACACGTCAAACATCGACCGCCAAATCGTCGTTGAATACGCGCTGGGCAAACTGGTTGATTCTCTTTCGAACTGGAAGCTTAAAGCCGTCTTTCTTTTTGCGGAGGAAGCCCACCTTTACCTGCGCGAAACCTACTGGGACGACATCGTGACCCGCATGCGGCACTTCGGCATCTTCACCACATTCATCACCAACCAGCCTGACACCATCCAGGAAAACATTTACCGCCAAGCCGACAACATTTTCCTCTTCAACTTCACCAACGAACACGACCTCGACGTGGTAAGCCGAGCTGCCCGCGTGGACGCAGAAACCGTGCGTTCAATAGCCCATGACCTGCCCCCGCATCATTGCCTCACGCTCGGCAGAGTCGTAAGCGACTTCCCCATAGTAGCGAGAGTCAGAGCCTTAGACATCAAAACAATGGGTGAAACCCGGCTTTTCTTTAACAATAACTAGTTTTTGCTTAAAAGTTGCCTGGCTCGATCATCGACCATAGTTTTCCGAAATGCGTGTTAATTCTAACCATAGTAAAATTTAACAGTTGTTAGTAAAACTATGGTTATTGGCAGCTAGGCAGCTAAAAGAATAATCGCTAACCGTCACCGTTAAAAAGCAAATTAGCAATTGTAGAACGAGTAGATTTAGAAGAAGTGTGCTGATGGCTTGCCTGATACTCTAAGAAGCGGCGATCCCTTGCCTGCCACCACAAATGCTGAAGACCCGAAAAGCGATTCGACAGATAGCGCTCCGACAAGCAGTCCTAAGACGCACAAGAACGCAGGGTGGGTTAAATCCGTGGTTCCATTCAGCATCGCAACTGGTCCAATCAGCACACTCGTGGTCCTTTTAGTCCTTAATCTTCACGGAACCGTAATAGACGTCGGCTACGCCGTCACCTTGTTCAATGCGGTCAGCATACCAGCCGCCATATTCTGGGGTTTCGCCACGGACCGTTTCCATCGAAGGAGGGCTATAATT
>JBEKWR010000044.1:0-4118 GCA_049512935.1 Bathyarchaeia archaeon
GTTTAGGGTACATGTAAAGAGCATCGTTAATTAAATTTGTGATAACGGGGGGCTCCGCGGCTGAATCCGCGTTTCGGGCTGTTTTGGCGTCCAGCGGGTTCCGTCTCCGTTTTTTGTTGCTTTTTGTGTTGGTTTTTGGTCACAAATAGTAGCCTACCCTGTAGGGTCGCAATAATGGGTTTAGTTGAGATGAGAGCTAACATACGTCATTTTTGTGGTGGGTTTAGGTCACAAATACTAGACCGCCTTCCCTCGTCGTTTTGAACCCATATTTACATTGGGTTTTTGATGTAAATACTAGACCCCCTCCCCCCTTCTCGTCGCCAGTCAGGGCTTGTTTTGAGCTGATTTTTTGATTCAGGGCTTGAAACAAGTGCAAATCATTTCTCTAAACTAACTCAGCCCGACTATCCCGAACCTTTCAGCTTGCTTCCAAGTGAACTTTCATTGTGCGGGTTGAAGAGTAGCGCACCATTCGCGGATTTTCTTCTCGGTGTCTTCCTTGTCCTTCAGCGGCTTAACCAACACCAACTCCCCAACGAAAATGGAGTTAGGCATCAACTTCTTTGTCTTCTCAACCGCGCCTCGCGGGTTATTGTCCAAGGTGAAGAACAACGCCACCTTCTTCCCTGCGAAGTCGTGCTTGCCAACGTAAGTTCTGACGGGGCGCTTGGACTCCAAGCCCAAACAGGCGACCCGACGACGACAAGATCGTAGTCAGCGGGGTTCCTTTTTGTTTCAGCAATCTTTGTCTGGCGATTAATCGTGGCATCTCGACCTGCAGACAGCCAGCCCATTGTTCCCGCGCGGCTCTTCAAATCAACTATTTCTTCGATGTCTGCGCCAATCTCCGCAGCGATTTCTTCCGCTACGAATTTAGTGTTCCCCGTTCGACTATAATAAACAACTAAGCTTTTCATTTCCGCCCTCATCCCCCTAATTGTTTGATTTGAATAAAAGATTTTGTGCATAGAAAAAAGAGCGTCACTCTTTTTGCCTGCACAGAACAATCTTTTTGGATGACCAGATGGAGGGCTACGTTACTACCAGTTTGACGCCCAGTGCCATTGGTTTCTGCCCCAGATAAGCCACATTAACCCTATCACAATCGCGGCGATGAATAGGGTTGCGATGAAGACAACGAAGTCTTGGAAAATGTTGTAGCTTTTAGACCAGAACAATGCAAAGGACAGAATGAATACCAACCAAACTAGAGCTCCGATTACTGAAATCACGATGGGTACAAAGGGACTTGAGTGGCGTTTTGCCCCGCCACAGCTGCTTTGGTCTTCAACTTGGAAGTTTAACATGTATGCCTATTACCCTGCTTTGAATATTTATGATTGACGGTCATCACTTGAAGCACTCTGCACGGACAAAGGTTTAGCTTATTATTTTGTCTTAAAATAGAAAAAAATGTGACGAAAAGAAAGATCGTGTTTCAGGGTACGAGAAGCACTTGTCCCAAAACTGGTTAGAGTTTGACTATTTGGGCGTGTGGTACGCCTTCGATCTTTATGACCGCGTCGGGGTGCACGTAGCCGTGGTCTATGGCTTTCTCCACGCAGCATTTGCCCACCAGGTTCACTATGGTGGAGTTGCTGATCATTCCCATGGCTTCTTCAACCGTTGCTTTTCTGCCGTTGTAGAACTCGTCTTTTATGTGGAACACGATTTTTCCTTCCCGAAGCGTTTTGCCGAGCAGTTCGCAGTCGCAGACGGCTAAGAGGACGTTTCTGCCGACCTGTTTCAGGTTGACATAGACTTCCAAGAAAGTCACCTAAAGCTGCTTGATGGCTGATTTTGCGCCGCAGGCGTTGCAAACCAGAAAGGAAAGGCGTTTTTCCTTGACGACTCTTGTGTCTGGGCGCTTGCAAACTGGGCAAACCACGTAGCTTTCCATGTACCTACCCAGCAGCCGTTCGAAGCTGTCCCTTTGGAACTTGCCTTGAAAAATCGCTCGTGAATCCTGAAAAGTCGCGGCTGTAGCCATTTCCCTAGTCAGAAATTTCAAAATGTGCTGGGGGTCACGGTCTAAAGCGTCGCTGACTTCTTTGAAGTTATTTATTATAGTTCGCATGCCCACCATGCTAACCATCAACCTTGGCAGTGCTAAGCGTTCAACTTTTTCTGAAACTGCAGGCATTTGAGCACAAGCCTTCTTTAGCAGGTCCTCGTAATTATAGGACATAACAGTACATCTCACCCAGACAATGGGTGCACCATGTATTTAAAAATTATAATCGCGAAGGCATATTCTAATATATAAAAAGAATAGTTTATTACGGAAAATCATTATAAATTGCAGCGTCGTGAATGTATGCTAAACATTTCAGAGGCTACCCCGTGACCAGAGAACAAAATATTAGCCAAAAACAGGAAATCATCCAGCAAATCCAAAAGCTGAGAGAAGACGTTAACAACGCGAACGTCCAGATCAAGAACTGCATCGAAAGAAGAAACCAGCTTAACGAAGAGGCGAAGAAGGCTCGAGATGAGATTGCTGGGTTAAGAGCCGAGCGCGACGGAATGAACGAGAAAGTGCGGGCGCTGAAAAGTCAAAGGGACGCCGTCAGGGTTCTATCTGACCCAATCTCCGAGGAAATAAAGGTGGCAAGAGAAAAAATCGCTGGGCTAAAAAAGAACCTGCCGCGGGAGAGCCAGCAGGAACTGCAGGAAGAGCACGATGCGATTGAATGGAAGATTTCCACGACATCCCTTGATCTGCAGGAAGAAAAAGGGCTGATTGAAAACGTTAAGCAGCTTGAAATCATGCTTAGCGGCTACAAGAAAATTGATGCTCAGAACAAGAAGATCAAAGAGTTGTTTGATCAACGGAAGGTGTTCGACGAGCAGGCTGATGCGCTTCATAAGGAGGTAACCGATTTAGCTGCTAAAGGCCAAGAGATCCATGCACGGATGATTGAGAAGGTTAACGCCATGAGGATCACTAGGGCTCAGGCTGACAGCCAGCATCAACTTTACGTCAAAACAAAGGACGAGGTAATTCCTTCACTGTACGAGAAAATCGGTCAATTAGTTGGGCAACTTAACAACGTCAAAGCTTTAATGGCAGACGAAGCCAAGGCAGAAGCTCAAGTTAGAGCCAAAGAGAGAGACGCCGCGGAGCAGGCTGGCAAAGAAAGGGAACAAACCTACCAAGAAAGGGAAAAAGCCAACAAGGAAAAGGAGCAGGCTTTGAAAGAGAAGCTTGGCGCTGAAGCAAGAGAGAAGCTTCAGAAGGGCGAGAAGGTAAGTTGGGATGAGTTTCAACTCATGATGGGCGACGAGTCGAAAGAGGATTCAGAAGCACAAGATTAAAGTTAAGTGTCGCGGCATAATTGGGTTGAGTCCAGATGGCTAAAAAGGAAACGCAGAATCAAAATGAGAAGCGTATCCTGATTCTGTGTGTTGATCGAGACGACGACGTAGAAGTCAAGGCAGGAGTTAAAACGCCGCTTCTGGGAAGAACCGCAAATCTGGACGGAGCCGTGGCTTTAGCTTTAAAAGATCCTGAAGAACCCGACGCCAACGCCATGTTTGAGGCTGTCCGCCTCTATGACAGGTTACAGAACGAAAAGCAGCCTGAAGAAATCTTTGAGGTCGCCACCATTTCAGGCTCCGATTTGGGCGGCGTCAGCGCGGACAGAAAAGTTGTTTCTGAACTAAATAACCTGCTTGAATCCTTCACCGCCAACGAGGTGATTCTGGTTTCAGACGGCTACTCTGACGAGGCAGTGCTGCCTCTTGTGGAATCCAGAGTGCCCGTGTCTTCTGTCAGGCGGATTGTGATTAAGCACAGTGAATCAATCGAGGAAACCGCCGCCGTCTTCACTAAGTACGTTAAACTGCTGGTGGACAACCCTAGGTATGCTCGCGTTGCGCTGGGTTTGCCTGGGCTGCTGGTCTTTATTTTCGGTGTTCTGTGGGCGATCAATAATTTCGTTTATCCAGGCGCCATTGACTATTACGGGATTGCTATCGTGATTGTTCTCGGTGGTTTCTTGCTTATCAAGGGGTTCGGCGTTGACAAGTCAGCTAAAGACGCGTACAACTGGATTAAAGATTACTCGCCGCCGTCGCTGCCCATGCAAATCTCAAACTACACCGTGTTCGCG
>JBEKWR010000045.1:0-3698 GCA_049512935.1 Bathyarchaeia archaeon
TGACCTACAAGACCGCCTGGCGGATGTTCAACGTCATCCGCAACTCGCTCATGGCCGAGGACGGGATCACCCTCTCGGGCGAGGTCGAGATGGACGCGACCTACCTCAACCCCCGCCGCCGCCGGGGTCAGCCAGTCGGCCAGCCCGGCCATAGTCTCCGTGAGCGCGTGGTGATGGGAGCCGTTGAACGGCGCGGAAAGGTCGTCGCCCTCCACGTCGGAGGCGAGGACCGGCTCAACGCGGCCCACCTAGCGCAGACGCGGATTCTGCCGTCCTCGATGATCTACACCGACGACTTCGCGGCCTACCGGATGTTCGACGGGTCCAAGCACTACACCCACCGCCGAGTCAACCATTCGGCCGGGGTCTACGTCGAGGGCGACGCCCACACGCAGAACATCGAAGGGTTCTGGTCCCTGCTCAAGAGCGGGCTCCGTGGGACCTACCACTCCGTCTCAGCGAAGTGGCTCCAGTCCTACCTCAACGAGTACGCCTGGCGGTACAACCACCGCGAGCACACCCGCCGTGAGCCTGGCATCAAGCGGATGCCGGTCGGTGAGGCAAAGTTCCGCCTACTTGTGGAGCGGGCTTGCCAGCCCTGACCCGGAGCATCCCAACTTATCTCCGGGGAACAACAATCCTTGAGCCGAAGTAGGGGAGGCGGTTCCACCAGCGCTTCGGCTCCTCGCACTTATCGTGCGGGTCTGTGTCGGGCGTGGCGGTGTACTCGATATGCTCCCTGACCATTTTGCAGCAGACCGCCTGCCACGCACTCCACATGCCTTTGTCCACCTTCCCGTCGTCCCCCGTGCGGAGCCAGGTGACCAACCAATGGGCGTCACGCCAGTCCTGCACAAGAATCGGAGCTAGCGTCTCGCGGAAGACAGAATCATCCAGTTGGCCATGTCGATAGACAGAACAGACCTCCTCATAGAAGTTGAAGGCGCGGTAAATCTTCTTCTTGCCTTCGCCGTCTAAGGCTTCGTAGCGAGCCCGCCCCCTATCTGGCGAATGTCCGACCGCGAGTTTCCAGATTTCGCTGGCATCACGCAACAAGGTGTACATGGATTCGCGTTCTTGCCGTTCGAGGTAGCGGAAGGTCGCGTCCCGCCTAGAGGACTGACGGGCGGAGCGTATCGTCACGCCGGCTACGACCACGCCAATGAGGAGCGCTGCCGCCGCAACGACCTGCGCGAGGTTGGCTAAGAATTGATCCGTCGACTCAGGCGCCAGATGGACCCCCTCTCAGCCCAAAGGGAACTACTTACTTCCCTTTCGGAAGGTCCCTAGGCGCTCTACTAGCCTCATACCGGTCATTCTAACTCCTGACTACGGTTCTAGTGTCCCTACCTGGGGCAGCTTGTAAACCACCCGTCACCCACCGTCCGGGGCCTTCGGACGTCCCCCCCCAGCCTGGCGACGGCCCGCCACCCTCTTAGGCGGCTGGGGGGCCCTAAGCAGCTTGTCCAGATTCGCGTCAAACTCCCCACGGGTAGGGACAGGGATTTCGTAGCCTTCGGGGGTCTTCTGGACTTTAGGGGATTCGGGCATGGGTAGAGGGTAGCGCGCGTGGCGGATGGCCGGAGGTGCGTCTTCTGTGAGTTGCGTCCCGCAGACTCCGGGGAGCACCTCACCCCGGACTGGCTGCGCCAGGCCTTGCCGCGCGAGCGGAAGACTCTTCTCAGCCGGGGCAGTCATGGCCGGGAGGTAGTGCAAGAGGTGACTCCTTTTGATGTCCGCGAACACTGCGTCTGCACTCCTTGCAACAACCACTGGATGAGTACCATCGACAACCGTGTCAAGCCACACTTGCTACCGCTCGTGCTTGGCGAAGGACGGGAGCTTGATCCGGATGCCCAGCTAACCCTTGCCACCTGGGCGTTCAAGACGTGCCTCGTCTACCAGCAGACGAGCAAGGACCTGACTAACCCATACGACGTGATGCCAAGAGAGCATTATCGGTTTCTGTACCAGCAACGCAAGCATCCTAGGCCGCCGGGAAGAATGCAGACTTGGCTACTTGGCTACCTGGGGAAGCGATACCGATTAGGCAGTTTCTATAGCGCGGAGTTCACCAACGACGGCAGTCTTCCGACCGGGACGAAGGCCTATCAGGCGACACTGGTGGTTGGCTGCGCCGTCATTCACGTCTTCGCGACCTACGGGTACGATGAAAACCTTGCACCGCTGGACCTCACACGGTGGGGGGACTGGTCGCAGGTCATGCTCCCGATGTGGCCAGTCACCGGCGGCGTCTCGTATCCGGCCTCTCACGCGTTGGATGACACCGGCCTGGTGAACTTCGTCAGAAGCTGGTCCGGCGGCAAGCTCAACCCGGCGAAGATCGGGCTCTAGGTCGGCAAACATCTCCCATTGCCTCGTACGTGCGTTCTATACATTGCGGGGATACTTGCCCTCCCCGGTACGACCATGATCCTCGAGGCAGCGCAGCTGCGCCGTGAGATGGCGTTTCGCGGGCTCGACGGTCAGACGCTTGCCCGGCTATCCGGGCTCTCCAAGAACACCATCACCCATGCGCTGCAGGGTCGTCCAGTTTTGCCGCGGAGCCTCCGCAAGATCACCTCAGCCCTCCTCACCTGCCCGGTGCTGCGCATGGCCGAGGAGCTGGTCGCGAAGCCGAGGATTCGACCCGCGGACACCAGTGACGTATCGGGCTAGCGTGGGTAGCTCGGGGACCGGCGCCAGGCAGGAATCAGCGCGAGGGGCGGCGTCCTTCGTCCGCCATCAGGCAGCGCATCAGCGCCTCATGGGCGTCGGAGACCGTCAGGTGCTGGTAGATCTCGTCGATCATGGCCAGGCTTGTAGCGGAGCGCTAGGCTCCTATGAGGCCGGACGAGACGTCACGGCCGGCCGGCAGTTGGAGGGGTCATTCGCTCTGCGTCATACCGGCCCGTAGTCTCCCACGACCAACCCCCCAACGGTGGTTCTACAGTCAAGGGATACTTGCCCCGGGGAGTACGAGTTGCCGAGCGGTGCTGGACACGAGGTGGCATGGGCGGGCGAGCCGCTGGCCGGGCTGTCCAGCGCCTGCCAGCGCCACCGATCGGATGGGGTAGGCGAGGCTCGGGGCGCTGACGGCATTTCCGGCGCTGACGGCATTTCCGGCGCTGACGGCATTTTCGGGACGTCTCTCGCGCGCGCGTGCGCGTATTGGCCATCAAGCTCGCGCCGACGGCAAGCTATAAGTGAGGAGCCGTTCAGCGTTCGGCGGCTGCCCGCGTCCGGCGCCGACACAGGGCGGGGCCGGAGTCGATCACTGCGGGCACCCCACTCTCGGCGCCCGCCCGCCCCGGCCTCTGGCTACGTGGTCGGGGGGACGCTCAGCTCTCGACCCTCGTCGCGGAGCCGCGCCAGGACGATCTCCCCGTCGCCGGGGGCGATCAGGCGCTGGCGACCGATGCGGACGGACGGCAGCCTGCGGCGGTAGATAAGTTCACGGAGGGTCGGGCTGCTCATCTCGAGGCGCTGCGCTACCTCGCCGCACGCGACGAGTAAGACCGAAACCCAACCGGTGCCGTTGGAAGTCATGGGATTCCTCCCGAAGGCTTCCAAGGGCAGCCCTATTCTCCCGCGGCTGGGGCGTCGCGTGGGGGGATGGACCGTGAATGCGAGGGGTTGGGGAGGCATTGTCGTTGGGGTTGTCGTGCGGAATTGGGGGGATGGGCAGGGTGTCACTG
>JBEKWR010000046.1:0-3306 GCA_049512935.1 Bathyarchaeia archaeon
CTCCACTGGTAAGCCTTGGCAGTCCCACCCAGCCCAAAACGGCATGTAGTAGCCCTGCATGGTTTTCCATCGGTAACGAACATCCTTCATGACTCTGCCGCGGGCATGCCCGATGTGCGGGATGCCATTCAGCGTCGGGGGACCTTCCACGTACCCTAAAAGCCCCTTGGCGTCGCGCTCTAAAAGCTCCAGTTTTTCCCGAATCTGGTTTTTAACCCAGAACTCGCGAATTTCCTTCTCCAACGCGAGCGGCGCGTAATTTGCTGGCAACCCTGTTGAGTCAGCTTCGTTTTCTTCGATGTCAGTCACTTTTCATTCCCGTACCGCAAAATACGATAAAAGACTATATAAAAGTATAAAGTGCGAGAAAGCCGAATGGTTACCGCTTCCCACTTAAAGCTTCGCTTACCAGTGCGGATGGGGTGTAAGTACTTACGGAATGTAAGTTCTCACTGTTCAGAGCTATCCAAAGGTGCACTTATATCTAAAATCAACCTAACATTAACTTAAAAGTCAATAAAGCGTGTACCTCATGGGTAAGTTTCGGTTAGCCGTCCTGAACACTCAGCCGCCGCACCTCTATTTCGGAGGGGTAGAGAGGCGAATAATCGAAACTACGAAGCGACTGGCAGACCAAGCGGACATCACGGTTTACAGCGGCACCAAGGCAGGCTTCAAAGAACCCGTCAGCATAAACGGGGTAAGTTTTGTTCCATGCCGCTCAACTGACAGGCTTTTCCCGTTGGACAACTGGTTCTTTAACAGGAGCCTACCAAGAAAAGCAGGCGTCTTTGACGCGGATATTTACGAGGCGCATAACGTCAGCGGCTACGGATTTCCAAAGATCCTTGAGAAGCGTGCCAACAAGAAGCCTTTCGTGCAGGTCATTCACGGGCCGCTCTTAGACGAGTATGAGCAGGCATTACGCAGCGGGCATCAGTCCGTGAGAAACAGGGCGGCTAACTTTTTCATGCGTCATCTAGCCCGTTTGGAAGAGGCGACAGCCAAGAAAGCCACCTTGATAGTCGCGGTCAGCGAGTACTCAAAAAACAAGATACTGCAAGACTACTTTGTTGACGGGGCAAAGATTCGCATCGTGGCAAACGGGGTTGACCAGCAAAAATTCAAGCCTGTTGACGACGCGGCGGCTGCTAAACGTCAATTCGGGTTAGGCGATGAGCCATGCGTACTTTTCGTAGGCAGCTTGATTCTGCGTAAGGGGCTACCTTTCTTGGTTAAAGCAGCCGAGAAAATCGTCAAGGACCGCAGAGAAACCAAGTTTGTGATTGTCGGGGAAGGACCACTGAGACGCCAGTTGCTCGGCGCTGTTGACGCGGCGAACCTTTCAGGGAACTTCAAGTTTCTAGGCAATCTGAACGAAGACATGCTTGCCGCAGTGTACGGTTGCGCTGACGTGTTTGTTTTGCCGTCAATCCAGGAGGGGCAAGGCATAGTGCTGCTTGAAGCGGAAGCATCAGCTAAACCCGTTGTCGCCTTCGACGTGGGAGGAGTCAAAGAAGCCATGCGCGACGGGGAGACAGGTTTGCTGGCTAAAAGCGGCGACGCTGACGACTTGGCGGACAATGTGATGAGGCTTCTTTCAGACAAGGGCATTCGTGAAAAAATGGGGGCGAATGGCAGAAGGTTTGTTATTGAGAATTTTACGTGGGACATTTGCGCCCGAAAGATGCTGCAGGTTTATCATGAGGCGCTGGCGACTTGAACGTTAACTGCTTTTGCTAACCGTAAAAAGTCCTCGTCGTTCATCCACTCGGTCCGCAGGTAGCGGCAAATTCTCTCTTCGCTGAGTCCCAAGCGTCTGGCTTCCTTGACGGTATAACGGTAAGCTTCGATTTCGGTGGGTCTGTCAACGTATTCGTATCGTGGGTCGAAGAGTTCTTTTCCGTTCATGAACTGTTTAACGTGGCATAGTTCATGGATCAGGTCGAGGTAAATGTCGGTTTTGTTGCCGTTGTTCAGGTAGTTTTTGCTTATGACAAGGTGCCCGTCGCCGCCGTCGACATACATGTAGCCCATTATCCAGCTGATTTCCACCGTGAGATGACCTAGGACTTCACTGGTTTTCTCGCCAAAAATCCCTTTGACCGCTTCGACATTTTCAAAATTCCTGAAGTATTGGGCGAAAATGATCTTCTGGTTGCTGAGACTGAGGGGATTAAAAGGAAGCCGCCTCAGCAGGCGTAAGATTCTGAAGACCGCGTTCTCGAATGCCGTCAAAGCATGCAGTTGCTCCTATTTGAAAGCTGAAAGGTACTCAAGCTTCATTCCGCGACGCACCAAATCTGGAAGGTCTTCAACCGAGCCTATGCTGGCGTCGATGTTGCGGTGGATTGGGTGGCTCCACATTCCTTCTGGGGCAAGGTTAAACTGCAATGGCACGTCTGTGCTGACGCCATATTTAGCGCTTAAATTTTTGACTAATCTGCCTTCGCTGCAAGCGTGGCGAGCGGACGAGTAACTTTGCAAAAGCTGCGAAGAAGCGAACGCGCCGACTCCATGCCAAACCGCCGCGTCCTCAGGAGAGCCCATCGAGTACAGGAAGAATTGCGGCGAGGAAGGCGTTTCTTCAAAGCTGTATTCTGAAAGCTTTTCCCCAGCCACAGTGAAACTGTCGTCGCAATGCGCAACGGCGACATCCTCTTCGTCGATGGCGTTGGGGTAAAGCTGAGTGGTTTTGTATTTGACTGCGACATCGAGCAGCTTGTTTTCTTCGAAATGTATTTTGCCTCGGGCAGCCCGTTTAGAGCCATAACCTTTCTTTGAATGCGGAACCGTAAGCAGAGTGGTGCGTTTTGTCATGCTTCTGCCCATGCATGTGTACGCCTCGTTGATTGCCTCGTAGTCGCGGTGGCTTTCGCCGATGATGTAGTGTAGCACGCCGTCTTTACCTTCCACCTTTAAGGTTGAAAGGGGCATGCGCAAAGCGTACAGCGACAAGTTCATTCCGAAAAAGCGGGATAGCTGCTCAAGCTGATGGTACTTTACTGAATCAACAAAATCCAAGTAAGAACCGTTAGATGCTTTGAGGCAACTTGTTATCAATTCAGTTTCGCCTTTCGATATCAAGGTTCCATCATACTTTTTCGCGTAGGCTTCATCAACTTTTAAGTTGTCGGTTTTAACGTAAGCAGCGGGAAACGCGCTTTGCCCGCTTGTCACTATGGACTGCTTGAGCGGGTTCATGGAGTATCGGTCTGGCTCTACATCGTCGGTGTTCAGCAAGAACGGGACAATGTAGCCTTCAGGCGGCTTCTTCACGAGTTCACAGAGCTGGGCAACGTCGTT
>JBEKWR010000047.1:0-2949 GCA_049512935.1 Bathyarchaeia archaeon
AGACGGCGGTTTGCGCAAGGCTCAGGACCCGCCTGTCGGGGAACGACCTAGAAACTGGCTTGTCCGCTGCATCCCGAACCTTTACCCAGCGTTCAGCCCGCCGAGACAGCCTGAAGACACGGCGCAAATCATTAAGAGCGAATGCTTTGGCAGCGCAATTGGGCATCACGAAGTGATAATTGAGTCGCCGAACCACGATGAAGGCCCAGCGGACGCGGAACTGCCTCAGCTGGAACTGGTCATTCACGCGTACATTGACAGACTCAAGGAGATAAGCGCAAAACCATACGTCAAGTACGTTTCGATTTTCCGCAATTACGGGCAAGCGGCGGGAGCATCTCTTTCCCACGCGCACAGCCAGATAATCGCGACGCCCTTTGTTCCCGCGATGATTCAGGAAGAGTTGGATGCCAGCAGAGAATTCCACGGGGAAAACGGGAAATGCATTTTCTGCGACATTTTGAAGCAGGAAATGAAAGGCCCAAGGCTAATATGCGACGGCGCGGACTTTGCGGTTTTTGCTCCGTACGCAAGCATTAACCCGATGGAGTTCTGGATCATGCCTAAAAAACACGCCTCCAGCATCCTCAGCCTCGGCGACGACGAAGTGTCAGCTTTGGCTAAAACGCTTAAGGCAAGCCTCAAAGCGCTCAAGGACCTCGTGAACGACCCGCCTTACAACTACGGGTTCCACCTTTCCATAAACGGGGACGCGGAGCAATATTACCACTGGCATTTGGAAGTGCACCCTAAGCTGTCGATTTGGGCAGGCTTCGAAATCAGCACGGGAACATACATCAACACGGTGACGCCTGAAACCGCTGCTGAAAGCCTAAGAAAAACCATAAAGCTTTAGGGTTGCCAGCTGAGATTAGAAAGGAGTTAGCCACACGAAAATTCAAGAGGCTTTAAAAAAAACCGTCATGTACGAGAAGAACAGACGAGGCATTTGAAGCTTCTTTGTTTTTTAAAATGCAATCGAAAAGGCAATTAAGCTAGAAGTACCCAATTCAACGTTTATGGCTCAATTGGTACCTGAAGACTTAAGAAATTTAATTGTTCAGTTTGTTCAAAGTTACAGTAACATAGTTGACATAGTGCTGGATCAAAACCTGGAACCTAAACTGTGGTTCATGCCCCTGACAAGTAGTGAAAAACAGAAAGAGGCAGCTCAATATTTTTTGCAGGCAGCCGCTCTGAGCGATTATCAGCTGACGGGAAACCAGAGAAACACCCGCTTGCTTCTCAACCATCTGCATAACGCGCTCGGAAACAAACTTTACACTTTAAAGACAACTGACGACTTCGCGAAGCTGATTCAAGAATTTGAAGAAAAAACGCGACTTTTCGATCGGCTAGGCGAAGCAAAAGCCGAGATTCCTGAAGTACTCTGTTCAGTCAACAAATTCGTCGAACAAAAAGCAAAAGGCAACCTCATAAAATTCACGACAATGCAAAAACAGAAAGGCTTGAAGCCAAAAGACTTCGCTGAACAACTAACTTACAGCGTTAAACGCATGAACAAGCAGCACGCATCAAAAACTTGGCTCTACCTCCGCTGGATGGTGCGGAAAGAACCTGACCTGGGGCTCTTTGCCTACGACCCTAGAGACCTAAAGCTGCCATTGACGACTCCAAAATTGAGAGTGTACGTCGCGTTAGGCTTAAGCGAAAACGAAAACCTGCCGTTCCTGTTGAACGCCAAAAACCGCCCGCAAAGCTGGTGGAAAAGCACGGCGGAATTTGATTTGGACACGGAGAGATTTACGGAGTTTGCCAAGTCACTGTTTCCTGAGGATCCAGCGATAGCGGATTTTCCCTTCTTCATTTTGGGAAGTTGGCTTGAATACTCCGACTTGACGCCGACGTCTATAGAGAAGTCCATGCGGTTCTTCATAAAGAAACATCAAGAAACGCCTCAGCCGTTGATGCGGTACCTGACAATCATTTACCATTATAATCGAATAGGCGAGTTGATTCGGCCTGGCGCTTTTACCGGTCTCGAAAGTGACGTTTACGAGTTTTTGCAGAGTAGACAGGTGATTTTCAACTACGAATTCATGGAGTTCCATCTGCCTTACAAGACGCCGACGGGTGATTCCGCCGCGTTAACCTATAAACCAGACTTCCTTTTGCCCCGATTAACGTGCAACGGCAAAAAAGTGCTGCTTGAACCGCATGGGATAATAAATAATCTGGACGAGTTCCTGTTTAAACTCTCCGTGTTTCGTAAGCATTACGGCGACTACTTCTGCCTGATTTTGATAGTGCCTGAAGGCTTCCTTGCAGCCATCCATAGCCTTGACCCAAACAGCCAATCATATGACTTTCTATGGAAACAACATGATTACAAGATTCAGTTCGAAAACTTCAAAGCAACCTAAACTCGCCCACGCATAAACCCCTCCAAACAAGCAGCGCAGACAAACCCAAAACAAAACCAAAAAAGCACCCAACAAGCCCTAAATCAAAAATGCAACCCGAAACAAGCCCTGACTGGCGACGAGAGGGGGGAGGGGGTCTAGTATTTACATCAAAAAACCAATGTAAATATGGTTTCACAAAGACGGGGAGGGTCTAGTATTTGTGGTCAGATTTCAACACAAAAATGACTTATGTTGACTTATTGGCTCTGCTGGCGCATTTAAGACCCTATAGGGTAGGCTACTATTAGTGACCAAAAACCAACACAAAAAGCGGGGAAATCCAAACGAAATGGGGAAAAACAAGCTAAGCGGGCGCGAAACGCGGTTTAATCTGCAGAACGTCTTCAACGTAGGCGCGAAGCGGCTCGGCAACGCTCCATGCCTGGGAGATGCAGCCTCTTGGCGTGTTGGGCGCTTCAGAATCGCATATTTCGCTTATGGTGCCGAGCCCAGCCTGCCTGATTCCTTCGGAGAAGAAGGGCACGACGAGCTTTTGCAAGATACGGTCACGCAGCCTTTCGTC
>JBEKWR010000048.1:0-2778 GCA_049512935.1 Bathyarchaeia archaeon
ACCGGGCCCCACATCCCCAAGCCGGAAACCCACTGAAGGACCTTTGTCAGCAGTTCCTGGAAGTGGAGATATTTCGAGCCTGAGACAAGCAAGGCGACGACTATGCCCGCTACGGCCAGCCGGAGTATCAACCCCTTTTTCTTGGATGCGCTCACTTCTCGAAGAATTTCACGTAATTCCCGTACCCTTCTTTTACGAGGTCCTCCTTTGGGATGAACCTGAGCGCCGCCGAGTCCAGGCAATAGCGCAAGCCCGTTGGCGGGGGGCCGTCATGGAACAAATCGCCTAGATGCGAGTCCGCGTGTTTGCTCCTTACCTCCGTACTGGTCCTTAAGAAGCCCTCCTTTTTTTCCACGATGTTGCCGGGTTCTAGGGGTTTCGTGAAGCTCGGCCATCCGGTGCCGGAATCGAACTTGTCCAGCGAACTGAACAAGGGCTCGCCGGATAGGATATCGACGTAGATGCCGGCCCTCTTGTTGTTCCAGTATTCGTTTTTGAAGGGTGGCTCCGTGCCATTTTCCTGGGTTACCTCGTACTGCATGGGAGTCAGCCTTTTTTTCAACTCGTCATTGGACGGTTTAACATAAGCGCCCCCGGCGTTACTGGTATGCGTCGCCGCATCCTTTCCCCAGACCTTCTCCAGATACTGATCGCGGCCTGCGTTCCATCTGTAGTATTTGTACCGAACCGGGTTCTTCTTCCAGTAGTCCTGATGGTATTCTTCCGCGGGATAAAATGTCGAGGCCTTTATTATCTCCGTGACCAGGGGCTTTTTGAACTTCCCCGATGCCGCCAGTTCCGCTTTCGACTTTTCGGCAAGCTTCTTCTGTTCGTCGTTCAGATAAAATATAACCGAGCGGTACTGGGGCCCGCGGTCCACGAACTGGCCGCCGCCGTCCGTAGGGTCTATCTGCCGCCAGAAGACATCGAGAAGCTTCGAGTAGCTTATTTTGGCAGGGTCGTAGGTTATCTCGACCACCTCGACGTGACCACCTTCGGCGTAATTCTGATAGATCGGGTTCTTCGTATGTCCGCCGGTGTATCCAGATACAACCTTGATAACCCCGGGGGTCTTCTCGAAAGGCGGCGTCATGCACCAGAAACATCCCCCGGCGAATATGGCCGTCTCAAGGCGCGCGCCGCCTGCCGCATCGGCCCCCGTAACCATAAGAGGCAGAAGAAACAGTGTTCCAATTAATATTTTAGTAAGCATGTCTTTCCTCCCGTCAAGACCTTTTTTTTGCTTGGATTTTCATATCCTTACAAAATTATATCACAAAGATTTCTTGTAATTTTTTCCATAGGCATCCTGCTTGACCTAGGGGCAAGTTAATTTATCATTTTAATTACAGCAAGTTATGACCTCATGGTGTTGATCGGCATGCAATAATGACCCACTTTGGGGATAATCGGCGTCCAAAATTGACCCACCTTCTGAGGTCATTACATTATGTTATTGATAAGATAATTTAAATTACCCATGGGTCAAACAGGGTGCCGATTATTGGCTGACAAACCGTCTGGTATTTATTCCCAAGGGGTGTGAGATTGAAGACGCGGAAGCAGCAAGTGCATAAGATGTTGATCGGCATGCAATAATGATCCACTTTGTGGGGTCATCGGCGTCCAATATTGACCCACCTTCTGAGGTCATAACATTCTGTTATTCATAATATAATTTAAATTACCCCTGGGTCAAACAGGATGCCGATAGTGGGTCAAAATTGCACGCCGATCAACATGTTGATTATCTGCTCTGATGTATAACCCCGCTTCGCCATAAAACACCCCCCTTATTAATAATCATGCCCAGATTCTAACATTAAATCTGGACCGGTTTAAAGGGGGCAGGTCACAAGCGTACGGATAATTCAGCGAACCCTTCATCGGCGCTGGCCCGGATTCGCCGCCCACCAGGAATAACCCAAGCATCCTTGTGAAATCTCCCGGTAGACCTGCCGAAGGCCTGTTCAACAACCAAGTAGAAGGCACGTTGCTCACCGCTTAGCTCAGGGCTCTCTACCACAAATTTTTGCCATAGCCACAGAATCGTTAATAGGAGTTGGAAACCCTCGGCGGCCATAGTTTGCATCGTAAGGTGAGGGACTAAGTCTCTCCCACGAGCAGACCACACCGGGAGAATCCCTAGTGGATCACGACTTGAAGCCGCACCGATCAACTCTTCGTCCTGCGCCAAAAGAAAATATGGTAATGTTGTGGTACCCATTTCACCCGTCTCTATTTTTGTTTATTACCAAAGCGCTCATGAGCTAATGCTGCATACGCAATAGGAACGTGCAAATCTTCTAACTGTTTTTCGTTTCCTGTGATAAAAGCATTCGCGACAGCACCAAATAATGTAGCGCTGCTTGCGATCATTTCCGGTAAAACTCCGCTGGTAATCGATAACCCTGTAGTTAATGTAGCCGCAACATCCTTTTTTCTTTCATCTTTGATTGTATTTCTTCAAGTTTCTCTTTTATGTCTTCTTTTACTAAGTCAAGTTTTTCATTTCTGATTTGCATATCTTGTATTGCAATTATATCTAATAGAGACATCTCTATTTGTCTTCTAAACCCCAAAAGCAGTGCATGGTGTTTTTCTTTAAACTTTGCTAACTCCTTAACAGGTAATCCTCCCGTTGGTGCTGTTGATCGGCGTGCAATTTTGACCCACCATCGGCATCCTTTTGACCCAGGGGTAATTTAATTTAAATTATCTTATCAATAACAGAATGTTGTCACCTCAGAAGGTGGGTCGATATTGGACGCCGATGAC
>JBEKWR010000049.1:0-2551 GCA_049512935.1 Bathyarchaeia archaeon
GGACTAGGTTACTTTACTGCCTCATGTTCTTCTATTCTGCCTTATATTTAAAAATGTAACACGTCGCGTTAATCTGTCAAGCTCATTAGTCTTTCGTGTCAAAAATAAGAAATGAAAAAGAGGAGAAGGGAATACTTGTAATCGGCCTTGCCCCGCCTTCTGAATTCCACAATTTGCTGTTATTAAATACCATGGGGCAATCCTGTAGATCGATGGCGTACCAAAATTGCGACGCCGATCAGCACCTATATGAACATAAAGGCCCCGCCGAGTGCGGGGCCATATTTTTCTGGCTGGGAGACAAGGATTCGAACCCCAATTGGCAGCCCGAAAGGCTGCTGTCCTACCATTAGACGATCTCCCAATAACAAATCCGATAGATTAGCTAAACTAAAGCTTTTTTTGTCAAGGCTGAATTGCTGTGTCAACAACTCCATTTATGATCCCCAAAGGGTATACGGCTTGCTATCTTAGACGGTCTGCCATGGGGGGATGGTTACAACTTAATTAGGATTGGAAAGGATACACAAGCCAGACAGTCGAGAAGGTGGATTTGCAGAAGCTTCTTGATACTACCACCTTTGATTCCATCATAGCCCAAACACCATCGAGGACGACAATCGAAGCATGATGGCCGCATTAAGCCTTCTGGTGGATTAATAGACTTGAAAACTCACAATAACATGGATAGTAAGCATTCTTAAATAGTAAACTTGCATGCTTTGAATTATGTGCTATCCTAATTATTAAATAGGGCGACGCAGCCAAGAGACAGGCAGGGGCCTGCAAAGCCTCTTACAGGGGTTCAAATCCTCTCGTCGCCTCCATAAATCAAAAGGCTGACCGAACGTCCTTCTCTAAAAGAAGTTCAGAGTATTATTTTGTTTGGTCGGTTGGTTTGGTCCCACCTCCCGCTTGAACCCCCTTCTTATCAAGCTGCTTTGGGTCTCACAAGTGCGCTATGCCCGCTACTATTACAGTTGTATCCTGCTCGGCAAGGAGATCGATCACAAGTTAGTCCGGCCTGCAAATTTTTTGTCCCTATCGAATAACATATAGACTATAATAAGTAGTATAGAAGCCTTGATTATCCAAAAAAGAGGGTCGTCATGAAAAAGACGTATCTGTTAGTAATTGCCGCTTTGCTCCTTATGATGCCTATCGCAGCAGGTGTAGCACACGCGGCGGACACCACAAAAAGCCCTCCCCCGATAGGTCAGATGCTAGTTCGGGAGGGTGACTACGCTCTGAAGCTGGCGCAGGCCTTGAAAGTGAAGCCAGCCGCAACCGAAGCGGACGCTGAAAACACGCTTGCGGCAATCGGCATAACCCCGAAGAACGGCTGGATTTCGGACTTCCCGGTCACCCCTGATATCACTGCGGAGATTCAGACCGCAATAGACGCAGCTGCGGGTTCGGGCAAGCTGACGATGAGCAAGGCAGAGGCAGACAGCGCGTTCAAGGCACTTAACGACGAGGCTGGGCTGTCCATTGTTAATTGACAAATAGTCCGAGATTTATTGACAAGTGGTTCGAGATTTCAGCCTTAGAGATAGCTTTATCGGCTACAGGGCGGAGAAAAGAGTCATTATCACTGAAATTGCCTGGGTCAAGCAGGATGCCAATTGTGGGTCAAAATTGCACGCTGGCCCGAAATAGAGGGTGCGAAAATATTAGCGCCCTTTTGAATATCACCAGAGCCCGCGCCCAACATACCTTGAAATACCCGCTCCCTCCGCCAGCAGCCCCCGAAACTCAGGTGAGCTCACGCCCCACTTATCAGATATGTTCTTGCTCGCAAGAAAATCGGCCCAGGTAACGTCCGCGGCGGCCTTGTCTTTCAGGTCCCGTGCGACGTCTTCCATAAGGCTGAAAATAGACACCTCTCTTCCGTCGGCAAGCTTGTAGTTCTTCTTCATGTAGTCTGTGGCGAGCGGCCACAGCGTGGTCACGGCGACGAACTTGAAAATCGCCCCGTCCGGCGGTAGATCCTCTATTTTCCCCAGGCCGTCTCCCCTGAGTTCTTTTTCAACATAGTACCTGGCTATGCAGAGAAACCGTATCATATTGATTATGCGCTTTATTTGGCGTGGGTTTTCATGAAAGTAGCCCTTGTATTTGTCCACGAAATCCCTGAGGAGCGGCTCGTTCTTCTCAAACTTTTCGGAATACATCCGTGCCCCCGCCTCTATGATCGCCTTGCGATCAATTGCAGTGTCGTCCTTTTGCTCGTCCAGCAACTCGTCAACCCTTTGGGATACCTCCGTGGAAGTCTTCGCGCCCTCCAGTTTTTCCATGTAATGCGAGGCAGTTTGCGCGAACTTCTCTAAAATGACCGCCTCTTCCGGTGACTGGGCATTTTCCCTCGCATCTTCCATTTCTCCCTTGAACACTCGGAGAAAAACCTGTATAGCCTCGTTCTTAACCTCTCTTATAGCCTGGAAAATGCGGGTCGACATGGTTTTTTCTTTAGACGCCCCATTCTCTTGTAAAGGAGCGCTGGCACTTGACACCGAAGAAGATAGGTTTTGGGCCAAGCCTCCGGACTCGG